>NZ_NFLM01000013.1 GCF_002160915.1 Faecalibacterium sp. An121
ATTCCGAACACAGAAGTTAAGCTCACTTGTGCCGAAGATAGTTGGCTGGACACGGCCTGTGAAAATAGGTAGATGCCGGCTTCTCTCACCATCAGGATATTGAAACCGTATCCTGATGGGTTATGCACCTCTAGCTCAGTTGGTAGAGCAACTGACTCTTAATCAGTGGGCCCAGGGTTCGAGTCCCTGGAGGTGCACCAGATATTGAACGTCAAATCGCAAGATTTGGCGTTCTTTCTTTATGTAGGAAAGCGGCTGCACACTTTCTGCACACCGTTTGCACATTTGCCCGAATCGGGGGCTTTTCTGCGCAAGGTTTGCACAGCCTGCTTTCCTTTGCATAAAAAGAAAAGAAGTTAGGCGAACAAGGCTCTCGTCAATTCTCTGCGTTCGTCTGCGTCCATCAGCCGGATGGCTTCAAGGATCTCCTTACCGGAGATTTTTGTTGCCGCCGGCTTTTCGTTTTGCCGGGGCTGAGGTGCTGCCGGGGTCAGGTCTTGGGAATAGAAGTTCGCTTCGATCTTCTCGGTCAGCTCCAACCGGGGCTTGTCCTGCGTGTGGGCGTAGGTGTCCATCAGGACAGATGCCGTTGCATGACCTGTGTTGCCCTGCACCGACTTGAAGTCACCGTCAGACTGCAAAAGCTGGTAGGTGGCACTGGAGTGCCGCAGACCGTGGAACACGATCTGTTCAAACTCTGGATGCTCGGCTCTCCACAGGCGGTACCATTTTGTCAGCAACTCCGGCGCGATGGGCAGGCCGTCCGGGAGACGAAACAGCTGACCGCAGTTGCTGTACTTCTCCGGAGCGTTCTGCTCGTCCTGTTTGAGCTTTTCAAGCCATGCTTGAAGTTCCTCTTTCAGAGGTTTGGTCATATACAGGACACGGTTGGACTTCTTGGTCTTAGGCTTTTTCAGGATGAGAGAGGACTTGCTGCCCTCACGCCTGTCCGGGAAGGTGTGGTAGACCTGATTGGGGTCGAGCTTTTCCAAAGCGTCCTTGTTGGCTCGCTGCATGGTCTTGCTGACTGAGATGGTGCCACGCCCATCGGCGGCATCGAAATTCAGATCACTCGGCTGCAAGCCGAGAATTTCGCCCTCACGGAGCGAAAGGACCATGCTCATGTGCACCGCCAGATGCAGGGCGGGGTTTTCGATGGTCTGCAAGGCTGCCAGCATGGTTTTCTCGTCCCAGATGGTGCGTTCCTCGATATTGACCTTGGGGGCATCACGGGGCAGGGGAATCTTGTGGATCAAGTCCCATTCCACCGCATAGGAAAAGGCGGTTTTCAGCAGGGTGTGGACTTCGTGAATAGAGGTGCTGGACAGTAGCCGCTTCTTCTGCTTCTTGGACAGGTCCTGCTTCACACCGTGCACATATTGCCCGCAGGGGGTCTTGGCAAGGGTGGCATAGAACTTCTCAATGTCGTAGGTGCGCAGCTCCTGTACCTTCCGTTTCCCGATATACGGCACGATAAGGTTCTGCACCATCGCTACGGACTGAGTGTAGGTCTTGGGGGACCACTTGTGCTTTGTGGACTGAATTGGTATCCACTTGTACAGCATTTCCTCCACCGTCATGGTGTCGGGGACGAGGAACGTGCCGTCCAGCAGTTCTTTCTCGACCGTGATCTTTCGCTCCTGCGCCTCCTTCCTGGTCTTGAAACTTTCCCATCCCTCGCAGGGTTTGCCGGAATGGTCTTTGTACTTGTAACGGACGGAGTAGGAATCTCCGCGCTTCATAATAGATGCCATAGATTACCTCCCTCAGACCGCCGCAAACCAGTTGTCAAAGCTCTGCTTGTTTACCCGGATACTGGTGCCGATGCGCAGCACCCGAAAATCCTTCGTGGTGTTGCACAGGTTGTACGCAGCGCGAGGAGAAATCGCCAAAAGCTGGGCGATTTCCTCCACCCGGTAAACAAGAGGTTCGTGCTTGGCTGCTTTGGTCTGGTCAGAAGATTCAATGGCAGGGGATTTAGACGCTTTCATTGTAACCGGGTTCGAGTCCTTTTGCAAGAACTTATTCGTATAATTTTCGGATTTCACAGTTTCGGTCATGTCAGGCCGATTCATATTCATAGGCAGACCTCCAATTCCTTGTAACCGGGTGCCGGGGCAGAAAGTGCCAGCTTTCTGCCCCAAACGTTCCCGATGAGTTCAGATTTCCGAATGCCCCTCCTGTTTGCGGGGTTGTGCCGTTGGTTTGTTTTGCCCCTGCTCTGCCTGCAGGCGGTTCAGCAGTTGCAGAACCGAATCCCGTGCTTTCTCCTTGACCTGCTCCTTGCCTTTCTGCCGGGCTTCCGGTTTCAGGAGCTTTTCCTGCAAGCGGGCAGCGGTAGTCTGCATGGTCTTGAGGAACTTGTCCAGCACGCTATCCAGATGTTTTGCGGTGTACTCTCGTGTGGCCTTGGGAGCCTTGCGTTCCGGGGACAACAACCACTTCTTCGTGTCCTCGATCATCCGCATATCCTCCTTCCGGGTCTCACTGCGAACCACGTCCGTCACGACCTCCACCGCCTTGTCATAGGCCGCAGCCGAAACATCTTCCAGCAGGGCCTCCATCTCCGAAACTTTCACGGTCAATTCGTCCAGCCTGTTCTGCTGGGCGGCAAGCTGCTCCTTCTGCTTGGCAAGAATGAAGTCCTGCTTTTCCAGATACTTTCGATTGCCGTACTCCGCTTCTTCCTCCAATTCCAGCCCGTGCCGCTTGGCGATCTCAAACAGCATCTTCCGGCAGGCGGCATCAAAGGCGATTTTGCGGTTGTTGCGGCGGCTGAGGGGCTTGCCCGGGTCAGGCAGTTCAAAACCCAACGCTTCCAGCGCCTTTTCCTGCTGGGGAGCCACCTCGCCGTACTTGTTCTCGCAGTCGAACACATGACGTTCGTGGATATGCGGCGTACTCTCATCCAGATGCAATGCCCAGTCCAAAACATGAACATGGTCTCCGAACCTTGCCTTGAACTCCTCGATGAACTCCGTGACGATATTCAGCAAGTCCTCTGCGGAAGCGTGTTCATCCAGAGTTCCCAGCTGATAGATGGTTTCTTCCGGGCAGGTCTTGCGGCTGGACAGTAGGTCGGGAATGCTGCGGTTTCGTTCGGCGTGCCGGATTTTGGTATTGCGCTCATTCTGCCTTTCGATGAACTCCGAATAGTGGGTCTCGTAGAATTGCCGTTCCACATCCGAGAAGGTCGCTGCCAGATCGTCTGGATCTTGTGGAGCGATGGCAGAGCGAAATCCGTGGAAGCAGTCCCAGTAGATGTTGCCCTTGGCTCGTTCCGGGTCGATGTGCTCGCTGTTGGCAAGGTTGAAACTCCGGTCGTTGTGTTTGGGGTTATAGGCGCCGTTGGTTCCGGCTCGTCCGTTGTGTCGTGTCAGTTTCAGATAGACATTCCTCCATTTCAACGTCTTGGTGGGGTGCGCAGCAGCTTTGCTGCTGAATCTGCCGCCTGCGGTGCGCCAGATAATACCCAGTAGGATGTGACGCAAAGCATCATATCACTGGGGCAAAGGGCTGCACCCTCTGCACTCCTGCACCGGGCAAGCTGGAGGTCAAAGATTTGCGAATCCCTGCCCACCAGCTCGTCCGGCTTTTTCAGTTGGTCATTTTGAACACCTGATTTGGCAAGCTGTCAAATTGACAGTATGCCAGAAACACCCCTATAAAGTGCGTTTTCGGTCAATCGCTGCGTACGTGCGTACGGAGAAAGAGCAACTGCCGCGTACGCACGTACGCAGCAAAACACCCAAATTCTCCTTTTATGGGGGTCATGCCCGCCAGCCGTTTGGCGTAAGGTCAGGCTGCACAAGGGCTTCGATGCCCACAAAGCCCCGGACACGCCGCCCGGAAGAATTGATAATGTTGTTGGTGTGTTCCAGATTGTACCTGCGCCGGTTGGCGATCAGCGCATCGCTGAATCCACGGGACTTGATGGCGTTCAGGCTGTTCTCCTCGCACCACATTTTGTAGACCTCATACAGCTCTTTCGAGCTGGTGCAGGCATCCGCCTTCAGGCGGATGTAGCCCTCGGATTCGAGGAAATCGAACACATTGTTGTTGTCCCGCTTCACCAGTTCCCGGTTTCGCTGGGCACGGTCGCTCTCGGTGAACTGGAAGCCATTTTTCACCAGCCGCTGTAAGCCCTCAAATGCCCATAGCAGGATGCCATCAACCTCTGCAGCCATCTTCTCGGCAATGTCCGGGTCGTCCACACGGGACAGGGGCTTGTCCTTGGTGGTCAGAATGAGTTGGCGGCGGTAGAAACCGTCCGAGCGGTCATACAGAGCCTGCAGATCGCCGTTGCTGAACGCCAGCAGACGGGCGTACATCCAGCCCTGATAGCTCTGTTTGCCCTTGCGTTCCAAGTCCATCTGCCCCTGCGCGGTCACGATGGATTTGACGTAGTTGGTCTGACGCAGGGCTTCCATCCGCATATCATCGTCCACGCAGAGCAGGGTGTGTTCAAGGTCTGCGCGGGCAAAGCGATTCTCCGAGATCTTGCCGATGCTGCCATCCTTCATGTTACAGCCGAACAGCCGGGACAGCACCACGCCGATCTGCGATTTGCCCTCGCCGCCGCTGCCCTTGATGACCATCATGCGCTGCCCCTTATTGCTGGGAATCAGGCAATAGCCGATGAACTCCTGCACTGTGGGAATGTCCTCCGGGTAGAGCAGGTCGGACAGGAACCGCAGCCAGTGGACGGGCTGGGCGGCTTTCGGGTCATACTTGACGGGCAGACGGTTGCGCACAATCTCCGGCTTACCTTCCTGAAAGGTACCGTCCAGATACAGGGTGCCGTTTGCCAGCGCAATGCGGTCGGTGACGGGCGGGAAGTCCTCCACCTGTGCCGCCAGTTTCAGAACATCTACGACATTGCTGACCCGTTTTGCGATATTTGCGCCGATATGGTCTCGCAGCATATCGAAAATTTCACAGCGCAGGTTCATGGTGTCCGTGACCCTGCCTTCCGGGGTGAAAAATGCACCATTCGAGTAAAGCAGCTGGTGGGTACTCAGAAAATCATCACAAAACAGGGATTCGTTGAAAAAGCCTTTTTTGATCCATGCAGGGGTAAAGTTGTTTCCCATAGGCACACGTCCTTTCTCTGGTGCTGCGGCTTTTCCATGTGGTCAATTTGGCCACATGGATTTTCTCTGCTGCAACAGGTGGATAAACGTCCTTTTGCTTGTGCTACGGTCAATCAATGTGATCATTTTGATCACATTGATTTCTTCTGCGTCACGGCTGGAAAATGTGGTCAATTTGACCACATTTTCCTACAGCAACTGAGGAATTTGCGTTCTGCCGTTCTCCCTGCATGGATTTCCTGCCCCCTTCCGGCGGCGTTTTCCGGCTCTCCTTCTCAGGATCATCGCCGGGTATCCCATGCAGACGGTCATGCGGTTTTCAAAGTGCGAGGCTGGAACGGCAACAAAAAAGTCGCCACAAAACAGACCGGTCATGCCTTCGCTTTTTCGGAAGGTCTTGCCAGTCGGTTATGTAGCGACTTGAAAAGTCAAAAAGGGGAGCTGCCCAGCCCCGCAGGTACTGAGCGAATAAGTAAAATATGTAAATATAAATTGTTGGGATAGATTACCACAAAATCCGGGTCATGTCAACAAAAATTTTCAAAAACACGTCACTTTTGGCAGAGTGCAAGAAAACACGCGGAAAACTTTGGCAAAAAGAGAGAGGGCTGGGCGGTGCCAGCCCTCTTGACGAGCAAATAGAGTGTGTCAAGATGGTTTTGCAAATTTTATTGCAGTAAAGCAGTGATAGTGAGACTTATTCATTTTCCAAAGAGGAGATGATGTGCCTAATATCAAAAGAAATTCATTCTGAAAAAGAAAGCTGGAAATGAATATAAATATTGTAAGAACTGTCCAAAAAGATTATAATGAAAGAAAATCATTTGTGTTTTCTTAAGGCGGAGGAATAAGCCATGATCCCAAAATTACTTATAGGAGCCGTCGGCGCTGTCATCATCGGAGCAGTCAGTGTGATAGGTGCAAGTCTTTCGAACAATGACTCAGCAAAATCTTCAACTTCAGAAACAGCCAAATCTGCAGGGACAGCCAAGTCTGCATCCGGGTCTGATCCTCAGAGTGCAGAAACTTCTGCCAAGGCTCCACCTACTGCCCCGAGCGACAGCCCTGCCCCGGCCAAAGCACCGGAGACTGAACCGCAAAGTACTGCGATAGTGCCCGTTGCTGCACAAAAACAGGCAGAGCCTGCACCACAGGCAAAGGCGCCCAATAAAAAGCCGACATTCAAAAAACCGAATTTCAATGATGACCCGATGCAGGATTTCGTGTTGACGATCAACGACGAGGACGAAAATGGACAAAAGGATTAATGTCTATGTCCCGGTAAAAGTCGGAAAGGTCCTGTGTCACTCCACCATGCTGGATGAGATCGGCGCATTTACGCAATTTGTAATCTGGTCCATCGGAAACGGCTATCCGGAGTCACAGATAAAAGCGACTGTGCAGTTGGACGAGCTGGTCGTGGATGAGGCATTGGAAGCGCTTGAACGCTGGAAATTCGCGGAGCCCGAATATGAGGACAAGTGGAAACTGACGTCTACGGGCCGGGAGTATTTTGAACTGATCCGCTGCATGGAAAAACTCGGAAGCGAAGACAATGGTTTTCCGTGCTGTGTGGAAATGTACGAAGGAAAACTCGAGCTGATCTCTCCGGACCAGATCGAAACGCTGCGCAGATCCGAGCTGCCGGACAATGCGCTCCAGCTGCCGAAAAAGGCAACGGAGGTGTTCCTCCACAACGATAACTATGGGGACTCGCTGGAGCTTGTAAAGGCTGTGCTGCGGGAAAAGCGGCTGCTCGATGATCAATACATGGGGTCTCTTTACACAACGCTCAACCTGGAAAAAGAGATTCGCTATCGTGTATACAAAACACCGCCCTATGATCTGGCTGCCCCTGTGAAGGAAGAGAAAAACGCATGTGTCCAGTTTGCAGTCCCTATCGCCCAGTTCCAGTACAAAAAATATGCTGTGGCGCTGGACGAATATCGTACCGTGCTGGAGACTATGGAAAATCTGCAGGTGTTTGAAGAACAGCGTTGTCTGGCAGGAGGAACAATTCTGTCAGAAAATGCGCGGAAGATCCTGGAAGCTTATAAGTCTGAAAAGGCCTGTGCGCCCATCAACATCTATGTCGATGAGCATATTGGCGAAATGATCTGGCGTACCATCCCGGAAAATATCGTTCTTCAGGACCGGGCAAAAGCGAAACACCTTTTGTCAACGGTAAACGTTCACCCGCAATACCATGAAGGCGGCGACTGGCGATATGAGGAGAGCAAAACTGACAGAGCGCACGCCTGTCCGGTGAAATTCCAGTTTTCCGAATTGTGTCCCGCAGAGAGGGAATCTACCGATGAATAAAAAGAAGATGTTTAATCTCATTGCGGATCTGTGCAGTGATGCCATTCATCTCAGCCGGCAAAGTACGGAACAGAACGCAATCGAGGCCGCTTTCCGATGCTTTGATACAGCAGTCGATGCGTTGGAATATGCCGCAGCACGAAAAACAACGGCCGAGTTGGAAAAAAGCGCAGAAGTCTATGAACAGGCCCAGCAACAGTACGAAAAAGCGGAAGCTCAGAAAAAACAGAATGCTGCCCAGCGCGCCCGTTATGAACAGCAGGAAACATGGGAAACAAGGCTGGCGGAACTGAAAGAAAGCTGTGAAGAACAAAGGCATAAAATGGAACAAAGCATGGATGACCGTGCCATAGTCCGTACAATAGGACATCAAATGGCAGATAATTTGGATCAGACCACGAAAATCATACAGCAGCGAATTGAACAATTGTCTGCCACTGAAGAAATGGTCAACAGGAATCAGACTGAGATCCTGAAACTGCAGCAGGTGCAGCAGGATATTCTGCGGCATTTCACGCAACTGATAGCTTATGAAACAGGAGGTAAATGATCATGGACGGATTCGATTTGAAAACAGCAGTGCAGGCAGTATCTAAGATGGTAGATGATTTGACCGAGCTTGCAAAAAATGGTCAGGACAACAAGACAAAACGATATGAGTCCGACAACAAACGGGCAGTCGAACTCAAAAAGGAGGGCACGCAGAAGATCCTGGCGGCGAGTCAGGCCGTGAACAACATCGGGTCTGCCGCAAACCATCTGGGCAGTGCCTATAAAAACATCCGCTCGGCGGAAGGCGATCTGGAAAAAGCAAGAGCTGAGGCGACAAAAGCACAGGCTGAAATCAAAAAAGCCGATGCTGTACTGGAACGGGCCAAAAACGAAAAAAGCAAAAACGATCAGGAACATGTAAAAAACATGCACGATATTGATACGAAGCATCAGGAAGCTATGCGCCAGAAAGAAATCGATTTCACCCAGACCTGCCAGGACAATGCCAACATAAAGGCCGTTGTGGACGATCATCTCAAAACAAGCGAGATCTATCACCAGAAACTGAAGGACGGGAGCCTTTCTGCCGCTGAAGCTGATCTGATGAACCAGTCTGATGCCCGAGGTGTCGAAATCGTCAAGGCTATTTTGGAGAAGCGCAAATGATGACAGAAGCGGCCGTCGGCTCCCTTGTTGTTGCGGGCATCTATCTTACAGCGCGTGTAGCTTCCTTTATCTTTGGAGAATTAACGGAGGAAGAGCGCCAGAAACAGGACGCGATCCGACAGAAATATCAACAATTCCAGGCAGCTAAAAGTTCCGCACAAGCTGATCTGCAGGCAATTCAGGATGCAACACGCAGAGAAGGACAGACATACCAGATACACTATAATGCGCAGCTGCAGGAATGGCAGATCTATCTGCGCCGGGCGGTCGCATCGCGGATCGAAGAGCAGGACCTGCTGAAGCAGGAACTGGTGGACACCATCAAAAAAGTCCGGACGGCGCTGAAGACATCAACCGTCACACTGATGCGCAGCAACAGTCTGGAACGTCTGCTGAACCAGCTGCAGGAGGCAAAAGCGCGGTGTGACGGATATGGGATCTATCTGAAAAAATATCAGAAGATCATGAACCGCCTTCTGGGGACGCAGGACGATGAGACCCTTGAAGATCTGGCTCCGTTCGAAATGTGCATCCCCCAAAATTTTCCCTATCAGGGAAAGATGATCTGGCTCTCACTGGACCAGTTTGACAAAAACAACAGATGGACAGATACCAGCATTCCGAGCATTTCCGTTACATATCAGTGCGACCCAAGTGAATTCGGATGGGAAAAGACAGATGGTCAGCGCGCACCTTTCATGGTGGATGGATTCAACTTCGAGCAGCATGTCTACTCTGTTTCTCTTGTCAAAGGCCGTTTCATGGCAGAAGCACTGCGTGACACCCGGATGGGGGTCACGGCACTTGTAAAAGAAAACGTCAGGGAAAACAATAGGAAGGGCAGCATTTTGTGCTATGAGAAAAAGCTGGAGCTGTTCCTTCCAAGCAACCTGTGTGCAAAGCCAAACTATCCCCCTGTCCGGGCAGAGTTGCAGGTCTATCCGGTGCGATGGGAATACGGCCTTTCCTCATGGAACAAAAATTTCTGTCCTGTGACAGTGAGCGAGTATGTTGCGAATGCGACTGCCAGCCTGCAGTTCAAAAATTTTCCACTTGTCTTTACCGCAGACCAGTGGGCAGAGCTACGGAAGTATCTTGAGGACAATCATCTGACGATCGACATGGAAGATGGATGGAAGGTCGGACCGATGGAGGAAACCCAGATTCATCTGGCCGAAGGCACCCGCTTTAAGTTCCAGTTCGGCGATGCGCTGGTTCTGTGCGCCAGACTCGGGTATTCTGAGCCGCCAGACACTTCTGACCGCAAGTCTCCAATGCTGATCCCCTTCTTTGAGCGGATTATGGACCAAGACCAGAGTTTTTCCAGTGATGAACTCTTTGTGGACATCGATGTTGACATGACTCCGGTTTTTCAGGAAAGGCTGGGCCACCTTGCGGAGTATGTCAAGGAAGAAGAAACTACACTTTCTAAGGAAGAAAAACTTAAACTTTTTTTAGAAGAACTTACACTTTTTTTATATGATATCGTTTCGGAACTGCAGGTACAGCGCAAAAACAAACTCTCCATGGCAGGCGAACGGTATTTTCAGCAGTGGGCAGATGTGACACAGAAGCTGATCGACTATCACCGCAAAGGCCACCCGAAAAACCAGGAAGCGTTTGAGGTGGACATAGAGACCGATCCGGGTAAAAAAGTGTCCAAAAGATTTTACACAAACATCCGGGTCCATGACCCGGAAAAGCTGAAGACCGAGTTGGAAGCATACGATCAGGAGCGGAAGCAGGGACTTCCCGCCAGCAGAAGAAAAAAGGATGATCTGAAATTCTTTGCTGAAGATGACAGAGGTCAGCCCTGCAGCGCAGAGATCAAACCAGATTGTACAGAGATATCCCTTTACAATGGCGATTTTGAGAAGATCCTGAACAGCGACAGACTTCAGTTCTATGCAGAGGAGAAAAACATCCCGGAGCTGAAGCAGAAACAGGCACTGATCCATCTGCGCAGTGGACGCATCGCCAATGCTCAGCTGCAGATGGCCATGATGGACGGTGCCAACATCGTTCCGGAAGACAGCGGCGATCGCGTGAAAACACTGGTCAACGCATCCATCGGGCAGAACGAAGCCCAGTACAAAGCGCTGTGCGGTGCACTGGAAGAGAAGAATATCTTTCTGATCCAGGGGCCTCCGGGCACCGGCAAAACAACGGTTATCCGGGAGCTTATCCAGCAGTATCGCTCCCTGCATCCCAAAGCCCGTGTTCTTGTGGTATCACAGGCAAATGTAGCGGTAGACAATGCGCTCTCCGGATTGATAGAAACAGAGTCCTCGCATATGATCCGCTGCGGCAGCAACGAGAAAATAAGTGACGAGATGAAAAACATCTCTCTGGAAACGCGTTACGACGAATATATGGCTTCCATTCAGGAGCGGCCGCAGGATACGCGCATCCAGCAGAAATGGGCAGACTTTGTAAACCCGCAGAACGGGACCGTTTCAAACATCAGCGAGCTAATTATCCGGAATCGTCCTCTGGTGGGTGCCACCTGTGTGGGGCTGGCAAAGAAACGAGTCGGATTGGAACAGTTGAAATTTGATCTGGTCATTGTAGACGAGGCTGGTAAAGCCCTACCGGGCGAGATTCTAATTCCTGTTCTTCGCGCCAAGAAGCTGGTGCTGATCGGCGATCACAAACAGCTTCCGCCTGTTATTGATCCTGCGTTGTTTGATCCGGACAAGATTGAGCTGGAAAATCGCCAGCTGCTGAAACATGAACTGTTCGACATCAGCTTCTTTCAGCGGCTGTATGAGCGCACTCCGGAAACCAACCGCGCTATGCTGGAAACCCAGTACCGTATGCCCGCTGTTATCGGCACACTGGTCAGCAGGCTGTTCTATGACGGAAAGCTGAAAAACGGTGCAGGAACCGAATCCCGTCCAGCTCTTTTCGGAACAGGCAATCTGGTCATGTACAACTGTTCCCACGATGCAAAGTACCACGAAGGGAAAGATGAGCGCGGAGGCAGTAGCGGCATCGTCAACAAAAGAGAAATCGAGCTTGTAACGGAGATTCTGAAGCGGATAAGCCAAGAACTGCCCGGACATCAGGTGGCCGTCATCACGCCGTACCGCCGACAAAACCAACTTTTGCATGATGCGTGGGAGAAGCATCAGAAGGAATGGGAAACACTGGATCTTGCCATCAACACCATCGATGCTTTCCAGGGAGACGAGGCGGAGATCGTGATTTATTGCTCTACACGGGCAGACCGTCCTACCTTGTATTTTTCGGATTATCGAAGAATCAATGTTGCACTTTCCCGTGCAAAAAACAAGCTCATCCTTATCGGAAACCTGAAATATTTCAAGGAATATTCCAAAGCAAAGGGGGCACTGCGCAAAAGCCCACTCCCTGCTATTGCGGAGTATATAACGAATTATGGACGGATTGTTCATTCTGTCAGCGATCTTTAATATCAGGTTCTGAAAGTTCGCACATAGAGAACCCTGATAACAATGCCCACCAGCTGTGGCGAAAACCATAGGTCGGTGGGCATCGTGTTCTTTATAGGGACTTAATCTTCCAGCCTGCCGTGGTCGCATCCCAGCGAGAGATAGTGCTCCATCTCTCCTCCCAGCACAAGCTGTGCGTACTCCGGCGGCTTATTGTACAGCAGCCAGTCCAGTTCTGCCCGTTGTGCCGGGGTGTTGCCGTATTCGTCCTCCACGGCGATGCAGTCGATGGTAAGGGTAGTGCCACCCTCGAACCGGGCTTCCACCCGGTTGGTGTCCATGTTGTAGCGGCAGGAAAGCAGTTTGTTCATAAGGAAACCTCTTTCTATATTAAGGTGATGTCTGTTCGATTGTCCAAATCCCTGCCATGAATCATAGTTGTGAATGTACATTTGATGCTTGGTCTGAACAGGCAAGATTTCAGCTGCTGTTTTGGGCTCGAACCTGACCGGTTTCCCGGTTTTGCATAAAAATCCGATCCCTGTTTTAAGAGGCTGATTTTGGCTCTGCACATTTTTGCACACTTTTTGCACACCGGAACGGCTGGATAACGGATGCAAGAGGGAATAATAGGTGCAAAGGATGCAGCAGATGCAAAACGCAAATTTACGATAAAGCGATAAAAAGAACGAATCTGCGTAATTCTGGAAATTGACGATTGTTGCACGTTGGTTTCTCTTAATCAGTGGGCCCAGGGTTCGAGTCCCTGGAGGTGCACCAGACCTCATCCCGTGTGCTGTATGCGCACGGGATTTTTTGTTTGCCTTTTTGGCCGCCGGGGTCTATAATGAAACCCAAAGGAGGGAAAAGCAGATGGCCAATATCGTGATCGTAGGGGCAAACCAGGGGATCGGCTATTATCTGGCCGAGGGTTTGCTGGAGAAAGGCAATGGGGTGGCGGTGCTGGATACAGATATAGCCGGGATCAGCCGTTTGAGGTCGAAATACCCGGACAGGCTGCTGACCCTGCAGGCGGACGCGGCCGATCTGGCCAGCATCGAGGCTGGGGTGGCGCAGGCTGCTGCCCAGTTTGGCTCGATCGATGCGGCTGTCCACAATGCCTGCCTCTGTACCTTTGCGGAGGAGCCGCTTACCGGATACGATGTCTACCAACGGGTGATGGACGTCAATTTCTATGGGGCGCTCCGGCTGGCCAAGACGGTGCTGCCTTTGATGCGCCGGCAGAAAAAAGGGCGGGTCATCTTTACGAGCTCAGGGGTGGGGGTCACCGGCTTTGCAGGGATCTCCCCTTATGCGTCCAGCAAGGGCGCCATCGAGTCCCTGGCCAAATGCCTGGATATTGAAAATGCCGCCGACGGCATCTCGTTCCATCTGTTTCATCCGCCTCTGACCGACACCGCCTCGGCAAGCGGTCTGCCCATCCCCAAAGAGTTCAAAGCGGACCCCAAAAAGGTGGGCTATGGGCTGGCGAAGCACTTTTGGTCCAGGAGGTTTGTGATCTGCCACTCGCCTCTGCAGGCAGTGCAGATGGCCTTTTCTTACCGGCATCCCTTGTACATCGGGCGGCTGATGACCCAAATGGCCATGCGCGCCCGGAATCCCTGACAAGTCCTTACCCCATCATCGGGACCAGCAGGGCGCACAAGGGCAGGGTGAAGATGGACAGCAGGGTGGACGCAACCACCGCGCCGGCGCCCAGCTGCTCGTCGTAGTGGAACTGCACCGCAAACACCGATGTGATGGCAGCGCAGGGGCAGGCCTCCAGCAGGATCACCACCGCGCCCACCATCCCGCCGGTGCCGGTGGCCAGGCAGAGCAGAAAGGACACGGCGGGGATGACCGCCATCCGCAGAACGAGGATCAGCCACAGCCTGCCGCTGCGTATGACCGCGCGCAGGTCGCTGGTGGCGATGATGGCGCCGGTGATCAGCATGGACAGGGGGGTATTCATGGCCCCCAGCAGGCTGATGGGCTGGGCGATCAGGGCGGGGACCGGGATCTGACCCAGATAGAGCACCAGGCCCGCCGCTACCGCCAGAAGGGCCGGCTTTTTGGCCAGTTCCAGCAGGAGATTGCCCTGGCTCGCCTTGGGGTCCAGGATGGCCATGCCTGCCGTCCAGATCAGGATATTGAAAAAGGTGTTGAAAATGCTGGCGTACAGAAGCCCCTCGGCCCCGAACAGGGCCTCGATGAGGGGGAACCCCATATAGGCCGCGTTGGAAAAGGTGATGGCAAAGCGGATCAGGGGCCGGTCCGGATGGCGCATCCGGCAGGTGAACGCCAGCGCCACCGCCAGCCCGGCCACAAGCACCCCCAGGCTGACCAGGGCGGTGCGCACCAGGTTGGCCAGGATCTCGGGGTCAAAGGCGGTCATGTAGGAGTTGACGATCATGGCGGGCACCACGATATTCACGAGCAGGCTGGAAAAGCTGCGGCGTGCCCCGGCATCCAGGATATGGCACCGGACGGCCAGGTAGCCCACCAGGATCAGCAGGAACATGACCAGCACCTGCTGCGCTGTAATAGAGACAAGATTTCCCTGAAGCATAGATTTTCCTCACATCCCTCGGTTTTGGGCGGGCCGGGATCGCGGCCCTGGAACCCGCTTTTATTATACGCCGGGGGATGGGGCGGTGCAAGGAGTTTGTATACAACAAAAATCAAAAATTGACCCTTGACAACAAGCCCCGGCTGCGCTATAATAACCAAGTCGGGAGTCGCCTCCCGCCAGCTGAATAAGGCCCGTTGGTCAAGCGGTTAAGACAGAGGCCTCTCACGCCTTTAACATCGGTTCGATTCCGGTACGGGTCACCACGTATAAAACGGTTTGCGCCGTTTTATAGATGCCTCTTTAGCTCAGTCGGTTAGAGCACCTGACTGTTAATCAGGGTGTCGCCTGTTCGAGTCAGGCAAGAGGCGCCATAAAGCGATGGACTTTGGTCCATCGCTTTTTCTTTTTGCCTTTCTCTGCGCCTCTTGCATCCTGCGGCGGCATATGGTACTCTGAATGTACAGAAACAGAGCGGAAAGGAGCGCAACATGAAGGAATTGCTGAAAAGGGCCGGGCTGGTCCTGCTGCTGCTGGCGGCCGTCCGGGGGATCCTGGCCGGCTGGGCGGCGGCTCCCTCGGTGCCGGAGGACTATACCGGATCGGTGGCCACCGGCGGCCCGGTGGAAGCTGCGTATCTGGCCATGGGCAGCTATGAGGTGGCCTGTACCACCGCTGCCGCTCCGCAGGAGGAGTGGGGCGACCTGGTGATGTATTATCCCGCCGAGCTGCCCCAGAGCCAGTCCCGCTACCCGGTGGTGGTGATGGTCAACGGCACGGGGGTGGGGGCCTCCAAATACCCCAGTCTGTTTGAACATTTGGCCTCCTGGGGGTTCATCGTGCTGGGCAGCGATGACCCCGGCACCTATGCGGGGGACTCGGCGGAAGCCGATCTGACATGGCTGCTGGAAAAGAACGCAGACCCCGACAGCGTCTTTTATGACAAGGCAGACCTGGACCGGGTGGGGGCCTGCGGCCACTCACAGGGGGGCGTAGGGGTGTTCAACGCCATTGGGGCCACGCCCCATAAAGAGCTGTACCAATGCGCCGTCAGCCTGTCGCCCATCGACGTGGAGGTAGCCCGGGCCCTCAACATGCCCTATGACCCCGCCGGCATCCGGGTGCCGGTCCTGATCCTGGCGTCGGCGAGCAAGGACGTGATCCAGATGGAGGGCCTGCAGCAGCTGTACGACCGGATCGACGCCCCCAAGGTCCTGGCACGCCGGAAGGCGGAAGGCCACGGGGAGATGCTGTACAGCGCCGACGGCTATGTGACCGCTTGGTTCATGTGGCAGCTGCAAGGGGACGAGAGGGCCGCCGCGGCCTTTACAGGCCCTGCGCCCGAACTGCTGGCGAACCCCCTGTACCAGGACCAGCGGATCGACCTGTGAGCCGAAACGAGAAAAACGCCCCGCCGTGCGTCTTGTGGGAACAGCACGGCGGGGCGTTGTGTTGTCAGATGGGTGGGGCGGGATCAGGCGTGGGTGCGGTTGGCGATCTCATCGCAGACCTGCCGGATGAAGGCGTCCAGCTCCATCACGGTGGTGTCGCCCTTGCGGTCGCGGACCGAGATGTTGCCGGCCTCGGCTTCCTTGGCGCCCAGCACCAGCATATAGGGCACACGGTCCACCTGCTGGGCCTGGCGGATCTTGTAGCCGATCTTCTCGTTGTCGCTGTCCAGCACTACGCGGATGCCGGCAGAGGCCAGCTTGTCGGTCACTTCGCTGGCGTAGTCGAGGGTCTTTTCGGACACGGGCAGCACCTTGACCTGGGTGGGGGCCAGCCAGGTGGGGAAGCGGCCCTTGGTCTCCTCGATCAGGTAGGCCATGAAGCGGTCGATGGAGCCCAGGATGGCGCGGTGCAGCACCACGGGGGTCTTTTCGGTGCCGTCGGTGTCCACATAGGTCAGGTGGAACTTGGCGGGCAGGCAGAAGTCCAGCTGGCAGGTGGACAGGGTGTACTCGGCGCCCACAGCGGGCTTGACGTTGACGTCCAGCTTGGGGCCATAGAAAGCGGCCTCGCCGATCTCCTCGGTGAAGTCGATGCCCAGCTCGGTCAGCACCTCCCGCAGGGCGGTCTCGGCGTGATCCCACATGGCGTCGTCGTCGTGGTATTTCTTCTTGTCGTTGGGGTCCCGCAGGCTGAGCACGCAGCGATAGTCGGTGATGCCGAAGTCCCGGTACACCTCAAAGATCAGGTCGCAGACGTTGGCTACCTCGCTCTTGATCTGGCTGGGGGTGACGAACAGATGGGCGTCGTTCTGGCAGAAGTGGCGGCCGCGCTCGATGCCCTTCAGGGTGCCGCTGGCCTCGTAACGGAAGTCATGGGCGATCTCGCCGATGCGGATGGGCAGCTGCCGGTAGGAGTGGGGACGGTTGGCGTAGATCATCATGTGGTGGGGGCAGTTCATGGGGCGCAGCACATAGCTCTCGCCCTCCATCTCCATGGCGGGGAACATATTCTCCCGGTAGTGGTCCCAGTGGCCGGAGGTCTTGTAGAGGTTGACGGTGCCCACGCAGGGGGTCATGACGTGCTGGTAGCCGCGGGCACGCTCTTTGGCCTTGATATAGTTTTCCAGCTCCTGCCAGACCACATAGCCGTTGGGCAGGAACATGGGCAGGCCGCGGCCCACCAGGTCGTCGGTCATGAACAGCTGCATTTCCTTGCCGATCTTGCGGTGATCCCGGGCGCGGGCCTCCTCCTGCTGCTTCTCCCAGGCATCCAGCTCTTCCTGGGTGCGGAAGGCCACGCCGTTGATGCGGGTCAGCATCTGGTTTTCCTTGTCGCCCTTCCAGTAGGCGCCCGACTGCTGGGTGATCTTGAAGGCTTTCAGGCCCTTGGTGTAGGTCAGGTGGGGTCCGATGCACATATCAACGTACTCGCCCTGCTGGAAGAAGCTGATCTCGGCGTCCTCGGGCAGGTCGCCGATGTGCTCCACCTTGAACTTCTCCTTGCGCTCCTCCATCAGCTGGATGGCCTGGGGGCGGGGCAGGATGAAGGGCTTGATGGCCAGGTTCTCCTTGGTGATCTTGCGCATCTCCTTTTCGATGGCAGCCAGATCCTCGTCGGAGAGCTTTTTGTCACCCAGGTCTACATCGTAGTAGAAACCGTTGTCGGTGGCGGGGCCGTAGCCAAAGTCAGCCTCGGGATAGAGGCGCTTGATGGCCTGGGCCATGATGTGGGCGGCGGTGTGACGCAGGACGTGCAGTTCCTGGTCCTGGGGGCACTCGGCAACGGTGCCGTCTTTGTAGATGATCTTCATGGCGGTTTTCCTTTCTTCTCGGGTTCAAAAATAAACAAAAAGACGCTTCATCCCGCAGACAGCCTACACGGGATGAAGCGCCGGTATCCACATTTGGCCGGACCGCTCCACGGTTCCACCCGAATTGCGCAGCCCTGGGGCCGCGCCTCTCGCTGTGCTGTAACGGGCACGCCCGGCAGAGGTTCGCCTCTGCGCTCCGCGGTGGTAAGGGGCGGCCGGACGCCGGGCTGCTTGCAGCACGCCGCGCCTGCGGCGGCAGCCCTCTCTGCTGTGTCCAGGATCCGCTCCTGATGGTCCGCATCCAAGGGGGCTGCGCCCCCTCGCGCTTTGACAGGATGAAACTGGGATGTATCGGAGAAGCCGCCCGCAAGGCTGGACGAACGCCGGGAAGGTGCAGATGCACTGCTTCCCCGGCAGAACAGGGCGGAGCAGGGGCGTTTTCGGATACAGCCTGTGGTGATTGTAGCACACCTGCGGCAAAAATGCAAGCGGCAGCCTTGGCCGAGACACAAAACAGCCCCTGTCAGGCCGGAGAAGGCGGGGGACAGGGGCTGCTTTGCTTTGTGCATCTGGTAAAAGGAAAGAAAAAGAAGAAGGAGAATGCCCTGCGCGCCGCGCCCGTGTGGCAGGGCGGCCTGCCGCTGAGAGAGCCCTCTATCCTCTCCCAACGGGGGCGTATGGGCAGCGGAAAGCAAAAAGGCGCTCACAGACCTTGTCTGTAAGCGCCTTTGCTTTCCACGATGCCAGTATAGCCCGCTTTGTAGGAAATGTCAAGGAGAGACGGCAGATTTTGTCTGATTCCACAGCGCTTCCAAAAAAGGCCGCTGCTGGTCCGTCAAAATGCCAAAATCACTCCCCGCGGCTGCCGGGGTCCTGGTTCTGGCCGCCGTCCCGGTCCTGCCAGGGCCACACAAAGGCGCGGGACTGGCGCACGGCGCGCTGTTCGGCCCGGTGCTCGTCCCGCTTGGCCTCGGCCCGTTCGGCCCGTTCCGACCGCATTTCCACCCGCAGCAAAATGCTCATCAGGGCGCGGGAACCGAAGGTGGCCACCAGCAAAAGCACCGCATCCAGGCTGGGCAGCAGGATGGTCTTGGACACCTCGGCCGCCATCAGGAATTCCAGGGCGGTGATCAGGCCGGTGCTCATCTCGAGGTGGTAGTCGTAGTCATCATGGAACAGCACCACCCGCATGTAGTGGTAGGTGGTGCGCAGCAGGCTGACCACGATGATCAGCAGGCCGATCAGCTCGGCAATGCCCGAGATGAGGGGGACGGCCACCGCCAGGGCGGTATCCATCCCGATATCCATTTGCTCCAGCAGGTGCAGCATGGGGGCGGCTCCTTTCAAAAGGGGTTAGTCCAGCAGGGTCTTGACGTAGTCGGCCAGGGCCTGGTCCTTGCAGGCGGGGAAGAACAGCTGGCTGAACTGCTCGCCGGCCACGGCGCCCTTGACCAGATCCTGATCGAGGCTCTTCAGGCAGTCGATGAGGGGACGGAAGGTCTGGGCCCGCACCCCGTCCAGGATCTTCTTGTTCCGCTGCTCGGGCTCCCGGCGCTCTTTGGGGTAGCCCTGGCCGTGGCCAAAGCCGAACAGCTTCTCGAAGATGTACTCCAGGTTGAGCTCACCGCCCCAGCCAAAGCCTTTGGCAAAGGGCAGGGCCACGGCGTTGCCGTCGTTGACGTGGGCGAAGGTGTAGGCGTCCACAGGGTCCTCCACATGGCCGCACAGCACCCCGGGGAAGCTGTTCAGAGCCAGCATGGCGCCCTCGCCGGTGCCGCAGCCGGTGACTACATAATCGGCGGCGCCGCTGTTGAGCAGGATGGCGGCCAGGATGCCGTTCTGGACATAGGTCAGCTGGGCGGCGTCATCGGCGGCGTACATGCCGTAGTTGACCACTTCGTGGCCCATGGGCTCCACCGCCTTTTTGAGGGCGGCCAGGATGATGCCGTTCTTGGCGGCCTGGCTGTTTTCGTTGATAAGCGCGATCTTCATCAGGATGAACCTCCGTTTTCTCCCTGCAGTCCGGCCGGACGGCGGGCCGCAGCTGAAACTTTTGCATACATCTCTCAGTGTACCGGTTTTGGGCCGGAAAGTCAATGGACCTCCCAAAAAGGCCGCCGCCCTTTGGGCGGGCGGCGGCGGATGCGGTCACGGCTGGTCCGGGTCTGCGTAGTAGGGGCAGTCCAGGCCCAGGGCGCACAGCTGGATGTGGCGGCGCTGCCACGGGCAGTCGGGCGCCTGGGGCGGACGGCAGCCATGGCCGTGGCCCTGGCGGCGTCCGCCATGGCAGCAGCCGCCGGTGACGGCGGCCAGCTCCTCCGGCCGCAGGGACGTGCTGCCGGCAGGCAGATGCAGCGAAGAAAATGCCATACAAAACGCCTCCTTCCTGTCTCTATTATATCGGTTTGCGGCCGGCGCCGCAAGGGGATGAGGGCAGAAAAACGCCCCGCCGACCGGCGTCTAAAAAAGGACGTAACGTATGAAAAATCCTGGGCCTTGATTGACACATCCCGCCCCCTGTGATAGAATCAAACCAGGATCAAAATGCTGCCGCAGCCGTCTTTGGGGCCGGGGCGGCGTATCAAATGTGAAGGAGGACATCCCTATGTCTTGCAAGATCTCCCGCAGAAACTTTATGAGGTGCGCCGGCATAGGCGCCCTGGCCCTGGCGTCCAGCAGCCTTTTGGGCGGATGCACCCGCTTTGATACCGAATATGGCCTGAACGAAGTGGCATCCTGGACCGACAAGAAGGGCGGCACGTTCACCATGGCCATCACCCAGGCGCGGGAGATCACCGCGGGCCGCAACGAGGACCTGGCGGAGAATTTCCAGCTCAAGATCGACGACAACCAGCGGTATGTCTATCTGCACATCGAGGTGAACAACAACACCGGCGAGGAGATCGAGCTGTACAACAAGCGGTACAACATCGACTGGTTCGAGCGGAACTACACCGACGAGGTGATCCGCGACCACTTCTATGAGTCGGAGGAGGATGCCGATGTGCGGACCACCTATCCCAACGCCAACAAGATGGTGGACGCGCCGGCCGTGCTGTGGGCCTACAACAACGGCCTGTACCTCAACGGCCGGGGCAATTTCGGCGTAGTCTGCTACACCGGCACCGCCGGCGAGCCCCGGGAGGACCAGACCTGGGCCGACATCCCCGAGGGCGCATCCTACCTCGACTGCATCGGTCAGATCACCGAGAACCTCCAGACCTTCCGTCTGGTCTACCGTCTGGCCGGCCAGGAAGTCAACTTCGTGCTGTATCCCTCCCAGTTCGCCTGAGGCGGGGACCATCCCAAACATATACAAACACCGGGCTGCTGCGGGGCGTCATCCCCCGGCGGCCCGGTGTTTTTGTCATTTGTCCCTGTCCTCCCGGCTGCCGGGGCCGCGCCCGCCCTGGAGCTGGCGGCGCAGAGCGTCCAGCGAGAGGCGGCGGCTGCCATGGCGCAGCCGCGGGAAGGCGTTCAGCAGGCGGCCGGGGCTGAAGGGGCCGCGGCGCTGCAGCTGCGCCTGGAGCTGGGCCTGCATCTCCTCCGCGCGGGCCTCCAGCTCGGCCGCCAGGCGGGCCAGCCGCTGCTGCTGTTCGGTGCCGCTGGGCAGGGCCATCCGGGCGGCCTGGATGGCCTCCTCCGCCTTGGCGCGAGCGGCCCGGGTCATCTGGCGCATCTCATGGACCGACAGCCTGGCCCCGGCGGTGCGCAGTTCGGCCCCCGCCAGCTTGAGCTGCAGCCGGCTCTCGTCCAGCTTTTGGTCGGCGTCCATGGCGGTGGAACCGATCAGCCCGGTCATGGCGTCGCTGACGGCGTGGATGCCGTCGGCGATCTTTTCCAGGGCCTCCAGTTCGGCGGCCAGGCCGGCTGCGGCGATGGTGGTGGCCACCAGATCCGCGGCGTACACCAGGTACAGCGCGCCGATGAGGACCCACCCCGGGGTGACGGGCACAAAGTCCACCAGGGCGGCCACCGTGGGGTGCACCAGCTTCATCACAAACACCGCCCCCAGCCCCCAGTACAGGGAGAACTCCAGGCAGATGTAGCCCCCGAGGTTGAAGGGCCGGTCGGTGTAGTCCCACCAGCGGGTGTGGTACAGGCGGTAGAGCACCCAGCCTCCCGCCAGCTCGATGAGGCTGGGGATGAGCATCCCGCCGGCAAACAGAAGCAGGTTGTTGTCCAGGACCGGACGGAGCAAAAACAGGAGGGCCAGCATCCCGAAGCCGTAGATGGGGCAGACGGGCCCGTTCAAAAATCCGCGGTTGACCAGCTTGCCGGTGGTGACGGCGGCATAGGCCACCTCGACGCACCACCCCAGGCAGGAGTAGATCAGAAAATAGGCTGCGATCTGATAAAAGGTGAAGGGCATGGCGTGCCTCCCGTAGCAAGGTGTGTGGGGATCGGGTCAGTCCCCGCTGCCGGGGACGGGTCCTTCGGGGGCGGCCCGGCGCTTGGGCTCCACCCAGGTGACGCTGTCCGGCCCGGGCAGCTTGCGGGCGATGAGGGCCTTGATCTGGATGCCCATTTCGGTGAACATCCCCTCGTGTTCGGTGCGGATGTTCCAGGCGGGCTCGTCCTGGTGCAGGTCGTACGTCTGCCAGGTGATCTCGTACCCCGCCGCAGGGAAATAGCCCAGGCTGTCCCGGAACAGATCGTCGTCGTCGGTCTTGAAATAGACCTCGCCCCCGTCGGCTAAAAAGTCCCGGTACTGGATCAGCTGCCGGGGATGGGTCAGCCGGTGCTTGTTGGAGGAGGCGTTTTTGCTCCAGGGGTTGCAGAAATTGATATAGATCCGGCTGACCGTGTCCTCGGGGGAAAGGATGGTGCGGATCCGCTCGATGTCCACGCTCATGATCCGCACGTTGTCGATGGGGCGGCCGGCGGCGGCGTAGGCGGCCTCGATCTTCCGCTTGGCCAGGATCAGCACCTTGTCGGTGATGTCGATGCCCAGGTAGTTGTTTTCGGGGTGGGCGGCGGCCAGCTGGGAGATGAACCCTCCCTTGCCGCAGCCCAGCTCCAGGACCAGAGGCTGCTGGGGCCGGGCAAACTGCTGGTGCCACTGGCCCTGCAGGTGGAAGGGGTCGTGGATGTGGAAATCGGCGGCCAGAAGCTCTGCCCGCGCGTAAGGCTTGAAACGCATGCGCATGGTGTTTTGTTCTCCTTGTCGTATCGCAAATAAGATTCAGCGGCCCGCCAGGAAGGCGGCCACATCCTGGGCCTGTCCGGCGCAGCTGCCCTGGCAGATGGCGGGCTTGCCCCCGCCCCGGCCCGCAAAGGCGGCGTTGAGGGCTTTGACCAGGGGGCGGACATCCCCCTCCCGGCGGGCCAGGCAGTAGCCGCAGCCCTTTTCGGTGGGGGTCA
This sequence comes from Faecalibacterium sp. An121, assembly GCF_002160915.1. Taxonomy (GTDB): domain Bacteria; phylum Bacillota; class Clostridia; order Oscillospirales; family Ruminococcaceae; genus Faecalibacterium; species Faecalibacterium avium. The sequence continues at coordinate 23,182 of NZ_NFLM01000013.1, forward strand.
GGGCGGCGCACAGGCCGTCGGTGGCCTGGGTCAGCCGCAGGGCCAGCCGGTGCAGCCCGTCGGGGTCCAGGCCGGGCACCAGACGGATGGCGTCCTCGTGGGGGTCCGCCGCTTCCGCCAGGGCGTCAAACAGCTGGCTGCACACCCCATAGTGGAGGTACTGCAGGTCGGTCAGCTCTTTGTGCATCCGGCGCACCGCGTTGGCGGTCTCGGCGGGCTTGGCGCTCAGCTCGGCCACGATCTGGCTCTGACGAGCCTGCATGGCCTGCATCCCGGCCAGGGCCCGCGCCCCGCACAGCACCGCCAGGCGCATGCCGCCCTTGTAGTGCTCCGCCGAGACGATCTTGATCAGACCCACCTGGCCGGTGGTGGCGGTGTGGGTGCCGCAGCAGGCGCATACATCCGCCCCGGGGATGGTGACGATCCGCACCTGGCCCTGGATCTCCTTTTTGCTGCGGTAGGACATATGCGCCAGCTGCCGGGGGTCGGGATAGCTGACCTGCACCGGCAGATCCTGCCAGACAAAGCGGTTGGCCTCGGTCTCGGCCTGCAGCAGACCCTCGGGGCTGATGGGGACGCTGGTGTCCATCCGCACCGCCTCGCTGCCGATGTGGAAGCCCACGTTCTCGGCGCCGAACAGCCGGTGCAGGGTGCCCGACAGGATGTGTTCGCCGGTGTGCTGCTGCATCTTGTCGAACCGCCAGTCCCAGTCGATCTGCTGGGTCACCTCGGCCCCGGGGACGGCGGCGGGGGGCAAAGCGTCCACCCGGTGCCAGATCACCCCGTCCTTTTCGTGGACATCGGTGACGGCAAGGCGGGCGCCGTCCGGCAGGGTCAGGGTGCCACGGTCGGCGGGCTGGCCGCCCCCCTCGGGATAAAAGACGGTGCCCTCAAAGGCGATGCGGCCTCCGCCCCCCGGCAGGGGCTCTGCGGCCAGGATGAGGGAGGACGCCCGGGTGCGATAGGCGTCCTGCTGATAGTAGGTTTGGGTGCGGTGCATGGTCAATGATCCCCTCTCTGAATCTGTGACGCGGCCGGGCCGGCCGGCTGCTCTGCAAAGCCCTGCGGGCCGGGCAGATATAACCCAGTATACCACGATTTTTGCCTGTGGAAAATAGCCAGCAGTTGTGTTATCATAAGAAAAGATGCAGGGTGCGCCCGAAAAGCTGCGATCCGGGGCCCCGGCCGGGCCCGGCGGCCGCTTTGGCGCGCCCCCAGGCCGCACCTGCAAGCGCTGCGGCGCGTTGAAAAAAGAGAGGAACGGAACATCATGCGTGAAAGTGGAATTTTGATGCCGGTCTCCAGCCTGCCAGGCCCCTATGGGATCGGCTGCTTCAGTGCGGAGGCAGTGAAATTTGTGGATTTCCTGGCGGCGGCAGGCCAGAGCATCTGGCAGATCCTGCCCCTCAGCCCCACCGGCTATGGGGACAGCCCCTATCAGAGCTGCTCCGCCTTTGCGGGCAACCCCTATTTCATCGATCTGGAAGCCCTGTGCCAGGAGGGGCTGCTGGACCGGGACCAGCTGGACGAGGCAGACTTTGGCTCGGACCCCGAGGTGGTGGACTACGGCGCGCTGTACAACGGCCGCTATGCCCTGCTGCGGACTGCCTACGCCGCCTGGCGGGCATCCTGCCGGGGGCGCTATGGCTGCGGGATGTACTATCCCGACGACTACTACGCCTTCACCCTGGCCAGCGAGGGCTGGCTGGATGATTACGCCCTCTATATGGCCCTGAAAGCGGCCTACGAGATGAAGCCCTGGACCCAGTGGCCCAAAGAGTACCGCCTGCGGGACCCGGAGGCCCTGGCCCGGTATGCCGGGGAGCACGAGGAAGAGATCGGCTTTTGGAAGTTCCTCCAGTACCAGTTTGACAAGCAGTGGAAAAAGCTGAAAGCCTATGCCAACGGCAAGGGCGTCCAGATCCTGGGGGATATGCCCATCTATGTCTCGGCGGACTCGGTGGACGCCTGGGTGGGCGGCAGCCTGTTCGAGCTGGACGGCGAGGGCAACTTCGCCCGTGTGGCGGGCTGCCCCCCGGATTACTTTGCGGCGGACGGCCAGCTGTGGGGCAACCCCCTGTACGACTGGGACTACCACCGCCGCACCGGCTTTGCCTGGTGGATCAAGCGGGTGCGCCACGCCGCCGCCATCTACGACCTGGTGCGGATCGACCACTTCCGCGGCTTTGACAGCTACTGGGCGGTCCCGGCGGGCAGCGCCACAGCCAAGACCGGCCGGTGGGAAAAAGGTCCCGGCATGGAGCTGTTCCGCGCCCTGGAGAATGCGCTGGGCCGGCTGCCCATCATCGCGGAGGATCTGGGCGACCTGAACGACAGCGTCCGGCAGCTGCTGGCCGACAGCGGCTTTCCCGGCATGAAGGTGCTCCAATTCGCGTTCACCGGCGGGGACAATGAGTATCTGCCCCACAACCACATCCGCAACTGCGTGGTCTATCCCGGCACCCACGACAACACCACCATCAGCGCCTGGTGGGACCATGTGGCCACCAAGGCCGAAAAGCAGAACGCCGCCGCCTACCTGCACATGACCAGCGCCATCAAGCCCACCGCCGCCCAGGCCGCCGCCGTCAAGACCGCCACGGCCCGGCAGTACCTGCTGCGCGCCGCTTTGGGTTCGGCGGCCAGCCGCGCCATCATCCCCCTGTACGATTGGCTGGGCCTGGGGGAACAAGCGCACCTGAACACCCCCGGCCGCCTGGGCGGCAACTGGGCCTGGCGGGCCAAACCGGGCTTTGATACCCCGGCTCTGGCGGCAGAAATCCGGCAGGAATGCGAGGTCTGCTGCCGCGTGAAGGATGTTCTTTTGGCAGAATGACAAACTTTTGCAGGCTGCCGCGAAATGTTGCCCGGCTGTCTGGAAATATTGCAGGCTTCGTGATATAATTTACATATGCTGGTTATTTAGACAAGTGGGCGGGCGTATGGCCTGCCCGGGCCTTTGCAAAGCCGGGGCACTGGGGGGATATCTAGGTGCTGCGCCGGCCTGCCGCATGGGCCGAAAAGGGAATTGCAGCCGTCCAAAGGGCTGCCGTTTGGCGGCCCTTGTGCGGGACGGCGCACAGCGGGGGAGCAGCTTATGGAAAAAGGATATACGGAACGGGGTCTGCAGGCGCTGACCCAAGCGCTGCAGGCTGTATTCGAAGACGTCAGCGTGGTGGAGCTGCCGCAGGAATGCGCAGACCACTGGCAGGACGATGCCGTGCAGGTGAGCTACGAGCAGGGCGGCGGACAGGTGAGCTGTGTGCTGCGCCGCCGCATCCTGGTGGACGGCGTCTGGTACGGCGTCCAGATGAGCGCTCCTCTGGCGGGCAACACTCTGCCGGAGGACCGGATGACCGAGCGGGAGCGGGAGCTGGTGCGGGAGGACATGAACCATGACTTCCTGACCGGCGCTTACAACCGGCGGTATATCGAGACGGTGTTCAGCGCCGAGCTGGAGGCGGACGTGCGTGCGGGCGGCCGTGTGGCCGCGGCCCTGGTCTCCCTGGATGGGGCTGACCGGCTGCAATACACCTATGGCCAGCCCGCCCTGGACCAGGTGGTGTGCACCATCGCCAACCAGTGGAAGAAGCACTACGACCAGCCCGGCAGCCGGATCGTCTGCCGGCTGCAGGGGGGCCTTTTGCTGATCGCCTGCGACAAGATGTCCGCCGCAGAGCTGAAAGAGGAGATGGCCCGCTATTACAGCGAGATGCCCTGCGAGTGCGTGGCCGGGACCGGCATGATGAACCGGATCTCCTACACCCTGTCCATCGGGGTGGCGGACACCGGAGAGCTGCCCCAGGGCTGCCGCTGCTGGGACGGGCTGTACCGCCTGTGCGGCCAGCGCCTGCGCACGGCATCGGAGGAGGGCGGCAACCGCATCTGCGCCGCAGAGGAAAAAGACGCCTGAATCATACCCGCTGTTGAATCATACAGCGCAGCTGCGCGAAGAATAAGAGCCTTCCTTTGGTACACCCTAATACCGAAGGGAGGCTTTTTTGGATGGAACACCAGAAAAACGACGACTTGAATATGCTGGAAGCAGTGGTGCAGAACACCGAGATGGGCAAGAACACCCTGGCCCAGATCCTGCCCATGGCCAGCGACCGCGGCTTCAAGGATGAGCTGATCCGCCAGCGCAGCGGCTACCAGGAACTGAACCAGGAGGCCCACGCCGGCCTCGACGCCCACGGGGGCCGCGCCCAGGGCCAGTCCGCCCTGGCCAAGCTGAACACCAGGATGGGCATTGGACTGAGGACCATGGCCGACCGCTCCACCCGCAACCTGGCCGAAATGCTGGCCGAGGGGAGCAGCCAGGGCGTGATGGACTGCATCAAGTGCCAGCGGGATTACCCCAACGCCACCCCCGGCACCAAGGACCTGATGCGCAGGCTGCAGGCCTTTCAGGAGGCCAACCGCCTCAAACTCGAGCAATTCCTTTGAAACCCGGCCGCGCCAAAACCTCAACAGCGAGGATAAAAGGACGCAGAAAAAACAAAAAACGCTGTCCGCCCCACGCCGGGACGGGCAGCGTTTGCTGTATGGGGGATTTGGGTCACAGCCGCTCGATCATTCCCGCCACGATCCGGGTGGCGGTGGCTACATATTCCGCGATGCTGAAGTCACGGACCACCAGCACCTCGTAGCCGTCCTCGTCGGCGTTGTCGCTCATGGCCCGCAGGATGACACAGGGCACGCCGTTCTTGGCCGCGATCTGGCTGACGGCGGCCCCCTCCATCTCCACGCAGTCGGGGGCGCATTTGGCGGCGATGGCCGCCTTGGAGGCACTGTCCCCAATGAACAGATCGCCCGTCGCAATACGGCCTGTAATATAGTGCACCCCTGCCTCAGTGCAGGCGGCCTCGGCGGCTGCGATCAGGGCCGGGTCGCCGGTGTATTCGGTGAGGTAGGGCGGGTTCTGGCTGATCATATCCAGCTGGGCGTCGTGGTAAAAGACGGTCTTGCCGATCACCACATCCCCGATGCCGACCTTGTCGGTCATGTTGCCGGCGATGCCCGAAAAGATGATCTGTCCGGCGCCGTACCGGGTGATGAGCACCTGGGTGGCAGCGGCGGCATTGGCCTTGCCCATGCCGGCACAGCATACCACCACCGGACGGCCCGCCAGGGCGCCCTTGTGGTAGCGCACCCCGCCGTAGTCCTCCACCGTCACGCCGGAGAGCCTGGCGCACAGCTGATCCACTTCTTCGGGCATGGCGCCCAGGATGCCAAAGACCATCCTGTCCACCCCCTTAGACATTGAACAGGAACTCGATCACGTCCCCGTCCTGTACGATGTATTCCTTGCCCTCGGTGTGCTGCAGGCCCTTGGCCTTGACGGCGGCGTAGTCGAAACCGGCGGCTTCCAGGTCGGGATAGTGGATGACGCTGGCCCGGATGAAGCCCCGCTCGAAGTCGCTGTGGATCTTGCCGGCGGCCTGGGGGGCCTTGGTGCCCTTGCGGATGGTCCAGGCGCGGCACTCCTTTTTGCCGTCGGTGAGGAAGGAGATGAGGCCCAGCAGATCGTAGCTGGCGGTGATCAGGTTGTCCAGACCGCTGGCCTGGATGCCCATTTCGGCCAGGAAGGCCTTCTTTTCCTCGGGGCTGTAATCGGCGATGTCCTCCTCGGTGCGGGCGCAGATGGGGATCACCTTGGCGCCCTCCTGGGCGGCCCGCTGGGACACCAGGGGGATGTAGCGGTTGTTTTCGATGCCCTCCATCAGGTCGTCCTCGCCCACGTTGCAGGCGTAGAGCACGGGCTTGGCGCTCAGCAGGCCCATCTCGCGCAGCACGGCGGCCTGGTCGGCGTCGCTCTCGTCCCAGGCAAAGCTGCGGGCGGGCTTGCCCTCGCTCAGGTGGGCGGCCAGCTGTTCCAGCCAGGCGGCCTCGGCGGCGGCGCCCTTGTTGTTGCCGCTCTTGGCGGCCTTGGCCATCCGGCCGGCGCGGTTCTGCACCACCTCCAGATCCGAGAGGATCAGCTCATAGTCGATGACGTCGATGTCGGCGATGGGGTCCACCGCCTCGGCCTTGGTGACGTCCTCCACCACATGGATGATGTTGTCGTCGTCAAAGCAGCGCACCACGTGGACCAGCGCGTCGCACTCCCGGATATGGCCCAGGAACTTGTTGCCCAGGCCCGCGCCCTGGGACGCGCCCTTGACCAGGCCCGCGATGTCCACGAACTCCACGATGGCGGGGGTCTTTTTGTTGGTCTGCCACACCTCGGCCAGCTTGTCCAGCCGGGGGTCGGGCACCGCCACGATGCCGCTGTTGGGCTCGATGGTGCAGAAGGGGTAGTTGGCCGCCTCGGCGTTGCGGGTCGAGGTGATGGCGTTGAAAAGGGTGGACTTGCCCACATTGGGCAGCCCGACGATGCCTAATTTCATAACTTGGAACTCCTTTATGGCAGCCCCGCAGCCGCAGAGGGCGGGGGCACGGTATGCTTACGCCTTTTATTATAAGCGCCGCAGCGCCTTTTGGCAAGGGCGCAAAAAGCCGCACCAAAACGAGAGCTTGGTGCGGCCGGTTTTTGGTCTATAGCGTTTGCGATTTACTGGGTCGAATCCCCAAAGGCGATCTGGAAGGCCTCGGGCAGACGGCGGGCCATTTCGTCCATGGCCAGGCAGATGCCGGCAAACAGGGCGTTTGCCCGGCTCTCGACGGATTCGGAATTGACGAGGGCGATATTCAGCTTGTGGTAGAGCTGTTTCTGGTCGCCGTAGAGGCCGTAAGCGCCGGCGGCGGAATGGAGGTTCCACTCGGCGAGATAGCCGTTCAGATCGTCGGAGTGAGGCCCGGGTTTGGGGATCATGGTAGAATACACCTGTGCAACGCTCAGCTCATCGCTGTAGTCGATGATGCAAATCTCCATGTAGACATGTCCGTTCCCGTTGGCGAGCAGCGCCGGGAACAGCCGCAGGAACAAAACGTTTTCCTCTTCGGTAAGCTCGGTCGCGCCCTCCCCCAAAGTGACCTCCAGGAGGTTCTGTACGGTGGCGAGAATATCATGCTTTTGGTTAGGCATACGATCATCTCCTTGTTTTTAGTGCGGCCCGCGGGCGGGGCCGTGTTGGATGTGCTGCAAAGCGTCAGCCCTGGCCCATCTTCTGGATGAGCAGCTGACGGACTCTTTCGGCTTCTTCTGCATCACCTGTGAGTTTATCTGCGCTCGTTTCAATACCCATGGCGCTCAGGAAAGAGGCTGCTTTGCTGCTCTTGTTCTGTCTATCCTCATCGGTATCGGTGGAGTCTGGAGCGCTCTGACCCTTTGCCATTTCGATAATGCGGCTGGCGCGCTGGTTGATCTGGTCGGCCACCAGTTCTTTAAACTTGCCGCTCTGGTAACCCATAGCTTTCAGCAGAGTATGCTTGGCCTCTTTGCGGTCGGTGATGCCGGTCTGCTGCATATAATCGTCCAGGGTTTCGTTCATACCGGTCTGTTCAAGGACTTTATTCTTGACCCGTCTCTTCTGGACCTGGTTGGCAATGGCAAAGCCGCCTTTCGCTACAAGGCTGCCGGCTTTGAGGCCAACGCCGGCGGCGGCGCCGGCGCCCGAAAGCTCGGCGATGCCGGCGGCTGCGTCCACCGCGCCGGTGACGATCTTGCCCGATCCCTTGATCTTGCCGCGGGTGCCCTCCATTTTGCCGATGACGGCGCTGTCCCACAGGATGCGGTCATCGGAATCCTCTATCATATTCCGTGCCTCTTTTCTGACTCGCTTGGCATCTTTGGAGCTGCTGAGGCTCACTCCATAGTTGTTCTCCATGAAATCATTCAGGCCGTTGACTTGTTTGCGGGCCTCGTGCACCTGCCTTGCACCCTGGGCCACGGAAAGAGCGCCGGTAGCGATATCAAATCCGGGCGCAACACTGGAGGCTATACTGCTTCCTGCTGCCTTGGCGATCGTGGCAGCGCCGCCGCCAATGGAAGACAAATTGCCTGCCAGACCAATGCCGTGTTTCGCTTTTTCTTGCTTGTCTTTCGCGTTTTTAAGGCCTTTCACATCCTGATATGCACCGTAGAGACCCGTCGCAATATTCACGCCGCCCACAACGCCGGTCGATTCGTTCATGCCCGTCTGGGGGATGAACTTTGCCTCCTGCAAGGAGGTGGCAAAGTCGAGTGCGCTAGAACCGTAATCGCCAACGACGGAAGCAACATCAGCGGCCGATTCAACCTTTTCGCCTAGGCTCTCTTCATTGATAGAGGGATCCGGAGCAGAGTTTGCAGGGCGCTTCAAGATAAGGCTGCTCCCCGGACGGCTTTGCTGCCCGTTTCGCATGTTGTTCACGAAAGCAGTTGCCTGTGCCGCCCGCTGTCTGGCGGCGGCTTCCTGCCGTTGCTGCTCTATGAGCGCTTGGCGCTCCTTTTCTGCTTTCTCCGCCGCCTTCTGGTTGGCATGCTCCTCTCTGGCTTTTTTGCTGAAAATATTATAGATCCTCTGCACCCCTCCCACAGGCGTGGCAACGGTGGGGGTGCTGGCGGCCACGACGCCCTGCTGGGCGGTGTGTACCAGCTCGTGGGCGGCCACGGAGGGATCAAAGCCGCCCTCGCCAAAGTAGATGTCCGCGCCCGAGGTATAGGCCCGGGCGTTCATGGCCTCCGCCTTGGCCTCGGCCTGGTCCCCCATGTGGAACCGTATGCCCGAGAAATCCGCCCCCAGCCGCCGGCCCATGGCGGCCTTGACCGCCTCGGGCCCGCCGCTGGTCACAGAGGCGGACAGCCGGTCGGCCTCGGCCTCGGCTGCGGGGATCTGGGCCTGCGGGCGCTCCTGCACATGGTCCAGCATATCGAGCGCCGCGCTGTTGGGCACAGCCTGGGCCAGGTTGGGCCGGGCAGCCTGACGTGGTGCGGCATCGGGCTGCCCGGGCCGCTTCTGGTATGTATATCGACCCATAAGGAACCTCCTTTTCAGTTGGAAAAATTCGGACAATGAAACCCAAGATAATCATAACAGCCCGGCCGCCCCCGGGTCAATGGGATTGGCACGAAAGACGGCCAACTGTTATAAAATGCAAACAGCCCCGCAGCCGGCAAGGCCGCGGGGCCGCGTTCAGTCGGGCTGGTCCTTATGAGGGAAGGGCAGCAGCAAAAAGACGTCCAGGGTGAACAGCCCGTTTTCGTGCTCGACGTTCATGGAACCGTCGTATTTTTTGGCGACGCGGCGCATCAGCTCCATGCCGCAGCCGTGCCACTTGCCCCGCTTGGAGGCGGGCAGGCCGTCTTTGCGCAGGGTCAGCTCGCCGGTGTAACTGTTGCGGCAGAACAGCCGCAGCCGGTTGCCCCGCAGGTTCATCCGCAAAGTCAGCTGACGTTCGGCCGGGTCGGGCACCGCCGAGGCGGCGACCACCGCGTTGTCCAGCATATTGACCAGCAGAGTGGACAGGTCGATGTCCGAAACCGGCAGGGACTCGGGCACCTGGATCAGGGCGTCCACATGGATGCCCGCGTCCTGGGCCGTCTGCAGCCGGGGCGCCACCAGCGCGTTGACCAGCTGATTGGCGCTGTACAGGCTGGGGGTGATCTGGGAGCTGGCGTAGAACTGCTCGACATAGGCCTTGATCCGCGCAAGATCCCCCTCCTCGCACAGAATGCGCAGGGTCTCGGTGCGGCTCCGGATCTCATGGCGGACCGAACGGGTCTCCAGCAGAGTGCGGTAGAGGGCGTCGGCGTGCTCGGTGGCAAAGCGGTTTTGCAGGGTGATGGCCTGGCGCTCCTGCTCCTGGGAGAGGAACATCTGGATGAAATCGTACGTCGCCAGCACAAAGCTGCTGATGGCCGTCAGGTAGCTCAGCCGGAGGGCGGGCCGGAAAAGGGTAAAGCCCTCGACGGCAAGGGGGGTATAGGTCCATGCCGGCTTGCTGGGCCCGTACAGGACGACGCTCAGCACCGAAAGGCAGATCATGGCCGCCATGCTGCACCCGGCGGTGATGAAGAACCGGCAGAACCAGCTGCCGTGGTGGGCCTTGCCGCGCCATGCACGGACGGCCTGCCATGCGCCGGCCAGCAGCAGGGCAAACAGCACCAGCGGCAGCAGCCACCAGCGCATGAAATAGACCGCGCCGGTCACCCGCCCCGGCGCCGCCAGGTTGTAGCCCAGCAGGCCGGCCATGCAGCCCACGCCGCCCAGAGCCGGCACCGCAAGGATCTTTTTGGCCCGGCCTTCCAGGTGCTGCCACAGCAAAAGCAGGACGGCCAGCAGCGGCACGTGCCGGACGATCAGGTAAAGGCCCGGGTCTTTCAGGGTGTTGCGCATGATGTCGGCGTAGAGGATGGTGCGGTTGAGGCAGATGGCCAGGGCGGTGACGGCCAGCAGCAGCGAGCCCCACTCGGGTGCGCCCCGCCACAACTGCATCAGGAAGATGGCCAGCATCAAAAAGGCGATGGTCAAAAACAGCCCGATGAGCAGGGAGGAAAAGGCGCCCAGATGGACGTTCTGGCTGTCGTAGTCGGCGACGCCGTCGTACAGGGTGACAGAGGGCAGGTTTTCCACGCTGGGGGGAACGGTCAAAAACTGTACCGCGATGGTCAGCCGGGAGCCCGCGCCGCAGCGAAAGGTATAGATCCCGCCCGGCAGGGCCTGGGAGCCGCCGCTCCCGCCCAAAAGCCCGAAGGGGTCGGCGGCTGGCTGGCCGTCCACCAGGAAGGCGTACAGCACCCCGGTCGAGCGGACCGACGCCACCGCCTGCCCGGAAGCGAAGGCCGGCGCATCGGCGGTGAGATAGAGGATAGCCCCCTCGGGGAGATCCAGTCCGCCCGCCGGATCGGGGGCGATGGGGGAACCGTCGGCAAGGGTCATCTCCCAGCCCGACAGGTCGGGCTGGACGCTTTCTGCGGCCTGGGAGCTGGACACGACGTAGTGGATGACGGCCACCAGCAAAAAGGCGCACAGCGCCACGGCGGGGATAAACACGAATAAGCGGGGCCGCTTGTACAGCTCCGCCTGAGAAGGACTCATGATAGGCAGTCTCCTTTTTTGAGAGGGAGGAAAGCTCCGCTCACTCCTCGATGGTCAGGATGTCCGAGAACCCGGTCATGTCGAAGACCTCCATCACCGGCTCGCAGACATGGCACACCACCATGCGGCCCTTTTTGCGGTTCATCTGCTTCTGGGCCGACAGCAGCACGCGCAGCCCGGCGCTGGAGAGGTAGTCCAGTTCTGCCAGGTCCATCACCAGCTTGGTCACATTGTCCAGACTGGCGCGCACCTCCTGCTCCAGCTGGGGGGCGGTGGTGGTGTCCAGCCGGCCTTTCAGCGCGAGGGTAAGGGTCTGACCGTCAACGTGTTTTTGGATGTTCATGATCGTAAACTCCTTTGCTTGATCCATAGGGTGAAAAGAAAACGGGGTAAAGGCCTGTGGGGCCATCGGGGTATTTTAAGGCTGCAGCTGGCTGCAATAGCGAAGGTAGTCCTTTTTGACCGGGACATAGTTTTTCTTGCTGACCGGGATCTGCTGGCCGTTGCGCAGCATCAGGACGTAGCGGCGGATGCCCTCCACGTATTCCAGGTTGACAAGATAGCTCTTATGGCACCGCAGGAACTGGCCGGGGGGCAGGCGCTGCTGCATCTGGCTCAGATGGCCGCTGGTCTGGTACACCTCGCCGGAGCAGGTGTGCAGCTTGAGGAGGGTATCCAGGACCTCTATGTAGAGGATCTCGCTGACCGGGACGGCCTTCTCGGCCTTTTTGCAGCGGATGACCACCGAGGGCGCCTCCTGAGGCGGAGGCAGACAGAAATCCAGCGCTTCGGCCAGGGCCTGGTCCGAGATGGGTTTGAGCAGGTAGTGGGCGGGGTGGACCGTGTAGCCCGGCAGGGCGTACTCGGCGCTGGAACTGATCAGCACCACCGGCAGCTCCGGCTGCAGCTGGCGCAGCCGGGCGGCCAGGTCGATGCCGTTGTCCCGGCCCAGCACCACGTCCAGGAACAGCAGGTCGGGCTGGGCGTTCAAAACAGACAGCGCTTTCAGCAGAGCGGCGCCGCTGTTGTAGGTGTCGATCCGGAAAGTCGTCCCCCTGGCGGACAGCAGCCGGTCCAGCTGCCGCAGGAACTGCTCCTGCCAGAAACGGTCGTCGTCACAGCAGGCAATGTGCAGCATGCCGCCACCTCCTTGATTGGAAGCTGTGTCGTATAAAGTCTAATGGATTTTGCGGCCTATGTCAAACCGCATCCATTCCCACTTGCGGTAAAATCCTCCCACTTGCGGAAAAATCGGACCGGTTGCGTAAATTCTCTTTACCTCGGGGCCCAAAAGCTGTTAAATCTTTCCATAAGAGAGCTTGTGCAAAACGCCGCGATGGGCGGCGGATGGAGAAAGGAGGCGCCGGCCATGCTGCATGGAGAACGCCCGGCCCGGATCGTGCTGTGCACCCAGGATGACGCGCTGGCCCTGCGGCTGACCGCCATGCTGGGCCGGTGGGCGGCCGCCCACTGCGTCGAGACCGCCGTACAGCAAAGCGGCAGCCTGCCCGCCCAGGGTCCCGAGCTGCTGTTCATCGATGCGGACACCATCCCGGGCGGCGGGCCCCGGCGGCCCGACGCTCTGGCCGGGACGGGGCTGGTGGTGGTGTCAAGGCGGTCCCGGCAGGCCATTTCGGCCTACCGGTGGCACGCCGCGGCCTTTCTGGCCCCCGACGCTTCCCGGCAGGAGCTGGGCCGGGCCATGGACCAGTGCTTTTCGGCCTGGCGGTGCGGTCTGCAGTGGCTGGACCTGCCGGCCCGGCGGGAACGGGTGCGCCTGCCGCTGTGCCAGGTGGCCTATGCCGAGGCGGCCGGACGGGAGAGCATCCTGCGCCTGACCAACGGCGGGAGCGTCCAGGTCAGCGTGCCCATCAAAAAGCTGGAGGAGGATTTGCCCGGCCCGCCCTTTTTCCGGTGCCAGAAGGCGTTCATCGTCCATCTGTCGGGGGTGGGCAGCTTTGCGGGCGGGCGTCTGAACATGGCCGTGGACGGACGGAGCATCTCGGTCAGCCGGCAGCAGGCGTCGCTGCTGCGCCAGGCGCTGAAGGAATGGAGAGAGGAGGAGACGCTGTGTACATCTCGGTGATGATCTGCGACGACCTGGAGGAGGAACGGGCCGCCCTGGCCCGGATGGTCCGGCAGTACTGCCAGCGCTGCGCCCTGGAATTGCGGCTGGACGTGGCCTCCAGCGGCGAGGAACTGCTGGACCGGTGGACCTTGGGGCAGTGGGACCTGGTGTTTTTGGATATCTTTATGGAAGGGATGACGGGGGTGGAGACCGCCCGCAGCCTGCGGCAGAGAGGGGAGGAGTGCGCCCTGGTCTTTGCCACCACCAGCCAGGAACACGGGATGGAAGGCTTTGACCTGCAGGTGATGGACTATCTGCTCAAGCCCTTCGACCAGGGCCAGCTGGACCGCACCATGGACTGGTTCGTACAGCAGACCGCCGACCGGCTGCGGCTGCTGCGGGTGGACATGGAAGGGGAGGAGCTGACCATCCGTGTGGGGGACATCGACTATGTGGAGATGTACCGCCATAACGCCGCCATCCATGCCGGGGGCCGGGTGTACGGGCTGCGCCGTACCATGGACGCCCTGGAGGACGAGCTGAAGGACAGCCGGTTTTTCCGCTGCCACCGCAGTTATCTGGTCAACCTGGACCGGGTGCAGGCTTTGCAGCAGCGGGATTTCGTGATGGAAAACGGCCAGCGGGTGCCCATCAGCCTCAAGAGCTTCGGGGAGGCCCGCCGGCGCCTGCAGGAGTGGATGCTGGCCAAAAACTGGGGCCGCTGAGGTCCTCTCAACTTGTGTCGAAAAGCGTGGAAGCGGTGCGGCTTCCGCGCTTTTTGTGCATTTTATGACAGTTGACAGCTGTTCGTGCCAAATCCCTGCGCGGCAGAAAAAAACCTGCTACAATAAAAACGACCCGGGAGGTGCGGGCCATTCCGCCTTTTGCCCGGAGGACAAAACCGCGGTCTTACGCGCGGCTGGACAGCTGGACCGCACAGGCACGCCCCACCTTGAGAAAGGACTCTGGAAGCAGAAAAGGAAAGGACACACCATGCGGCTGGCGATCTGCGGGTGCTCTCCGGGAGAGACCCGATATCTGTGCAAATGCATACAGCAGTATTGTGCCCGGACCGGCTGCAGCGCAGAGATCTTTCCCATCTACGACATGGAGCAATTCTGGCAGGGCTTTGGCCCCGGCCGCTACCACGGGGTGCTGATGGGCCTGGGGGACACCGCCGGATTCCTGGCAGCCCGGCGCATCCGGGAACAGGATGCGGGCTGCCGCTTGGTGGTGATGGACGATACCCCCCGCTACGCCATCCAGTACCTGCGCATCCATGCGGCAGACTTCCTGCTCCGCCCGGCGGCGGAGGACAGCCTCCACCGGTCGTTCCGGCGGCTGATGGGGATGAATTGAGGGGGGATATCGTGCAGACCAAACTCGTCCGCAAAAAGCCTGCCGATCCGGCGCCCCTGACCCAGTTGTCGGTGCGGCGCCAGCTGAACCAGGCGGTGGAGGGGAGCACCTTCCGCTACCGGGACCCTCTGGACCAGGTGACCGAACAGTTCCGCGAGACCTTCGACCAGATCGGCCGCCAGCGGGCCGCCCAGCTGACCGGGGCGGACGAAAAACAGACCCGGCAGGCCGCCGGCCCCGGCGCACAGCCGAAAGAGGCTGGAGGAAGCCGCCCTTTGCAGGCCCACCCGGAGCTGTCCGGCGGAGCGTTCCGGACCTTTTCGGAGCTGGCTTTCCAGCGCGGGAATATGGCGGCCGCCGTACTGCAGGGCACCGGCCGGATGATGCTGGCCACCTGCCTCAAGCGGTCGCTGGGACAGGCGGAACCCCTGCAGCACCGGCAAAACCTCTTTGCGGGAGGCAGCCAGGCCCGGACGGTGCCGGGCAGCGCGCCGGATCAGATGGTGTTCTGGCGCGGCTACACACAAAGCGCCGTGGGCCTGGTGGTGGACGTGCTGACCGACGCCCGCGCGGTGGTGGATTCCATGGCGCAGATGGCCGGAGGGACCGGCGCTCTGGAGGAAAACGAAGGCGCCCAGACCCTGCGCAGGGTCTATCCCTTTTTGGATGACAAGCGGGAACAGGCCCTGCTGGCCCGGTATCGGGCGCAGCTGGCCGAGACCCGGGACCCGCGTGAAAAACCGGTGCTCCAGAACGCCATCGTCCATACCCATGCCCTGATCGAGCGCAAAGCTCAGATGAAAGAAGCGTTTATCAACAAACTGCGCTGGATCTCCGACAAGGCCCAGGAGGCTTTGCAGGAGATGGAGAGCGCGGATACTTTGGACGAGGTGGCCCGGGAGCTGGCGGAGATGCCGCTCCCGCCGCCGCCCGAGCCGCCCGGCAAACCCGGAGGAAAGGGGGACGGCCAAGGTGCAGCAGCAAAGCCGTCGGACCGAGCGGGACAGCAGGCAGGAACAGCAGCAGAGCCGCCAGACCAGGCGGAACAGCCCGAGCAGCAGCCTCCTGCCGGTTGAAGCAGCCCTGCAGGCCCTGCTGGCCGGCGCCGGTCTGGAGCAGATGCCTGCCCGGACGGTGCTGGAGCTTTCGGAGCGGATCGGCAACAGCGCCCTGCTGGCGCTGGTACAGGCCCAAAAGACCGGGCCCCAGCTGGAAAGCGCCCGTCTGCCGCCGCCGGCCCTGACCGAGCCTTTGGCCTGCGTCCCGGACCAGCCCCAACTGCAGGCTGCTCCCGACTGGGGGCAGATGCCGTTTGCAGCGGGCGGGACGCTGGAACTTTGAGAGGAGGAGTCCGGTGGGACCTGAGGAGATCCGGCGGCTGCTGACCGCGCTGCTGGAGAGCAGCGGCGCAGCCTGGGAGCAGGCGGACGGATGGATCTGTTTCCGCCTGTCCAAAGATGGCGCCGTGTGGGATATGGCCTGCCGCTGCCTGACCGGCCGGATGCTGGCTTATGGCCGCCTGCCGCTGCGGGCGGCGGACCGGGACGAAGCCTGCCGCCGGTGCAGCCAGGTCAACGGCCAGGTGATCCGGGGGGCCATGTTCCTCTCGGAGGAGGGCTGGCCGGTGTTCCGCACCGAAGCCGAACTGCCCGACCCTTACGACGGCGCCCGCCTGGTGCGGGAGGCCATCGAATACAACGCGGCCGTCCTGTGCCGCTTCTGGCGCCTGTTTGCGCCGGAACATCCAACCTTGTGAGCCAGAGCATTTGCCCTCTGGGCGGGCGCTCATGGTCCGATAGATCATCCACCCAAACCAAATATCAAGACGAAAGGAGGGGCGCTTCACGACCGGCCCCAGCCAAAACAGTGGCGTGAAGCAACAACATGGCAGAATATTTGTCCCCAGGTGTATATGTAGAGGAGTACGATTCCGGGGCATCCCCCATGCAGGGCGTCAGCACCAGCACGGCAGGCTTTGTGGGCCTGGCCGAGCGCGGCCCTGTGACAGGCCAGCCCCAGCTGGTGACCAGCTTTGCGGACTACAAGCGGATGTACGGCGGCTATCTCAGCGAGGCAGCCTACGGCGGCGCACGGTTCCTTCCGTATGCGGTGGAGCAGTTCTTCCTCAACGGCGGCGCGCGGGCCTACATCATGCGCGCAGCCCCCGCTGACGCCAAGGCCGGTATCGTGCAGGCCGGCGTGCTGACCATCAGCGCAGCCAACCCCGGCGCATGGGCGGAGAATATGCGGGTCACCGTGGCTCCTGCCAGCAAGGCCAAGACCCAGGTCCTGGCCGTGGACGGCGCAGACCTGACCCTGAAGAACGCCGACGGTTTCAATCCCGGCGATGTGGTCGAGCTGTTTGACGGCAAGGAAGCGGTCTACGCCACCGTCAAGAGCGTGCTGGACCGTGTGGTCACCCTGGACGCCCCCTGCACCGCCGATGTGGCGGACAGCCGTGTGGGCACCAGCAAGTACATCCGGACCTGCGAGATCACCATCACCGCCCGCCTGGACGATATGGTGGAGGTCTATGAGAACCTGTCCCTCAAGGCCGGCGCACTGAACTACGCCCCCGTCAAGACCGCCAAGAGCGAGCTGATCCGGGTGGAGGTGGAGCCGAAGGCCGACGCTGAGACGGTGGTGCCCTACGAGCTGTGCGGCGGCACCGGCAGCGAGCTGGTCCTGACCCCTGCCGGCGGCAGCAACGGCACCGTGCTGACCGTGGCAGCCGGCACCTACCTGGGCAAGGACGACGGCCCCGGCAAGCGCACCGGCCTGCAGGCCTTCCTGGAGAACGGCAACGTGTCCATCATGGCCATCCCCGGCGTCACTCTGCCCGAGGTGCAGTCGGCCCTGATCGCGTTCTGTGAGAACAAGAAGAGCTGCTTTGCCATCCTGGATATCCCCATGGAGCTGACCAAGACCAACGACGTGGCCAACTTCCGTGATATGTACGATTCCACTTACGCGGCCATGTATCATCCCTGGCTGCAGATGTACGACGCAGGCTCCAAGCACGCGGCCTACTTCCCGCCCTCCGGCGCCATGGCAGGCATCTACGCCCGCAGCGACAACGAGCGCGGCGTCCACAAGGCGCCCGCCAACGAAGTGGTGCGGGGCTGCACCGGCCTGTCCTGCAGCTACAACACCGGTGAGCAGGATATCCTCAACCCCCTGGGCGTCAACCTGATCCGCGCCTTCCCCGGCCGCGGCATCCGGGTCTGGGGCGCACGTACCATCAGCTCCAACGGGCTGTGGAAGTACGTCAACGTCCGGCGCCTGTTCATCTACGTCGAGGAGTCCATCAAAGCCAACACCAACTGGGTCGTCTTTGAGCCCAACAGCGAGGCACTGTGGAGCCGCGTGACCCGCACCATCGCAAACTTCCTGGCCACCTGCTGGCGTGACGGCGCCCTGGCAGGCTCCAGCCCCGATCAGGCCTTCTTTGTGGAGTGCGGACCCACCACCATGACCCAGGACGACATCGACAACGGCCGCCTGATCTGCCAGATCGGCATCGCACCGGTCAAGCCCGCAGAATTTGTGATCTTCCGCATCACCCAGAAGACTGCCACCGGCGAATGAGCGGCTGTCCTTTACGCCTGACAGTCTGACAGAAAGGATGAAAACATAAATGGCGAACATCAATTATCCCTACAGAGTATTCCGCTACCGGGTGGAGATCGATGGCATCAACCGCGCCAGCTTCTCGGAAGTCTCCGGCATGAGCGCTTCCATCGATGCGGTGGAGTACCGCGAAGGCGACGACCTGCGCAACACCCCACGCAAACTGCCCGGCCTGACCAAGTTTGGCAACATCACCCTGCGCTGGGGCATCTCCGATGACTCCGACTTCCTGGAGTGGCTCAACTCGGTGGCCCCCACCAACAACGCGCCCCCGACCGGCCTGGTGCGCCACGACGTGCTCATCACCCTGATCGACGACTCCGGCGCCGACGGCCCTTCCTGGACCCTGATCAATGCATGGCCCGTGGGCTACACCGTGCCGGACCTGAACGGTATGGGCAGCGAAGTGGCCATCCAGTCCCTGGAACTGTGCCACGAGGGCCTGGAGCACACGCCGGCCGGCGTGGCAGGCGAGCCTTCGCCCATGTGATAGAGGCAGGGCTGGCGGCGGGCTGAATCCTATGTAACTCGAAGTGTTGGCGGCCCTGACCCTCTCTGCGCTGTTGCGCGGCGGTGATCAGGGCCGTCTCCGCCGCAGCCTGTAAGGAGAATGTATGGAAACCGAATTTGAATTTGAACTGCCGCGGGGCTATGTGGACAAAAACGGCGAGGTCCACCGCCGGGGCACCATGCGTCTGGCCACTGCTGCCGATGAGATCCTGCCTTTGCGGGATCCCCGGGTGCAGCAGAACGCGGGCTATCTGACCATCATCCTGCTGTCCCGGGTGATCACCCGGCTGGGTACGCTGTCCAGCATCAACACCAAGGTGATCGAGGGTATGTTCACCATGGACCTGGCTTACCTGCAGGATCTGTACCAGCGGATCAACACGACCGACCTGCCCAGCTACAAGGTCGTTTGCCCCCACTGCAACCAGGAGATCGAGGTGCCGCTGGATTTTTTGTTGAGTTAGGGCTGGTGCTGTACCCCCAGGAACAGCTTTTCCAGGAGATGGCGTTCCTGGCCTATTATCTGCACTGGCCCCGGGCAGAGATCATGAAGCTGCCCCACTGGGAGCGGCGCCGCTGGTGCCGCGAGGTGTCGGAGGTCAACCAGAAGCTCAACGGCCCCGACAAACAGCAGTCCATCCCGCTGCGCTGAGAAAGAGGTGAAGCTGCCATGGGAAACCGAGACGACGAGACCTTTGAACCGCTGCGCTCCTACCGGTTCCTGGTGGAGATCGAAGGGGGCGACAGCCGGGTGACGGCGGCCTTTTCCCAGTTTTCCGGCGTCAACATGACGGTGGAGACCATCCAGGCCCGGGCGGGCCGGGACCCGCGCGGGGTGCAGGGCTATATCCCTGTGCAGACCCGCTACGAACCGGTGACCCTGGCCAAAGGGGTGGTGGGAGACTATGAACTGCTGGACTGGCTGTATGCCGCGGCTGCCGGCAATGACACAGGCCCTACGGGGGGCGAGTCCCTGTACCGCACGGTGCGGGTGCTGGCCCTGAACGAGGACTACAAGGGAGTGATCTGGGAGCTGAAAGACGCTCTGCCCATCGGTTACTCCCTCAGCGAAATGGACGGCCTGCGCAGCGAGATGCTGATCGAAAGCCTGACCCTTGCCATCACAGGGGTGAGAAGGGAACTGTTCTGATGCGCAGCAGAGCAGGCTTGTGCCTGAAGGAGGTGGACAGGGCATGGAGTTTTTGTCCGGCGCATACTTTGAAGTCTCTCTTTTCGAGGAGGACGACACGGCGGTATACGATGACAGGGAGGAAAAACTCGCAGGTCGGTTCACCTCTGTTTCGGGCCTGAACATGGAACTGGAATATGAGGTCTACAGCGAAGGGGGCAGCAATTACCCCCGGTTCTTCCTGAAAGAGAGCAAGCCCCAGGTGCTGGTGCTGGAGCAGGGCGTGATCGTTGAGGACGATGCGTTCTCCCAGCTGATGAGCGACTGCCTGGAAGGGCGGATGGTGCCTTTGCAGGGCACCGTCACCCTGAAGGACAGTTTTGGGGAAACGGTGCGTACCTGGTGCATCGAAAACGCTTATCTGCAAAAGTACGTCGGCCCGGAGCTGAACAGCAACCAGCCGGCGCTGGCAGTCACCCGTGTGGAGCTGATTTACAATGGATGCTTCTAAGATCAAAGTCAGCAGAGAGGATATGGCGGTGATCAAGCCCGAACAGCTGGGGCTGTCCCCCTTTGGGGTGCTGTCCAGCCTGTTCCAGCAGGAGCTGGAGCAGCGTATCCGGCTGGAGACAGGGGCTTATGCGCCTCTGTCCCTGACCCTGCGGGAGGAGGATGAGGAACCGGACGCCGCGCCCCCGGTGGAGGTGGAACTCTCTGTAGACATCCACATGGATGCGCCCAAAGCAGCCCCTGCCCGCAAGGAGCCGGAGAAGAAGTCCGGCGTCCGGGAGGCCGCGCTGGAGACCCGCATCCTGGAGAAAGTCCGAATCAAAGAGCGGGAACTGCAAAAAAAGCAGGAGGTGCTCCACAAGCTGGAGATCCGTCTGGAAGAAGGGCGCTGGACACAGCCCCCCACAGCGGGCGGACAGAGCCAAAGCGTGGCGGCCCAGCCTCTGACTTTGGCCACCCGGGCGGCTGCCGTGCCGTCCGCAGGCGGATGGACGCCCCAGACCCTGCCGGCCCACCCGGGCTATCCGGCCCCCAAATCGCAGGAGAATGGCCAGGCTGCGGGCGGCAGCATCCTGCTGCCCGATGTGCTGCGCCGCCGCCGGGAACAGGCTTTGCAGCGGCAGGCCCAGCCCCAGCTGGAATGGCTGCACCAGAGCGAACTGCCCCCCGACACGGCCCGCCAGATGATGCACGCGGTGCACCAGGCGGTGGAACAGACGCTGGCCCTCAACCACGCCAAAAATCCAGCGCTGTCTGGCTGGCCCAGGACAGAGCCTCCGGCGGGTCCCGCCCGGAAACCGCAGGCCGAGCCGTTGTCCTGGCAGGATGCGGCGGAGCCTTCTGCGCCGGCACAGCCTGCCGCAGGGCAGGCCGTCCCCACGGACGAACCCTCTGTGCAGGCCCCGGTCCTGACCCACAAGGCCCGGCTCTCCCAGGAACCTCATCTACCGTACAACAGTCAAAACGCAGAAAAGGGCGCGCATCCATCCCGTCGACCCGGCCCCGAGCCATCCTCCAACTCCCGGGATGCGAGCGAGGCGAGCGGGATGGAGTGTCGCACTACTTCTGCAAAGGAACAGGGGCAGGCGTGGCCTGCGGAAAGTACGCAGGCCCCGGCCCTGATGCAGGAACCTTTGATCTACCGCGAGAGCGAAGCGGAAACCGAAGCCGCCCGCCCGGCAGATCACAAGGCCTCCGCACGAGCCACGGGTGAAACCGGCCATCCGGACCAGACGACCCGCGCACGATCTTCTGTACAGGCGAAAAACAACACAAATCGCCCGATTCAGACAAATTACGCACACCCTTCCGCACAAGCGGAGACCGGCACAAATCATCCGGCCTGGACAACTCACGAGCAATCTTCCGCACAAGCGGAAAAAGATACGGACCGCCCGGCAGGGCGGCATCCTGCTGCCCAGACCGGGCAGGAATCCCGTAGGGTCGTGGAGGCCCTTGAACTGCAAGATCGGGAATCTCACAAAGCTATGCGGGTTTCCGAGCTACAAGAGCAGGACCTCCACAAGGCTTCGCAGTCCCCTGCGTTGCAAGAGCGGGAACCCCACAAAGCTATGCAGGTTTCCGAACTGCAAGGGCAGGAATCCCATGGGGCGGTGCAGGCCGCCGAGTCGCAAGAGCAGACAGCCGTCCCCGAGGCAGTGCTCCAGGCATGGCCCGCGGAAAGTACGCAGACCCAGGCCCCGATGCAGGAGCCTTTGATCTATCGCGAGAGCGAAGCAGAAACCGCCCACCTGGCAGAACGTCAGACCTCTGCACAGGCCCCGAGTGAAATAGCTCGCCCGGCCCAAACGATTCGCGCACGATCTTCTGCACAGGCAGAAAACAACACAAATCGCCCGATTCAGACAAGTTATGCACACCCTTCCGCACAAGCGGAGACCGGCACAAATCATCCGGCCCGGACGACTCACGCACACTCTTCCGAACAAGCGGAAAAGGATACAGACCGCCCGGCAGGGCGGCATCCTGCTGTCCAGGCTGGGCAGGAATCCCGCAGGGTCGTGGGGACCCTTGAACTGCAAGATCAGGAATCTCACAAAGCTATGCAGGTTTCAGAACTGCAAGGGCAGGAATCCCATGGGGCGGTGCAGAGCCTTGAACCGCAAGAACAGACAGCCGGCCCCGATGCAGTGCCCCAGGCATTGCCTGCGGAAAGTGCGCAGGCCCCGGCCCTGATGCAGGAACCTTTGATCTACCGCGAGAACGAGGCGGAAACCGAAGCCGCCCGCCCGGCAGAACGTCAGACCTCTGCACAAGCCCCGAGTGAAATAGCTCGCCCGGTCCAAACGACCCGCGCACGATCTTCTGCACCGGCAGAAAACAGCACAAATCACCCGATTCAGACAAATTACGCACACCCTTCCGCACAAGCGGAGGCCGGCATAAATCATCCGTCCCGGACGACCCACGATCAATCTTCCGCACAAGCGGAAAATAATACAGACGGCCCGGCAGGGCGGCATCCTGCTGTCCAGGCTGGACAGGAATCCCGTAGGGTCGTGGGGGCCCTTGAACTGCAAGATCAGGAATCTCACAAAGCTATGCGGGTTTCCGAGCTGCAAGGGCATGACTCCAGTGGGCCGGTGCAGAGCCTTGAACCGCAAGAACAGGCGACCGGCCCCGATGCAGTGCCCCAGGCATGGCCCGCGGAAAGTACGCAGGCCCCGGCTCCGATGCAGGAACCTTTGATCTACCGCGAAAACGAAGCGGAAACCGCCCGCCCGGCAGAGCGTAAGGCCTCCACACAGACCCCGAGTGAAATAGCTCGCCCAGCCCAAACGACCCGCGCACGATCTTCCGCACAGGCGGAAAACAACGCAAATCGCCCGATTCAGACAAACTACACACAATCTTCCGCACAAGCTGAAAAGGATACAGGCCGCACGGATCGGGAAAAGGGGCAGGCCGCCGCAGCCCAAATGCTGCCCCCTGCCATGGCACGGGCGGCATGGGCGGCAGAGCAGCTGGTCTACCGGGCACAGGAGGCCGCAGGGCAGGCCCCGGCGCAAAACCCGCTGTCCGCCCTGCCGGCCCAGGACAGGTCCGTGGCCTCGTCGGCCCGGCCCATTGCGCTGACCCTGCGCCGCGGCGCGGTCCAGAGCGGAAACCCCGCCGCACGGGATATCCGCCTGGTGCATCCCGTCCCTGCCGCAGGAGACGGTGTGCCCGGACAGGAGCAGCCTCCCCAGTTGGTGTTGGCCGGAGGCGGCAGTCCGGAGCCTTCCCGCTCCGATAGTCCGGAGCAGGCCAGAGGGATGGAAGCGCTGCCTGACTGGGCCAGGGAGCTGCTGGAAAAAGGCCCGCTGCCCAAAGTGGCCCGTCCGGCGCAGGCCGGTCCGCGACAGTTCCAGTGGACATCGCCCCAGGCCATGGCAGCGCCCAGCGGGACGGCACAGACTGTTCTGCCGCAGGGCCAGGCGGCGCAAAGCGCGGCCCCGCCCCAGTTGTCCAATGCGGCCCAGGTGCCGCCCAGCCTGATCCATCCGCAGAAGAACGAGGAGGAGCAGAGCGCCCGCCAGAAGGCAGAGCGGGAGGCCGAGATCCGGCGCACCGCCGACCGGGTCTACCGCATCATTGAAGAACGCCTGCGCCGGGAGCTGCGCCGCAGCGGCCGATAGCGCCGGTATAAACGAAAGGAGGCCGACGCTGTGTATACAGGCCCCGGCAATTTGAACGCATCGACCCATGTGGAAAAAATGACCATCGTCAACCTGGAGACCGATGAAGAGATCATCGTGCTTTACAATCCCCAGAGCTATACCTGCAAGCGCAGCGTCAACTATGCCCCTCGGCCCGCGATGGGAACAGATGGGCCTGTCATGCAGTTTGAGAGCGGCAGCGGGGAGGTGTTAAGCTTCGAGCTGTTCTTTGACAGCCTTTCCGCCGCAGACGAGGTGGGAGGGTCGCAGGATGACCGCAAGAAGTTCCTGGAGAACAGCCGCAAGATCTCGCTGGACAACAGCATCGACGTGCGGGATTATACCCGGAAGATCTACGATCTGACGAAAGTGGACGCGGATGCTCACTGCCCGCCCAAATTGCAGGTGGAATGGGCGTCCTTGCAGTTCGTGGGCTATCTGTCCAGCTGTGAGGAACACTTTACCAAATTCGACGAGAACGGGCTGCCGGTGCGCGCTGTGCTGAACTGCACCTTCATCGAATTCATTGACCCTGACAGCGTTGCGCTCAACCCGCGCCAGTCGCCGGATACCACCAAATACCGCAAAGTCCGGCAGGGGGATTCGCTGTGGGCCTTCTCGGCCCGGGAGTACGGCGGTGCCGGACAGTGGCGGCAGATCGCCCAGGCCAACGGCATCGACAACCCGCGGCGACTGCGCTCGGGGGAGACGCTGGTGCTGCCGGCTCTGAAAGACTGACGCACAGACCTGCCGAACGGAGAAAGGGGGGACGGTTCCTTGGACAAGGGTACGTATCAATACACCGACCTGGCAGATAAATACGAGGATTTTTCCGCCCCCGGCTGCGAGATCACCTTGGCCGGCAAGGTACTGTCCGGCATCTCGCAGGTGGACGTCGAACTGACGGCAGACGGTACGGCCAGCGGATGCAGTTTTTCGCTGGACGCCGGGTATGACCTCAAAAACAGCTGCTGGGACAATGATATCATCGACCTGGTGGAGCCCGGCGCAAAGCTGGTCATCAAGGGCGGCTATGTGAAAAAGAAAGAGCTCTTTTACGGGTATCTGGACGACTATTCCCTGGAGTTTTCCAGCGATGGAGCGCCCCATATCCGCATCGGCGGCATCGATGGGCTGGGCTTTTTGATGAGCAACCGGGAACCTCTCTATGCCGGCCAGCGCAAGACGGCCGAAATCGTCAAGGGCATTTTGAACAAAGCAGTGTCCGCAGGCTTTGCCAAGAGCGTCACGGTGGGAACCCTCACCGACTTCGAGACGCCGCTGGTGAAAGAGCAGGTGGACGACTGGCGGTTTTTGACCCTGATGGCTCGACGCTACGGCGCGTCGCTTCTGGTGGTGGACGGGGAGATGATCTTTGATACGGCCATAGACAACGACAAAGAGATCCTGGCCCTCACGCTGGGAGTGGGACTGAACCGCTTTTCCAAGCGGGTGTCCCTGGCCCACCAGGTGGGCAAGGTGGAGATCTATGGCCGGGATGTGAACCAGAAGCCCATCCAGGGCACGGCCAGCTCGGTCACGGTGGGGGGCAGCGGCAAGTCCGCCGCCCAGCTGGTATCCGCTTTCAAGGATGCCTGTCTGCGGGAGTACAGCGAATTTGCCCGCACCCAGAACGAATGCCAGAAGCTGGCCCAGAACCGGCTGAACAGCCTGGCCATGGACTTTGTATCCGGGGAGGGGGAATGTGTGGGCATCCCCGAGCTGATCCCCGGCCGCTACCTGAAGATCGAGGGCAGCGACAGCCATACCAACGGCCTGTATTTTCTGACCAAGGTCCGCCACAGCTTTTCGGAGGCGGGCTACACCACATCGTTTGAGTTCAAGGGGGCGAAACTATGAGCCTGGCACAGCAGCTGGAGAGCCTGATCCAGGAAGGGGGGATGCCCCCCGAGCGGCAGATGGGCCGCAGCGGCCTGACGCTGGCCCGCATCACCAACGTCACCGACCCGGACAAGCTGAACCGGGTCAAGTGCCTGCCGATCGGGGTGCCGGAGGCGGAGGAGACCGACTGGTGCTATTTCATGTCTCCCATGGGGGGCAAGGGCTGCGGGGTCTATTTCCCGCCCCATGTGGACGATCTGGCGGTGCTGGGTTATCTGGATGACGACCCCCACCGGCCGGTGGTGCTGGGCAGCATCTGGAACACCGAGCTGACCCCGCCTTTCACCATCCAGGAGGGGAAGGTGGAGGACTACGCCATCCGCACCCCCCAGAAGATCGACCTGACATTCCATGACGAGGAAGCAAAACAGACCGTCACCCTGACCATGCCCTCGGGGGTGGTGCTCAAGCTGGACGATGAGAACCAGACCGCCGCTTTGCAGGACAAGGACGGCAAAAACGCCCTGACTCTCAATTTCAAGACGGGGGAGGGCACCCTCTGCTGCGAAAAGAAGCTGACCCTCAGCGCGGGGCAGACCACCATCACCCTGGAGAGCAGCGGCAACCTGACCATGAAGTGCAGCGGCAAGCTGTCGATGGAAGGGGCCAGCATCGCGGGCAAGGCGCAGGGCCAGCTGGCCCTGCAGGGCGCTACCGCCTCGGTGAAAGGGGACGGCACGCTGGAACTGAGCGCCAGCGGTTCCACCACCCTAAAGGGCGGCATTGTGAAGATCAACTGACACCGGCGGCGCGCCGGTGGGACGGGAGGAGTGTATGAACATGAACGGAAAGGAGTTCCTGGGCCGCGGGCTGAAATTCCCCCTGCAGGTGGACCCCCGCACGGGCAAGTTCGCCATGGTCAGCCAGGAGGAGGACATCCGGGAGGCCATCGGCATCATCCTGAACACCATGCAGGGTGAGCGGGTCATGCGCCCGGGTTTTGGCTCCAACATCATGGACTATACGTTCACGCCTTCCTCCAGTTCCACCCGGGAGAGCATCGCCCGCCAGGTGCGGGAACAGCTGATCTACCAGGAACCGAGGATCACCGATGTGAAGGTGAACTGCCGCCAGATGGACCGGCAGAACGGGGCCATCGTGGTGGAAGTGGGGTACACCGTCCGCTCGACCAACAACCGCTACAACCATGTTTATCCCTTCTATGTGACGGAAGGTTCTGAGGGAGGGGGCAGCGTATGAATCACCCGGTCCTTGATCCCCGCGGCCCGGAAGAGATCCGGGCCCAGGTGGCGGCCCTGGCCCGCAGCTATACCCCCGAGTGGCGGTATGAGAGCACCGAGGACGATCCCGGCGCCGCCCTGGCCGAGCTGTTCTGCACCATGTTCTGCCAGACGGTGGACCGCATGAACGCCGTGCCCCAGAAGCTCTATACCGAGTTTCTCAACCAGATCGGCTACCAGGAGCCGGGGCCGGTGGCGGCCCAGGGCAATATGCAGTTTATGCCCAACGAGTCGGTGGAGCAGCCGGTGCTGGTCCGCTCGGGAACGCAGGTGTTCACCTCCGACGCGTCGGGCAGCAATGTGGTCTATGAGACCCGCCGCTCCATCGAGGCGACCCCGGCCCGGCTGACCGATGTCTACTATGTGGACGCCCAAAGCGACAGCCTGCAGCGGGTGGACCTGTCCAGGCCCTGGCCCCTCTTTGCTCCCGGCGGGCAGGAGATGCAGGTCCACGAATTCTATCTGAGTGAAAACGACGTGCTGCGGCTGGAAGGGCCCTGCACCATCCAGGTGGAGCTGCGGCAGAACGTGCGCTACCTGGAGCTGGAGACCGCCAACCTGCTGACCGCCCCCGGCCTGCGCTGGAGCTACTTCCACGGCGGGGCCTGGCTCCCCTTCGACGGGGTGCGGGCCGAAAACGGCCGGATCCTGCTGGAAAAACGCACCGGCCTGTCCCTCGAACCGGACCAGGATGGCCGGATCTGCATCCGCTGCCAGGGGTGCACCCCCATGGCCCTGACCTTGCAGCAGGCGGCTGTGTGCAGCGCCCCGCTGGGGGAGGTGCCGGCGGCCCGGCTGTTCAGCGGGGATGTGCCTCTCGAGGAGGAGGGGGGCTATTGCTTTGGCAAAAGGCCCGCCCTGTACGACCTGTTCTATCTGCGCAGCGACGCGGTGCTGACCAAGCGCGGCGCCCGGGCCCAGCTGCATCTGGAACTGGAGCCCATCGTGTTCGATCCCCCGTCCCAGGGGCCAAACTACCAGTTCACCCAGCCCATCATCGACAAACGCCGCGCCGTGCTGGCCAAGCCCGACGACGTGCGGGTGTCGGGGGTGGTGTGGGAGTACTACAACGGCATGGGCTGGCGCCAGCTGCAGACCCAGGGCAGCCGCAACCCCTTCTCCTGCCGGCAGGAGGGGCCTTACGACCTGATCTTCCAGGTGCCGCAGGACATCCAGCCCGCCGAGGTCAACGCCGAGGAGGGATATTACATCCGGGCCCGGGTCACCGATGTGGAAAACAGCTTCTCGCTGTACCAGCGGTGGATCGTCCCCCTGTGCAAAGGGGCCTGGTTCCAGTGGCAGTACCCGGCGCCGGCGCCGGTGGCCTGGATCGCCAGCGCCAACAACGGGACCCGCCGTGAGATCGGCCAGGCCGCCGGCCTTGGCGACCTGCAGATGACGGTGCTGGAACCGTTGGCCCCCGGGCCTGCGGCCATGTATTTCTGCTTTGACCGCTCGCCCCACGCCATGCCCCTGTCCATCTGGCTGCAAATGCTGGGGCGGGCCGAGCTGAAAGGCCAGCTGCTGTGGGAGCGGTGGAACGGCAAAACGTTTGAGCCGGTCCGGGCCGTCGATGAGACCGAACAGCTGCTGCACAGCGGCTGCATCTATTTGTTTTTGACCGAGCCGGTGCCCCGCGCCTCCCTGTTTGGGGTCGAGGGCTGCTGGCTGCGGCTGACCTGCACCGGACCCCGTCCCGTCCCGCCTCCGGTGGCGGCCAGGGTCCAGCTGAACGTGGTGCCTGCGGTCCAGTGCCGCCAGGAGCCCGACCAGCGGTTCGACACCGGCATCTATGAGGCGGGCAAGACGGTGCAGCTGCTCACGGCCCCGGTGCAGCGCTGCACCGTGTGGGTGGACGAGCTGCAGGGGCTGTCCGCCGCCGAAGCGGGACGGATGGCCCGGGAGGCTCCGGACCGTGTCCGGCTGGAACAGCAGGACCATGTGCTGACCCGCTGCTGGGTGCGCTGGGAGGAGATCCCGGACCTGGCCCTGGCGGACGGCGGGGACCGGGTCTACACCCTGGACCCCTATCAGGGGACCATCCGCTTTGGCGACGGCCGGCAGGGCCGTGTGCCCCCCGCCGGTGACCACAACATCCTGGTGACCTACGCCAGCGGCGGCGGCGCCCAGGGCAATGTGCCGCCCGGGGCGGTGCACTCGGTGCTGGAAGGGCTGCCCCGCATCAGCGCGGTGCAGAACCTGACCGCCATGAGCGGCGGCATCGGACGGCTGACCATGGAGCAGATCGAGAGCCGGGGCAGCCGGCACCTGCGCACCCGGGGCCGGGCCGCCGCAGGCCGGGATTTTGAGGACCTGGTGCGCCAGGGCTTCCCGCAGGTGCAGCATGTGCGCTGCTTTGCGGGGCGGGACCCCCAGGGCAAGCCCCGGGCGGGTCATGTGACGGTGGTGCTGACCGGCTTCAGCCAGGCCGCCGAGGACAACGAGGCATTGTGCCGGCAGGTGTACAGCTACCTTGGCAGCCGGTGTTCCTGCTGCCTGGTGGCCGAGGGGCGGCTGCACGTCCATCCCGCCACCGTCCTGCGGGTGAACACCCAGGTGACGGTGGAGCTGGAGCGGATGGAACAGGCCGCCGATACCCAGCAGGAGATCGGACGCCGGCTCCAGCAGCTGATCGGCCAGGTGTGGAGCGCCCGGCCGGTGGGCGGGCAGATCCGGATGGACGAGCTGTGGAGCTGCGTGCGGAGCGTGCCCAACGTGCGCGCGGTCCGCAGCCTGCTGGCCGAGGGCGCCTATGACCGCCAGGGCCAGGCCTGCCTGGCGCCGCTGGAAAAGGACGGCGGCTTCCCCTATGCGGTGGTGGAAAGCGGCGTCCATGTGGTGCGCATCCAGTGAGATGCGCTTGATGAAGGGATCGTTTGAAAGGAGGGTGCCCTGTGTTGGTATCCCGCAGGCTGGACGACCAGCGCTATGATGAGATCGTTGCGGAGGCCGAGGGCCGGCTGCCATGGCTGTGCCCGGTGTGGACCGACCACAACGCCCATGACCCGGGCATCACCATCCTGGAGCTGATGGCCTGGTACAAGGAGATGCAGCAGTATCAGATGGACCGGCTGACCCCGGCCATCCAGCAGAAGCTGCTGGAGCTGGCGGGGCTGCGGCTGCGGCCTGCCCAGCCGGCCCGCTGTGCGCTGGAGATCCCGCCCGAGGCTCCCCCCCGCCCGGCGCTGGCCCGGCTGGCCACGTTGGAGGAGGCTTGCTTTGAGCTGGCCGAGCCCATCCCTGCCCGGCGCCCCTGCCTGGAACGGGTGCTGGTGGCCCGGGACGGCGGACGGGTGGACGTGTCGGGTCTGGCGGCGGACGGGACACCGTTCCAGCCGTTTGCCTTTGGCGGGACGGCGGACACCAGCCTGCTGCTGGGCTTTGGCCAAAAGCCGGAGGAAACGCTGCGTCTGTGGTTCCAGGTGCATCAGCCCGACGGGGTGCAGCGCAACCCGCCCGACCGGCAGGCCCGGCTGCCCCGCACCCTGTGCTGGGAGATGGAGGGGGCCGGCCCGGTGGAGCCCCTGCAGGATGAGACCTGGGCCCTCAGCTGGAGCGGCTATGTGACGCTGCCGGCGCCCGAGGCCTGGCAGGCAGGGGAGGACGGCCTGTGGTGGCTGCGCCTGCGCCAGACCGAGGGCGGCTGCGAAGAACAGGTGCGTCTGTCCGGCCTGTCGGCGGGACGTTACCAGGCGCTGCAGCAGGAGACCCGGGCGGCCAGTTATTTCTTTACGGTGAACGGCCAGGCGGGCTGCCGGGTGCAGATCGCCAGCGCCCAGGCCCGGAAGGCGGATCTGGCGGTCTTTCTGCGGGACGGCATGGGCTGGCAGCAGACCGGGCGCTATGAGGCGCACGCCGCCGCCCAGGGGCTGGAGCTGGAGGTGGACGCCGCCGGCGCAGCCCTGGACGGAGAGGACAACCTGCTGGTGGTCTGCCAGGATCCGGATCATCCGGGCGAGATGGTATTCGACGCCAAGGGACGCCCGGGCGAACAGTTCCAGCTGCGGGTGGAAGGCCAGGAGGTGCTGACCGACCGGCTGACCCTCCTGTGCATGACGCTGCAGCAGGACGGCAGCGTCCGCCCGGCTTTATGGCACTGGGTGGAGGAGCTGTCGGTCTGCGGGCCCCGGGACCGGGTGTTTACCTACGACCCCCGGCGGGAGATCATCACCTTCGGGGATGGGCTCCACGGGGCGGTGGTGATGCCGGGGCCGGGCGCGGTGCTGGTGACGGGGCTGGTCCTGTCCCGGTGCAGCGGCGGCAATATCCCGGCGGATTCCCTTCTGGCGTTCCAGGAGGACGGGACCCGGGTGGAGCACAGCGCCGCCTGGGGCGGCCGGGAAGCCGAGACCCTGGCCCAGGGCCGGGCCCGGCTGCTGGCCGAGCTGAACCGGACCCGCAAATGCCTTTCGGCAGAAGATTACGAGCGATGCGCACGGCAGACGCCGGGGCTGCGTCTGGCCGGGGCCAGGGCCCTGCCCGGATATGACCCCGACGCGCCCCAGCAGCGGCACAGCGCCTACGTCAGCGTGGTGGTGCTGCCGGCGGGGGAGGGCAGACGCCCCCAGGCGGACCGCCGGTTCCTGGACGCGGTGGACCGCCAGCTGGAGCGCTGCCGCTCCATCTGCGTGCAGGCCAGGACCATTGCGGCCCAATATGTGCCCTTCAGCCTGACGGGGCGGCTGACGGCGGCGCCGGGGACCAGCCAGGAGCTGGTGCGCCGGGCGCTGGAAGAATACTTTGCCCCCTGCCAGCAGCGGATCGGCGCCCCGGGCTGCCCCGGAGAACTGGCGGCGGCGCTGCAAAAGCTGCCCGGCATCTTCCGGATCGAGCAGCTGGAGCTGCGGGGGATGGACCAGCGCAGCTACCGCAATGCCGCCGGCGACCTGGTGATCCCGCCGGACGGGATCCTGGCGCTGGAGCGGGTGGAATTGGAACTGAGGCGGCCGTGAGAATGGCCGGCCGAACGGGGGTGAAGGACATCCTATGAGTGAGACACAGAAATACCGGACCCTCTGCTGCAAGGAACAGTGGCTGGGCGGTATCTTTGAACATATCGCCCTGCAGGGAGACGCCCTGGCTTTGGAGGCCGGGGCATATGCCGGGGCGGCCTGCCTGCCGCCGGTGGACAGCGGGGAGGCGGGCTTTGGGTGGCGGCGGCTCAGGCTGCTGGCCCAGGTGCCGCCGGAAGCCGCCGTCCGGGTCTATGCCCGGGCCAGCGACCGGAAGGACTGGCCCCAGTGGGAACAGCTGCGGGGCCAGGCCCTGACTTCGGAGGCCCTGCGGGAACTGTTTGGGCCGCCCACGGCCCAGACCGACCTGCTGCTGCAGGTGTCGGGGCGGTACCTCTGGCTGGCGCTGGAGCTGGCCGCAGGCGGGGCACGGCGCCCCCGGGTGGAGGGGCTGTCCCTCTGGATGGAGGGGGACCACATGGTGGACTACCTGCCCGCCATTTACCAGGGGCAGGACTTTACTTACAGATACCTGTCGATCTTCAACACCCTGCTGATGGGGATGGAGGCGGACATCGAGGCTCTGCCCCGCCAGCTGGAACCCGGCAGCGCCAGCGACGGGATGGTGGATTTTCTGGCGCGGTGGCTGTGCATGGAACCGGAAAAGGGGGAGGAGGACCTGCGGGCCCGGCTGCCCCGGATCCTGGACGAATACGAGACGATGTACACCGTGGAGGGAGTCCGGCGCACCGCCTGGCGGCTGACCGGACGCAAGCCCTGGATCATCGAGCACTTTGCGGTGGACCCCAACAGCCCCGCCTGCCGCAACCCGGCCCTTTACCGCCGGCTGTACGGCGAGGACCCCTACCGCTTTTTCCTGCTGCTGCCCCAGGGCACCTTTGAAAAACAGCAGGATATGGAACACTTTCTGGAGCGGATGAGCCAGCTGCTGCCGGCGGAAACCGAGATGGAGCTGGTGCTGCTCAAACCCTGCATCCAGCTGGACTGGCACACCTATCTGGGCATCAACTCCCGGATCGGAGACTACATCCCCGCGGCCATCGACGACTCGGTGACCATCCACTATGACACGACGATTGGAGGAGCATACCCATGAGTGGAAACACGGATTTTTTCCCTGTGGTTCGCAACCGCTACTTTTACGGCAAGCTGCTGACGGTCCGCGACTTTGAAGTGGAACAGAACTATATGCGCAAAAAGAGCCAGCTGCTCAGCCGGCTGTCCCTGGGGGCAGGCGTGGTCTGCGGGCTGGGCGTGAGCGCCAGCGACGACAGCACCCTCCTGATCGAGAGCGGTATGGCTCTGGACTACCAGGGCCGCATGGTGGTGGTGGAAGAACCCCTGCTGCGCAAGCTGCAGATGATCGAGGGCCAGGAGACGCTGCAGGGCCAGGAGAGCGCCTACCTGTGCCTGAGCTACGACGAGACCGACGTGGAGCCGGTGAACGCTGTGGGCGCCGACACCGGCGCCAGCCGCCAGTGCAATATGACCAGCGAGGGCTGCCGTCTGTTCCTCACCGCCCAGCCTCCCGAGTTCCGGGGCCTGCTGGAAGCCGCCGGCCGGGACAATGTCTCGGTGCTGTACGCCAGCAAGGAGCTGACGCTGGTGCTCTGCGCCCCCGAGGCGGTCTGCGCCGGGGAGGAGTTCACGGTGGAAGTGCTGGTGGTGAAGAACGAGCGCACCCCGCCGGTGCACTTCAAGCTGGAAGGGGAGAGCGCCTTTGTGGACAGCGGCGACGGCCGCATCCGTCTGGCCTTCCAGGAGAGCCCGGAGGAAAAGCGCCGGGTCTACACGGCCAGCTTCCAGCTTAAGGCGCGCCAGCTGGGCGGGGTGGACAGCCCTCTGTTCCCCAGCGGCGGCGAGATCGACCTGGAGCTGGGCAGCCACAGCTATAAGAACTACATCGAAGTGGACAGCCGCTGCCATCTGTGCGGCAGCCAGGAGGAGCTGGAGGAGCGGCGCCAGCGCACCGACAACCTGGAGCGGCATCTGCGCGGCCGCGATATCCCCATCTACCTGGCCAAGCTGGAGCTGATCCACTCGGCGGGCAGTATGTTCCTGGCCTCGGTCACAAACCTCCCCTTCCGCCAGCGGCTGTCCCGGGAGGGCTCGGCTGCCGGCCGGCAGGAACTGCAGGCGGTGACCACCTCGGTGCGCAGCCTGGAATACTGGCAGAAGCCGGATGTCAAGTCGGTGTACCAGCCTTCCACCGGCGCGCTCCACTTCGATTTCGGCATCCCCGCCCCCGAGCAGTACGACTACGCCGTCTCCCACGGGACGGTGGATCTGACCATGCCGGGAGGGCTGCGGGTGAACAGCCGGGTCTTTTCGGACGAGATCGCCCATGGCCTTGGCCCCGGCGCGGTGGATGTGCGGCTGAGCGTCGAGTTTGCGGACCAGAGCGCCGGCGGCGAGACTGCCCTCTACTTTGGCAACAGCGAGGTGTTCAAGGGCAAGACCGCGCCCACCACCCCGCCCTGGGTGGAGGCGGCCGCCCTGGTCTATCCCGAACGGGGCACCATGCGGATCGGCCTGTGGCTCCACGATATGGTGGACGGCAACCGGGTCACGGTCCATTACTTTGCCCAGAAGCCCGAGCGGGACACCAGCCGCATCCTGGCCCAGCGCCAGGTGAGCCTGACGGTGACCCCCGAGTTTGCCCATGTCAGCCGGCGGGGCACCCTGCGGCTGCAGGCCGAAGTGGTGGGCAGCGAGGACAAGGGCGTGCAGTGGAGGGTGAACGAGGAGGGCGGCGGTTCCATCGACCGCAACGGCGTCTACCAGGCGCCCGAGATGCCCGGCACATATGAGATCGTGGCCGTGGCCAGCGCGGACGAGAACGTGCGGGCCAGCGCCTTTGTGATTGTAGAATGAGATGACCGGGAGGGGGAACGTCCATGGACACGGTGCTGATCCGAGAGCGATACAAAGTGGTGCAGGTGCTGTGGAGCGAGCCGGACTATGCCCTGGTGGAAGCGGTGGATATCCAGGAGCGGGAGACCCCCTCCCGCCTGATCAACCTGTACGAGGGGCGGCTGCTCCACCGCTATGGCAGGATCTGTGCGGACATCCGCCCGGAGGAATGCCCCGCCTTTCGGGGGATGTTCCTGTGCGGGGACACCCTGGCCGTGGTCTTTGACAGCTGCGGCGGCGCGGAGATCGACCAGGTGTTTTACAAGGGGGACCAGTGGTGCTGGCAGGACCGGCTGGACTATGCCGAGCTGGTGCTGCACCAGGCCCTGCAGCTGGCCAACCTGCCGATGGAGGTGGCCTGCGCGGCCATGCTGTCGGAAAACGTCCGGATCGACACCACCCAGCGGCAGGTGCAGCTGCGGTATATGCTGCGGCCTCTGCCCGAGATGAACCCGCGGGAGCTGGCGCTGCTGGCGGGGGACCAGGTGAAGAAGATCCTGCCCCGCCGCCGCACCGCCCTGGAGGCAGAATGGGCCTTCCGGGACGAGCTGGAGCAGGGCCTGTTCCACTCGGTGGTGGCGCTCTATGCCCGCTGGCGGGAGGCGCAGAGGGACATCTGGCAGCAGCAGGAGGAATTTGAGGCGAAAAACCTGGTCAGCCGCGGGTTGACGCTGTTGAAGATCTGGCTGAAACGATGGAAAACGCGGAGGGAGAGGCTATGAGCACGGGCAGAAAATGGTTGTTTTTCCTTTCGCTGCTGGTCCTGTCGGTCTGCTCTGCCTGGATGCTGGCGGAGCCGGCAGTGGAGCTGTACGGCTCGGTGCTCCGGTATGGATGGGGGCCGCAGCCTTACGAAGCGGCCGCGGTGGGCAGCGATGGCCTGGCCGCCGCCGCCCGCTGGGAGGACGGCGAGCTGCAGCTGCGCCTGTTCGGCCTGGACGGCGAGGTGGTGGGGGGCTGGTCTGTCCCCCTGCCCGGTCAGGAAGGGGGCACCATTGCGGCCCTCTATCCCTGCGAGGACGATCTGGTGATGCTGGGGCTGTACAGCCCCGACGCCAGCACCCTGTCGGTCTACCGTCTGAGCCGGACAGGGGGCGCGGAGCAATTATTGGAGGAAACATGCCGGGGGGCGTCTTCTGTTGAGCGCAGAAACGGGACCCGGCTATCGGTGTTTTCACAGGACGGGGATCGGCTGTCCTTTGTGGTGCTGTCCCGGGGACGGGCTGTCAGCTATGCCGGCGGCACCGGCCAGCTGGGCCTGGTGCAGACGGGCAGCGTCGATCTGGCGGGGGCTTCCACGGCGGCGGTGCTGCCGGACGGCGCCCTGGTGCTGGGCGGGCAGGGCCTGCTTTCGATGGAGGGGCAGAACAACCCCGCCATCACCCAGAGCCAGTCGGTGTCCCAGCTGACCCGCCGGGGCACCGGCCTGTACTACATAGACGCAGCTACCCTGAGTCTGTATTACAGCGACCTGACCAACAGCGCGGTGCGCCAGGTGCTGTCCCTGGCCGGCGCCGTGGAGGGCAGGCAGCTGAACAGCGTCTCCCTGACAGGGGACGGACGGGCGCTTTTGCTTTTGGACGGCCATACCCTCTGCCTTGCCGGTGAGGACGGCGTCCGCGAGCTGGACGGCGTCCTCTACCCCACCCGGGGGTACAGTGCCGGGATGCTCTTGCTGCTGGCAGCGGCGTCCGTCGGCGTGGCCGCCCTGGCCTGGTATCTCATCGCGGGCTGGCGCCGGGGCTGGGCCCCCATGGCCATCCACTGGGGCTGCCTGCTGGCGGCTCTGGCGGCGGCGGGGGCGCTGGGGCTGCACTTCGGTCTGGCCCTGCCCGCCCGGCAGGCGCAGGCCCTGGAAAGGGACCGCCTGGTGGTGGAAGGGGTGCTGCGGGTGACGCTGCAGCAGGATGCTGCGCCCGAGCAGCTGCCCGAAGCCCTGTCGGCGGCGCTGGAACAGACCGGCGGCGCCTACCGGGATATCACGGTGACGGCGGCGAGCCGCCAGGAGGACCAGTGGAAGCTGGCCGACGGCACCCTGGCGGCGCTGCAGCCCGGCTTTGACGGGGCGCTGGCTGCCCGGGCCGCCCAGGACGGCACGGCCGTGACCCAAAGCGGAGACACCTTCCGGGCCGGCTTTGCGGTGGATGAGTGGGTGGTGATCCTCTCGGCGGACACCCGGCCCGCAGACCGGAGCAAAGGCGCAGTGGCCGCAGGGATGGGCCTGCTGGTGGCTGCGGCCATCCTGGTGCTGCTGGCGGTGGGACGGGATATCCGCCGCCTGACCCGGGCCACGGCGGCCCTGCCCCAGGGGGGCGGACAGCTGTACCTGGGCACCGGGGACGAGCTGGCAAGCATGGCGGCCACCCTCACCAGCGCCGCCGCGGCATTGGAAGAACAGCAGCAGGCCCGGCAGGAGACCGAGACGGCCTACCGCCGCTTTGTGCCGGAACAGCTGCTCAATCTGCTGGGCAGGCAGAGCATCCAGAAGGTGGACAAGAGCACCTTTGCCTCCCGGCATATGGCGGTCATGATGATCTGGTTCCAGTTCCCCGAACCCCTCTACACCCAGGCCAGCAACAGCCGGCTGCTGTTCGACAGCGTCAACCAGGTCATCGAGCGCACCGCCACCCTGGCCACCCAGAAGGGCGGGACGGTGTTCCACTTCTCCTACGACGGCTACGACGTGGTGATGGAAAACGACAGTTCCCAGGTGATCAGCACGGCGGTGGCCATCCAGCAGGAAGTGCTGGCCTTCAACGAGAGCCAGGCTCAGGCGGGCCTGCCCACCGTCCGGTTCCACATCGCGCTGGATGTGGGGGATGTGCTGCTGGGCGTGGTGGGCGACAGCGCCCACATGGAGCCCACCACCATCTCCACCAGTTTTTCGGTGGTGCGGGAGCTGGTGGCCCTGTCGGAGCGGCTGGACGCCCGCATCCTGTGCACCGAATCCATCATCGGGGGCGCGGGCGAGTACGGCAGCCGCTATCTGGGCAAGTGCTGGCTGGATGACAGCGCCATCCGGGTCTATGAGATCTTTGACGGAGACGAATACAGCGTGCGCAAGGGCAAGGCCCAGACGGTCCAGCGGTTCAGCCAGGGGGTGTACGCCCTGTACAGCGGCGAGACCGGCCAGGCCAAACGGACCTTCCTGGAACTGGTGCACGACAACCCCGCCGACGGCGGCGCCCGGTATTATCTCTACCTGGCCGACCGGATGGAGCGGGATCCCGAACTGGTCTGCGGGCTGAACCCCGGACGGACCGATCAAAGGAGGAAGTGATATGGCTGTTTCGCCGCTGGATCTGCTGCGCAGGCAGGCAGAAAGCGCGGTCCGCCGGGAAGTGAGCCGCCAGACGTCCCAGGTGCGCTCCGAGCTGAGCCTGGTCCGCCAGGTCAACCGGATGTCCCGCCGGGCCGGACAAAAGATCGAGGACGCGGCCCAGGCCATGGCGGAGGAGGCCCGCAGGCCCCGGGAAGCCGGGGAGCTGGCCCCTGAGCAGACGCCCCAGAGCACGGTGGTCTGCGCCGATGGCTACCGGCGCCGCTCCCCGGTGCAGCCTTACCGCTGCCCCAAAGTCCGGCGCTGGAAAAGCCTGCTGCTGCGCTGGGGGCTGCTGTTCGCGCTGGGGCTGGCGCTGGGACTGCTGTTCTGGCGCAGCGGCCTGCTGCGGATGTTTTAAGACAGAAGGAACATAAAGTTCCACCGGTGCCGGCAGGCCCTGCGCCCTTGCGGGGCGGGGCGGCCGGAACAACACAGGGGAGGACATACACTTGAACTACTTTTTCAATCAGATCACCCGGTCTGTGGGGGTCTTTTTCAGGACCATACGGGCTTTCTTTGTCCGGCGCTTTGTGGGCATCACCACCCGGCTGCGGCAGATGACCAACATCTCCCGCAACGCCACCCGGGCGGCCAACGCCACGCTGCAGGCCGCTGCCGCCGCCACCAATAAGCCCACCCAGCGGGAGGACTATGTAGAGACATCCCGGCTGTTCATTGCCAAAGCCTTCCTGATCCGGCTGGCCATCCTCCTGGTGGTGCTGGGACTGGCCGGCTATTTCCTGGTGTGGCCTTTTCTGCTCAGCCACTTTCTCACCGCCCGCTTTTATGTGCAGGACAGCCGCATCCCCGACTGGAGCGGCCGGGTGATCGTCTACTCCGACCCGGAAAAGACCATCCCCCTCTATGCGGGCCGCCTGGAAACAGGGGAGCTGCAGGGCCGGGGCGAGGAATACGACGAGGAAGGGCTGCTGGCCTACGCGGGGCAGTTCCTGGACAGCCAGCGCTCGGGCGAAGGCACCGCCTACACCGGCGGGGTGCTGTGCTACGAGGGCCAGTTTGCAAATGACCTGTACAACGGCAGCGGCAAACTGTACCAGGACGGCGTGCTGGTCTACGAGGGCAACTTCGCGGACGGGCAGGCCAGCGGCACCGGTACGGCCTACTATACCAGCGGCCAAACCGCTTATCGCGGGCAGTTTGCCGAGGGCCTGTACGAGGGCACCGGCACCGCCTACAACGAGGAAGGGCGGCTGCTCTATGAGGGCAGCTTTGCCCGGGGAATGTACAACGGCAGCGGCCGGCTGTATCTGACCGATGAGACCGAATGGATCGACGCCGAGTTTCAGGACGGCCAGCCCGCCGGGGTGGTCCAATGGTACAAGAGCGGCCGTCTGTATTACGAGGGCGAGTGGGCGGACAGCCGCCCCCAGGGCTATGGCGCGCTGTACAGCAAGGATGGCGCCATGCTCTATCAGGGGCAGTTCAGCCGGGGCACCCTGGACGGGGCCTGGCTGCTGGGCCTCTCGGTGGATGAGCTGCGGGAGGCTTTGGGGGACAAGAACCAAACCACCGTCCGTGACGACGGCGGCTTTTTGGTGGAAAGCCCCGAACTGGGCCTGAGCGCCCTGTGCTCCTTCCAGACCGAGGAGGAGGACGCCCAGATCCAGTCCCTCTATCTGGCGGCCCCTGCCGCCAGCAAGAGCAGCGGCTGGGTGCTGCTGCTGCCGGGCACCGGCAGTGCCGGCCTGCCCGAGTGGCCCGCCGGGGCCAACCAGCGCCGCGGCACCGTGGATGCCGTCCCGCTGTCCGGCCTGCAGCTGGATGCGGGCAGCTACCAGGCCCTCATCGTGACGGCGGAGGACTGCCAGGCCGCCTGCCTGTACGATGTCAACGACCAGGCCGTGCTGCTCACCTGGCAGAAGCCGGGGGCGGGCGTGAGCGCGCTGGACCTCTCGGCCATGGGCGGCGCCGGCACGGCGGGCACCGAGGAGATG
This sequence comes from Faecalibacterium sp. An121, assembly GCF_002160915.1. GTDB lineage: Bacteria > Bacillota > Clostridia > Oscillospirales > Ruminococcaceae > Faecalibacterium > Faecalibacterium avium. The sequence goes on from NZ_NFLM01000013.1 coordinate 63,314, forward strand.
GAGGCTTTCCTGGCTTCCCTGGACCTGGGCAGCGCCAGCGCGGCCGGCGTCACATCCGAAAATCCCTATTACGGTCTGAAGGACCCCGCCGAGGGGCTGGTGCTGTGCACCACCCTGGACCAGGCTTTCACCGTTCTGGACGCCATGCTGACCTATTGGGAGCAGTCCGAGCTCCAGGCCGGGCTGGAGGAGAACCTGGCCCGCACCGAGGAGCTGCTGGCCGAGGCCCAGACCGATCTTGCCGCAGGCAGCGGCGCCGAGGAGACAGTCACCGCCCTGGAGGACCAGGTGGCCGAGCTGAACAGCCAGATCCAGTCCTGTCAGGCCCAGCGCTCGCTGGCCCAGCTGCAGGCTGAGGATGCGGGCATCGGGGATCTGGCGGACTATGCAGTGGAGCGGGTGCCCCTGTGCTTTGACCCCTCCCAGACCGACAGCGGACAGTTTGCCCTGGCGGCCACCGCCTTTGCCCAGGTGTCCGGCACCGACACCGACCAGGCCAAGCTGGCGGCCATGACCTCTGTGGTCAATCTGACCGAGGACTATGGCCAGGTGCAGACCGCCCTCAACCGCTATGAGAGCGCCCAGGCTGCGGCCCAGACGGCGGCCGGCGCCTATGCCACCGGCAGCGCCTCCAAGGCGGATTGGTACAGCGCCCTTTCGGCCCAGGCCGACGCCCGCAGCAGCCTCTATTCTGCGCTGGCAGCCTTTGGCCGGGAGGCGAATCGGCTGAACATCCTCACCGGCGGCTGGGTGACCCAGAACTACGAGTGGTACGCCGACCAGCTGATGCCCCTGTTCGAGGCGGCGTCCGACGCCCAGGCCGCAGCCGATGCGCTGCAGCCCTCCGGCATCAGGATCGGCTTCATCACCATCGCGCCGGAAGCCAAGGGCGAGAACCCCTATTACGGCGTCCTCGACCCCGCCGAGGCACTGGCGGGCTGCAAGACGGCGAACAAGGCCGTCAAGCTGATCGACGCCATGCTGTCCTACTGGCAGCAGGCCGAACTGGAGGTATCCGCCGAGGAGAGCCTGGCCCGTGTCGAGGAGCTGCTGGCCGAGGCCCAGGCCGCCGGGGACCGGCAGTCCGAGAGCGATCTGGAGGCCGAAGCGGCGGATCTGCGGGCTGCGGTGCGCGATTGCCAGCTGCAGCGGGCCCAGGATCTGGCCCAGGGCGTGCTGTACGGGGTGGCGGACCTGTCCAACTATGCGCTGGACCGTCTGCTGATCTACTTCGACCCCTCGCTGGCAGACAGCAGCCAGCTGACCCGGGCGGCCATGGACGCCGCCGAGGCAGCCGGGGAGAGCACCGCCGACGCCAAGCTGACGGTGATGAACACCCTGGCCAGCCTGACCGAGTCTTACAACCAGGTGCAGACCGCCCTGGCGGAATACCAGGCGGCGGAGCAGGAGGCCGGACAGCTGGCCGAGAGCTATGCCGCAGGGACGGCTGCCAAAGCGGAGTGGTACCAGGCGCTGACGGCCCAGTCCGAGGCCCGGGCGGCCCTGTGCGAGGCGCTGGCGTCCTTTGCACGGGAGGCCAACCGCCTCAACCAGGCCACCGGCGGCTGGCTGAGCCAGAACTACGGCTGGTACAGCGAGCAGCTGACCGCCCTGTTCGAGGCATCTTGAAAGGAGCTTGCAATGGCAGACTATACAGCACTGATGGAGGCGGGCACCGCGCTGGTGGAGATGCTGCGGGACAATCTGACCCCCGAGCCCCTCGGCGACCGGGAGCTGATCGCCCTGTGCTCCCCCCACGAAAACGAGAACAACCAGCTGACCCTCTACCTCTACCATTTGGAGGAGGAAAGCCCCAACATGAACGCGGGCTATTACCAGGCGGACCGGGACGTGCAGCGGATCCGTCCGGCCCGGTACAGCCTGCACTATCTGGTGACCGCCCACTCCAAGGCGCCTGCCCAGATGCGGGAAGCCGAGCAGCAGCGGATCATCGGGGCGGTGCTGCAGGTGGTGCGGGATAACCCCGTCATCCCCGCCCGGTATCTGAGCGGTTCCAGCGCCCAGGAGAACGCCGAGCTGCACCTGCTGGTGGAGCGGGTGCCCATGGAGCAGATGCTCAAGATCTGGAACAACACATCCAAGGATTACAAGCTGTCCTTTTCGCTGATGCTCACCGGCGTGACCATCAACTCCCGTGTGGAGCGCAGGGTGCCCCGTGTCACCGAGGTCACCATCGGCACCCGTGTGGACGACCGGAGAGGAGGCGCCCGATGATCCGCCGGAAGGTGGACGCCGTGCTGCTGCTGCGGGACGGCTTTACCGGCCGGGTGGTGGCAGGGGATGTACTGTGCCAGGTGGACGGCCAGCCGCTGCGCCGTCCCCTGTGGAAGCAGGACGGCTATCTCGTGCTGCATGACCTGGCCCCGGGGCCCCATCGTGTGACGCTGACGCGCCCCGGTTTTTGCCCCGCCTGCCTGACGGTGGAGGCGGGCCGCGGCTTTCTGGAAAAGACCATCACCCTGCAGCCCGGCGAGGACTATCCCTTCCCGGCGGGGACGGCGGACCTGACCATCCGGGCGCCCGGTCTGCCGGATGGCCGGCAGGTCTGGGTGGGGATGGAAAGCGGCCCCGCCCTCAAGTTGGCCCAGGGCAAAGAGACGCCCCCCGGTTTGGAGGTGCGTCTGTTCTGCCAGGGGCTGGAGCGTTTGCTGCCGGTGCCGGGGACCTTCCTGGTGGCGGACCCCAACGGGGCGGAACTGGTGTCCCTGCGGGCTTTGCGCGGCGGCGTCGGGGAGCTGGAACAGCCCATGGCGCTGCCCCACGGCCGCGGGGTAGTCCTGGTGGGGGCGCAGTCCTTTGCCGTGGACGGCGGCGTGGTCCGGATGCGGTTCCGCCAGGGAGGCGTCGTATGGATGTTCTGCGGCGGCAGCCTGGCCCGGACCCAGATCCGTGAGGGCAGCCAGGAATTTATCTGGAGACCGGAAGGAGAACGATAATGGCAAATCCAGTGGTCAATACGACGATGTGCACCTGCTCGTTCGGGGCGGCGCCGGCGGTGCTGCCGGTGACCTCCCAGCAGACGGTGCTGGCCTGCGGCCAGCTGCAGGCCACCATCATGGACAACCGGCCGCCCACCTTTGGGATGTGCTCGTGTCCGGCCAACCCCACGGTGGCCGCGGCCACCGCTGCGGCCATGGGGGTGCTGACGCCCATGCCCTGTGTGCCCGCCGTGGCGGCCCCCTGGGCGGCCGGCGTGCCCACGGTGCTGGTGGGGGGCAAGCCGCTGCTCAACCATACCAGCAAACTGATCTGTTCTTACGGCGGGGTGATCCAGGTGACCATGACCCCGGCGCTGACCATCAACACCCCGTGAGGCGCCCTGTGGAGCGGGAAGAACTGCGGCCTTTGGAGCCGCGCCGGCCGGACGCCGGCTACGACAGCCAGGGACAGCTGATCCAGGACCTGTCGGCCTGGGTGGACCTGCTGCTCTATCAGTACTACGCCCACCATCAGTGGCTGGGTCCCGACAGCAGCCTGAAAAATATGCTGGGTCTGGTGGTCTCCCGGGAGGAGTTCGAGCACAACCTCACCCGGGCCGCCCAGCGGGGCCTGTGGACCCAGCAGACAGCGGAGGAACAGGAGGACGCCATGGCGGTGCTGGAGGCCATCGGCGCGCGGATCGAAAAGACCTGGGCGGAACTGCCTTTGCTGGAGCTGATGGACCGGTTCGATTTGGATGACTTTGCATTCTGCTGCGTGGTGCTGGCCTATCTGCCCCATGTGGACCGCAAGTATGAGCGGCTGTACGCCTACCTGCAGGACGACATGACCCGCAAGTGCCCGGACACGGCCCTGGCGGTCCAGCTGTTCCTGCCCTGGGGGGAAACGCCGGAGGGGTACCTGGCCCGGTTTGCAGGGCAGGGCGGCTTTCTGCGTCTGTTCAAGCCGGACAAGCTGGCTCAGGGCAGCCTGGATCTCCAGGACGTCGCGGTGGAATACCTCTGTGCGGGTTCCATTGCCAGCCGGCCCGGGCTGCGCCTGTTTGATGGAACGAAAGAGAGCCCCGAAGCGCCCCTGGCCATCCAGCAGGAGACGGCCCGCCGGCTCGACCGGGCGATGGCCGGCCAGGAGCCCTGCACCGTGCTGCTGACAGGCCCGGCGGGGGTGGGCAAAAAATTCCAGGTGGCCCACCTGATGGCGCGCAAAGGGCTGCGCTGTGTCTTTGCCGACCTGGAAGGGGAGGAATGGGCCCAGCGGGCAGAGGAGGCGGCCCTGGCCGCCGACCTGACGGGAGCGTGTCTGTGCCTGTACCACCTGGACCGGCAGGAAGGGGCGGAGAGCCGCCCGCCGGACGGCGCCATGATGGACCGGCTGGGCCGGACCGAATTTTTGCAGGGCAAGCGGTTTTTCCTGTCGGTGGAGCGGGGCCCGGCCCGGCTGCAGGGCCTGACGGTGGAACTGGAGCTGCCTATGCCCTCCGAGCAGGAGCGGCTGGAGCTGTTCCGCAGCGCCCTGGCCGGGGTGGAACTGGCCAATGACTGCACCCTGGAGGAGCTGGCGGCCAAATTCCGGTTCAGCCCGCGGCAGATCGCGGTGGCCTGCGCCCAGGCGGTGGGGCTGGCCGGCCTGGAAGGGGGCGGCCCTGTGCAGCGGAGGCTGCTGCACCAGTGCTGCCACCAGCAGGCGGTCCACCGGCTGGGAGAACTGGCCAGCCGGGTGCCCCCGGCTTACAGCTGGGAGGACGTGGTCCTGCCCGAGGAGCAAAAGCGACTGATGCAGCAGGCCTGCGGCCATATACGCTACCAGCACCAGGTCTACTATGGCTGGGGCTTTGACAAAAAGGTGCGCTATGGCCGGGGGCTGTCCATCCTGTTCGCGGGGGCGCCGGGCACCGGCAAGACCATGTGCGCCCAGGTGATCGCCAACCAGCTGGATATGGAGCTGTATAAGATCAACCTGTCCCAGATCGTCAGCAAGTACATCGGCGAGACCGAAAAGAACCTGCGGGCGGTCTTTCAGGAGGCGCGGCACGCCGGGTGCATCCTGTTTTTTGACGAGTGCGACGCCCTGTTCGGCAAGCGCAGCGAGGTCAAGGATGCCCACGACCGCAACGCCAACGTGGAAGTGGCCTACCTCTTGCAGCAGCTGGAGGAGCACGACGGCGTCTGCATCCTGGCCACCAACCTCTTGGGCAACATCGACGCGGCCTTCATGCGGCGGATCACCTATGTGGTGCGGTTCCCCTTCCCGGAGCCGCCCATGCGGGAAGCCATCTACCGCCGGATGCTGCCCCCCGCCGCGCCGGTGGCCGACGACATCGACTGGGCCTTCCTGGCGGAAAAGTTCCGCCTGTCGGGAGGCCATATCAAGAACATCGTGCTGGCGGCGGCCTTTTTGGCGGCGGGCAGCGGACAGCCCATCTCGATGCGGCACCTGCTGCGGGCCGCGGTGGATGAGTTGAAAAAGAACGATATCGTGGTGGTCCGGGAGGAGCTGAAGGAATACGCAGACCTTCTGGACACCTGACTCGGCGGGCCGCAGAGGACATCTGGCCCGGTGAAAAGACGAGCGTCAAAGGAGTGAGATCATGAGGAACGAGGATCGCCGCAAAGAATCCCTGTGGCTGTGGCAGGCCGGCGCGGCGCTGCTGGCAGCGGCAGGGTTCGTGCTGCTGGCGGACAGCGGCCCGGCGGGCCGGATCTGGGCCGGCTGGCTGTTCCTGGCGGCGGCAGTGCTCCTGCTGGCCGGGGCCAGCCGCCTGCGGGACCGGGTGATCCGGCCGCTGGAACAGCTGTACCAGGCTCTGTCCGGCAGCGCCCCGATGGACCAGCTGGTGCAGCAGGCCCAGGAGGTGCCGGGTCTGCCGGGCGCCGTCATGGAGGTGGCTGCCGGCCGGATCGGGGAGGCAGAGCGCCGGATGGAACAGCTGCAGGCCACCGCAGACCGGCAGGCGCAGCAGACGGTGCGCCGCCAGCTGACAGAGGAACTGTGCCGGTCGGCTCTGCCCCAGGTGCTGCGGGACAGCCCCGCCACGGCCGCCTTTTCCCTGGCGGGCAGGGTGGAGGAAGGCCAGACGCTGAGCTGCACCTTCTACGATTATTTCTTCATCGACCCGGGACTGCTGTGCATCATGGTGGGGCAGGTGCCGGGGGACGGCATCACCGAAGCGCTGTACATGGTGGTGGCACAGACCACCATCCGCAGCCGCCTGCGGATGGGCCGTTCGCTGGTGGAAACGATGGCGGATGTGAACACCCAGCTGTACGACCAGGGGGCCAAGCAGTCCCTCTGCGTGCTGGTGGGCACCCTGAACACCGCCAACGGGATATTCACCTATGTCAATGCGGGGGGCGCGCTGCCTTTGCTGATGCGCAACGGCGAGCGGTATGAGTGGCTGGAGGCTCCGGTCTACGCGGCCATCGGCATGAACGAGAATGTGTCCTACCGTTCCCAGCAGCTGCGGCTGCGCCAGGGAGACTGCCTGTTCTTGCAGACGGCGGGCCTCGGGCAGACCCCGGGAGAGAACGGGGTCCCCTTCCAGAAACAGGAGCTGCGCGCCGTGCTGAACCGCAGCCGCAGCAGGGCCCAGGCCCCGGAGGAGATCCTGCAGTTCACCGCCGACGAGGCTGCGGCCTACTGCCAGCGGGACGAGGACCGGGTGGGCTATGCGGCCCTGATGCTGGAATACCGCAAAGGGGACAAGGAGCTGGCCCACTGCCAGGTGCCTGCCGTGCCGGCCTCGGCCGGAGAGGTGACCGCCTTCCTCAAAAAGCGCTTTGAGGACAACAGCATCCAGCGCCGGGCCTATGCCCGCGTGGCGGTGATGGTGGACGAGCTGTTCGCCCTGTGCTGCCGCAAGTGCAAAGAAGGGGGCATGGTGACGGTGGAATGCGGCATCGCCCCCGATGGCCAGAGCGTCACGGTCCGGATGAGCGCGCCGCTGCAGGGCGTGAACCCTGTGGAGGACGTGCAGGAAGGGACCGAGGCCAGCGCCGTGGAATTCATTGAGGATCAAACGGAATACCTGACCTTCAAAAAAGGCGAAGAGCAGGATACGGTCACCGCGGTCTGCTTCCTGGAGGAGGAGCCGGCAGCGGCGCTGGTCTGATGCGTCTGCCTGCGGATGGACCGAATAGGAAGGAGAATCGAGTTTTATGACGGAGACCAAGTCCGAACGGCGGGCGGCGATGCAGTTCGCCCGGGGGGCCTATTGGTACTTTCTGTTTTGGGGCGTGTGTTCGGCGTTGGGCACCACGTTTTCTACCCTCATCGACGCCATTCTGGTGGGCAACCTGGTGGGCAGCGACGGCCTGGCCGTCACCAGCATCGCCACGCCGGTGTTTCTGTTTTATGCGCTGTTGGGCATGACCCTGGGGGTGGGCGCCAACGTGAAGATCGGCCGCGCCCTGGGCTCGGACCATGTGGAGGAGGCCAACCGCATTTTCCACGAGGTGCTGCTGACAGGGGTGCTGGTGGGGGCGCTGTGCCTGGCTGTGGTGCTGCCTCTGCGGGAACGGATGCTGGATCTTTTGGGCGCTGAGGATGCGCTGCGGCCTTTGGCCCGGCAGTATCTGACCGTCGTGTTCGGCTCGGCCCCGGTCTTTGTGCTGTACCACATCCTGGCCAATACGGTCCGCACCGACAGCGACCCCAAGCTGGCCGCGGCCTCCTCGGCTGTGGTGGTGGTGTTCAACCTGTCGCTGGATATCCTGTTCATGCAGGGGTTCAAGTGGGGCATCGTGGGTGCGTCCTCGGCTCTGTGCATCGCGGAAACGCTGGGCCTGGTGGTGCTGCTGTTCCATTTTGCCCGCAAGAGCGCATCCCTGCGGCTGCGGCTGCGCCTGCCCGGCTGGGCAGACCTGAGAGCCTTTGTGGGCAACGGGTTTGGAGTGGGCTCGGCATTTATCTTTCAGGGCGTGGTGATGTTCACCTTCAACACGCTGCTGCTGGCCAGCGACCGGGCCAACGGTGTCACCTATGTGGCCATCTTCGGGGTCATCTATACCATGAGTACCATCCCCGCCGCCATCTTTGATGGGGCGGGCAATGCCATATCTACGGTGGCGTCCATCTTTACCGGGGAGCGGGACAGTGAAAGCATCCTGGTGACCATGCGCCTGGGGCTCAAGATCGTGCTGGCGGGCGGCGCGCTGGTGGGGGCGGTCTTTGTGGTCTTTGCGCCGCAGCTGATGCGTTTCTTTGGCATTGCGGAGCCGGCGGTCCTGGCTATGGCAGTGCCGGCGGTGCGGCTGTACAGCGTCTGCCTGCTGTTTATGGGCGTCAACGTCCTGTCCACCGCATTCTGGCAGGCCATCGGCCGGGCCAAACTGGCCAGCGCCATGTCTCTGGTGCGCAACTTTGTGCTGATGATGGTGCTGGGCGGCATCCTGATCTCCCGGCTGCACATGACCGGTCTCAGCCTGACCTATGTGCTGACCGAAGGGCTGTGCCTGGCGGGAGTGGGGATCGTCCATATGGTCAGCGGGTCCCCGGCCTATGTGACCCGGAAATTCGGCCTCAGCGGCAAGAACTACGAAAAAGTCTATACCATCTCCACCGACAGCATCAACGAGATCGCCAACGACCTGGAGCAGCTGTGCGATGCCTGGGAGATCGACTACAAAAAAGCCTTCTTCATCCATCTGATGGTGGAGGAACTGATCCTGAACATCATCAAATTCGGCCTGAAGGATACCAGCCGCCAGCGCTCCATCGCCATCAAGCTGATGGAGAACGGGGATGAGATCATCCTGCGCATCCGGGACAACGTGCACACCTACAATCCTTTTGAGGCCGGCGATGGGGATGAGATCGACAATGCGGTCATCAATCTGATCACCAAAAAGACGCAGTTCTACAACTATCAGAGAAAGCTGATCTTCAACTATCTGTATCTGATCCTGTGAGTGGATTTGGGAGGAAAACATGGAAAACCAAGCCGTTTTTGAAAATGAATGGGAAGTGGAGCGGCTGCACATCCAAAACAAGCTGCTGTGGGAATGCGAACAGCCTGTTTTTGACAAGGTATTCAAGGGCAGGAGCGGCGCCCGCGTACTGGACATCGGCTGCAACAACGGCTGCAAAACGATGGAGCGGTTCGACCGCCCGGAGGTGAGCCGGGTGATGGGGCTGGAGTACAACGAGGCTCTGGCCCGCTGGGCCCATGGCAAACATGGCGGGGAGGTGTTTTCTTTTCATCCCTGCGATCTGGAAAGCCCTTCCTTTGCCCGGGAACTGTCTGCTCTGATGGAGCAGGCGGGGATCGAAGCCTTTGACGTCATCTATGCTTCCTTTGTGCTGATGCATCTGCGGGACCCCCAGACGGTGCTGAAGACCCTGCGTCCCTTTTTGGCGCCCGGCGGCTGTCTGCTGATCGAGGAAGCGGACGACCTGGCGTGCAGCCTGACCCCGGACCGGCAGGGGCTGTTCCGGCAGTTTTTGCAGATGCTGGCATTGGACCCTTATGCGGGCAACCGCCGCTGCGGCGAGCAAGTCGTCGGCTGGCTGGAGCGCTGCGGTTACCGCCGGATCCAGCAGCTGCCTGCAGCCATCCGGGCCACGGGCGGCCAGTTGAAAAAGAAAGAGGACATCTTTGAGGTGTTTTGTTCTTACTTTCCGCAGGATATAAAATTGCTGCAAAAAGTAGAACAAAAAAATAGGGTTTGGTTTGAATGTGAGTGTTGGCTAGAAAGAAATTATGATGCATTGAGAGAAAATGCTACCTCTATGAAGTCAGAATTTATTTTTGCGCTGCAATTTATTTTGTGCAGGGAGGGAGTGTGATAAGATTTGAGCTTTGAAATCATATCAATTCCTAAGGGGGCAAATTTTTATGTATGCCCGTTGCGTCTGGAAGAATTGGATACTGCCGTTAAGGTGTGCGATATTAGTGTAGGAAAAAATCTTTATACAAAAGATTATTTGGAAAAGAGCCTGAGAAAAGATAATCACTTTTTTGTGTTTCTTCGTGATTTCCAAAATGAAATTGCAGGATACATTTATTTCTATGTAGAAGATTTTAGCCAAACAGCACAATTCTTAAAGATGACTCCTGAGGGATTAAAAAACCTGACGCAGGATCAGCCTGAAAAAATCATTCACATCCGTTCTATCAGTATTCTAGAACCCTATCGCCGGCAAAGACTTGCACGAGGTTTGATCGGGTGGGCTTTAAAATATGCGAACCAAAAGGTAAAAGCAACAGCGGCGATCGTTGTGTGCTGGAAGCCAAGGGGACAAGACTGTGTTCCATTGGCTCGTACTGTAGAAGATTTGAAGTTTTATTATATAGCCAGTATACCTCGCTTCTGGTATAATGTGCCAAATTTGGAGTGCCCTTATTGTGAGGACCGCTGCCAATGCGATGCTGTCGTATACTACAAAAAGCTGTAGGAGGAGAAAAGAATGAATAAAGAAAACCGTATAAAAGTAAAACTTTTGCCGAAATTTATTGTATCATTGACTATTTTGGGCGTTGTACTATCTGTGGTGATATCACTGTTCAGCTACGCCAATACACGCAGCTATCTGGAAGATCTGTACTCTCACAATGCCACTTTTGGGGCGAAAAGCATTGCCACCATGCTCCCGTTGGAAGATGTAAGGACGATTTTGGCAGAGGGCGGAGACCAAACCGAGACCTATACAGAGACAGTGCAAATGTTCGAAAAGCTGAAAAAAGAGGGCAACATCACTTTCTTGTCTCTTGTGGTGCCGGATGAGGACAGCGTGACCTTCTACATTGACACCTGCGTGCCGGAAATGGGGGATGACCCGGCGGCTCAGATCCCCTATGGCAGTGATATCCTCTACACCGATGCGGCTTCCACTCCCGACGATTTACAAGTTTATTACGATATCTGGGATTTATATGCGGTGAATACTGGCAGTGAGATGCCGCTGATCACCGACAACTCCTATGGTTACAATTACACTGCTGTGTGGCCCATCCTGGACGAGAACGGGCAGGCCATTGCGGAGATCCAGTACATTATCGATATGCGGGAAGTGCGCAGCTATCTGAACTCTTTCCTGTACACCATGCTGGGCATCTCGGTGGGCATCATCGGTGTGGCGATCGTCTGCTACATCGTTTTTGTGCGCTATACAGTGACAAAGCCTGTGGGTACTCTGGCCGGCATGATGGAAAAGATCACCCGCACCTCCGATTTCAAAAACCAGCACATCGAGATGCACACCGGCGACGAGATCGAGGAGCTGGGCAATTCCTTTAACTTTATGCTGGAGGAGTTGGATCATTACATCGATAACCTTGCCAAAGTCACTGCAGAAAAGGAGCGCATCGGGGCGGAGCTCAGCGTGGCCACGCAGATCCAGGCCAGTATGCTGCCCTGTATTTTCCCGGCGTTCCCGGAGCGGGAGGAGTTTGACATCTACGCCAATATGCATCCCGCCAAAGAGGTGGGCGGCGACTTCTACGACTTCTTCCTGGTGGACAACGACCATCTGGCCCTGGTCATTGCCGACGTGTCGGGCAAGGGCGTGCCCGCGGCCCTGTTCATGGTGATCGCCAAGACCCTGATCAAAAACGAGGCCCTCACCGGCAAGGCGCCCCAGGAGGTGCTGGCGGCGGTGAACAACCAGCTGTGCGAAAACAATGACGCTGAAATGTTCGTCACTGCCTGGCTGGGTATCTATGAGATCTCCACCGGGCACATGGTGGCGTCCAATGCGGGACACGAATTTCCGGCCATCAAACGGCGGGACGGTTCCTTTGAGCTGTACCACGACCGCCATGGGTTTGTGCTGGCGGGCATGGAGGGTTCCCGCTACCGTCCCTACGAACTGGATCTTGCGCCCGGCGATATCCTGTTTGTATACACCGACGGCGTGGCGGAAGCCACCAACGGCGAAAACGTCCTCTATGGCACCGACCGGATGCTGTCGGCCCTGAATGCCTCGGGCGCCTGCAAACCGGAAAAGCTGCTGGATGCGGTCAAGGCGGATATCGACCGCTTTGTGGGGGATGCGCCGCAGTTTGACGATATCACCATGCTTTGTCTGGAAGTCAAGACCACCGACAACGCCGTACACATGGACAGCCTGACCGTTCCCGCCGAGCTGGAACAGCTGCAAGCGGTACAGGACTTTATCGAGCAGCACTTGCGCACGGCCAACTGTTCCACCAAGGCGGAAATCGCCATCCAGGTGGCAGTGGAGGAACTGTACGTCAATATCGCGCATTACGCCTATGCTCCCGGCCACGGGGAGGCCACCATTCGCTGCGGCGTTGGCAGCAGCCCCAAAAAGATCACCATTCAGTTTGAGGACGCGGGCGTGCCCTTTGACCCCCTGGCCAAAAAGGATGCCGACATCAGCCTTTCGGCGGACGAACGTGAGATCGGCGGTCTGGGCATCCTGATGGTCAAAAAGAGCATGGACCACATGGAGTACGAACGCCGGGACGGCAAAAACATCCTGACCATCGAAAAGATCCTGGAGTGAAGCTCTGCAAAATTTACAAAACGTATACATTGAAGCGGTTATTCCAAAGCGCCCTGCGAAAGCGGGGCGCTTTTCGTTTGCCTCCAGATTCCCCTGCCCCTAAAGTTAGAGCACACGAACTAAAGAAAATAAAGAAAAAAGGACAAAAATGAAAATTGGGTCTTGACACCGGGGGGGGGTATGTTATGATAGGCACACAAAGGAAAGGACCTTCCTTTGAACCTGTTTTGGGTCTCTATCTTTTATACACCATAAGGAGGAA
>NZ_NFLM01000014.1 GCF_002160915.1 Faecalibacterium sp. An121
AAATCGTTTAACAACATCCCTGGAACCCCGAGCTGCCGCACTTGACACGGCAGCTCTTTTTGTGTCTAAAAGGATTAGAAAGTGCTGCTCTTATACTGATGGGATCTGCTGAGACGGGGAATTATGGGGCGGTTACGTATTTCCCAAGACCGAGATCCAGAACTGTATCATTCACCAGCTTCGCAATTCCAGCAAGTATGTGTCCTACAAAGACCTTAAATCCCTTATGGCCGACCTGAAGGCAGTCTATGCCGCCGTGGATGAACAGGCCGCTCTGGATGCCCTGGACGTCTTTGGAGAACTCTGGGACAAAAAATACCCCAAAATTTCCCAGTCCTGGAGGGACAACTGGGCCAACCTGAGCACCTACTTCAAGTATCCCCAGGAGGTCCGGCGGCTGATCTATACCACCAATACTATTGAGGGCTTCAACCGCCAGCTGCGCAAGGTAACCAAGTCCAAATCTGTATTCCCCACCGATGACAGCCTGCTGAAAATGCTGTATCTGGCCATGATGGATATTACCAAAAAGTGGACCGGCCGGCGGCAGGGCTGGACATGATCCATGCACAGATGGCGATCTACTTCGCCGGGCGTATGCCTGAGTAACACCGCTGTGTCTGGATGTCAAGGGTTAAATGAACGGCTTCGCCGCCCTTGACATCCATCCCCACCGGCGTTATGTTGTAGACATAGGCGGCAGACGGTCAAGCCGCTGCCGCCTACATATAAATTTTGCTCTATTCCTGCACTCATTGGACTTTACACAAAATTTGGGAGTGACCCGGCAGAGCTTTTATATGTGCCACAGGGGTGTCGCTTTAGGGCGGTGAGGTGTCGCTGGCTCTCCGGCAGGGTGTCGCTAAAACTCCGTGCAGGTGTCGCTCAGCGTCCGATTTTTGCAGTTTCATACAAAGATCAACCATACAACTTCTCGTACTCGGAAATCGCATAATGATCAGTCATAGATGCAATATGGTCACAAATTGTACGTATCATACTAGCTCTTATCAGGAAATCATTACTGCCATCATCATGCCAAAAAACATCAAAATCGCTTCTAATTTTTCCTGGGCTTACTACAGAAGCAGTTTCATTGTTTCTATAATTATATCCAGACTTTATATTTTTATCACTGGTTTCAATCATAAACTGCTTAATAGAAATATCCGGCAATTGTTGCGGATGAGTTGAATAGGCCTGAAATAGTTTTCTAATAATATAGCATCCCTTTTCATTCATTCTTTCCACTTCAGGAGAATGATGAATTTCTGTTTGAATCGCACATGGGAATTTTTTAAGCTGTTCTTCTATTGTATTTCTTATATAGCCATTTTCATCAAACATATCAAACCCAATAGCCGTTTTAATACGTGCTTCGTCTCCTGTCTTTTGTTTAAAGAAATCCTCTCGATTGTTTTCACTTAACTTATTGTCTCTAACAATCGTTAAAAGGTTTTGGCTCGAACAATCGACAATGCGGCTCACCAATGTATTTACGACAATTTTTGAGGCAAGTGCAACAAATTTCGATCGATCATAATATTCCGAATGAAATGATGAAACCATTTTTTCCATATCTTGGAGATTTTTCTTGTCTGCCTCATTCATAATCGTAATTAAAGTATCCTTAATGATACTACAAATATGTTTTCCAGATAGAGCATGACTTCGATATGCATCCTCTAAATCATGATGCCACTGCGCGATTTCATCTGCTTGTGCTACAACAAACGCTTCAAAAGACCAGGCTTCATGGCCATTATCCACACTCATCGCTTGGGCGTACTCTTTATAGTAATTCGGATCACATATTGCACCATTATTTATTTTTTTATAACGCAAATTAGAATGATGCAACATTCCCCAAAGAGTATAATTTGTCAAATTAAGTCCTTGATTTCCATAACCAGTCTCTAAACTCGAAACAACCCTCACACTTTGCATATTATGTTTGAATCCATAAACTGTTGCTTTAAGTTTGTCTTCATTACATTCATAAGGGTTATTCCAATATTCTTCGTTATCTTTAAAAAATGGTGATTCAGGTATTTTAACGGTATTCTGAGGTGACATAATCTCATTTAGCATTCTTTCACCAGCATGACCAAACGGTGTATGTCCGAGGTCATGACCTAAGGCAATAGCTTCTGTGAGATCTAAATTTAACTCTAATCCTTGCGAAATGGTTCTTGCAATTTGAGCAACTTCAAGTGTATGCGTCAGTCGATTACGCCTATGGTCGTTTTCACCCGTCAAATATATTTGTGTTTTACCATCCATTCTCCTAAACGAATTACTATACATAATCCGATCTCTATCTCGCATAAAATTGCTTCGATAGGGTGAGTTTAGTGGTTCAAATTCAACACGTTTTGCTAAACCTTCAGGTGCCCGCAGAATATTCATAATTTCTCTCCTTTTTGGTTTTATACTTATTTTCCTCTGTTTTAAAATTCTAATGTAATATATGAATATGCTCTCTTTTGTAAAAGGCAGGAATTTTAATAATACTAAAATACACGCTTATGCTGACATAAAGTTTATACAGCCTTTCGCATCAACCTTTTAATTTAATGACCGCAACGACCTCGTCCACATACTGCCGGCAGGTCCCCTTCTCCGGCGCTTCCACCATGACCCGAACCACCGGTTCGGTGCCGGAGGGCCGGACCAGAATGCGGCCGGTGTCCCCCAGGGCCTCGGCCACTTTGGCCACCGCAGCCTGCACATCCGGGTCGGACTGGGCTGCTTCCTTGTCGCTCACGCGGACGTTTTCCAGCACCTGCGGATAGACTTTGAAGGGCGCAGCCAGCTCGCTCATCTTCTTTTTGCGGGCCAGCATCACCTCCATCATCTTGAGGCTGGTCAGAATGCCGTCGCCTGTGGTGGCGTACTTCGAGAAGATGATATGTCCCGACTGCTCGCCGCCAATGCGGCAGCTGTTTTTGGCCATGTACTCGTAGACGTACTTGTCCCCCACCGGGGTCTTGGCGTACTCGATGCCCAGCTCGTCCAGCGCCTTGTACAGGCCGAAATTGGACATGACAGTGGTGACGATGGTATTGTTGGTCAGCTTGCCCCGCTCCTTCATGTAGCGGCCGTAGATGTAAAGGATGGCGTCGCCGTCCACCACATGGCCCTTCTCATCCACGCAGAGGCAGCGGTCGGCGTCGCCGTCGTAGGCAAAGCCCACGTCCAGGCCCTTCTCCACCACAAACTTTTGCAGCCCTTCGATGTGGGTGGATCCGGCGTTCCGATTGATGTTCAGGCCGTTGGGCTGATTGTTGATGACGTAGGTATCCGCGCCCAGGGCGTCGAACACCGACTTGGCAATGTTCCAGCTGCTGCCGTTGGCGCAATCCAGGCCCACCTTGACGCCCTTGAAGGAGTAAATGCCCAGAGAGATCAGGTAGCCCATGTAGCGGTTCCGGCCCGCCACATAGTCCACGGTGCAGCCGATGCGGTCCCGGTGGGCAAAGGGCAGCTCGGGCCAGTCCTGGTCGAAAACGTGCAGCTTGCCGTCCAGGTAGTCCTCCACCAGCTGCAGGGTCTCCTTGTCCATCTTTTCGCCACAGTAGTTGATCAGTTTAATGCCGTTGTCGTAGTAGGGGTTGTGGCTGGCCGAAATCATGATGCCGCAGTCGAAGTCATCCACCCGGGCGATGTAGGCCACGCTGGGGGTAGTGGTGACGTGCAGCAGGTAGGCATCCGCCCCCGAAGCCACTAGGCCGCTGACCAGCGAATACTCGAACATATAGCTGGAACGGCGGGTGTCCTTGCCGATCACAACGCGCGGCGGGTCATTGTCGCCGTTGCGCTGGCGCAGCATGCCGTAGTACCAGCCGAGGAAACGGCCGATCTTGTAGGCGTGGTCTGCGGTGAGTTCAATGTTGGCTTCCCCGCGGAAGCCATCGGTGCCGAAATATTTGGACATATAAATTCCCCCGTTTCAGTTTTCTCAATCCCGCCGAAACAAATCTCTTGTATAGACTTTTTCCTCTACATCATCCAAACAGCTGTCATAACGGTTGGCAATAATAGCCTGGCTACGCTGTTTGAATTCTTCCAAATCGTTTATGACCTCACTACCAAAGAAAGTGCTACCATTTTCCAACGTCGGCTCATAGACGATCACAGTTGCCCCCTTGGCTTTGATACGTTTCATGACGCCCTGGATCGAGGACTGGCGGAAATTATCGGAGTTGGACTTCATGGTCAGGCGGAAAACGCCAACCACGACATTATGTTCCTTACCCGGGTCGTAATCTGCACTAGCCTCGTAAGCGCCAGCGATTTCCAACACCCGGTCCGCAATAAAATCCTTGCGGGTCCGGTTACTTTCGACAATGGCTTCGATCAAATTTTCAGGCACATCTTGGTAATTGGCGAGAAGCTGCTTCGTATCTTTCGGCAGGCAGTATCCGCCATAACCGAAGGACGGGTTGTTATACTGATCTCCAATGCGCGGATCAAGGCAGACGCCCTCAATGATCTGTTTTGTATTCAGACCCTTCATTTCGGCATAGGTGTCCAGTTCATTGAAATAGGACACACGCAAGGCCAGATAGGTATTGGCAAAGAGCTTTACCGCCTCTGCCTCTGTGAAGCCCATAATCAGGGTGGGAATGTTTTCTTTGAGCGCTCCCTCCTGCAACAGCGCTGCGAACGTGTTCGCCGCCTTCACAAGCCGGGCGTTCTGCACATCGGTGCCAACGATGATGCGGCTGGGATAGAGATTATCGTACAGAGCCTTGCTTTCCCGCAGAAACTCTGGACTGAAGATAATGTTGTCGCAGTGATACTTCTCACGAACCGAAGAAGTAAAGCCAACTGGGATGGTAGACTTGATCACCATAATGGCGTCCGGATTATATTGAATTCCCAATTTGATGACAGCTTCGACCGCCGATGTATCGAAGAAGTTTTTCTTGCTGTCGTAGTTGGTAGGGGTTGCAATAACTACAATGTCTGCCCCTTTATAGGCTGTCTCAGCATCCAGAGTAGCAGTAAGGTTGAGCGCTTTTTCCGCGAGATATTTTTCGATGTACTCATCCTGTATGGGAGATTTTCTCTGATTGATCAAATCTACCTTTTCAGAAATAATATCAACGGCTATGACCTCATTGTGCTGCGCAAGCAATGTAGCAATGGAAAGGCCGACATAGCCGGTTCCTGCGACTGCGATTTTCATTTTGCCACTCCTCCTCATGCGATATAAAACGCTTTATACCACTCCGCAAACTTCCGTAATCCTTCACGCAACGGCGTGCTCGGTTTGAACCCAAAGTCACGCTCTAGCGGTTCCGTATCCGCATAGGTCACGGGCACATCGCCAGGCTGCATGGGAACGAGTTCCTTATGAACTTCAAAGTCATAATCCACCGGAAGCACACCTGCACGAACCAGCTCCTCCGACAAAATCTGAACGAAGTCCAGCAGGTTTTCCGGGTTACTGTTGCCAATGTTATAGATAGCATACGGCGGAATAGGCAGACTGTCCTCGCCATTTTTCTTTTCCGGCGGCTTCTTCATCACACGGATGACGCCCTCAACAATATCGTCGATATAGGTAAAGTCCCTCTTACAGTTACCATAGTTGAAAATTTTGATAGATTCTCCGTTCACCAGCTTGTTGGTAAAGCCGAAGTAAGCCATATCCGGGCGACCGGCAGGACCATACACCGTGAAAAACCGCAGACCAGTGCACGGGATGTTGTAGAGTTTTGCGTAGGCATGCGCCATTAGTTCATTAGACTTCTTCGTGGCTGCATACAGAGACACCGGGTTGTCCACCTTGTCATCTGTGCTGTATGGCACCTTCTTGTTGCTGCCATAGACTGAGGAGCTGGAGGCATACACCAGATGTTCTACTGGATAATGCCGACAAGCTTCCAGAATATTATAGAATCCGATTATATTGCTTTCTATGTATGCATCCGGATTAATAATAGAGTAACGAACACCCGCTTGAGCAGCAAGATTGACCACAATATCCGGGTGATGCTGCTCAAAAATACTGTTGATGAGAGCTCTATCCGCGAGGTTCCCTTTGACAAAGGTGTAGTTTTCGAATTTTTGGAGTTCGGCCAACCGCACCTCCTTGATGCGGACATCGTAGTAGTCATTCATGTTATCAAGACCAACGACCTTAGTATCTGGTTCTGTGGTCAAGATACGCTTGGCAAGATTCGAGCCGATGAACCCCGATGCGCCAGTGATAAAAGCAATTTTGCCCATATAGATTCATTCCCCAATCATCAATTATTATTTTCTCCACACCATCTTATTGACCACCCCGGTATAGCTCTGGATGATCTTTACCACCTTATCTGACACATTTTCGTCGGTATAATCCGGTACAGGGATACCGAGGTCACCGTTTTGGTTCATCTCGACCGCCACATCCACGGCCTGTAACAGATTATCGGTGTCGATGCCCGCTAAAATGAAGCAGCCTTTGTCCAGTGCCTCCGGGCGCTCAGTACTGGTGCGGATGCACACCGCCGGGAACGGATGCCCCACGCTGGTGAAAAAGCTGCTCTCCTCCGGCAGGGTGCCGGAATCCGACACGACGCAGAAGGCATTCATTTGCAGGCAGTTGTAGTCGTGGAAGCCCAGAGGCTCATGCTGAATGACTCGCTTGTCGAGCTGGAAACCGCTCTGTTCCAGACGCTTGCGGCTGCGGGGATGGCAGGAGTACAAAATCGGCATATCGTACTTTTCCGCCATCCTATTGATGGCCGTAAACAGCGAAATAAAGTTCTTTTCTGTGTCGATGTTCTCTTCCCGGTGGGCAGAGAGCAGAATATACTTGCCCTTTTCGAGGCCCAGCCGTGCATGGATGTCCGATGCCTCGATCTTGGCGAGATTTTTATGCAGCACTTCCGCCATCGGGGAGCCGGTGACATAGGTGCGTTCCTTGGGCAAGCCGGTATCCGCCAGATAGCGCCGGGCATGCTCCGAATAGGCCATGTTCACATCCGAGATGATGTCCACAATACGGCGGTTGGTTTCCTCAGGCAGGCACTCGTCCTTGCACCGGTTGCCCGCTTCCATGTGGAAGATGGGAATGTGAAGCCGCTTCGCGCCAATGACCGACAGACAGCTGTTGGTATCCCCCAGCACCAGAACTGCATCGGGCTGGATGGCGACCATCAGTTTGTAAGACTCCGCAATGATGTTGCCCATCGTCTCGCCAAGGTCCGCGCCCACAGCGTTGAGGTAGACCTCAGGATCGGCCAGCTCCAGGTCCCTGAAGAAAATACCGTTCAGGTTGTAGTCATAGTTCTGACCGGTGTGGGCCAGAATCACATCGAAATATCTGCGGCACTTGGTAATCACCGCAGAAAGCCGGATAATCTCAGGGCGTGTGCCCACAATGATCAGCAGCTTGAGTTTGCCGTTGTTTTTAAAAGATATCTTGCTGTAATCGCTCATACATTTCCTCCCACAGGGAAGCTGCGCGCCTCGATCACTTCCCCCGCCTCTATTTTTTGCAGTGCGGCAACCTGATTTTCCGCCTTGACGATGGCCCCCAGACAAAGGTGTACGCCATCCTCGATGACGCATCCATGGTCAACGATCGCGCCGCAGTTGATGAGGCAGCCTTTGCCGATCTTCACGCCGGTATTGACGACCGCGTGCGGTAAAATAATCGTTCCCTGCCCGATCATCGCCGTTGGACTGACATAGGCCGTGGCATGGACCAGCGTCAGCAGCGCGCAACCGCTTGCTTCGAGACGGCAAAGCCAATCCATACGAACTTTGTTGTTTCCAAAGGCTGGGTAAAACACCGTATCAGCATTCAGATAATTTAGGTAATCCGCACACTTTCCCACAACATCTGCCGCGGCGCTGTTATCGTCTAAAAAAATGATTGGCTCAAACTGGCCGGACTGGGCCGCCACATCCGCCACCGTACGTCCATAGCCGCCGGCCCCCAGAATCACCAGCCGTTTCATTCACTCACCTTCTCAAAAAACGTATCCGGATGCCGCGGGTCAAAGAGCTCGTTGGCCCACATGACCGTCACGAGATTTTCGGTATCGCTCAGGTTGATGATATTGTGGGTATAACCCGGCAGCATATGGACCGCTTCGATCTTCTCGCCGCTGACTTCAAACTCGATGACCTCATCCGTGCCAATTTTGCGCTCCTGGATCAGGCCGCGGCCGCTGACCACCATAAAAAATTCCCACTTGGAGTTATGCCAATGCTGCCCCTTGGTGATCCCGGGCCTGGAAATATTGACCGACACCTGGCCGCAGTTGGCTGTTTTGAGCAGCTCTGTAAAGCTTCCGCGCTCATCCACATTCATTTTAAGCGGGAAGCACACCTTTTCTTTGGGCAGATAGGACAGGTAGGTGCTGTACAGTTTTTTGGCAAAGCTCCCTGCCGGGATCTCGGGCATGAGCAGCGTCTGCGGCTGGGCCTTGAAGGCTTCCAGCAAGTCCACGATCTCACCCAGCGTAGCCTTGTGCGAGGTCGGGACGCAGCAGTAACGCCCATCTGTCTGGGCCACCGTATCCAGCCCGGAGAACGTACAATGGTGCTCTTTCCCTTCCAGGGCGTCCAGCATTTCCTCTACCAGATCGTCGATATAGACCAGCTCAAGCTCGGTGGCAGGGTCATTCACCTGGATGGGCAGATCGTTCGCAATATTGTTGCAGAAGGTCGCCACCACACTGTTATAGTTGGGACGGCACCACTTGCCGAACAGGTTCGGGAAACGGTATACCAGCACCCTGGCGCCAGTCTCCCTGCCATAGCTGAAAAACAATTCTTCCCCGGCCAGCTTGCTTTTACCATAATCACTTTGCCCATAGCGGCCGATGAGGGTCGCCTGAATGGAGCTGGACAGCATGACCGGGCACGCATTGCCGTGCTTTTTCAGGGCATCCAGCAGCATGGATGCAAAGCCAAAGTTGCCCTGCATGAACTCACTCTGCTCCTTCGGGCGGTTGACGCCGGCCAGGTTGAACACAAAGTCCGCTTTGGCGCAGTATGTGTCAAGCAGGGCGGGGTCTGTGTCCAGATCGTACTCATAAACTTCACCAATGGACAGTCCTGGGCGTGTCCGGTTTTTACCTTCCGCGATGTTGCGCAGATTGCAGACGAGATTTTTGCCTACAAAGCCCTTTGCGCCGGTGATGAGGATATTCATGCGCGCTTCTCCTCCCAGTTTTTCAGCGCTTCCTGCACATAGTCTGTGGTCAGGATCTTCTTGACCGTCCCATCCACATCCAGACGGTTGGTGTTGTGGCTGGTGTAAGCCTCATCGGCCATGGTATGTACCTCGCCCTTGACCACGAACTTGTCGTAGTTCAGATCACGGTTATCTGCGGCTACGCGGAAATAATGCCCCATATCCTCGCTGCGAAGCCGCTCTTCCCGGGTCATAAGAGTTTCATAAAGCTTCTCGCCATGACGGGTTCCGATGATCTGTGTACCCGTATCGCCAAACAGCTGCTGTACCGCTTTGGCCAGGTCGCCAATGGTGGAGGCGTCCGCCTTCTGGATAAACAGGTCCCCAGGGTTGGCGTGCTGGAACGCGAACATCACCAGATCGACGGCCTCGTCCAGGTTCATCAAAAACCGGGTCATGTTGGGGTCGGTGATGGTGATGGGGTTACCCGCCTTGATCTGATCGATGAACAGAGGAATAACGCTGCCGCGGCTGCACATAACGTTGCCGTACCGGGTGCAGCAGATGGTCGTGCCCCCACGTTCAGCAGCCACACGAGCGTTTGCATAGATAACGTGTTCCATCATAGCCTTGGAGATACCCATGGCATTGATGGGATAGGCTGCCTTATCGGTAGAGAGGCAAACCACACGCTTGACACCTGCATCAATGGCAGCGTGCAACACATTATCTGTGCCAACGATGTTGGTGCGAACCGCTTCCATCGGGAAAAACTCGCAGCTCGGCACCTGCTTGAGTGCTGCCGCATGAAAGATGTAATCCACGCCGGGCATTGCATCCCGCACTGCCTGTGGGTTGCGGACATCGCCAATGTAGAATTTGACCTTTTTGGCGCTCTCCGGGTGCTTGGCCTGGAGCTCGTGGCGCATATCGTCCTGCTTTTTCTCGTCGCGGGAGAAGATACGGATCTCCTTGAGGTCGGAGTCAAGAAAATGCTTGAGAACGGTGGAACCGAAAGAACCGGTACCACCGGTGATCATGAGGGTGGAGTTATTAAAGACAGACATATTATTTCCTCCTCAACTATTAAAACCATCTTATAATCTCGCATCCATCATCATCCCAACTTAAGTCTTAAGCCTTTTATAATCGCCGTGAAAAACGCTATTGAACTCATCTGAATGATAATAGAAGGCATCACTACGCCCGACTCTCCAAATCGGTATCAACCATGCATCGAATAAAACATTGGTTACCGTAGATCCAATGTACAAATATTTAAGGAAACTTTACTTGTAGTAATAAGCACTCCATGCATTTTACACTGCTCATAAACAAGAAAGCCCAGCGTACAATGTAATTATGCGATTATACAGCTATTAGCAGATAGGTTATATCTCTTGTGTAACTTATCTACCATTATGTTTTGACCCTAGCTAGAACATGACAACGTATAAAATCGTACATATATTTTAACTGAGGTGATTTAGTAAAAAGACAAATTGACAAATATGTCATACTTCCCACACTAACCTGAAGTACTAACTCCACTCCAGAGTTCAGACCGATCATCCCCACAACATACACTATTCCACCCATAATAAAGGAATTAACCAATGTAGGAAAAACATCCTTTAGCTGCTCTAGCCAGCTGTAATGAATATACTTTCCCGTTGGATATGCATTAATAATAGTTTCAATAAAAATGGAGACAAACATACTATAGGCAACCCATATCGTACCGTATTGGACAAATGAAATTAGAATAATCACAAAAATCAATTTCTTCAAAATTTCCATTCTCAAATAAGTACCACTTCTTCCGATTGCTTTAATAACATCCTTATTTAACGTAATAATTGGATACATTGCATATACAGCACAATATACCTGCAAATATGGCACACATTCAATCCATTTTTCGGTAAGTAAAAATCTCACCAGATTCTCGGACACAAGAGCTAACCCTACCATCATCGGGAATACCAAAAAAGTACTTGTTTTAAGGGTTCTTTTCATAATTCCCTTTATTTGTTCACGTTCAGCATTAGCCATCACTGGAAACATTACTGTATTGATTGCTGTGTTCACATTGCTCATAAGAAGATTGGGGAATGATGATCCTTTATTGAAGTAGGCCAAATCTGTCGTTGAATAAACTTTACCAATCATAAGTGTTCTAAGTTCCTTGTATATTTCATCAATAACGCCCGCAGCTAAAATTTTCCATCCATAGGAAAAAAGAGACTTAAAAGACACCCACGAAAAGGCTTTTTGAGGTATCCACCTAACCAAAAGAACAAGCATGACTGTATCAATCGCCGAATTCGTTAAGTATTGACCTACTAGTGCCCATACACCAAATCCATTGTATGCCATTCCAATCCCAACAAACGCAGAGATAATGGTTCCAATCAATGTAGCATAAAAAAATTTCTTGAACATCATTCGTTTAGATATAAAAGCATTTTGAATAGAATTAATCGATGACAAGATTATTTTAATGCCCATTACACGAATAACAGAATCCAGTATAGGATAACTATAAAATCTTGCAATAAATGACGCACTAATAAACAAAATAAAATATAGCACAATTGAAAATACAATATTTGCATAGAATACTGTCGAAAAGTCTACATCATCCGCATCCTTTTTTTGAATTAAAGCTGTTCCTAATCCCTGTGTAACAAAGACATCGCATATCGCAATCAGAACAGTCACAATTGCTACACACCCGTA
The DNA here is from genome assembly GCF_002160915.1 of Faecalibacterium sp. An121. GTDB lineage: Bacteria > Bacillota > Clostridia > Oscillospirales > Ruminococcaceae > Faecalibacterium > Faecalibacterium avium. Next base: position 11,891 of record NZ_NFLM01000014.1, read on the forward strand.
TTCATCAGGCATAAGAATTCTTGCCAAGACTATAGAAACTAGAAAGCTGACGAGCTGCGCACCCATTCTTTCTGCAAAACTGTACACTAGTCCTGATGCCATTTTAGCTTTTACGCTGTCGTTCATGGGCATGTATTTTAACCTCCATCAGAACTTCATTGATTTTTTTTACATTTTCATCAATTGTAAAGTTATTTTTAGAGAACTCGTATGCATTATCTGAAATTTTTTGAGCTTTATCTGGATGATTAAGTGCATATAAAATTTTTTCAGCTAAGTCTTCCGGATTTCCTTGTTCATACAGCAACCCATTATAGCCATTATTAATTATATCCAATGTCCCACCAGTATTCGCACCTATCACCAAAAGATTGCTCCTCATTCCCTCTACTGTTACTCTACCAAATGGTTCATTTATCGAACACATCAATTCAATGTCCATTTTTTCTCTGAAGTTAGTCATGTCATCTATCTGTCCCTCAAATATCACTTTATCCTGCAAATCATATTTTTTAGTAACTTTTTTAAGTTCTTCAATGTATCTTTTATTACCAGCATTCAAGTCTCCCGCAAAATGCAAATATACGTTTTTAATTCCATGTCTTTTCAATATGTATAATGCTTCAATTGCCTCCATTTGTCCTTTAATGCTAATCAATCTTCCACAAAGCACACAATTAACACTATTGTTGCAAAGAATTGTTTTTTTTCTTCCTAGCATCATTTCAAGGCCATTCGGAATAACAGTCATATGTTTACAATCTATTCCTAGCAGCTCTGGGAGATTTTGAAACATTGACTTAGAAATAACTATTATTTTCCCACAATTATCATTGAATATCTTTGTCTGGCTAAAACAATAGTAATGATTTTCTGTTAAATATCCTCTGAAATGCCAGACGAAAGGTTTATGCATTTTTTTTGCAATATAATATCCAAAGAGCTGGCTTGTTCCGTTAATATATACTAAATCATACTCTATATAACTTTTGTATCTTATATTAGCCTTCAGATAATGTATAGCGGCTTTTATATTAGCCTTACATTTTCTAAGTAAATCTTTTTTTTCACCACAAAGTACACAACCTGTCTGTGGCAGATCAACAATATCATATAGTATTCCCTTGCTAATAAGTTCTTTTTCGATGGGCCCTTTTCCAGGGATAATAACCTTTATTGTATGATTATATTTTTTTTTTAGATTTTCTATCACCATCAAAAATGATCGATTTGCTCCACCAAGAAGTTCCACATCAAATGTTACTGCTAGTATTTTCATTGATATTGTTCTCCTCCGTATCTGATAGCGTCGTCCCCAACCGATATGCAAGTGCAAACAAAAATTGATACAGCGCTGTATGCATGGTTACTATACCAACTTCCAAAATAATAATGCTAATAATTAGGGCTTTTGCAAAAGCACTGTTAATTAAGTCAGCTCTTTTAGAATGGAAGATTTCCCTCAGAAGTACTAAGTATCGAGAATAATAAAGAATAAATCCAATTATTCCCAAGCATGATAATACCTCTATATAATTACAATGCGACCATGTACTAGTCCAGCCATTCAAAAGCCGGTAGCAGTCAAACCCTACGCCAAATAATGGGCTCGTTTTAAATAATTCAATTCCTTTCTGTATCATAATAATCCTAAGCGTATCATCGCCTTCTTGACCGCTTAACAGTACTTGTAAAAGGCTTTCTATGCGATACCCAACAGTATTATATAGTATTTCCACCTTAAAGATAGCTATGACTGCCAAAAGCATACAAAACAGTCCGACAAAAATGATTTTCAATTTTTTTGTAATCTGTCCATTACAGAAATAGTAAAATAGAAATGGCATTGCAACTGATGAAAATAGTGCCAACTTACTTCCCGACATTAAAACAACAAAATAAGTAGGGATTAGCGCAATGTAATAACCTTTTTTTTGTTCATGCTTTACCAAATAAAATGTTGATATTGATCCAATTGCCGCAACAACCCCCGCATTAATAACATTTAACCCTTCAACAGTTGTACGTCCTCCTTCCTTGCCAGATGACATATTTGCTATGAAATAAATCGATAGAATTACACTAGCTATATACAATACCCGAATCATTCTTTCGCATTCATCTATGGAAGATAATTCAACGTAAACCGAAAAAAATATCACAGCTCCAAATATAAATAGCTTATAAGATGGAATTTGAGTAGACGGTCCCCAGAATAGTCCACAAGTAGCATATGCTACAAAAGCAAAATACAATATAAAAGCCAGCCCTACAAATCTCACCGCTTTTACTTTTCTTATGTTGCGAATAAAAATTAATGCTCCCAAACCATAATAAATCATGTACGTAGATTGGTCATGACTATCTTGAAGTAAAAACATGCTAACGCAAAAGCTCAGATATAATAAGTAATTCGCTGCCTTTTTCCCTTGAAATAGTTTAAACCCAGCAAAATTTATGTAGACTTTTCTGTTATTCAAATTCAAAATCACCACCTCACATTAGCTTCTATAGATATTCAAAAGTTTAGCGCATTGTTTCTCGATATTATATCGTTCGGCCGCCTTTTCCAACCTACATTTATCAGTTATTTCCACTTTTTTTCTTAATAGGGCGAAATATTGACTCCAAATTTTCCTATCCAAAGGAATGTAATTAATCAAATTCAGTCCCAAATCACATTCATCTGTAATATTATCAGCTACCAAGCATCTTAGCCCTGATACCTGTGCTTCAACAAGCGTAAGCGGTAGGCCTTCATGCTTAGACGGCAATACAAACACATCAAACATTTGGTAAATACTTGGCATATCTGACCAGCTACCTATAAAATATACATTCTCTTCAATTGACATTTTTTTTACTAACTGTTTCATTTGAGGGAGTAAACTTCCTTCTCCTACACAAATCAATTTTAAATATGGATTATCGTTGACTGCATCTGAAAAGGATTCTAATAAAAATTCATGATTTTTCTGATCTACAAATCTTCCAACATGCCCAATTATGATAGCATTTTGACTAATTCCAAACTTTGTTCTTAATGCACTTCCGCTACTTTCTGGCACGCTTAAAAATTTTTTGACTTCGACCGCATTGTTTACCACTACAAAATCGTTATTTCCATAAAATGCCTTACCCGCAACTTCTCCACAAGCAAGTTTTTTGTTTGCATTAAACTTTAGGAGCATTCTATTAATATTCAGTTTCATTGCACTTGTGTTAAAACTAGTATTATGTGAATGACTTATTCGAATTGGAACACCTGCCATTTTTGCTGCAAGTAACACCATTCCTTCCTGTATGTTCGTGTGTGCGTGAACGACATCGTAAGGACCATTGTTAATAATCGTCTTATACAGAATCAACACATACTTCAAAAAACCAAGTTTTCCCGCAGTAGGTAAATGTATCACTTTTGAACCATTGCTGATAACCTCATCTTCATATACCCCATTACCTCTACCATGAACAATAAAATCAATTTGGCAAATACTTTTGTCAATATGACGATAGTAATTCATAACCATCGTTTCAGCGCCACCATATGTTAGACTGCCAAGAACTTGCAATACTTTCATTTTATTTTCACACACTTCTTCAGCTTTTCATAGAATTTATTTCTTTTGACCTGCAGAATTTCGTTTGTATACTGCTTTGCAATCTCCAAATTTTCTCTACTTTTTCTCTCCAAATACTCAGGATCATTAAAAAGTTCTATTAATCGCTTTGCTAGGGCTTTGTCATCGTCAGGCCCAACTAAATCTTCTGGATCTAGTATTTCAGGAATACCTGCAACTGGAGTAGAAATGCAAGGGAGCGCTGCACCCATAGCTTCAATTAAAACTCTCGGCAATCCTGCAAAATGAGTTGGATAAACAAAAATATCAGCTTCTCGCAAATGTCTATTTACATCTGCCGCAGACGGAAGAAGTCCTATGAAATGAACATAGTTCCCTACTCCAAGTTGATCAGCTAGATTCTTAAAATGTGGAACCATAGGCCCATCACCAATAAATTCAATTTCTGCATCAAATCCATTTTCTCTTACTTTTTTTAACGCACGAATCATAGTTTCATGGCCACGATACTTTGATTGAATATGAATCACGACATGAGAAATTAACCAATGCTTTTTTCCTTTATATTTTTTTGGCTTACCAATATACTTACCACTATATTGTATTGTTGAGTAATGGCTCTCAAAATGCAATTCATCCGGTTTATTTATTCGTGAAAATGATGGATAATACTCTTGTAAGGTTCTTTTTGTTACATAAGCAACGCCATTAATTTTTCTATCTGCACAGGCATTTCTTACACATATATGGTTAAGCCAGCTTATAATCTTTCTTGGCTTGCTTAGAATAGAATCAACAAGCTCATCATGTAGGTTATATACAACTTCAATACCTTTGGGTTGTGAACACTGACGAGTCATAAGATATGCCATTTGAGCGGTAGTCGACGGCATCCGGTATAATACAACATCACAGCTTTTTTCAAAGCCATGTAATGAAGAAATAACTGCCCCTATATGTGAAAGAAATTCTCTTGGGCCCTGGAAAAAGAAAACCGGATAAATCTCAACATTTGGACCATCCACCCGTAAATACTTTTCTCCAAGAGGAAGCTCTTTTTCCTTAACTCTTGCTACAACTCTAACCTTTTCAAAGACATCAAAGAATCTTTGAAAAAAACTATATCCGTAAACACTAGTACACCAATATTCATTATTTGATGTTCGGAAAATATGTGCATCACAAACAACTGCAATTTTCATTTTTAACTCCTGTAATTATCTGCGCATATTCTTTACTATTTTTTGTCCGGCTAAAGGGGGAAAAATTGGCAACCACTTTTACATTCTTTTTTTTATTTTTGATTTCCAATATAGCTTTTTGGATTTCCAGCGGTGTATTACATTCAAAAAAACATCCTATCTCTTGAATTGATTTCAAAAAAAGTGACTCAGCACCAAAGCAAAATATAATTGGTTTTTGGCAAGCAATGCAAGTTGCTGTTTTACTCGGAAGAGCTGTTCGGTAGATGTTAGGGGCAAGAGGAATAATATTCACATCTGCCATGCTGTAAATACTGGGAGCAAGATCAGATGGTTGCATCGGCCAGAAGGAAACATTGTTTATTCTTTCTGCTTTGCGCTGAAGCCGTTCTTTATATATACCGTCTCCAAAGATGTGGAAATGAATATCACTTTCATTTTGCATCAGTTTGGCAGTCGCAACAACAATATCAACATTCTGCATAGTTCCAATATTGCCCGCATATACAACATTGAATGTATTCATTGGAAGATATTCTGCAATCTTTTTACTGTACACCTCTTCGTAGCAGTATGGATTGTCTGAGTAGCTCCAATTATATATGACCTGAATTTTCTTTGGATCTGCACCTTTTTCAATCAGCAATTCTCTCATATCTTCTGAAATTGTGATAAGCTGATCTGCATGACGATAAGCGTACTGTTGCTCTGCAGACAAAATTCTATATATAATTCCTTTTATGCTGCCAATATAGGCAGCGTTTTCTGGAAAGATATCTTGAATATTGTAAGTAAGCCGTGCTTTAGGCATAATATGCTTTGCTACAAATGCCATAAAGCCTGCTACAGTGCTTGACTGATTAAAAATCGCTTCATAATTTCTGTATTTTTTGATTAGTTTTCGACATTTCCACACATACTGTAATTCAACAAGGTATCTTGCAACAAAGTTACCCTTAGAAGCCAATTGGCATGGAACGCAATCCGTAGTAACACCAAGCTCTACCAGCCTTTTGGGAAGTTTAGGCAATGGTCCTCCAGTACTCTTTTGAATAATATGGACTGTATGTCCCTCTGTATACAAAGCTTGAACTATTGCAACTAACAAATGCTCCGATGGAGTTCTTCTATCAAAGTTGCCCGCCATCCACATAAGTATTTTCATTTAGATTCTCCGAATATCTTTTTAATACAAGTCTCAGTAGCACCCACGCCATACTGTACAAACTCGTCACGGAATCGTTTTGTATTCAGACACTCTGTCCAATAATTAACACTTCTGACTCGCTGCAGCAGCTCAGTTTCAGTCCGACAACTTTTGTTGGGATACTTCTCATCTATTGCAAAGTATGTACCACGCTCTGCCAGGTAGCTGTCATAGTCGTATGCATAGCAAAAAATCGGTCTGCATAAAATTGAATAATCAAACGCTATTGCAGAATAGTCCGTAATAAGAATATCCGCTGCAATCATCAAATCATTGACATCAGGATAATCAGAGGCATTACGGACAAAGTCGTTATATTCTACTCCCAGCACCTTTGTGGTCTGGTGATGGGCACGAAACAAAACAATATACTCATCCCCCAGTTCTTTTTTCCACTCATCGAAGTGAACCGGAGGCTTGATAGCATAGGATTTGCCGCCATCAGTGGATTCACGCCATGTTGGTGCATACAGGATAACCTTTTTCTCTTCTGGAATACCCAGTTTCTTTCTTATCCTGTTCTTTACAGCATCATCTATAAGCCATAGTTCCTCATTGCGGGGCATACCACAGCGAAGGTAACTGGACTCTTTTGCATTGAAAGCTCTTTTGAACACACGCTCATCATAGTCCCCCGAAACGGTAAGATAATCGAGCGTGTCAAAATTATAGTCCTTCCTCCCAGGGCAATTGTTACCGATAAGCTTGAGCGCAATACCGTGCCATGTGTTCAAATACACCTGATTCTTTTTCTTGAACTTTAGACCACGCTCAATGTTGGTATTCGTAATCCAGTACTTAGCTTTGAGTGCTATATTGAAATACGCAGGTGTATCAATTTTCACTGTGTCAAGCTCCGGAAAGTTTTCGGGGTTCTCAAATGCCCAAACACAACGATACTTTTTATATTCCGGATGAGATTGCATATAGTCATACAAAACTTTAGGACTGTCATTGAAGTTCTTGCCCATAAAAGAGACAAAGAGTACTAGCTTGTCATCCGTTTTTATGAAAAAACCCCATGCTTTGAAAACTAAGCTCATAATCACAATATATAGCTTTTGAATGAGCTTGTTGTGTTTCAAAATGTAAATCAGTCTATCCCTCATGATTTGTGTTTCTTTCTTCTTTCGTCAATTATTCCTGCTATAAACTTATTTATTACCACACGTTCGCTTTGTCACTGTGGATCAGTATTAATCTCCTCATGTGAAGTCATGCTCTTACCGTCAACCGCGTTCGCATCATACAAATCGTGCTTAATTTGGCTGGTGCTGATTTCCGGTGTTCTGGGCAGATATACAACTTCCACGCCCTCTTTTTTCAAAAAATCAAATTTACCTTTCCAGTCATCGCCCATAACAAAGGTATCCACACAATATTCATGCATATCTGAACGTTTTTGCTGCCAGTTTTCTTCGGGAATAACAAGATCAACATAACGAATTGCTTCAAGGAGCTGTTTTCGCTGCTCATAGGTGAAATAGGTTTTCTTGTGTTTCTCATTCCAGTTGAACTCATCAGAAGAAACGGCCACAATGAGATAGTCACCAAGAGCCTTTGCTCTTTTTAGCAGATTGATATGGCCATAGTGCAACAGATCAAAAGTGCCATATGTAATAACTCGTTTCATTCTCGTTCTCCTTGTATTTTTCCAAAGGCTTGAATCATCATTGATATCTAGCGCAGATTCGTCATCTCTGCTTTCTTCTACGTTGTATAAGCTTAGTAACAATCTTTACGCGCTAAATTATCGCAGAAGTAATCGGAGGCTCCATACTACTAATACTACTATTTGTCTTCATTTTCTGCTTCTCAACTCAATTCTTGCCGGACTTCCAATCGCAATACAGTTTCTCTGGCACATCTGTTATTACTGTTGTGTTCGCTCCTATAATCGAATTCTCGCCAACATAAATGTCGCCGAGAATAACCGTTCCAGCACCAATCAATACATTGTCACCTATATGCGGCGGCTTCCCATCATTAACTCCATTCGACCACTTACAGCCAATCGTCACATTCCCGAAAATCTTGCAATTATCTCCAATAATACAGTCTCTATGTACCACGCATCCAAGGCCATGATAAAAGAATACCGTGTTACAGCCTATCTCCGCTTCAGTGGAAATACTATTTGCATTTAATACATTGTATATCAATTCCAAAGTCCTTCCTACACGTCTGTACCCATGCGCATATAATTTATGAGATAGCTTCCACAATTTACTATTCATTTATTTCCTCCATGCATAAAAACATATCCTATCCGGATAGTATCCTCTTCATTCCCCGCTCATCGCCGTCGTTGCCCCTTCTGCGATCCCCTCCGTGCTCTCCGGCAAAAACAAAATCTTCACCGTCGCCAGCATAATTTTCAGGTCCTCAATGATGCTGGGATGTGCAATGTACATCAGGTCCATTTGCAGCTTATCGTAGGGCGTTGTATTGTACTTGCCATACACCTGCGCATACCCTGTCAGTCCCGCCTTGGCCTGCAAACGCAGTGCAAACTCCGGCATCTCCTCGCAGTATTGTGCTGCGATCTCAGGGCGTTCCGGACGGGGGCCGCAGATGGACAAATCCCCCTTCAGGATGTTGATCAGCTGGGGCAGCTCGTCGATGCGGCACTTGCGGATAATATGCCCCACCGGCGTGATGCGGTCGTCCTTATCGCCGGTCGAAAGCCGCGCCACACCATCCTTCTCTGCATCCACCCGCATACTGCGGAACTTCATGATTTCGAACGGCTTTCCGTCCTTTGTCAGGCGCACCTGTTTGTAAAATGCAGGCCCGCCATCCGACTTGATGGCAATGGCAGTTACCAGGAAGATGGGACTGGTGATCACCAGTGCAGCGAGCGACAACACAATGTCCATCGCACGCTTGATAAACAGATATTCAGGGTTTGCCATATATCGCCCGACCCGCAGCATGGGTAGGTGGAACATATGCATCGGATACGCACCGCTCATGATCACATCGCCGATTCGCGGGACCACAAACACACTGATGTCCCGCGCCACACAGTACTTCAAAATAATGTTCCGGTCGTGACTGTGGATACCGCTGAGAAATACAGTTTTCATGCCGTCCAGCGCATGCAGATCGTCCAGGCATTTTTTCACATGCATGCTTGTTCTGACATTGTATTTTAAGTTCAGGTCATACTCATTGATGAGTTTTTCCATCCCATGACGTTCATCGTAAATCACCGCTGTCGCCTGAGGCGGGAACGTGTCATAATACCAGCGATGCGCTATAAACGCCCACAATACAGCCATCACACACTGGCCCGCAATGGCTGCCATACCGGGTATCAGATTGCACAGTTTTGCGGAAAGCAAACAGATCACAATATAGATCAGTCCGTCGGTCGCCATGGCTGCCAGGATCTGGCTGTAAACCAGTTCTGAAACGCGCTGCATGGACATCAAAAAGGCATCGTATACTTTTCCAAGAATGATGTACAGCCCCGCATAGAGTGCCAGTATGCAGGCATGTCCCATCCAACCAAATGGAGTGTGAATATGTTTTGCATAGTAAAAAAACCAGCATACTGCGAACGGCACTGCAACGAGAAATACATCCAACAGCTTCACAACACGCAGCATCACATCGTGCTGAAATTTCGACATAGGTTTCCTCCGCAATCCTTCAATATCAAATACCCCTCAAAAGTAAGGGCTGCCTCCCTGCCACACGTTGTGTCTGGAAAGCAGCCCTTTTCGCAAGTCCTTACTGTCTTTTACACTTTTCTTCAGGCCGGCTGCCTTTTACCCCAAAGCCTTTTTCAAACTCAGCCCTGCACCTGTGTCCGGGCCATGATCATGACAGGCCCGGAGCTGTAGACGGTCAGGTACACAACGCCGTTCACGACGCGCACGGGCACGGTGCGGGAGTTGCCGTTGCGGTCCCAGCAGATCGCCACCACCTGGGTGCCGTCAGCCACACCAGGCACCGAAATGGCCACCTGTACACTGCCGCTTTCCGCAATGACAGCCTCCGCGCTGGCCGAGGCGGCCACGTCGTACAGGGCAATGGGAGCGTACTCACTGGCCGACGCGCCCACAGTCGTCTCAAAGGTTGCAGCAGCGGCAGGAGCCGTGGTTTCCAGCAGCTGCTCGGTGCTTTCCGCGTTGGTAACCTGGTTGTAAAGGTTATTCAGCTGACCGTTGGCCGCATAGCTCAGGCCGCTCTCGGTAGCAACTGCCGCCAGCTGTTCAGCCGTAGCACCGGGGTTGGCCGCTTCTACGGCAGCGTTGGCCGTCAGGGTCACCGAGACCGGTGTCACCTGGATCACCGCTGCTTCCGAGTCCTGCACCTGATCACCCGTAGGTGTAGTCACAGTAATGGTGCTGCCGGTGGTGGTCGTGGTGGTGGACTCGCTCACCTCCACCTCACTCTGGGTACGGCTGGGATGCCAATCGATGGCCAGAGCCTGGCTGCCCATGGCCGCCGCCATCACTGCCACCAGAGAAACGCTGGTCAGCTTCAAGATCCATTGTTTACGCATGTTACTTACCTCCATTGTCGGTCGTTTTTCCTGTATCTCTGGTATGACTACCGCCATATCCATAGCCATAACGGGAACCTTTGTAATAATAGCCGGAACGATAATAGCGATGATAATAGACGCTGGATCGCCCGCTTACATCGGCACGGTTGAGGACCAGGCCCAGCAGCGGCGTATCTGTGCGCCGCAGCATCTGCACCGAGTTGTCCACCACCTTGCGGGGCGTGTCGCCGCTGCGCACCACCAGCACACTACCATCGCAGTATCGGGCAATATTCAGCGCGTCGGCCACACTGGCCAGCGGCGGTGTGTCCACCAGGATGTAGGCAAAATGCTCTTTGCAGTAGTCCAGCATCCTGGCGAAGTTGGCGCTTTCCAGCAGGATAGTGGGATTGACGATGGCGGTCGTCACCGGGATCATATAGCCGTTGGGAATATTGGTTTTATAAATGATGTTTTGCACATCCGTCTTGCCCGCCAGATAGTGGGCCGCGCCCAGCAGCTTTTCTTTATCGGCGCTGTGCAGTCCATACTTGCGGCGCATCTCCGAATTGCGAAAGTCGCAGTCGATGAGCAGCGACGGGGTCCCCACCTCCGCCATCATCCGCCAGAGCTGCATGGCGATGAAACTCTTTCCTTCGTTGGGCACACTGCTGGTCACCATAATGGTCTTGATCTGGTCCCCACAAAAGCCCAGGTTGATCCGCAGCTGGTTGAGGGCCTCAGTCACCTCGAAGGACAGCTGCGGTATTCTGCTGATTTCCAGTTCCTTCATTTGGCACCTCTCTTTTTGAACCATCTGCGTTTTTTGTTCGCCTCATCGAATCCTCCCATATTTGTCTCAGGGATGGTGGCCAGAGGCTGCACGCCAAAATACTTTTCGATATCGTCCGGAGTGACGAAGGTATCGTTCATGAGATACCGCAGCAGCAGTACGCCGCAGCAGAGGATTGCTCCCAGCATCCCGCCCAGTACCACATTGCGGGCGGTGCTGGGGCTGGATTTTTCGGTGGGCGGGATCGCGGACTCCACCAGATTGGGTTCATCTGTCTCCATGATCTGGGGCAGGTAGATGCAGGCCTGTTCCACCAGCTCATTGGCGATGTCCGCCGCCTGCCTGGGATCAGGGCTGGTCACGGTGATATCCAGAATACGGGTATCTGTGGCGTTGGTGATCTGGATCATCTCGGCCAAAGCCCTTGTACTCATGGACTTCTCACCTTCTGCATCCATCAGTTCCAGGTTTTTGATCACATCCTCCAGCAGCGGCCGGCTGAGCATCAGTTCCTGATAATCCGCGGTCAGCTGAGCGCCGATCTGCAGATCGGTCAGGTCCACCACTGAATTGTTGGAGGCCGAAACGATGTAGATGCTGGACGTAGCCTTATACAGGGGGGTCATGAGAAATTTTGTCACCCCAAAGGCGATCCCTGCCCCCAGCACCAGACAGAGAAAGATCTGCCACCAGTGGTCCAAAAGCAGGTAGAATACCTCCACCAGGTCGATCTCTGTTGTATCAGCCCGCTGCTGCCGTACCACCGGCGTCTGTATGTTGGGCGATGCCATGTCATTGCGGTTTTGTTGTTCCATCCGTCTTCTTTCTCCTGCCTTCAAATTTCTGCATAGAACAGCTGTAAAATCGTTTCCTGCAAGCTGTCCTCATCCAGGTAGTAAGCCCAATAGCCGTCCTCCACTGTGTTTTCGCCATCGATGGTGAGCAAGGGCTGTTCTGTATAGGTTTTCAGTTTATCTGCGATATCCACTGCGGTGCCGCTGGCCATGTCCGTGATGACATACTCCGACAGTTCCTCATAAGCAGTGACCGCAAATTCCGGGTCCATCCCCCTCACCTTTTCTTCAAACGCAGTGAGGAACTGCCGCTGCCGGGCCATACGGGCCAGGTTTGTCTGGTCATCCACGTTCTGGCGCTGGCGAACATACTCGAAAGCCTGTTCGCCGTTGAGGGTGATGGTCTCCCCTTCCACAAGGGACGGGTCGATGGCGGAAAAGTCCGAGGTCACCGTCAGCGTCACACCGCCGATCAGGTCCACCAGGATGCCCACACCTCCCATATTCAGGGAAAAATATCCGTCGATGGGCTGATCGTCCAACAGCATGGACACTGCCAACACATTGTTTTCGCAGCTTTGCTCCCGGCCATTGCCATAGGCGTGGGCCAGAGCGATCTGCTGTTTGATGGTATAGGCCACCGTTCCCATCATACTGAGCACCGGCACCTCCACCATGCTGTCGCGGTTGATCTGCAGCAGCTGCCAGGTCTTGGCGGCGTTATCCAGCACCAGAAGGATCTGAGTATCGGCCTGGCCGCCAGCCACATAACTTTGAGTACCCACCGCCGGGCCCATGACGTCGATGCCCAAAAAGAGGTAACTTTCGAGATCCGGACGCTGCCGGTAGTTCTTGCCTTTATAAGTGATCTCCTTCAGCTCGGCGGCGGTACGGTGGTCGTTGGTGGTGTAGCTGTCCGAGGCGTTGACACGGTCCTGCTCATCGTCCATTCGCTGCAACAGCCAGGCCCCGCCGCCCAGAGCGGCCACGGATGCTGCCAAAGCGCCTGCCGCTTTCAGCACATCCCGCCGGCTGACCCGTTTACGTCCATACCGGCTCATGGTGCCTCCGTAGTGGGGATGGTGACCCATTCCCCATTGAGGTCGATTTTGGTGAGGAAGTCCTCTCCCAATTTCTGCATAACGACTTTTCTTCCTTCTTTCAGATTGGGCGGACGGGATGTCAGGTTATGACAATCGCTGCCCAGCAGAGGCATATGGGCCATCTGCAGCAGGTCCAGCGCCAGCCGCCGGGTGCCCCAGCGGAGCAAACTCCCCGCATTGACTTGCAGCCCGATGGGCAGTTGCGCCAACTGCTTCAGCTTGTGTTTGTTGGACTTGCTGAAACAGAATCGCTCGGGGTGGACCAGTACCACATCATAGCGGCGGTCCAGGACCAGAGCCTCCACCGTCTCCACCTGGAGATCGGTCCAGTCGGTAAAGGGCATCTCCAGCATGAGGGTCCGGGTGTCCCGGATGCACAGCGGCTCCAGGTCCCGCTCCTCCATGTGAGAGAAATAGGTCACCTCCGCCGCCGGGAGTACCTGAGGCAGGTCATCCGTCATGGCAGCGGACAGGCGCTCCAGAGCCTCCGCCCGCCGGGCGCAGAATGCGTCGATCCCTTCATGGTGCGCATAATAATGGGAAGTGGCGCAGACCACATCCACGCCCTGTTCTGCCTCCCGCCGCAGCATGGCCAGGGATATTTCCACCGATTGGCTGCCGTCATCAAAATCCGGCAGGATGTGGCTATGTAAATCGATCGTTTTAAGCTGCATGGAGCTCTGTCCTTTCTGTTTGACCCAGGAGCTGCTCCAGCTTTTGGCGCTGATCCGGCGTCAGCTTTTCAGGTGTATCCTGCAATCTCAGCACACCATTTGCAGGAACACATCCATTCAGTTTATCGGTACATCCCAGAGGTTTCTTCCCGTCTGCCTTGCAGGGTGCAAAATTCCTGCCGGCCCAACGCTCGCCTTTGTCCAATCCTGCCAATGACTCAGGCTGCCACTCATCCCCTACGATTCCAATACACTTTCCACATTTTTCTGTGCTATGCTGTGCGAAAGCCTTGTCGAGGGCGTTCCAACGCTTCGCCTTTCTGCGCATGTCTTCGGGCTGTTTTTGGCCTGGATCCAGCAAGCTCTGCGCTCCTTCACACCGGCGCTTTGCGCCGGTTCGATGCGATTTTGTGCAGCTCTCGCCTGTGGGGCAAACAGCATCCATTTTGCTGCATGGCGGCATGGTCCACCCGTTGTGTTCGGATAAAACCAACGCCATGCCCTTTCCTCCTTTGTACCCAAAGGTATCCTCCATCTGGAAAATGGAGGATACCTTTTACTGCTGAATGTATATGTATTTTAGCATGGTTTCGAGTGTTTTGCAAGTAGAGCGAGTTCGTCCGCAACCAAAATCGTGCAATGTAACAAACGATTTTTGCGACCCTATACCAATATTTTACAGATCGCAAGAACGGCCATGTAATAGACTGTATGATTTATGTAACGAAATGCAGTAAGGAGAGATCAATATGGCAAGAAAGGTTCAAAACAAAAGCAGCTCCAAGATGAAATTTTCAGAACTTGCAGCGCAGTGGCTTTTGTCGATTTCATGCGGGCTCAAAGAATCCACCCTGGCTCATTATCATTATACGTTGGAACGATATCTTTTGCCTGTTTTTGGCGGCGACACACTTGCGGCTTTGAACGAGCAGCGGCTGGAGCAGGGCATTTTGCAAGTGATCTCCGCAAAGAACGGCAGGCACAAACCACTGGGTGCTTCCTCCTCCCGGGAGTGCCTGACCATGTTGCGCCGCATCTGCAAATACGCTGCTCACCTGCACTTGATGCGGACGGTGGAAGTGTTTGTCAAGCTGCCCCAGATGGAATCCAACCAGACCAAGCCTTTTTCCGACCAGGAACAGGCGGCGCTTCGGAATTTTGTATTGGCCGCCCCGACGCCGCGCAAAGTAGGCCTTTTGCTGCAAATGCAGCTGGGACTGCGCATCGGAGAAGTATGCGGTTTACAGTGGGGCGATTTTGACTTCAAGGCCGGAACCATGACCGTCCGCCGCACGGTAAGCCGCATTTACTGCGGCGTCGGCTGCACCAAAATCGTTGTTCAAACGCCAAAAACAAAGAGTTCCGGACGTGAGATCCCGATCCCTCACGATCTGGTCATTTTGCTGCGCAAGATGCGGGGCAGCGCCAGCCCGGACACCTGGTTTCTCTCAAGCAGCACCGAAAGGCCGGTGGAGCCTCGCTGTTACCGCAAGAGCATCCAGAGCTATCTGCGCCGGGCCGGTGTTCGCCGGGTGCACCCCCATGCCCTGCGCCATACGTTTGCCACCACCTGCCTGCAAAACGGCTGCGACATCAAGACACTGAGTGAGATCCTGGGCCACGCTGATGCCAACGTGACGTTGAAACGCTATGTCCATTCGGACATGAAACGCAAGAGGACCGAGATGCAGCGGATCTTTTCGGCTGTATGGAAAAAAGGTCCGGAAAAACTACATACGCCAGCCTGACCTGTACCTCCATTTTCCAGATGGAGGATACTTTTCTTTTCCATCTTCTGCGTTTTACCATTCATTTTTGTTTTCGACCCGTTAATCCCCCATCGTATGGATGGAGCGCGCGCATTTATACGCGCTTGCGTATACGCGTGTGAAAAAATTTTAGTATCATTTTCTTGAGGTGAAATGTGTATGACCGTAAAAGACGCTGTTGCCGAACGCTTTCAGGAACTCTGCCGCCAGCGGGGCATCTGTCCCAATGAACTGGCCAACCTTGCCGGGATCACCCCCTCCACTGTTTACAGTATGCTGGACCCCAGCCGGCAGCAGGTCTCCATCACCACCATCAAGAAATTGTGCGATGGCCTGGATATCACGCTGGGGCATTTTTTCTCCTGTGCGCTGTTTGATGGACAGAAACAGGAATTTCAGTGAGAATACCCCTGTTTCGGCGAAACATTTTGCATTTTTCGGAAACGATCGGGTCGCGCCAATCCTCCCTGCTGCAATCGATTATACATCCATCATCGAGATGAAAGTTGTTGAGAAAACACGGCCGGAACGGATCGTTGCGCAGATCCTTTGATCTGAACGACAGGCCCAACCAGCTGCCTGCCATTCATCGCAAAGAACGCTCCAGCGATAAAGCCGGCTGGCCGGACTGGCAGGACGCCAGCTTGGGCACTCCTTTCTTAAAAGGTTCCAAACCGATTTTCTTTTTCTTGACAGAAAAGAGATTTGTTATGGTATAATAGCCCAAAGGATGTTATTTTCAATCTGTGCGGAGCGCCGGCCTTGTATCGCAAGAGCGAAGCGACCATGGTATAAGGTTCTTCCCCGGATGAAAGGAGTGGTCTGGATGTGCTATCTTCTTCTCAATAAAGATATCGTCTGGTTGTCATTCCGGTGCGAACGAAATGAATACCTGGAAGTCACAGCCCAGGAAGAAGTTTGGTACACAGAGAAACGGCCTTTTGGCTATACCAATTTGACCGATTTTCTGGAACGCCGGAAAGCGCCCAAGCATCGAGCCCACATTGCCGAGCTGCTCAAGCAATACGGCTGTCAGGAACTGGACGGCTATCTGGATGTGACCCATGCGCTGTCTCTGAACGACACTTTCTGGGTCAAGCGGGTGGATTCTCCCTTAAAATGGAGAGAAGTTTCTCTTTACCGCAATCCATTCAATGAAGTGATTTCGGAGGCGGCATTTGATGGTTCTCTGAGCAGTTCCACCTTTTTCTCCACCTCGCCAGAGTTCAGCACAGATGGTCAGTATGCCAAGTGCTGGATGCGGGAGGGTGATACCATTTGGCTCTACAAGACCGGCGGTGTTTTTGGTCTGGAACCACTTTCGGAATATCTGGCTTCCCAGCTGGCAGCCTGTCTCTGCCCGGATGCCGTGACCTACGATCTGGGGTTCTATCATGGTGTGCTGATCTCCAAATGTCCACTGTTCACCAGCGAAACGTCTGGCCTTGCCAAGGCAGCCGTTTTGACCAAAGACCGGACCATTTCCGGTTTTCTGAAATACTTTGAGAGCATTGGCAGCGGCGATGCCTTCCGCCGGATGTGTATTCTGGACGCTCTGATTTTGAATACTGACCGCCACAGCGGGAATTTTGGTGTTCTCTACCAAAACGATACCATGCAGGTTCAGAAGATGGCTCCGGTGTTTGATAATAACCGAAGTTTGCTGTTTGATCTGGATGACGACCAGCTGAAGAATACTGACTGGTGCATCCGGCATTGTTCCCCCCGGCTGGGCGTGGATTTCATCGCCACGGCCAGAGGCTTGATGACGGATGCCATCCGCAGCGATTTAAAGAATTTGCGAAGCTTCTGCTTTGAACAGCATCCGAGCATCCCGGCACCGCAGGAACGGCTGGACTGTTTGACCCAAATTGTGCAGCGCCAGCTGCAGGAGATTCTAGCATAAGCATTCTAAATTTTGGGGTTCTTTTCGCAACGCGGAGTGCGCAAGCAGGGCAGACTGGTACCAATCTGCTATTTTTGCATCGTACCTCCTCTGGCCGTGCAAAAATGCTTGTTGGGAGCTTCCCAAACCCTTCTCAAAACTGCATCCGCTGGATGCAGGCTGCGCGTTCCTTCGGAACGCTTCCATTTCCATACAAACAAAAAAGCACGCCAAAGGCCGACGCAAAATCGACCTTTGGCGTGTTTCGTTTACCGGCTCTGCTGCCGGTCCGGCTGCGGTGTCTCTTCTGCGAAGAATCGCTCGATATTTTTCTGTGCCCGCAAAAGCCGCTGCATCTCCTCCCTGGCTTTGCGGTATTCCGGGTAGACCTCCTTCTTCTGCATGAGCAGCTCGGCATACTCGGCGTTCAGGTCCTTCACCTTGGGCAACTTTTTGATACCCTGCTTATCAAAAAATTCTTTGGCTGCCTGATGCAGCAGAATCTCTGCTTCGTGCTCGGCGCGGAACTTTTTGCTGTACCCGGCCTTACGGTAGGCGGCATATACATCGTGGGTCTTGGCGTACTGGATGATCTGTGTCCTCAGTTCCGCTATTTCGGCCATCCGCTTCTCTGCGGCTTTGATCGTCTCCTGCAATTCATGGAAACGTTTGACTGCCACATCAGCCTTGTCGTTCAGCTCATCCATGTTGGTGAGCTTGTTCTCCTGCAAGAAGATCAGCGTTTTGGATATTTCCTTCAGGTTGAACTTCTTGGCCCACCGCTGGTAGCCGGTCCCCTTGTTCTGCTTCGCGGCAAGGTCGATCAAGAGCCGGAAAGTATCCTCTTTGGCTGAAACCTCCGGCCTCTGCCGCGGCTTGTGCTCTGCCCTACCTTCCAAAACAGCACGAATTTCTTCCTCACTGTAGCCTGCACCCAACGTCCGAAAGCGGATGAACCGTTTCTGCCGCTTCCCTTTCACCGAGGTATGCTTGCCCCGCTTGACCTCGTAGCCCTCCTGTTCCAGCTTTTGCAGAAAGGCGTCAAAGTCGGAAGGCTTGTCTCGCAAGATGTTGTCGATTACCGCGCAGAGGTGGTCGCGGTTGCTCTCCTTGGGCGGGTAGAGAATACGTTTTTGCCGCTCGCGGTAGGGCTTGGTTTCAATCACCGACAGCTTGTGCTCCAAACAAATCACATCACTGAGCCGTTGCACTGCCAAACCCGACAGCCAGAAGTCCCGGAACTTCCTGCTGCCGTCCATGGAGGTAGAGTTATAGAGAATGTGATTATGAATGTGCTGACGGTCGGTATGGGTACAGACGAAAAACTGGTACTTGCCTTTTGTCCAGCGCATGGCCAGCTCATAGCCCACCTTGTTGGCTTCTTCCGGCGTGATCTCGCCCGGCTTGAAGGATTGCCGGATCTGGTAGGCAATGACGTTATTTTTCTGGCTGCGCCCAGTGGATTGCTCGTATTGCCGTTTGCACAAAAGAAATTCCTCATCCACTGTCAATGGGCTGCACCCGTAGCTGCTGACCATTTCGCCGCCGGCGGTTTTCTCCGGGTTTTGGGCGTAATCGGTGCGGCTTTTCAAGCAGGCTGCAACGCTCTTGCCTTTGTTCTGATGCAGCGCAATGAGACGTGTGGCGGCCAGTTTTCTCACCCCCTTTCGGATTTGTGCCCACCTGACCGCAGTATAAAAAATAAGCCGCGGCCCTTGCAAGGATGTCGCGGCTCATAGGGCGGCCAGCTGCGCCAAAATTTGTTTGGCGAGACCGATCAATTCATCCAACCGTGCCCGTAAGTCCTCTATGTCTGTCTGGTAAACGCGGCCGCTCTCGTTGGCACGCTTGGCGTACTGGTTCAGGTTGTTGCTGCACATTTGCAGCAGATAAGCCATCCAGTTCACTTCCTTCAAATCGAGCCGGATGCAGTAGCCATCCAGCGCCATTTTCCGAAGGTATGCCCCGATGCTCACAATGCCCAGCTCCGCCATCTTGACGTGAATGCGGTCCAGTTCCGGCTTGCTGACCCGGAAGTGCAGCTGCTGGTCGCGGCGGTTTTTCATACCCTTTCCCTTTCCAAAAGAAAAACAGGAGCAGATGATTTTCATCTGCCCCTGTCCTGATATTGGGCGTTATTCTGTTTCTGACGACTCGTTTTGTGGGTTCTGCTGTTCTTTCAAAAGAGCAATACGTTTGCTGTCCACAAAATGTGTAGCATACCACTTTTCAATTTCCGGGTTTTCGCTTTTACTGAATCTCAGCGGGATCACAGGCTTTTTGCCTTGTCCGCCCTTCTTCTTGACACCCCACCGTTTGTAATAACAAAAGGACGGTTTCAAATTTGCTTTTTGTGCGTACACTCGCATCTGGTGCAAAACCAATGACAGCTTCTTTAAATTTGCCGAACAAACACGCTCCAGATAATCCACCTTGCCAAAACGCCAATCCTCATATTTTTGCTTCGACAAAATGTGCCCCCATACCCGAATTGACGAACAGAAAAAAGAGTCGTAAACTGGAAAGCAAAGGAGCACACGCTATGGAACAGAAGAAAACGAAAAAACGAACCGCACCCCCACGGTACGACGATGCGTTCAAAGCCGGAGCCGTACGGCTGGTGACAGAACAAGGC
The DNA here is from genome assembly GCF_002160915.1 of Faecalibacterium sp. An121. Taxonomy (GTDB): domain Bacteria; phylum Bacillota; class Clostridia; order Oscillospirales; family Ruminococcaceae; genus Faecalibacterium; species Faecalibacterium avium. The sequence goes on from NZ_NFLM01000014.1 coordinate 32,032, forward strand.
CGTCAGCCAGTGGAAGTGGCCAAAGAGCTGGGGATCTGCATCGACACGCTGCGCAGCTGGCTGAAAGCCTCCGGCGTTCAGATGGGCCAGGTCAGCAGACAGAACCGGGAGCAAAAGCGCATCCGGGAGCTGGAAGCAGAGAACCGCAGCCTGCGCAGGCAGCTGGGCGAGAAAGACGAGGTCATAGACGTCTTAAAAAAATCCGTCGGCATCCTGTCGAAACCGTAGAGGAGAGATACCGCTGCGTCCAGACGCTCAAGCGTCAGGGAGCCTCTGTGGAACAGGCATGCCGGGTATTGGAGGTATCCCGCAGCGGGTATTACGGCTGGAAGGCAGAGAAAATTTGCAGGCGCAGGCTGCAAAACCAGGCGCTCCGGCGCCGGCTGATCGAACTGCATGAGAAGTATCCGGCCATGGGGCTGGACAGCCTGTACCGGCTGCTGAAGCCGGAATTTGGCTGCTCCCGCAAACGGGTGCACCGGCAGATGCGCCTGGCCGGGATCTCCTCGGCACGCAGAAGGGCTTATAAAAAGACGACCCATTCCAATCACAGCCATCCCATTGCGCCCAACCTTTTGCAGCGGAACTTTTTCTTTGACCGGCCCGATCAGGCCTGGGTGGGAGATATTACCTACATTCCCACCGGAGAAGGCTGGCTCTATTTAGCCATTGTCAAAGACCTGTGTACACGTAAGATCGTCGGTTATGCCTTCTCGGACAGAATCGATACCCAGCTGACACTGGCAGCCCTGGATATGGCGTATCGCCGCCGTAAACCTGCCAAAGGTCTGATCTTTCACAGCGACCGGGGCGTCCAGTATGCCGCCTGGGCCTACCGGGAGCGCCTGGAAACCTATGGCATCCGGCAGAGTATGTCCCGCCGCGGCGACCCTTATGACAACGCCGTTGCGGAGAACTTCTTCAGCTGCCTCAAGTGTGAACTGGTCCACCTCAAGCACTATCCTACAAGGGAAGCTGCACAGGACGATGTCTTTGCCTATCTCGAAGCCTTTTACAACACCATCCGCCCCCATTCTGCCCTTGGCTGGCGTTCGCCTGCAAGTTTTGAAGCTGAACTTGCCGCTTCCGCCGCCTGATTGCAGTACACTTTATCTCTGCGTTTTTATTCGGCTTTTTCATCCTGTTTTGTGTCCGTTTTTGGGGGAAGGGCTCACTCGATCTTGTACCCTTCAAGGTCCACATGGACTTGCAACGGGATATCTTCGTCGCCTACGGTGGTGTAAGCGATGTTCACCCTGCTCAAGTCGCTGAAATCCGCCTGCGAAGCGTATTCGTAGGCGCAAAACTCGTCGATCAGGGTCTTGGCATAGTCCAGCTGGCCGGCCTGCAGAGCATCTGCCCGGCTCTCGATGCAGTTCCAAATTTCCTCCATGTGGCTGCTTTCCAAATGGTCAAATTCTGCATAAACATCGGCCAGCGGTGAGGACGATGAGAGCAAAGCCGCCGCTTGGGCATCGGTCAGGTCGTTGTACTCCAGCGAAAGCAGAATGTCCTCCCGCATGACATACTCATAGGCGTGGTTCAAAATCTCCTGCGGCGGCTGGGCCAGCAGCCAGTCCCGGAACTGCTCCTGTTCCGCAAACATCTGCTTGTAAAGAGTAGTATTCGGTTCTTCATTCGTATTCATGTCACCTTTCTCCTTTTTGCTGTCTAAGAAAAAATAAGAATTTTTGTTTGCCCGATTATCTGTTCTTAAGTGTAGTATATGGTTGAAATCTCACTTTCTTTGGTTGAAATGTTCATGATTTTCAAGTATATTATATTTAATAAAATCGGAAGGAGGCATGACAATGAACTCGACCAAAGTGATGCTTTCAGCAGTAATGGTGATGTTGTTGTCTATTTTTATTGCTTTGGTAGACATAGGCAGAAACACATGGTTGAGCGGTGTTTCGATAATCTTGGTGGTATTAGCAATCATCATCTTTATTGTCGGCCTTTTTATAAAGAAATAGGTTCCTTCAAGCGATATAAAGGGCAAGCAGATAATAACCTGCTTGCCCTCTTTTTACCTTTCCTTGTTGTGTTGTTTTAGTTTCTTTTCAGTAGCGTAGGGCGGCACCGTGCGTTTCAAGCTATCTATCACCGATGGGCGGTGCTCGCCGCCCTGTTCAGTCTCCGGTTCTTCCCGCTCCGGTTCAGGGCGGCCCTCCATGTTCAGCAAGGTGTCCAGCTCGGCCAGACGGGCGGATTTTTCAGCCAGCTCCGCTTCTTTGGGGAAAGGCTTTTCCACTTCCACTTGCGCCGCGTCCCGCTGCTGGTACAAAGTTTGCAGCTGGTTCTCGGCGCGGGCGATGCGGTCGGGGAAGTTGTCCAGCGCGTTGTCCAGGCGGGTCAGGTTGCCGCGGGCGTCGGTGCCGAGGGGAACGAAGTGACTGCTTGCACCACGCAGCACGGCCTGGTACTCGTTGCGGAAGGTATCAAAGCGCAAGTCGAGGCCAAAGCCGCGATAATTACCCAGCGTCACCGTCTCGGCGGTGGGCATTTCCTTGCAGGCCAGAAGCAGCCGCTCGCCTGCGGCCAGCTTGTCCTCAAAGTGCATCCCTTTCACGGTCATGCCGCAGAAACCGTCCTTCACCTGGGGGTTCGATTCAACTACTTTTGCATCCTGTTGCAGGGCGGCGATCTCCGTTTTCTTACACTGGATGCTGGCCGGAAACTCTTTGAGCAGCTTATCCTCCAGCCGGTACTTCTGGCTCTGGTGGTCGGCTTTGAGAACTTTCAGCTTTGCTACCTCCACATCCAGATTCATCTTTTCCTTGATGAGCGGGTTTCCGGCACACAGCGCCTTGACCTCGGCGTAGCTGAGGACCTGCTCGTCCACATCCTCGCAGCTTCGCACTGGGCTTTTGCTGGTCATGATCTGGCCGATGAAGCGCTGTTTATTTTCAAGCGTTTGCCAGAGGTACGCATCGAATGTTCCTTCCGTGACGTAATTGTAAATCTGCACCGTCTTGTTCCGATTGCCCTGCCGGATGATGCGGCCGTTGCGCTGGGTCATGTCCGAGGGTTTCCAGCCCACATCCAGATGATGGACGGCCACCAACCGGTCCTGCACGTTGGTGCCCGCCCCCATTTTTGCCGTACTGCCAAGCAAAATGCGCACCTGTCCGGTGCGCACTTTGGAGAACAATTCCTTCTTCTTGGCCTCGGTGTCGGCCGTGTGGATAAAGGCGACCTCGCTTTCCGGCACGCCCGCCGCCAGTAGTTTTTTCTTCACATCATCGTAGACGTTAAACTGCCCATCCCCCTTGGGTGTGGACAAATCGCAGAACAGGAGTTGGGTCAATTTGTCCGTTTTGCCTTCCTCCCAGATACGCAGCACGTTGGATACGCAGGCGTTCAGCTTGCTGTTTGGGTCATCGGGCAAAAGAGGGTTCATGAGGCGCTGATCGAGTCCAATTTTCCGCCCATCATTCGTTATACACAACATATTGTCCTCGGAAGCATCCACCATCCCGGCGTTGATCTTGCCCGCCCGCTCGGAGAGAGACTGCACCATTTCCTTCTGAATTTCAGAGGGCTTGACCAGCACCGTCTCGAACTTTGCCTCCGGCACAGGCAGGTGGAGCTGGTCACTGGTCTTGATGTCCGCTACCTCTTTGAACATAGTCATAAGTTCGGGGAGGTTGAAGAATTTTGCAAAGCGGGTCCGCGCCCGGTAGCCGGTGCCCTCGGGGGCCAGTTCAATGGAGGTGGTGGTCTCCCCAAAGGTGGACGCCCAGCAGTCAAAATGCGTCAGCCCCTTTTGTTGCAACGTGCCGTACTGCAAATAACGCATGACCGTAAACAATTCGGTCATGGAGTTGCTCACAGGCGTACCCGTAGCGAATACCACGCCCCGGCCTCCGGTCAGCTCATCCATATAGCGACACTTACCGAACATATCGCTGGACTTCTGGGCTTCGGACGTAGATAAACCAGCGACATTGCGCATTTTAGTTACAAGAAAAAGGTTCTTAAAGCTGTGAGACTCATCCACAAACAGCCTGTCTACACCCAATTCTTCAAAGGTTACTACATCGTCCTTGCGCTCGGTAGCCCGCAGTTTTTCAAGTTTCATTTCCAGCTGCTTGCGGCTTTTCTCCATCTGCTTGATGGTAAATTTCTCCCCGGAGGAATGTTTCAGCTCGGCAATGCCGCTCTGGATCTCGTCGATCTGCTCCTGGATGATGCGCTCCTGCCGCTCAAAGGAAAGGGGGATTTTCTCAAACTGACTGTGGCCGATGATGACCGCGTCGTAGTCCCCGGTGGCAATGCGAGCGCAGAACTTCTTCCGGTTGGCTGTCTCAAAGTCCTTTTTGCTGGCCACCAGCAATTTTGCACTCGGGTAGAGATGCAAAAAATCCTGCGCCCACTGGAGGGTCAGGTGGTTCGGCACCACGAAAAGGGACTTCTGGCACAGGCCCAGCCGCTTTGCCTCCATGGCCGAGGCAGCCATCTCAAAGGTTTTGCCCGCGCCCACCTCGTGGGCCAGCAGGGTGTTCCCGCCGTACAGCACATGGGCAATGGCGTTCCGCTGGTGTTCCCGCAGGGTGATCTCCGGGTTCATGCCCACAAAATGGATGTGGCTGCCGTCGTACTCCCGGGGTCGGGCGGAATTGAACAGCTCGTTGTACTGTTTAACCAAACTTTCACGCCGCTGCGGGTCTTGCCAAATCCAGTTAGCAAAGGCATCCTTGATGGCCTGCTGCTTCTGCCCGGCCAGCATGGTCTCCTTTTTGTTCAGCACCCGCTTGGGCTTGCCGCTGTCATCCTCCACGGTATCATAGACCCGCGCATCCCGGAGATTGAGGGTATCCTCCAGAATCTTGTAGGCACTGGCCCGGGCCGTGCCGAAGGTCTCGTAGGCTATAACGTCGTTGCGGTTTGTTTTGGTCTTGCCCTCAATACGCCACTCCGCCGTCGCCGGGGAAAATTTGACCCGAATGGCGTACCTTAAATAAAAGGGAATTTGAAACGTCTCGTTCATGAACTTTTGGATAACGTCGGGACTGATCCAGGTCGCCCCCAGCCGCACGTCGATTTCGGTGGCATCCAGGTCCTTGGGTTGGGCGGCGGTCAGGGCTTCCACGTTGACCTCAAAAGCCGGGTCATTCGCAGCGGCCAGCTTGGCGATCTGCAGCTTGTTGCGGACGTTGCCGGACAGGTACTCGTCAGCGGTTTGCCAGCCCGCTTCCGGGTCGCTCACATCCTCCGAAGGGTCTTTGAAAATCACGCCCCGCAGCTCGCCGGTGATACGCTCAAAATCTTCCGGCGTGCCCAAAAGTTCCGCCATATAGGACAAATCAACCTTGCCCTTTTCCCCGATGGACACCGCCAGCGCTTCGGCAGGGGTGTCCACATGAGTGACAGTACGTTCGGGCCGGATGGTCCGCTTTGTGAACATATCTGCCTTGCTTTTCAGTTTGCCGTTTTCGTCCAGGTTTTCCAGGGAGCAGAGCAGGTAGTAAGACGAATCGTCCTCAAAAAGCCGACCGTTTTTGCGGTCATTGAGCAGACCATATTTAGCGGTAAAAGCATCGTAGGCGGCGTTCAGCTCAGCCTGTTTGGCGGCAATGTCCGCCTCCGGAAAATCTTCCAACTGGTAAGAAATCAGCTCGTTGACGATGCCTCGCAGCTCCACCATCCCCTTGACCCGCTCCTTCGCGTCGCCGCTCAGCTCCACCGGCGTCATGACCGAATTTTCGCGGTAGTAGACCTCACCGTCCACCACCGTATAGGAGAAGTTTTTAACGCTCGGGTTGGCGGGCAGGATGCGGGAAGCGTGCTCGTCCAACTCGGTGCCGGCCTTTTCGATGGCAACGTACCAGCCTTGAATTTTTGCGGTGGCCTCTTTGAGCTGTTTGGCCAGGTCGGCCCCCTCGATAGGGTTTACCGTCACATCCTCCCGGCCATACTGGGTGTTCTCGCTCGAGAAAATGCCCAGCACCATGTCGGGGTGGTCCACGAAATACTGGTTGATGGTAAAACCCTCGGGCGTCCGCCCCACCTGCACCCACTCTGGTTCCCGGTCGATGGGCCGTTCCAGCTTCTGCAAAAAGAGGATGTCGGAAACCACTTCCGTGCCTGCGTTGGCCTTGAAGGCATTGTTGGGCAGGCGTACTGCGCCCAGCAGGTCGGCCCGCTGGGCCAGGTACTTGCGGGCGGAGCTGTCCTTGGAATCCATCGTGAAACGGCTGGTGACAAACGCCACGATACCGCCCGGCCTCACCTGGTCGAGCGCTTTCACGAAGAAATAATTGTGGATGGAAAAGCCAAGGTTGTTGTAGGCTTTGTCGTTGACTTTGTAATTACCGAAGGGCACATTGCCTACGGCGAGGTCGTAAAAATCCCGCTGGCTGGTGGTCTCAAAGCCAGCCACCGTGATATTGGCCTCCGGGTAAAGCTGGCGGGCGATGCGTCCGGTGATGCTGTCCAGCTCTACGCCATACAGGCGGCTGCCGGCCATGCTCTCCGGCAGCATCCCGAAGAAGTTGCCCACGCCGCAGGAGGGTTCCAGAATATTGCCGGTGGTGAAACCAATCCGCTCCACCGTGTCGTAGATGGCGCGGATGACGGTGGGGCTGGTGTAGTGGGCATTCAGGGTGCTGGCTCGGGCGGCGGCGTACTCCTCGGGGGAAAGCAGCTCTTTCAGTTGCGTGTACTCTCTGGCCCAGCTGTCTTTATCCGGGTCGAAAGCGTCCGCCAGGCCGCCCCAGCCGACGTACTGGGACAGGATTTCCTGTTCCTCCGGTGTCGCACTGCGTCCTTCCGCCTCGATGGCCTGCAGGGTGCGGATGGCATCGATGTTGCGGGCAAACTTCTGCTTGGGCCCGCCCTCGCCCAGATGCTCGTCGGTGATGCGGAAGTTTCGGGCAGGTGGGGCAGGAATTTCAGGCTGCGGCTGGTCAACATGGAGCCGTTCGACCACCACATCGTAGGGCAGGTGTGTTTCCTCTGCCGGGTAGGCTGCCATCGGTTCCGTTGGAACGGCAGGCTGTGTGGTGAGCTGTGCTTTCCGATCTTCGATCTGCTCCCAAAGGGCGTTGCGCTGCTCGCTGCTCAAATTCAGATCTTCGGCCCATTGATAGTCCAGAGACACCACTTCGAGGGCATCTGCATCGGCTGCGTGTTCAATGGATTTGCTCCAGTAGTCAAACTCCACCGCCCGGGCCAAAACAGTCTCCAGTTTTTCCAGCTCGGGTTGAGGCATCTTTTTCCAGATGTCATCTTCCTCGCGCTGGCCGCTCCGGATGGTAAAGCCTTCTCCGTCATCGTGCCGGGAGACAGTATAGACGAGCGTATCCGGCACACCGTTGATCTTGCAGGACAGGTGATACTCTTTCTCCCGGGACACCGCCGAGTAGCTGCTGCTTTCCAGACGGATGTCGGTTACATCTTCTGCCGTTAAGGTTTTCTGAAACTGGGCGGAAACAGTCTCCTTAGTTGCCTCAGCATCCGCCACCACCTGCCGAATAAAGGGGTCGCTATCCAGCTTTTCCGGGTCCACAAGCTGGCCGTTCACAATGCCGCGCTCGGCCAGTCTTTCCCGCAGAATTTCGCCTTCCGTGGGAACCGTCTGCTCCGCCTCGTCCCGATATTGCCCCGTGGCAATCAGGACGTGGATGCGCTTTTCTACCTCCGACCATTTCAGACGTTGCTCCTGTCCTTTGGGATAGGAACGCAGCTTGACGCCGCTGGCATCGTAGTCGAGGAAGCCATTACTGCCATCCTGAAACGTCCAGCTCTGGCCACCAGTACCGTATTCCTGCTTCAGAAAGGCGGTTCGCTCTTTGGCGCTGTGATGTTCAGCATAGTAGGCCGCAATACGTTCTTTTCCGTTCGCAAACCCGCTGCCGGAGGCCAGGGCCGCCCGCCAATCCGCCTCGGAAAAGGAAAAAGCGGAGACTTGTTCGGTCTCCGCTCGCCGGTCGATCTGTTCAATTTGCTCCGCCTCAGTGACGAAAAAACTCAGTTGAAAATCAACTCGTTCCGGATCGCTTCCTCGGCCTGCATTTTCAGAGCGTTCATGTGCTGCACCCAGGCCATCTGCTGCGCCGCTTTGTCCGGGGCTGGGTTCTGTTTCAGCAGCTCCTCCATCTGCCGGTCCAAGCGGTCTTTCGCTGTCCGGTCGATCTCCGCCAGGTGCGGGTACAGTTTCCCGCTCAACAGCAGGTGATTGTACAGGATGGGCCGGTTCTCCTTCAGATAGGTTTTCCGCATCCTGCCGTACTTGCCCAGAGGTGTCTGCGGCTGATTCAGCTCGATGTTCGGGACCAGATAGTCCCCGTTCTGCGTGTACTGCAATGCTGTGCTGCTCATCCCAAAGTCTCCTTTCTTCTGCGATGTCGCGTTCCACCTGCCGGAGCACCGCTGCGATCTGCAGCAGCACCTCGCGGCTGCTCTCTCTGACGGCGGTGCCCAGGGCGGCCACGGTGGCCGGCGTGTTGAACTCATAAATGTTTCGGAACGTCTCAGCTCCAAAGTGGTTTTCGGGGGCGTAGCCGCACCGGGACAAGAGGGCAAATGTGGTGCTAGCGGTGACGGCCCGTTTGAAGGCAAGCCCTCTGTTGAGTTCATCGTACTCCTCCAGCATGGAATTTGCAAGGATGCCGCTGATCTCCTGTCTATGATCGGCCCAGTAGGCGTCTGCCAGCTGTCCCGCTGCATCCGCCAGCTGCTGGGGCAAGGTGTCTGCGGTGGTGCCATAGCGGCGCTCCAGCATAGCCTTTACCGGGATTCCATGCCGGTCCTCCAGTGTCCACAGCCAGGGGTCGCGGGAGTTTTGCCGGGTGCCGGTGTCGGCCAGATCGAACACATACCGCAGGCGCAGCCGGTCGCCCGCATCGTCCAGCAGGGCGATGCCCTTGGACCCGCGCCGGACATAGCGGTTCATGCGGTCGTTCCAGACATCGTAGGATGCGCAGGCGGTGGCATTGGGGCGCTGGGCGTAGATCATGAGCTGGTCAGGGTAAGGGTACTTGTACAGCCTGCCGGCTGTCGCCAAAAAGCCTGCCCAGCGCTCCCAGTTTCCGGTCAGACGGCGGGCGGTGTCCTCGGCGAGTTGCGCGTAGTAGAGTGTTTTTTGAGACATGACGCCTCCTTTCACGAAAAAAGCGGAAAGCCATCCGTTGTGGCTTTCCGCTTACGATTTTTGCTTATTCTTTTTATGCTACGGCCTTCACCAGCAGCATCATGGGGCGGCGCAATTCGTCCCGCATCCCGGGCAAGTCCAGCATCTTCTGGGAGGGCTGGGCTTCCTCCACCGCGTCGATGATAAAGCCGCTGGCGCGTAGTCCCATCAAGATTTGGGTAAGGGTGTGATGCTGCTTTTTCACCTCGCAGCCCAGAAAGTGGGTCAGGCGCTCCCCCGGCATAAAGTAATCATCTACCGGCCAGTAGAGGGGCTGGCCGGCCTCATCATAGATCCAGTCCTGGCCGGGCCGGGCGGTGAATACCGGGTGCTCGATATTGAACAGAAACACCCCGCCCGGCCGCAGCGTATGGCGCACCTTCCGGTATATCGCATCAAGGTCTGCGATGTAGTGCAAAGCCAGGTTGGAGACCACGCAGTCCCACCTTTCTGCCGGGTATTCGTAGTCCTCAATGCCGCAGACGCGGTAGGTGATCCGGCTGTCGGCGTTGCGCTGCTCTGCCTCGGCGATCATCCGGTGGCTGAGGTCGATTCCCAGCACCTCCGCCGCGCCCTGTTCCGCCGCATACTTACAGTGCCACCCATACCCACACCCCAGGTCCAGCACGGCTTTGCCCTCCAGAAGCGGAAACAGCGGCTGCAGCTGATGCCACTCCCCCGCCGCGGGCAGCCCGCCCTGGCTGCGGCCCATCTTGGCGTATTCCTCAAAGAAATGCGGGTCATCGTATTCGTTGTATGCCATCGGCTTTATCCTCCATCCATCGGTTGTCTGCATTATACAAACTTTCGAAAACCAAGTCAATCAGACCTTTCGCTCCACCCTTTTTCTTTGTGCTTACGGGGCAACTTGCCCGCAGCCTCTTTGGGCCGCGTTTCTTTCAGCTCTTTTAACACTGACTTTCGCAAGCTCGGCTTAAGGGGATGTTTCCAGCGGCTGAAAGCAACATCCTTCGGCTCCATCGCGCCCGGTTCATAGGCGCGGACCCGGTCAAAGCCCAGGTCTTTCCGCATCTGCTTCAAGATGCCCATAACCTCGGGACTTTGGTTGAGGGACGCCATCCGGGTATAATCGTCCACCAGGTAGTTTTGGCCCTGCCGCACATGGAGCAGGTCTGCGGCGCTGGGCGGGTCCTCCCGCTGGACGCCGAAGGTCAGCCGGGCACCCGGCAGATCTTCATTGTTGTAGGGCTGCGCCCTCAACTCTTTGAAACGTGCTGCGGCCTGCTCATAGGTGTCGAAAAGCTCAATGGGTGTGTAGGGCTTGCTTCCCGCTGCGCCGGTCCAGGTGGCGAGGTCGGGGATGATATAGCACTGCCATTTGCTGTCTTTTTCGTCTGCCATAGGCCCTCCTTAGATAAAATCGGGGTACAGTTCCAACGCGTCAAATTCGGCATCGGTCATGCCGGCCAGCTTGTCCAGAGTGCTGTCGGTCAGGTCCCGCAGCTCCATTTCAGACCAGGTGAGGTAGCTGCGCATCTCGGTCAGAACCTCGATCAGCCGCTCCCGGTTGCCAGTGTTGTAGAGGGCCATCAAGTTGACTTCTTCATAGGTGAAGTTTTTCATCGTGCGTCCCTCTCTTTGTGCTTCTTGGTCTTGACCTTGGGTGCGGCCTCTTTGGCCTGCTTTATTTGAGCGGCTACCGACTTTTGGGGCCGGGCCGCCTCCTTCATCTGCTCCAAAAAGCCCGGCAGCTCCTTGAAGCCGATCCTGTCCACATAGAACGCTCCGGCCTGACCTTCGCGGTTCAGCACGACCACATCGCTGACCGAAAGGCTGTGCCCCCTAAAATCCGGCGGACGCTTCAAATTGAACGTGAGGTACAGTTCTTCCAATGCCTCCGCGTTGCTCATGCCGTAAAAGTACGCCGGGGTATTGGCAAAGTAAACGGCCTCGTAGTGGTCGAGGTTCGGTGCGCTGCCCATCTGTTCCAGACGGGCAAAGGGTTCAAACCGCACATCTGCTGTTTCCGGCCCGTCTTTGAGCTGCAAAATCAGGTAAACGTTGTTTTCGGCGGCGAAAAACCGCTCCAAAACATCCTGCATCATCGTGCACCTCCGTTCTCAAATTCCAGGCTGAACTTGGCCCGGCCGTCGGCCTCGGTGGTCATCAGGACGGAGGCGTTGTAGGTCTTGCCGGTGCGCTGGCTCTTGCAGTCCTTGAGCCGGGCGCGGCCGTCCCGCAGAAGCTTGTCCACCACCTGCCGGGTGGGCCGCTTGCCGAGGCGTGCAAAGAAGGCATTGTCCTTCCAGATCACAAAGCGACACTCGCGACTGGCACAGAAAAAGCCCTTTTCCCGCTCAGCCACCTCCGAGCCACAGTGAGGGCAGGCGCCCACCACCGGCGCTCCGTTGGCGGCTTTGGCAGGAGCGTTGGGGGTACTGGCGTACTGATTCACAAGCGTTTTCATCATAGATTCGATTTCCTCCATAAACTGTTCGGGCACATACTGGCCCTTCTCGATTTGTGTGAGCTTCGTTTCCCATTCAGCGGTCATAGCCGGAGATTTGAGCTGTTCGGGCATGGCCGCAATGAGGCCGCAGCCCTTTTCAGTGGGGATCAGGTGCTTGGTTTTACCGCCACCCTCCCGAGAGAGAAAGCCTTTCTGCACCAGCTTCTCAATGGTGGCCGCCCGGGTGGCAGGCGTCCCGATACCCCGGCGTTCGACTTCTTCCCGCATATCTTCTTTCCCAACAGTCTCCATCGCCGCCAGTAAGGTGTCCTCGGTGAAATGCTTGGGCGGGGTGGTGCGGCCTTCTTTCAACTGGGCGTCCAGGATAGGAAGCGTTTCCTTGTCCTGCACTTCTGTCAGAACACCCAAATTCTCGTTGCCTTTTTCAGTGGTATCGCCAAGAATGGCCCTCTCCACAGCCTTCCAGCCCTCGTCCAGAACCGTCTTGCCTTTGGCTGTGAAGGTCTGTCCGGCACACTCGAACTGCACGGTGGTTTCAGCATAGCGGTAGGGTTCGCCCACGGCGGCCATCAATCGGGCGGCGATCAGGCGGAGAATACTGACCTCGCCAGCAGGCAAAGAAGAAAGGTCAGCCCCGGCCACGCTCTGCGTCGGCAGAATGGCATGGTGGTCGCTGACCTTTTGGTTGTGGATGACTTGCTTTCCGTGGACCGGAACCGCACCCCGAAAACCAAACGCTGCCGCCGTGTCCATGACCAGGCCGGGCAGGCCCGCCGCCATGTCCTCGGTGAGGTAGCGACTGTCGGTGCGGGGATAGGTGACGAGCTTTTTCTCGTAGAGCGACTGGGTGTAATCGAGGGTCTGCTGGGCCGAATAGCCCAGCAGCCGGTTGGCATCCCGCTGGAGGGTGGTCAGGTCGTAGAGGGCCGGCGGGCGCTCGGATTTTTCCTTGCGCTCGCTCTTTTGCACAAGGGCCTGGCTGCTTTTCCGGCATTTTGCCAGAAGAGCTTCGGCCTGGGTCTTGTCTTTGAATCGTTCACTGGACGCCATATAACCCTCCATCTGTAAAAATATTGTATAAAAGGGTTCAGGGTGGAAGGCAGCGATAGCCGCTTCCCGCTCCACCGTCATGGCAAGCGTTGGAGTCATGACCCGGCCCACGTTGAGGGTGACGCCGTGCAGGCATGAAAAAAGCCGGGTCGCGTTGATGCCGACCAACCAGTCGGCGCGCTCCCGGCAAAGGGCTGCTTTGTACAGCGAATCGTATTCAGTTGAGGGCTTGAGATTTGCGAACCCCTCCCGGATGGCGGCGTCCTCCATGCTGCTGATCCAGAGGCGGGAGACCGGCTTGCGGCAGTTACACTGGTGATAGACCAGGCGAAAGATCAGCTCGCCCTCCCGTCCGGCGTCGGTAGCGCAGACGATGCGGTCCACATCTGCCCGGTGCATGAGCTTGCGCAAAACGTCAAACTGCTTTTTGGTGGAACTGCTCACAAGATACTGCCACCTTTCAGGCAGAATAGGCAGGTCGGCGCGGTCCCAGCGTTCAAAGCGCGGGTCATACGCCCCGGGCGGGGCCAGCTCCACCAGGTGTCCCACACACCAGCTGATAAAGTAGCCGCCGCCTTCCAGATAGCCGTCGCGGCGGGTGGTGGCACCCAGGACCTTCGAGATGGTGCGGGCGACAGAGGGCTTCTCGGTAACGATCAGGTTATGCAAAGTATCGGCTCCTTTCTGTTTTGAAAATAAAAACAGCCCTGCAATCGCAAGGCTGTAAAAATGTTTGTTAAAGCTGTTCCAGCAGGGCTTTGCATCCTTCATAGATGTCACGGTAGGCAATGTCAAAGCGGTCGCTGTACCAGGGGTCCGCCACATCTCCGCCCCGTTCGGTATAATCCAGCAGTTTGTGGACCTTATGTTCGGGGTCCGACCCCAGAATACGCATCATATTGCGGATGTTATTTTCATCCATCCCGATCAGGTAGTCATACCGCTCATAGTCGCTTTTTTGCAGTTGTACCGCACGTCTGTCCGGACAGGCAATGCCGTGTTTCAGCAGTTCTTCCTTGGCAGGCGGGTAGACTGGGTTGCCAATGCCATTCCATATTTCTTCCCGGCTGGTCGCACAGGAAGCAATTTCAAATTCTTCTGCCCGGCCCGCTTTTTGAACCAGGTCTTTCAGGATAAACTCGGCCATCGGACTTCTGCAAATGTTGCCGTGGCAGACAAAGAGCACTCGAATCATAGCATTTTCTCCACGTTCACTCCAGCATCCACTTCAGAACATTTCGTTTCTGGATGCCTTCGTAGTTCATCTCGCCGAAGGCTTCGTCCATCGTCAGCAGATACTTGGGGTAGTTGTCCCGGATCTGTCGCAGCGGGGCCAGCTCCCGCGCCAGGACCTGCTCGTCCAGAGTGGTCTGCGCCACCTGATAGTAGACAGGTGCGCCGTCCCGGATGGCGACGAAGTCCACCTCGCTGTCGGTTCCATACTGGCTCACATAGACCTCCGGGTAGCGGCGCTTCAGCTCCAGATACACGACGTTTTCAAGGATATGCCCGATGTCGCTGTCCTGGCTGCGCACCAACAGGCTGCGCAGCGCCACGTCGCAGACGTAGTATTTGCTCATGGATGCCAGCAGTCTTTTCCCCTTGATGTTGTAGCGGCGCGCCTCATAAAACAGCAGGCTGTCGGTCAGGCCGCGCAGATAGCGGTCCACCGTCTTGGGGTCGATCTTCCGTCCCTGCGAGGTCATGGTATTGGCGATGGTGGTAGGGGAAGTCCGGTTGCCGATGTTGTGCATTGTAAAACGTGTAATGGCTTCCAGCATATTGACGTCCGCCACGTTCAGCCGCTTGACAATATCATTGAGCAGAATGGTGTTGTAGATGCCGCGCATATACTCGCGGGCTTCCTGCTCCCCGTAGCCGTACCGCAGCACATAAGGGAAAGAGCCACTGCGGATGTACCGCTCAAATTTTTCGTTCAGAGAGGCCCCGTCATCGGCAAGACCGGCGCAGAACTCCTTGAAAGAGAGCGGCATCATAGACAGCTCGACGTAGCGGCCGGTCAGCAAGGTGGCCAACTCGCCGGACAGGAAATAACCATTGGAGCCGGTGAGATAGAGATCACAGTTTTCCCGCAGAAAGAGGCTGTCCACTGCTTTTTCATAGCCTTCGACGTGCTGGATCTCGTCCAGAAAAATATAATTCATCCGGTCAGGCAACAGCCGCGCCTTGACATACTGGTAGAGCGCTTTGTAGTCGGTCAGGTCTTCAAAGTCAAGGTCCTCAAAATTGATGGCGATGATCTGCTGCGGCTCGACGCCCTGCGCCCGTAGGTAGTCCTGGTAGATGGCAAACAGGGTGGATTTGCCGCAGCGGCGCACCCCTGTCACCACCTTGATGATCTGCCGGTCTTTCCACTTGACCAGCCAATCCAGATCGTTTTTCCGTTCCAAACGCTGCATGTTCAGCCCTCCCCTCATATTGAGTATACTCCGTTTTTTACTCACATGCAACACTAGAACGGATTTCATTCCTTTTTGTAAAAATTAAGGGTGGCCCCCGCAGCCCCTCTGCTTTCTGTATTCTCCTTATAGCTTACTGTTCCTCGTACCCATCGCTGCCCTGATACGGCTTCCGCCCGGCATCCTCGTCAGGTTCAGCCTTCGGCTCTTCCACCGGCAGGATCAGGTTATGCAAAGTATCGGCTCCTTTCTGCTTTGAAAATAAAAACAGCCCTGCATACGCAAGGCTGTAAAAAATTATTTGGATCAGATCATCCAGACTGGCACGATGAAGTTCTCCCGGTCCAGAGCACTGAGCTGCGGTTTCATACAGACGATTGCACCAGCACCGCGGGGAACAGAAGCCTTATCCAGAAGCGAAAACACACGGGTCAATTCCGTGCCGGGAGCAGCCGTCTTTTTGATTTCAATGGGATTCAAAACGCCATCGTATTCCAGAACGATGTCAATTTCCCTCGCATCCTTGTCGCGGTAATAGTAGAGATATGGTTCTTTGCCGCAGTTGAGATAGGTTTTGGCAATCTCTGAAACCACATAGTTTTCCAGGATCGCGCCGTTCATCGCGCCATACTCCAATGTCTCGGCACTGCTCCATCGAGTCAGATAACAGACCAGCCCACTATCAAAAAAGTAGAGCTTTGGTGTTTTGACCAGACGCTTCAAGAGGTTGTTGGAGTAGGGATGCAAATAAAAGACGATCCCTAATGTCTCAAGGATGCCCAGCCAATCCTTGGCCTGCTTCTGATTGATGTCCGCATCTTGAGCAATTTCTGCAACATTTAGCATCTGGCTGCACCGGGCCGCAACCGCAGTCACAAACCGTATGAACTTTGTGGCATCGATGCTCTCAGACAGCGACCGTACATCCCGTTCAATATAGGTGCTCAGATAGCTGCTGTAAAAGATTTGGCTGTTGCTGGCTGTGCCGCTGACGATAGCAGGCATTGAGCCACGATAGATGCGTTCAAAAATTTCGTGCGTATCTGCCGGCAGACGTCCGGCAGCCCGGCGTTTCAGTGCTTCCAGTTCTACCAAAAATGGTTCCGTCTGCGCTCCGTCAGCCTCGGCCTGAGACAATGTAGTCATCGAGAGAACGGCGACCCTTCCGGCCAGAGATTCCTGCACGCCACGCATTAGCTTGAAGATTTGGGAACCTGTCAGCCAGAACGCCCCCGCCTGGTGCTCCCGGTCTACGGCCAACTTAATATAAGGAAACAATTCTGGCGCATACTGTACCTCGTCGATCAGAACGGGCGGCCGGTGGAGCTGCAAAAATAGTTCCGGGTCTCGTTTGGCCAGATCCCGTTCCGTCAGGTCATCCAGAGAGACATAGCCGCGTCCTGTCCCGTCCATCAATTTTTGGAGCATAGTGGTTTTTCCCACCTGGCGCGGACCCGTCACTAGAACTACGGGATATTCCTGTGTAACCTCCATCACGACCTTTTCCAAACTCCGGGTGATGTACTTCATATGCGCGCAGCTCCTTTCGGCCAAAATCTAATCTGTTTCTATTTTAGCCGAAACCCCATCGAAAAGCAAGCAAATTTTGTCAGCAGGCGGCCCCCGCGGCCACCCCCATATATTTCTTTTATTCATGTCTTACTCCTCATACCCATCGTTGCCCTGATACGCCTTGCGCTCGGCATCTTCGTCAGGTCCGCTCTCCGGTTCTTCCTCCGGCAGAACAATCTCCTCCTCGTCCTCCCGGTAATCGGCGTCGGGATCGGGCTTGTTTTCCTCGGCCTCGCGCTGCTTCTCCCGCATTTTCAACCAGAGGTACGCCCCGCCGCCGGCAATACCGGCCAGCACCAGCAACACCAGCACAAATTTGCCCGCACCATCCTCTTCTTCGGGTTCCAGTTCGGGCAGCGGTTCGGGTTCCGGGGCGGGAGCCGGTTCCGGTTCAGGTTCGGGGATGTCCTCCTCGTCCATCAGGGCCAGCAGGTCGGCCTCGTCCACCATGTTGAGGAAGTGGGCCGTCTGGTCGCCGTCGGCGGCCCGGTCGATGATGAGGTAAAAATAGGCCCCCGATTTGCTTACCAGGGTGATGAACTGCTGGGCTGTCCCGTCCGAAAAGGTGGTCTGGTAGTCATCCACCACCGCCAGGTTGCCCTCGGGGGTCAGGGGACCGACGTCCTGCTCAGTTACCGTGACAGGTTCTTCCTCTGTCTCAAAAATGGACGGAGCTTTAACTTCCTCGCCAGTTTCTTCTCCGCCGTAAGCAAAGGCCGGGGTAGCCATGCAGCCCATCAGGAAGGTCAGCGACAAGGCTATGCAGGTCAATTTATTCAGAAATTTTCTCACACGGTTCCTCCTCGTTCATGTTGGCCCCGACGGCCGCCAACGCGGCGGGGTTCGGGGTGGTGTGGGCGTTCTGCTGCAGCAGGGCGGCCAGCTGTTCAGGGGTGAGGTTTGCCACCCGCACCATCTCGGCCACCTCCACCTTTTCCGCCTCCGCGATGCGCCGTTCCAGCAGTTCGATGCGATTGTTCAGCTGGATGCGCCGCTCCCTGGCCCGTGCCAGATCGGCCCGCAGTTTGTCCAGTTTTTCGCTCATTGTGCACCTCCGTTTCACTTGGGAATCCTGCCAAAACCCAGCAGGTGTTTGTCCCAATAACTTGAGTGGATATTCGAATATTTGATGGGGTCTCCCGCCGAAATCATCATGCCGTCGCCCACATACAGCCCTACATGGCTCGCGCCGGGGGTGTCGTAGGTGCCCTGGAAAAAGACCAGATCGCCAGGCTTTGCCTCGTGTTCCGACACTTTGGCAGATTGCTGCCACAGGCCGTTGGCTGTGGTGCGGCCCACGTCCCAGCCGGACTGATTGAGCACCCAGCAGACGTACCCGGAGCAGTCAAAGCCCGTTTCCGGGGACGAACCACCCCAGACATAAGGGGTACCCAGATACTTTTCGGCTTCCTCCAGCATGGCGGCAAACTCCGGGTCGCTGAGCGCTTCTGCCGGCACCTCGTAGTCGATGCCCACCTCGCCGGAGCCGTCCGAACCATACCCCACCGACACCCCGCCGAACAGCTCGGGGCGGTTGCCCTGAGTCTCCTGCAAGATGTCGTAGCGGTCCAGATCGTCCCCCGAGAGCATCCCGCGGGCCACGCTGTCGATCCCGAAATTCAGCAGGGTGATGTTCAAAATCCGCCACTCATACTGCACCTCCACCTCATAGGTGTAGGTGTCGCCGGTGGTTGGGTCGGTGCCGGTGCGGGTCTCGGTCCGGGTGCGTATCTCGATGGTCTCGGTCAAGATGATCTCATACTGGGCGTCAAAAATAGACTGCATGGTGCCCTGCACCTCGCCGCGGGTGTAGGCTTCGTGGATGGCCGTCAGCACCGCGGCCAGTTGGTGAGGGTCGTGGGTGATGGGGTCCAAATCCCAGGTATACTCGTCGTAGTCCGGGTAGCTGGAGGGGATAGCGGCAATTTCCGCCCGCAGGGCTTCTTCCAGGGCCTGGTAGTCGGCCTCTGCGCCCAGAATGTCCTCGTCCTCGGCGGTGTAGGATGTGGTCCAGACCGTGCCCATCCCGCCCGGAAAGAACACCGAGCAGGAGGTGATGAAGCAAAAGATCACCATAATCAGCAGTACCAGCACGCCGCCCATCAGGATCATGTGGGCGTGGGTAGAGGCAAACTGCGCCGCTTTGGCCGCGGCGGCCTTGGCCTTCTTGGTGGCGGCGCTGCGGGCGGTGTTGGCCGCGCTGCCGCTCATCTTGCTTCCGGTTTTTCTGGCGTAATAGCTGGCCTTGATCTGCTGCCGCTGCTTCCACCGGGAGATGAGGTTGGATGTGGGCTGTTCGGCTTGTTTCTTCCGATGCAACGCTTGGATGTTGGCTTTATCGGCGGCTTTGTCCAGCCTTTCAGCCTTCTTGTAGGCTTTCAGTTTCCTGCTGTACTTGCCGTTTTTCAGCTTTTTGGCCGCGCCCTCAGCCAGGCGTTCCCCCTCGTGGGCGGCCTGCACACCGGCGTTTTCATCCTGATTCTGCTTGTCCACCTGGCGGTGTGCTTCGCCGCCCAGCAGCGCCTCTGCGCCCGGCTTGCGGCGCTTGGGTTTGGCGATCTCCTCACTGAATTCTGCCTTGCCAAAGCGGAGCTGGGCGCTCCGCTCTTTGGCCTTGTCGGCGTCCATCTTGAGGCCCCGCTTGGGCGGGGCGCGGGTGGAAAGTTTCGCCTTGGCCTTGTCGGCCCGGTCGGCGGCACGGGCCGCCTTCTTGGCCGCGCGGCGGACGTTCGGGTTTGCCAGTTCCTCCTCGGTGAAGGTCAGGCGGGTGGTTTTCCGCTTCATCCGGCATCACCTGCGCCGTCGGAAAATTTGGTGGTCATGATGCGGTACAGCTCGGTGTCCTGCGGGAAGCGGTCCACGAAGGGCAGGATCACGTTGCCATAAAACAGCAGCCCCTCGCCTTCGCCCGAGTGGGTCACATAGGACAGCTGATGGGGCGAGATGTTGAGCTGTTTCGCCAGAATCTGCCGGTCGCCGGCGGCCTGATTCAGCATGAGGATGAAGTCGGAGTTCTCGAAAATATTCGATACCTCGTGGGAAGCCAGCAGGTCCTTGACGTTCTGGGTGATGCCGGTGGGTGCGCCGCCCCACTTGCGGAAGCGCTTCCAGATCTCCACCGAATAGGCCGCCGTCTGCTCCTCACGAAGCAAGAGATGGAATTCGTCTATAAAGAATCGGGTCGTTTTTCCGGCGTAACGGTTCGTAGTTACGCGGCCCCAAACGGCATCCTGTACCACCAGCATCCCGATCTTCTTGAGCTGTTTGCCCAGCTCCCGAATGTCGTAGCAGACAAAGCGGTTGTCGATGTCCACGTTGGTCCGATGGTTGAACAGGTTCAGGCTGCCCTTGACGTAGATTTCCAGAGCCGTGGCAACGTGGTGGGCTTCCTTTTCTTCCTGTTCCAAGAGGGCCTTGTAGAGGTCCTCCAAAAGCGGCATTTTCTCGGGCCGCGGGTCCTGAAAGTACGCCTGGTAAATTTGATGCACACAGCGGTCGATGACGGTTTTTTCGACGGGAAGCAGCCCTTCCTTGCCGCCTACCACCAGCTCGCACAGCGAGAGGATGAAATCCGACTTCAAGGCGATGGGATTATCCTCTTCCGAATAGTTGGCGTTGATGTCCATTGGGTTGATAAACTGGGTGCTGGTAGGCGAGATTTTGATAACCTGACCGTGCAGCCGCTCCACCAGTGCCGCATATTCTGCCTCGGGATCACAGACGATGATATCGTCGTCTGTGGCGAGGAAGGCATTGGTGATTTCACGCTTGGCTGCGAATGATTTTCCACTTCCAGGCGTGCCGAGGATCAGGCCGTTGGGGTTTTTGAGCCGCTTGCGGTCCACCATGATGAGGTTGTTGGAGAGAGCATTGAGGCCGTAGTAGAGCGCACCGGGCCCTGCCTGAAACAGCTCCTGTGTCGTAAATGGGATAAAGATGGCGGTGCTGGAAGTGGTCAGCGCCCGCTCGGTCTCCACCAGGTTGTGGGCCAAGGGCAGGCACGACATGAGGCCCTGCTCCTGCTGCCAGTCCAGGCGGATCAGCTGGCAGTTGTGCTTCTGGGCGATGCTGGCCGCCTGGAACACATTGGTCTCCAGTTCCTGGGGTGTGCGCCCGGTGTTGAACACCAGAAACGTCAGCAGGAACATCCGCTCATTCTGGCTTTGCAGCTCCTTCAAGAGGTTCTTGGCGTCCCGGCCATAGGTCGCCAAATCCGACGGTAATATGTCAATATCATAGCCTGCACGGACAGCTTTTTTCTGTTCCTCGATCTTCGATCTATCGAGTTCCGTAATGGTGCGCTTCACCGTCTTGATGGCCTTGTTCTGGTCCACCGAGTGGATGTGCATGGTCACGATCTGGCTGGATTCCATCCCCAGAAAGTCTTTCAGCAGCTGGTCGCTGAGGTCGGACGCCGTGATGGACAAAAAGCTCATGGCTCCATGCAGACCGCCCACCTGACAGGTGCGGGTGTTGAACGCAAAGGCGCTGGGGGCAATGAAGTCCTTGGCAGAAAAGCCCGACCTGGGCAGCTCCTTCCAGTCAAATCTAAATTTGGATTCACCATCCATGTGGAACAGGTCGTGCATGAGGCGCAGCCGCTCCCAACCGTTCAGGACGCGGGCCGCCGCGCCAAGGCGGCGGAAGTTGTTGAGGATGTCGTTCTGCAGGTGGTCCAGCCGGGGCTTGGCCTGCCGCATGGACGCCGCCTCGATGCCGAAGGTCAGGTATTTCGTTTTTGTCAGGCCGTTGTTTCCCTGGGCCAGCTGGGTTTTCAGCATCTGGCTGTACTCGGCCCGGATGTCATCGAAGCCGTCCTTCTGAGGCGGGATGCGGATGCTGCACTCAAAGCTCTCGGCGTCGGCGGCCATGTTGACGAAGGAAAATTCAAAGTGCACCGACGAATCGAAGAAATTCAAAAAGCTGCACCACTCCTCGAAAATGGCGGTCTTGTCCTCCTGCAATGCCAGCTGGTAGTTGATGTCCTGAAACTGGATGGTGCGGGTGTAATAGCCGTCCCGCACCCGGCAAGTACCGTCGGCAAACATCCGCTCAAAGGGAATGGTCTGCTGGGCGGTGCGGGGGATGCCGTCATCGCGGCGGGCCGTTTTCACGATGCGGTCGATCTTCTTGCGCTCAGCCTTGCTGAACAGGGGCTTACCGGCGGGCTTTTCGCTGCTGAGCTTTTTGAACAATGCGCGTCACCTCCTCCTGGGCGTCTGCCTGCCGCACGAGAGCGGCATAGTAGTTGTTGGTGCGGTAGGGCCGGACTTTCGGCCGGACAAACCGGGCCTGATAGAACTGCCGGGCCACCACCTCGGGCGGCTGGCCGTTGCGCTCGTACATCCCAAAGAAAAAGAACGGGAGCATGACCGCGATCATGGAAAGAGCCGCCAGGCTCAGGTTGCCGCTGCCCCGGACAAAAAAGTAGACCGGCACACCGATCAGTGCGCCGGTCCCGAAGCAGACGATCTGCCGTTTGGTCAGGCCGAACAGAATCTTGGATTTGACCCGCGTCAGGTCCCGCGGGACGGAAATATAGGCTGCCATATTGTCCTCCTTTTATAATAGGTGTGGGGCGTTAATGGGCGTTGAGGATGCTGCGGGCGAGGGTGCCGGTCTTGAGCAGTGTGAAGCAGAGCAGGACGGTGTACCCAATGACGCCCCAAATCGACGCGATGGGGTCGGATGCAAACGACACGCCCTGGATGAGCACCGCGTAAATGCCCACGCAGATCATGATGAGGAACCCCTGCAACCCCAAAGCCAGCAAGCTGCGCAAGTAGTTCTGGCCGATCTGGCTTTGTTCCTTGCTGCCGAAGGTGGAGAACGGGATGGGGGCCAAACTTACGGCGAGATAGATTTCCACCATACGGCCATACACGATGACGAAAATCGCTATACCGAGTATTTTCATGGTAAAACCGATGAGGAAGGATTGCAGGTAGAGAGCCAGCAGCTCGCCCAGTTCCAGGGTCATGAGGGAGGTTTGCAGGGTGAGCAAAGTGGTATCGTCCACCGCCGTGTTGCCCGCAATGATGCCGCTGGACTCGGCCACCACCGTCTGGGCCAGGTCAAAGACGGCCATGGTGATGTCAAAGGTATTGGAAATGAGGGTGACGGCCACGAAGGTCTTGAACACCCAGCGGAAGAAGGTCCAGGTCTCGAAGTTGGCCAGATTGTTGTGGTCGATGACCATCTGGATCAGCTCATAGCAGGCCACGATGGTCAGGAAGATGCCCGCGATCGGCAAAATGGCCGACTCGGACACCCCCTGGACCATCTCAAAGACCCGGGGCGAAAACTCGGCGGGGGTCAGGCTGACCTGCTCGCCGATCTCGCCCACCTGCTCGTTGACCGAATCAAACATCCCGGACAAGTTGCCCATGACCCCGCCGACCAGTATCTCCTTGAGCCACTCGGTGATTTTCTGGAGTACCTTGTCCACGGACCGCCCTCCTTAGCCCAGCAGCGGGAACCGGGACAAAAGGCTCATGAGGGAAGCGAG
This sequence comes from Faecalibacterium sp. An121, assembly GCF_002160915.1. Classification (GTDB taxonomy): domain Bacteria; phylum Bacillota; class Clostridia; order Oscillospirales; family Ruminococcaceae; genus Faecalibacterium; species Faecalibacterium avium. The sequence continues at coordinate 55,149 of NZ_NFLM01000014.1, forward strand.
AAACTGAAAGAGCGCAGTTGCAACAGAAAAGAGTTCCATATTTGTGTCCTCCTGAAATTGTGCTTGTATGGGTTGGTTTTTGGATGAATGCCGCCATGTCCCAGCGCGCCGCGGGCTGAATGTGGAAGCCCTATTCTGTGGGCGGCAGTTCCCGCTTGGGGCGCTGGGCGGGGGCAGATTACAGGGTTACGCTATCCGGCTATCTTTAGCCAAACAGGCCGCTCAGCAGAGGTACGAGGGTGGTGCCGATGAGGGCGACACCGCCGCCGGCCATGAGCTGCTTCATGCCCTGGCTTTTCGAGCCGGGGTTGTCGGACCCATACCCCTCTAGCAGGTTGACGCCGCCCCACACGCCGAGGCCAGCGCCCAGGGCAACAACGAGGGTCTGAAGGACTTCGATTGCGCTATTGAAGAATTCCATGGTGATCTTCTCCTTGTTATAAAAGAACACTTGCGGCCCCGATACACACCTGAAATCGTTGATTTTGATAAGCTGCCAACCACAGCGAGGGCTGATTTGCCGGTGTATCCTGGAGCCTGGGGTAAATAAAAACGCTCTCCCAGAGCAGGGAGAGCGGAACGACTATTTATGGCCCATTTACTCCCAACGGGCCGGTTCTTTCTCCCAATTTACGGTGTCTTTTGGGAGAAAGGATTTTATGATTCGTCAGCGTCCACCACATCGTACACATCCGACGGTTTGAGTTTGAGCCGGCGGTCAAGGAACTTCTCGATGTCAAAGAGGTTCTTCTTGTCGTAGTCGCCGGTCAGCTTGTAATTGGGGTGTTGGGTCAGGTCATACTTGTTGGACAGAAAAGGCCGGACGCCCCGCAGCTGCAGGATGCACTTGCCGCCGTCCATAACAGCCAGCTCGTCCCGGCTCATGAGTTCGTGACCCGTCTTTTGGTACGATGTGCCGTAGCTGGGGCTGTTACCGCGGGTGTCCGATGTGTTGTACATATCAATGGTTTCCCGGCCCAGGGTCGCTGACAGCTCTTTTAGGGTGGTATTTTCCGAGCCGCCCAGAAAAATCTGCGAGTCCATGTTCCCGATGATGGTGTCGGCGTTGTCTTTGTACAGAGCTTTGAGCTGGGACTGTGCCTGCAAAACCAAACAGGCGGAGATTTCCCGGCTGCGGATGGTGGCCACCAGCTTCTCCAGGTTCGAGATCTGGCCGATGTTGGCGCACTCGTCGATCAGGCATCGCACATGGACGGGCAGCCGCCCGCCGTACACATCGTCGGCCTTCTCGCAAAGCAGGTTGAACAACTGGGTGTACACCATAGAAATCAGGAAGTTGAAGGTGCTGTCGGTGTCGCTCATAATGAGGAACAGCGCTGTTTTTCGGTCGCCCAGGGTGTCCAGTTCCAGCTCATCGTAGGTGGTAATTTCCCGCAGTTCAGCGATGTCAAATGGGGCCAATCTGGCACCGCAGGAAATCAAAATTGACTTGGCAGTCTTGCCCGCCGCCAGCTTATAAAGACGATATTGCCGCACCGCAAAGTGGTCGGGCTTCTCTTTTGCCAGGTCCTCGAACATCAGGTCCACCGGGTTTTGGAATTCCTCGTCATCCTCTCGCACTTCCATGATGTTGAGAAATTCCAGTAGAGTGGCGAAGTTTTGCTCCTCTGCCGGGGCCTCATAATGGATATAGGCAATAAGCGACGTAAGCAGGAGCTTTTCTGCTTTGTCCCAAAATGGATCACCGCCTTTTCCCTCGCCGCGGGTGTTGGTCATGAGGGTCGTCACCAGCTTCAAAATATCTTTTTCCGAGTGGATGTACACGAACGGATTATAATGCATCGACTTTTTGAAGTTGATGGTGTTGAAGATTTTGATGCGGTAGCCTTTCTTCAAAAAGGCGTTGCCGACCTCCAAAACCGTGGTGCCTTTTGGGTCTGTGAGAACATAGGAACTATGCATTTGCAGGAGATTGGGCTTGATCCAGAAGCGGGTCTTTCCGCTGCCGGAGCCACCTACGATCAGAACATTTTTGTTCCGGGCCGTTTTGGGGTCTTTGGGGCGGCTGGACATGGTGAGGCGCTCGGTCTGAGTCAGGATAATGTTATCTTCAAACTTGGGGGCCATGTACGGCTCAATGTCCTTGGCATTGCCCCAGCGGGCCGAGCCGTACTCGCTGCCGTGGCGGTACTTTTTGGCGTTCTTGCCTTTGAGATAGACGGCCAGGCGAAGCCCTGCGCCGCAGCACAGGCCCACCAACAGGTCCAGTGGGTGAAAGCTGGGCACGATGCGGCCCAGCGCCTCCGGCAGCACCGACATGAGGGATAGCATCTTTTCGGAAAAGTCAGCCCCGACAGCCAGCCGCCAGGCACAGCCCAGATTGGTGGCGTAAAGGCCCATCAGGACATAAGGCAGGTTCAGGAGTACAAGGCGTTTGGTGTTTTGGTTCATCGCTCACCACGCTCCTGCTTTTTCTCTTTCATCCGGCCGGGCACCAGCTCAGCAGCCAGGGCCTTGAACTGCTGCAAACGCTCCAGAACGCTGGGGCGTTTTTCTTTCTGGACCAGTTTGGCGGAGTAGTCTTTGAAGGCAGCAGTCAGGGTATCGGCATCCCGTGCCTTGAAGAAAACCAGATACCGGGGCGGGTCATCGTGGTTCTTGGTGATGGCGTAGTCCACGCCATACTTATCCAAGATCCGCTTGAAATCCCGGATACCGGTTTTCTCGATCTCGATGTTGGTGGCTCCCTGATCCTGCCGCAGCAGCTGTTTGACGCTTTGCTTGCCCACCGGCTTGCTGCGAGCCTTACCCGCCCGCCATTGCAAGAACTTACGGGCTGCCGCCAGGAGCGTCCGGCCCGTCAGCTTGGTGGTACTGATGGCAAAGTTGATCGTTCTGTTCTCCACATCTTCCTGCATGGGTTTCACCGTCCTTTTCTGCCTGCATCAGGGTCGCGACGAAAAAGCCGAACCAGGCGCCCGCCGCAAAAAATACCGCGCTCGTCCACATGGTCAGTCCAGCCGGATGGCCACAAAACTCTCGCCGCCCTGCATCAGGATAACGCTGTGCTCTTCCAAAAATTCCGCCAGCTGATACAGGTCAGCCACCTGAAGGGACACGGTGTTGCCAATGTGGTCGATGCGGAAAAAGACCATGGAGCCGACGAGATAGGATTCCTCCCCGATGTCCATGACCTGTTCCGGGCAGTAGCTCATCAGGATGGGCAGGCCGGGAATGCCGTACAGCAAATCGGCCTCGTCGAAACAAGGGAGGTAGTCAGAAGCGTCCTCCAGTCGGATGACCGAGAGAGGCATCTCGGGGCCAGCCGTTGCCAGATAGAGGGGGCGCTCCGACACGGGCGGGCTAGATACGGATGTGGTGCTGTCTGCCAGCAGGCTGTTCAGGATGGCTTCGATGGCGCAGACCTTCTCATAGGTCTGCTGTGCGAGGGTGGGTTTTGTTTTAGTCATAGATATTTCCTTTCTGTTTTGAAGTTTTTTCTGAAATCCAGCAAAAACTCTTGAATTTTATTATGTTTCTCTTATACTATGAATAGAAGGAGGCGATTTCTGTGATTCTCAGGCCACGATATATAGACGCTCTGCGCACCTATCGCAACATCCCGCTGGTGAAGATCCTCGCAGGTATCCGTCGTTGCGGAAAGTCCACCATCCTTGAAATGCTGCGGGATGATTTGTTGGCAGGCGGTGTCATGGCAGAGCAGGTCATTTTGATGCGCTATACATCCGAGGAGCTCGAACAGGGCATGACCGACCGTGAGATGTACCAAAACATCAAGTCGCAGATGAAGGATGGCGTTTTTTACTACCTGCTCCTGGACGAGGTACAGGAAATTGCCGGCTGGGAGAAAGCTGTGAACAGTTTGCTTGAAAACGGAAACGCCGACATCTATGTGACCGGCTCCAATTCCCGGTTGATGTCCAGCGAAATCTCCACCTATCTCTCCGGGCGGTATGTTTCCATTCCGGTATATACCCTATCATTCGCAGAGTACCTGGACTTCAAAGCAGCCAGCGGACGTCCACCCAGAGAGTTGCTCAACGACTATCTGCGCACCGGCGGCTTTCCTATTGTTGCTCTGGGTTCTTTTGACGAGCGTTCCGCTTACCAGATCGTAGAGGGTATCTACAGTTCTGTCATTACCAACGATATCACCAGACGGCATAACATCAGCAATTACGACCTGTTTAACCGGGTGGTCAAATATGTGGTGGAAAACGTGGGCAAAACTTTCTCGGCCAACGCTATCGTCAAGTTTCTCAGGAGCGAAGGGCGTTCTCTGTCCGTCGAATCCATCTACAATTACTTGAACTGGCTTGAAAAGGCTTTCGTTATTTACCGTTGTCAGCGGTATGATCTGCAAGGTAAGTCTGTCCTCAAAACGCAGGAAAAGTTTTATCTGGCTGACCCTTCGCTCAAATACTGCATGACGGGCTTCAACCCTAAATCGCTGGCATCCATGCTGGAAAATGTCGTGTATTTTGAGCTGCTGCGCCGCGGTTATGAGGTATACATCGGCAAGAATGAGACCAGGGAAATCGACTTTGTAGCTGTGCGGCGAGATGAGCGCATTTATGTGCAGGTCTGCCGTCAGCTGCCCGAAGATTCTGACCGGGAAGTCGGCAACCTCCTGGAAATCAGGGACCATTACCCCAAATTTGTAGTGACATTGGACGATCTGGCTTCTGGGAATATCAACGGTGTGCAGATCGTGCATTTGCTGGATTTCCTGTTGAGTGACAGGTATTGAAAATCAGATAAAGGTCAGGGCCATTGTTGGTCCTGGCCTTTATCGCTCCTGGCTGCGCTGGCGCTTTTTCTGCCACTGTTCCAGCAGCTTGATGATGGTGTCCTGCATCTGCTTGGGCGTGTAGGATTTCGGAAAATACTTCCGCAGTACATCGTTTTTGATGGTCACGCGGTCCATTTCGGCCTTCTTTTCCTCGCCCATGATGTCGAAGATGGCATCGTAGGTGCACTTGCCTTCCTGGCTCAGCTTCTTGATGCGCTGGGCCTGGGAAAGAGACGGGGCGTTCTGGGTATCCTGCATGGCCTCCAAAAAATCCCGCTGTTCGGCAACCGTCAAATAGGACAGTTCCACAGCGGGATTGAAGGAGATTTTCTTTTGGTCCACCAGGTCCAGCAGTTCAGGGATGAGATTGGTGAGACGGATGAAACGCTGGACGTTGCGAGCACTGTCACCAGCTTCAGCTGCAATCAGGTCACGAGACTTGTGGCCAACTTGGCCACAAGTTAAATCGCCTCTAATTCCTTGATGATTCATCGCTTCCAGTTTCATTTTGTACGCGAAAGCCCTCTCACTGGGAAGGATGTGTTCGCGCTGCAAATTGCTGTCCACCATGTGGATCACCGCCTCATCGTCGCTCATGTTCCGCACGATCACCGGCAGGGTTTTCAGCCCGGCCAGCTCTGCCGCGTGCTGGCGGCGGTGCCCCGAAATGATCTCGTAACCTCCTTCCGTTCGGGGCCGGGCAATGAGCGGGGCCAACACGCCGAACTGAGCCACGCTTTCCACCGTCCGCTGCATGGCCTCATCGTCCAGCACCTTGAACGGATGGTTTTTGAAGGGATGCAGGTCCGTAATGGGGATTTGCTGGATCTGCTCGCGGTTGGGTTCCGTTGAGATAACTTCGCTTTTTTGCTCTGAAATGATTCATCACCTCCAACAGAAAAGGCTCAGAGAAACCTCTGGGCCAAAATTTTATCCTGTTTTGAAATCATGCTGTACCCTGGCAGCATAGGAGCTGTGCATGGTCATGGGGGCGTTGTAGAGGGTCGCCAATAGATATTGCCGGACATTTCGTACCTGGGTGGTGTTCTCTTTCAGGCACATGAGGACAAACCGCAGATGGTCGCCGTTCAGTTTCATGAGCTGGGCCTTTACCACCTCGGCTGGCTTATCGTCGCCTGCAATGCGGATGAAGCGGCGTTTGCTGCACACGGTATCAACCAGCAGCTCCAGCATCTCCCGCAGCATATCCTCGTCTTCAGGATAGCTTGCAATCAGAGCCTCGAAGCCAAGCTGCCGGAAAAAATATTCCTGATACCGGGTGCGGTCATCTTTCCCTTCGGATTCCGTTCCGGCGGCTTCGCCTGAAAGGAAAGGATCCGTCTCACTCATCTCAGTCTTATTCTGATTCGTCTTATTACTGTGTCCTTTTGACACCTCTTGCCGTGTGGAAATGACACCGCTGGACGTGTCGTTTTGGCACTTTTGGAATTGGCTTTCCGGCACTTCTGTAAAGTTTTTCACATAAATCAGATTGGGCCTCCCCAGACCCTGCCTCCTGCGCTCGATCAAGCCAGCCTTTTCTTCCAGTTCCCGCAGCAGCCCCACCGCTTTTTTGTTGCCGCAGGCAAGGTACTCCATAATTTCCTCCACCGTGAAGATGATGTACACCCGGCCCGACTCATCCAACCACCCATTCTTCACCGAAAGGCTCATCCGGTCGAGCACCAGGCCATACAGCACTTTGGCGTCTGTGGAGATGCTCCGGAACTGAAGGTCCGTAAAAAGGATCTTGGGGAGTCGGTAGAACGAAAACAGTTCGGCTTGTCCGCCCGTAAAGTAATTGGCCACTTCGATCTTCCTTTCTTCTTTGCTGCTGAATCTTCACTTACAAGGGAGCAGGCCTTACTTTTTCTTCCAGGCCAGGATTTCAGCAAGCTGTTTGCGAATCTCGTCTTTTCCAGACGGGGTGAACAGCGTATAGCAGCCGAAAAAACCAGTATCATGGTTATAGAAGTCCCGGACAATAAAAAACCCCCGCCGGAAAGGCGCCTCATAGGGCATCAGGTTTCCGGCGGGGGCACGGTAGAGATATTTTTTGTGCTGAAGGTATTTGCAGAAGAGCCGTTCCGGCACGTTCAGCTCTTTGGCGGTGGCCCGGATGTTGGTGCAGTCGCCCGGGTTCACAAAGGCATCGTAAAACTCCGCTTTGGGTTTCAGCGCCAGCAGCTCTTTGCGCAGCGCGTTGTTGTCTTTCCTCTCTTTGAGCAGAGCTTCCGCGAAACGGAACAGGACATCAGGGTCCTGCTGGATCTGCTCCATCAGGGATTCACCCAGGTAGCCGCCGTACTTGCGGATGGTGGGCAGCACCTCCTCAAACACCCACCGCTCGAACTTCACAGCGTTGGGTAGTTTGCTGTGGACGATCAGCCGGTACACATCGCCTTCGGGGATAAAAGCCATCTCGATTCTCTTGTCCGGCGACTGAGGGTGCGGTGCGTAACGTTTCGTTACACACCTGCAATGGTCAGTCAGCGCTTTCCGGTTGTTCTTGTAGCCCAGCGCTTTTGCCACATCTGCCCCGCAGAACAGGCACTTGCCGCTTTCCTGAAGGATGCGGATCTCCCCAAACATCTGGTTGCGGAATATGCTGACAGCATTCTTCATTTCGACATTCATGTTCATGTTGCCTCCTTTGTCGCTCTGGATGGATGAAAGAAAAAGAGTCACGGCTTGTCTTTCCGATGAAGAAATCGTGCCGTGGCTCTATGTAACAAAGGAGGCATTCCAGAAAGAACCGGAATGTATGCCATGTCCATCGGACAGGTGTACAGAGGCCAAAAAGTTAGCCCCTCTTTTCACCCATTTTTGCGAAAAAGAGGACGGTTAGCCCCGATTTTGACCCCTAAAAAGCAGTGCAAACCAGGTCAAAAACCACCAAATTTTTCCAAATGCGCCGAACCAGATCAAACAGAAAAAGCCCGGAAAGATACGTCTTTCCGAGCTTTTTTGAAAACTTTTTGGGAAAAATCAGCGCTTGGAGAACTGGGGAGCGCGGCGGGCAGCCTTGAGGCCGTACTTCTTGCGCTCCTTCATGCGAGGATCGCGGGTCAGGTAGCCGGCCTTCTTGAGCACAGCGCGGTTCTCGTCGCTCTGCTGCAGCATGGCGCGGCTGATGCCGTGACGGATGGCGCCGGCCTGGCCGGACACACCGCCGCCGTTGACGCGGACCACCACGTCGTACTTATCCTCAACGCCCAGCAGCACCAGGGGAGCGCGGACGATCAGCTTCAGGGTCTCCAGACCAAAGTAGTTGTCCAGATCGCGGTCGTTGATGGTGATCTTGCCGGTGCCGGCGTACACGCGGACGCGGGCAACAGAATCTTTACGACGACCAGTGCCGTAGAAATAAGGTTTGGTTTCGTACATATTCGATTGCCTCCTTCTTAGAACTCGATCTTCTCGGGCTTCTGTGCAGCGTGGGCGTGCTCAGCACCCTTGTAGCAGTGCAGGCGGGTCAGAGCCTTGGCGCCGATGGTGTTGGACGGGATCATGCCCTTGATGGCATAGGTCATGGCCAGGTTGCTGTTCTCAGCCATCAGCTTCTTGTACTGGACCTTCTTCAGGCCGCCGATGTAGGCAGAGTGGGTGATGTGGAACTTCTGCTCGGCCTTCTTGCCGGTCAGAACGGCCTGGTCGCAGTTGATGACCACGACAAAGTCACCGCAATCCACGTTGGGGGTAAAATCGACCTTCTGCTTGCCACGCAGCAGAACGGCAGCCTCGGCTGCGACGCGGCCCAGCGGCTTGCCGGCGGCGTCGAGCAGGTACCACTTGCGCTCCACTTCAGCGGGCTTCACGAGAGTAGTGCTCATATATATTTCCTCCTGATAAGCATTCACAACAGTTCAGGCGCCGGGTGGGGCGCGAAAGATAGTATATACCATCAAAAGCCGCCTGTCAACACGATTTTTTGTTTTTTTCAGCTCAAATCCATCCAGCTTTCAAAATCTCTTGATTTCTCTTGAATCCTCTTTGGATCTCACGTCTCATTTTTATTTTTGCCGGACAGGGTTTTCTTTGCCGGGCGCTGTAAATCCGCCGTGATTTATGCTATACTATAAAGTACGCTGCGTTTTGCGCATAGTATCTGTAACAAAGGAGATTTACCAGAATGCCCAGAGAGATCGACCGCCAGGCCGCCGCCCAAAAGCGGTCTTCCCGTCTGCTGATCGGAATGGCCGCGTTCATCTTCATCGGTGTCGCGGTGTATGGGGTGCTGCTGTTCCTCACCAGCCGGCGCACCCCCGCCCACCCGGACACCTATTATGCCGGCGAGAACGGCGTAGCCGTCTACTATGAATCGGCGGTCTGGCCGGTCTGCCATATGACCCAGGACCCCACGTTGGGGCAGGTGCTGGAACTGGCCTCCAGCGATGACCCCGAGGACGACCAGTATCAGGTCGTGCTGTTCCAGCGGGGGGACCCTTCTACTTACCCGGACTTCATTGCCAAAAGCGAGGAGGATCTGCGGGCCAGCTATGGCTTCATCAGCCCCAGAGATATCACCATCCAGGTGGAGGGGGCCCAGGTGGAGGCGGTCCGCTGTGACATCCAGGCCTACTATGCCGTGCTGGCCACCATCACCTATGACAGCGGGGACGTGGTCTACGTCTCTGCCCTCACCCGGCTGGCCTCCATCAGCGACGTGCTCAACCTGGTCGAAAGCGTGACCCTGGCATGAGCGAACAAAAGGCAATGCAGCGCCTGGCCGGCCTGATGCGCAAGGCGGTGCAGGATTACGAGATGCTGGCCCCCGGGGACCGGGTGCTGGTGGGGGTATCCGGCGGCAAGGACAGCGTGGCCCTGACGGTGGGCCTGGCTCTCCTGCGGGAGTACATCGGCTTTGACTACCAGCTGTACGCGGTCACCCTGGACCCCCAGTTCGGCCGCCAGCCCGGGGATTACAGCCAGTTGGCCAGCCTGATGGAGCGCTGCGGCATCCCCTACCAGGTGCGCCGCACCGACATCGGCCCGGTGGTGTTCGAGGAGCGGCAGGAGAAGAACCCCTGCGCCCTCTGCGCCAAGCTGCGGCGGGGCGCGCTGCACACGGCGGCCCAGCAGCTGGGGTGCAACAAGGTGGCCCTGGGCCATCACCTGGATGACGCCATCGAGACCTTTTATATGAACCTGTGGCAGGAAGGGCGGATCGGCTGCTTTTCACCGGTCACCTACCTGTCCCGGCGGGACCTGACCTTGATCCGGCCCATGCTGCTGGCCACCGAGGCCGAGGTGAAAGCCGCCGTCTATGAGGAGGGGCTGCCCATCGTCAAGAGCTGCTGTCCCGCCGATGGCGCCACCACCCGCCAGCACACCAAGGACTTTGTCCAGGAGCGCTGCCGCACCGACCACGCCTTCCGCCAAAAGACCCTGCACGCCCTGCAGGAGAGCGGCATCGACGGCTGGCGGCCCCTGCACACCGGGCGGGGCTCCTTTACCATCAAGCAGCAGCAAGACTGAGAGGCGGAATCTATGCAACAACCCTTTGAGCGGCACGTCTGGGCCGAGATCGACCTGGACGCGCTGCGCCACAATTTCCAAGCCACACAACAGCGGGCCGGGGGGATGCCCCTGTGCGCCATCGTCAAGGCCGACGCCTACGGCCACGGCGCCGTCCGCTGCGCCCAGGCTTTCGCGCAGGCGGGGGCGGCCTGGCTGGCGGTGAGCCGTCTGGGGGAGGCCCTGGAGCTGCGGCGGGCCGGCGTGGAGCTGCCCATCCTGATCCTGGGCCGCACCGAGGCACAGTTTGCCGCCGTCCTGGCCCAAAACCGGATCACCCAGTGCTGCTATTCCCTGCCCTACGCCGTCTCCCTGTCCCAGGCGGCCTGCGCGGCAGGGGTGCGGGTCCAGATCCACCTGAAAGCGGATACCGGCATGGGCCGGATCGGCTTTGCCCTGCGCACCGATTTTGACGCCGCCATCCGGGAAATGGTGCAGGCCGCCAGTCTGCCCGGCCTGGAGATGACCGGCCTGTTCCAGCATTTTGCCGCCGCCGACGAGCTGGGCGCTGACAGCCAGGCCTATACCCGGCAGCAGCACGCCCTCTTTGTGCAGGCTTTTGAGGCGCTGCGGCAAGCCGGGCACGAGCCCGCCCTGGTGCACTGTGACAACTCGGCCGGCACCCTGCTGCATCCCGATTGGCCCCAGGGGCTGCCCCGGCAGCGCTGCATGGGCCGGCCCGGCATCATTCTGTACGGCTATCCCCCCAGCGAGGAGGTCGGTTTCGACCAGCTGCGCCCGGTCATGACCCTCAAAACGGTGGTGAGCATGGTCAAGGAGGTACAGCCCGGCCAGTCGGTCAGCTATGGGCGGCGGTTCACCGCCCGGCAGCCCACCCGGGCCGCCACCCTCTGCGCCGGCTATGCCGACGGTTACCCCCGGCTGCTGAGCGAGGGCAAAGGGGTGGTGGACCTGCACGGCTTCCCCTGCCCGGTGCTGGGCCGTGTGTGCATGGACCAGATGCTGGTGGACGTGTCCGCCGTGCCGCAGGTGGCCGAGGGAGACGAGGCCGTCCTGTGGGGCGGAGGCTTTGCCGGGGACACTGCCCAGACCATCGCCCAAAAGACCGGCACCATCTCGTATGAGGTGCTGTGCGGGGTCGCCCGCAGGGTGCCCCGGGTCTATCTGGAGCAGGGCCGGCCCATCGCTATCGACGACCATCTGAACAGCTAAACCCCATACCTATGGAGGAACCCATGGCAAACAAAAACATCCGGAATTTTTGCATCATCGCCCATATCGACCACGGCAAATCCACCCTGTCCGACCGCATCCTCGAACTGACCGAGAGCGTGGACGAGCGCACCATGGAGGATCAGATCCTGGACAACATGGACATCGAGCGGGAGCGGGGCATCACCATCAAGGCCCGGGCGGTCACCATGCACTATACCGCCAAAGACGGCCAGGTGTATGAACTGAACCTGATCGACACCCCCGGCCACGTGGACTTCGCCTATGAGGTCAGCCGCAGCCTGGCCGCCTGTGAGGGGGCCATCCTGGTGGTGGACGCCACCCAGGGCGTGGAAGCCCAGACCCTGGCCAACACCTACATGGCCCTGGAGCACGACCTGGAGATCGTGCCGGTGCTGAACAAGATCGACCTGCCCAGCGCCCATCCCGACGAGGTCGCCCAGGAAGTGGAGGACGTGATCGGCCTGCCCTGTCTGGACGCGCCCCGCATCTCGGCCAAGACCGGCCTGAATGTGGGCGACGTGCTGGAGCGGGTGGTGGCCGACATCCCCGCCCCCACCGGCGATCCCGACGCCCCCCTCAAGGCTCTGATCTTCGACAGCGTCTACGACAGCTACAAGGGGGTCATCGTCTATATCCGCGTGTTTGAGGGCACCGTCAAGCCGGGGGACACCATCCTGATGATGGCCACCGGGGCCAAGTTCACCCTGGTGGAGGTGGGCCATATGGGCGCCACCAGCCTCTCCCCCTGCCAGCAGCTGTCCGCGGGCGAGGTCGGTTATCTGACCGCCAGCATCAAGACGGTGCAGGATACCCGCGTAGGCGACACGGTCACTCTGGCCGACCGCCCCACCCCCGAAGCTCTGCCCGGTTACCGGCAGGTCAAGCCGATGGTGTTCTGCGGCATCTATCCCGCCGACGGCAAGCGCTACCCCGACCTGAAAGACGCTCTGGAAAAGCTGCAGCTCAACGACGCCTCTCTGACCTACGAGCCCGAGAACAGCGCCGCTTTGGGCTTTGGTTTCCGGTGCGGCTTTTTGGGTCTGCTGCATATGGAGATCATCACCGAACGGCTGGAACGGGAATTCGACCTGGACCTGGTCACCACCACCCCCGGCGTACAGTATCGCATCACCATGACCGACGGGGAAGTGCGCACCATCTCCAACCCCTCCGAGTACCCCGACCCCTCCCAGATCGCCAGCCAGGAGGAACCCTTTGTGGACGTCCATCTCTACACGCCCAACGACTATGTGGGCGGCCTGATGGACCTGTGCCAGCAAAAACGGGGCGAACTGATCGACATGAAATACCTGGACGATGTGCGGGTCGATCTGCATTATGCCATGCCCCTGGGCGAGATCGTCTATGACTTTTTCGACGCCATCAAGAGCCGCAGCCGGGGCTATGCCAGCTACGACTACGAGTTCAAGGAGTACCGGGAGAGCGATCTGGTGCGGCTGGACTTCCTGCTGGCGGGCGACCCGGTGGACGCTCTGTCCATGATCGTGTTCCGGGACAACGCCTACGCCAAAGGCCGCCGCATCTGCGAAAAGCTGCGGGACAACATCCCCCGCACCCTGTTTGAGATCCCCGTTCAGGCGGCGGTGGGCGGTAAGATCATTGCCCGGGAAACGGTCAAGGCCCTGCGCAAGGACGTGCTGGCCAAGTGCTACGGCGGCGACATCACCCGCAAGAAAAAGCTGCTGGAAAAGCAGAAAGAGGGCAAAAAGAAGATGCGCCAGCTGGGTTCGGTCAGCCTGCCCAGCGAGGCCTTCACCGCCGTGCTCAAGCTGGACAACGACGACGATTGAGCCTCTTTCCCCCTCCCTCAAATGTATGCCAAAGCGGCGCGCCTTTTGGGCGCGCCGCTTTTTTGCCCGCACGCAAAACAATGCGGGGGCCGGCCGTATGGCCGACCCCCGCAGAGGGACCCTATCTTTCGTGACGCAAAAGTTCTTTTGTTTTGGTGCGATCAACAACAGAAGGAATCTCTATTTTCTAGCATTCCTCTTTGCCGCCACATCGGATGGGTGTTTTACCCGAGCGTGCAGGTGGTCTCTGGCACCTGTGCGCCCCTTATATCATCTCCCGGTATGGTGCCCCGGGGGTGTTATAAGTAAAG
>NZ_NFLM01000015.1 GCF_002160915.1 Faecalibacterium sp. An121
GACCCAAAACAGGTTCAAAGGAAGGTCCTTTCCTTTGTGTGCCTATCATAACATACCCCCCCCCGGTGTCAAGACCCAATTTCAAAATTTCCCATTTTTTCTTTATTTTCTTTAGTTCGCATCCACTAACTTTGGGGGAGGGGATCTGGAGGCAAACGAAAAAGCACCTGCCGGAGCAGGTGCTTTCTGGTTTGGTTTTGCGGCAGGGCTTTATGCCTGCACTTCTTTGACGGTGGAGCGCTCGATCACCCAATCGGCGGCCCGGCGGATGGACTCGTTGCGGCGCAGCGCCCGCAGGTCCGTCTTTTCCTTGACCTCCTCCAGGGTCTTTTTGGCCATCTCGGCCCGCTTGGACAGCTGCTGGTCCAGCTCGGCGTCGGTGGGCACCAGCCCTTCGGTCCCGGCGATCTGGAGCAGGGCCATCCGGGCGCGGGTATTCCGCTCTGCCACCTTGCGGACGGTGGCCTTGAACTCATCCCGGGTCTGGTGGATCTGGCCCAGGTATTTGTCCATGCTCAGACGCTGCATTTGCAGCTGCTGCTGGACGCTCTGCATCTCAACATGGTAGGCATTCTCCACCAGGATCTCGGGCAGATCGCCCTTGGCGGCGTCGGCCAGCTGCATCAGGATCTGGTTGCGGGCATGGTTGATGGCGGTGGTGCGCTTGCGGGCGGCCAGCTGGTCATGCACCTGGGCCCGGTACTCCTCCATGGTGTCCACCTTCCCTGCCTTCTTGGCAAAGTCGCTGTTCAACGCGGGCAGCTGGCGGATGCACACGTCGATGATCTTCACCTTAAAGGTCGCATCCTTGCCCGCCAGGTCTTTGGCATGGTAGGCGGCGGGGAAGGTGACATTCAGATCGAACTCATCCCCTGCCTGGTGGCCGAGGATGCCCTCCTCAAAGCCGGGGATCATACGGCCGCGGCCCAGCTCGATGGCCTGCTTGGTGGCGCTGCCCCCGGGGAAAGGCTCCCCGTTCACATAGCCGGTGTAGTCCATGTGGACGATGTTGCCCTTGACGGCGGGGCCCTTGTGGGGCACCAGCTCGGCAAAGCCGGCCCGGCGGCGCTCGATCACCCGGTCCACTTCCTTGTCGGTGGTGGCGGGGATGGTGCAGGTCACCTCAAAGCCGGTGGTCTTTTCCAGCTGGAACGCAGGCTGCAGGGGCACCGTGGCGGTGGCGACAAAGCCATCCTCCTTTTTGACGCTGACCAGGTCGTAGCTGGGCTCGTCCACCGGCTGCAGATCGTTTTCGGCCAGGGCCTTTTCGTACAGGGCGGGGACGTCCCGGTCCATCAGGTCGTTGATGGCGTCATACCAAAAGACATGTTCGCCCCGGTCCGCCTCGATCTGGGCCCGGTCAGCCTGTCCTTTGGCGAAACCCTTGATCGTAAAGGTATCCCGAGTGCGCTGATAAACAGCCTCGGCGGCCTCCTCCAGCTCGGCGGCTGAGGCGCTGAAGGTCATTTTGCAGACGTTCTTTTCAGGCGTTTCTACATTTACCAATTTCATAGTCGATGTTACCCTCCGTGCGGCCCCCTGCGGGCGCGATATAGTCAATTTGAAATTATTATAGCACAGATAGGGCAAAAGCGGTATAATAAAATTGTAATTTTCTGCGCATACCCCCATGGTAGGCGCGCCAAAACCACCCAAAAGAAAGGCAAGGACAGCATCTATGCGCCTGTTTGACGTATTGGGGCCGGTGATGATCGGCCCTTCTTCCAGCCATACCGCGGGGGCGGCCCGCATCGGCCGCACCGCCCGCCAGCTTTTGGGCGAAGCGCCCCTGCAGGCCGACATCGGCCTGTACGGCAGCTTTGCCACCACCGGCCGGGGCCACGGCACCGACCGCGCCATTGTGGCCGGGCTGCTGGGCATGAAGCCCGACGACCCCCGTCTGCCCGACAGTTTTGCCCTGGCCCAGAAGGCAGGGCTGCACTTTTCCATCCATCCGGTGGAGCTGCGCTCGGCCCACCCCAACACGGCAGTCCTGACCTTGCAGGGCGCGCACCGGCGTCTGAACCTGACCGCAGCCTCGGTAGGGGGCGGCCGCATCCGGATCACCTCCATCGACGGGGTCAACGCCGACTTCGGCGGGGACGCCAATACCCTGATCATCCACAATGAGGACACCCCCGGCTGCATCGCCGAGGTGACCCAGGCTCTGGCCCGGCGGCGGATCAATATCGCCTCCATGCAGGTGTTCCGTTCCTCCCCCGGCGGGGAGGCCGTGATGGTGCTGGAATGCGACAGCCACATCCCTGCCGGCATCCAGCCCCAGCTGGCCGCTGTGCCCGGCATCCGAAAAGTCACCTGCCTGAATGTGGATGAGGACGTATAAAAAGAAAGAGAGGAAACCCCCATGTCCTTTTTATCCTGTGCCGAGATGCTGACCTACGCCCATGAGCACAGCTGCACCCTGGCCCAGGCGGTGCTGCGCAGCGACCTGGCCGAAAGCCGTCTGACCGAGGAGGCCAGCCGGGCCCAAATGCGCCGTCTTTGGCAGGTGATGCAGCAGACCAGCCGGGACTACGACCCCAGCCGCCGCAGCCGCAGCGGTCTTGTGGGGGGCGACGCAGCCAAGGTGGAGCAGGCTGCCGCCCAGGGCCGGCTGCTGGGCGGGGCGTATCTGTCCGCCGTTACCGCCGAGGCCCTCAAAACCGCCGAGTGCAACGCCTGCATGAAGCGGATCGTAGCCGCCCCCACGGCGGGCAGCTGCGGGGTCCTGCCTGCGGTGCTGCTGCCCATGGCCCAGGAGGGTCAGGCCAGCGACGAAGCGATCTGCGATGCGCTGTATGTGGCCGCAGGCTTCGGGCAGGTGATCGCGGCCCGTGCCACCCTGGCCGGCGCGGAGGGAGGCTGTCAGGCCGAAGTGGGCGCCGCCAGCGCCATGGCGGCCGCCGCCCTCTGCTATCTGAAAGGCGGCACCGCTGCCGCCTGCGCCGCAGCCGCAGCCATGGCTCTTGGCAATCTGCTGGGGCTTGTCTGTGACCCGGTGGCGGGCCTGGTGGAAGTCCCCTGTGTCAAGCGGAATGTCGTGGGCGCCGTGAACGCCGTAGCCTGCGCCAATATGGCTCTGGCCGGCATCGACAGCTCCATCCCCTGCGACGAAGTGATCGACGCCATGGGCCGTGTGGGCCGCCAGCTCTCCCCCGACCTGCGCGAGACCGGCGCCGGCGGCCTGGCCGCCACCCCCACCGGCCGCGCCATTGCCCGCCGCCTGGCGGCGGAAGCCGGGGGCGTATAAGGCCCCGCAGCGCGGCCATAAGATCCCGAAAAGTTTTTTCAAAAAGCCCTTGACAAAACCCCGCCTTGATGGTAGAATATGTCCTGTTCCGAGTGAACACATGCGTTGGTAGCTCAGCTGGATAGAGTGACTGACTACGAATCAGTAGGCCGGGGGTTCGAGTCCCTTCCATCGCACCAAAATCCCACGAAGAATCGTAAGATTCTCCGTGGGTTTTTTGTTTTTCAAGGTGCTTGCACATTTTTGCACATCAGCTGCACATCTGCGGGATGAGCAGTGTATTCTGTGCATCCTCTGCACGGCGTGGTCTGCGCCGCACAAAAAGAAAATTTTTAGGCGAACAATAACCGGACAAGCTCCCGGCGTTCGTCTGGATTCATCTGCCGGACGGCTTCAAGGATCACAGGACCTGTGATGTTTGTTGGCTCCGGCTTTTTGCTTTCCTCCGGTCCGCTGGGGGCGGAACTGGATATGTCCTGTTTGTAGAAGTTGGCCTCGATCTTCTCTGCCAGCTCAATCCGGGGCTTGTCCTGGGTGTGGGCGTAGGTGTCCATCAGGGTCGACGCCGTGGCGTGCCCGGTGTTCCCCTGGACCGACTTGAAGTCGCCGCCGGACTGGAGCAGCTGATAGGTTGCGCTGGAATGACGCAGCCCATGAAAGACAATCTTCTCAAATTCAGGATGTTCACCCCGCCACTGACGATACCACTTGGTCAGTACATCCGGGGCGATGGGCAGGCCGTCCGGTAACCGGAACAACTGCCCACAGTTAGTGTACTTTTCTGGGGCGGATTGCTCGTCCTGCTTCAGCTTCTCAAGCCAGGCCAGAAGTTCTTCCTTTAAAGGCTTCGTCATATACAGGACGCGATTGGATTTCTGGGTCTTGGCTCGTTTCAGGATCAGCGAGGACTTGCTCCCTTCCCTGCGGTCGGGAAAGATGTGGTAGATCTGGGCCGGGTCGATCTTGGCCAGAGCGTCCTTGTAGGCGCGCTGCATGGTTTTGCTGATGGTGATGGTCCCCCGGCCATCGGCGGCCTCAAAGTCCAGATCTTCCGGCTGTAAGCCGAGGATTTCTCCCTCCCGAAGGGAGAGGATCAGACTCAGATGGACTGCCAGATGAAGCGCCGGGTTTTGGATCGACTGCAAAGCTGCCAGCATGGTTTGCTCGTCCCAGATAGTCCGCTCCTCGGTGTTGATTTTCGGGGCTTCCCGGGGCAAGGGGGATTTGCGGATCAGATCCCATTCGACCGCATAGGAGAAGGCGGTTTTCAGGAGGGTGTGAACCTCGCGGATGGACGTGCTGGATAGCAGCCGTTTCTTTTGGGCGGGGGTCAGCTCCTGTTTTTCGCCGTGGATATACTGGCCGCAAGGGGTCTGGCTCAGGGTGGCGTAGAACTGCTCGATGTCAAAGGTGCGGAGGTCTTGAATCTTCCGCTGGCCGATATACGGCGCGATCAGGTTCTGCACCATCGCGGTGGTTTGGGTGTAGGTCTTGGGAGACCACTTGTGCTTGCTGGACTGAATCGGAATCCATTTTTCCAGCAGTTCCTGAACTGTCATGGAATCGGGGATCAGGAAGGTGCCATCCTGCAATTCCTTTTCAATCGTGATCTTTCGCTCGGCGGCCTCCTTCTTGGTCTTGAAGGACTCCCAGCCTTCATGTTTTTTGCCCCGGTGGTCAATATAGGTGTATCGGACGGAATAAGCGCTTCCGCGCTTCATAATGGATGCCATGGCTGAACCCTTTCTCAGAGGGCGGCAAACCAGGCATCGAAGCTCTGCCGGTTTACACGGATGCTGGTGCCGATGCGAACCACCCGGAAGTCCTTGGTGGTATTGCAAAGGTTGTAGGCAGCACGAGGAGAGATGGCCAGGAGTTGGGCAATCTCATCCACCCGGTAAACGAGAGGCTTGAGCGTGGCTGCGCGCGGTCTGTTTTCAGGTTCCACGGCAGGGTTTGGAGACACTTCCATTGTAGCGGATGCTGGATTGGATTGCAAGGTTTCACAGGCAAAATTTACGGTGTTCTGATTTGTTTTCAAGCGCACGCTCCTTTTCCCTATCTTGACCGGCAAACCATCCCAGGTGGATGATTTTCAATCCGGCCAGATTGATGTAACAGCCGAAGCTGACAGTTCAGCTCCGGCCCTGTTGCCTGTGAAATTTTTTGTGCGGGAACTCAAAAATACGCGCCCGATCCGCCCTTCCGCCCGGATACGCCCGGAACCGCCCGCCTGGGCGGATCACCGGGCGGCAAAGCGGGCGGATGTGATTTTAAAAAACAACGATATTACAATGAAAATAAAGCATTTCCAGGTGAGCGGGCGCGTAGGGCGGGAAATTTTCACTTCCTGCTCTTTTTTTATGAGCGGGCACAATCCGGGCGGACACATACGCCCTTATAGCCCCGGTACTCGCCCCCGATGTGCTTCGAGAAGGTAAGGTTGTACTTGCCGGCACTCTTGAAAAGAAACTGGCTGAACCGCTTCTGAGAGACGGGCGTCTCCAGATTTTCCATGCACCACTTGGAGTAGGCATAGAACAGGTGGGTAGACCTGGCAGCTGCATCTTCGGCAAAGCGAAGATACTTGTCCGAGGCCATGAACTGATCCAGATTGTTCCCGTCGGCCATCACGGCTTCCAGATTCTTTCGAGTCCGTTCGCTGAGGGTAAAGCGGTACTGGTTGGCCAGAAGCCGTTTGAGACCCTCCAGCATCCAGAGAAAAATCCCCGGCAGCTCGGCAGCCATCTTGTCAATCAAAAAAGGATCGTCCACCCGGTTGGGGTCACGATCCTTTACCGAAATCAAAATTTGCCGTCGCCAGAAGCCGTCGCTGCTGTCATTGACGGCGATCAGATTGCCGTTGCCGAAGCAGAGCAGCCGGACATAGAGCCGGCCCTGGGTGGCCTGTTTTCCTTTCCGTTCGATGCAGGTCTTGTCCTCGGCGGTGACGATGGACTTCACGTTCCGGGTGTCGGGCAGAGCCGTCATCTGGAGATCATCGTCCACCATCACCAGTTTGTGTTCCAGGTTGGCGCTGGCGAAGCGGTTGGTTTCCAGCCGATGGATTGATTCCATGTGAACGGAATCGCCCATCAGCTTTTTGACCACCAGTCCGATGCGGGATTTGCCTTCGCCGCCCCGTCCGGTGAGGATCATCATTTTCTGCGCCTTGGTGGAAGGAATGAGAAGATATCCCAGATACTCCTGTAGGGTTGGGATGTCCTCTGGTACCAGCAAGCCATTCAGAAAGCCCAGCCAGGTTTCCGGGGCCGGGGCGTCCGGCTGGTACTCCACCGGGAAGCGATTGAGGCAGAGTTCCTTTTCGGGAACAAAGCCCCTCTCATCCAGGTAGTAGGTCCCATTTTTCAAATGAATCCGGTCCAGCTGGGTTTCCCATTCTTCCCGGTAGCACTCCATCTTGATGGCATCCACAATTCGCTTGGTCTTTTTGGCGGTGTCATTGCGGGCAGCCGGCCGGATCTCCTGGTGGATTTCGTGGCGTAGCCGCTCCTCGTTGACCTCACCGTCCACATCAAATAATTTTTGGTCCAGGCACATCAGTGGACGCTTCTGCAGAAAATAGGCGCAGAATGCAGACTCCACGATTTTGCCCTTGCTGTCAATCCAAAGTTGGTCCTCTTCCTGCTCATCCATTTCGTCGCGGACATCATCGTCTGTCCAGGTCATGCAGTCCTCCTTGTTCTGCTTCCTGTTGTCGATCTTCCCGGTGGAGGGTCGACAACAGATTTTGCTGTGCGGTGCTTAGTTCCATCCATGCCTTTTTTGCTTCACGGTACGCCTCATAGAACTGAGCTTTTTCCGAGATCAGATGTTCACGTTCGGTTTCCAGTTGTTTCAGGCTGGGCAGTTTGGTGATCTTTTGGGCCTTAAAATAGGCGGCTGCCGCCTGGTAAGCTGTCAGTTCGGCGCGGTGCTGTTCCCGAAAGATTTCCGGGTTCTTTGCGGTCTTGACCTGCTGGGCAAACTTCTTGTTCTGAACGTAGGCCAGAGCATGGCGGCTCAATTCCCGGTTGGCTTTGATGCGGTTTTCCAGGTCCTTCACCACCTTGTGGGCTTCGTCATACTTTTCTGCCAGTTCCTTGACGCGGGCGTCCAGTTCTTCCTCGCTGTTCAAGTTGTACCGGGTGAAAAGCGCCATGGATTTTGCCAGCTGTTTGAGATTGAAAATCTTGGCCCAGTGCTCGTAGCCAGCGCCCTTACCTGCGGCCAGCTTGGCCTGAATGTCAATCAGGCGGCTGATGCGGTCGGGGTGAGGATCAGAGCTGTAGAGCCTGGCGGTTTTCTTTCGCTCGGCGTTTTCACCGAGAACAGCCAGAACTTTCTCTTTGGAAAAATCATCGCCCAGCTTGCGAGAGGAGATGGGTTTGGTCCGGCCGGCGGTGAGGTAACTGAACCGGCCGCGGCTTTCACGAACCGTGATGCCATGCTCCTGTAAAAGCTGAGCGGAAAATTCCTCGAGACTGACGGCCTTGGTCAGAACAGAACGAATTTGCCGGCGAAGGACCGCTTTCTCGGTTTCATATTTGGTTTGCCGGATGGACTGACCGGAAGCGGCTGCCTTCTGGTTGGCGTGGTCGAGTCGGCGCTGGCCGCGCCGCTGCGCCCAGTATTCCTTTTCGGTAATCCGTTCACCAGTGCCGTTTAGCAGGTCGATTTGGTAGAGTCCGGCCTCCTGGCAAAGCTCCATGGTCTCAACCCGAAGGTGCCGGAGCATCGCGGCAGTGCAGCGATGCTTCATGCCCTCCTGCCAGTCGCAGGGCTTTTCCATATAGGGCTGCCTCGGGATGGTCCGTATTCGGACACTGCCGATGACAATGTGAACGTGGATATTACCAGCTCCGTTGTGCCCATCGGGGTGAGAGCAGACAATGGCAGGATGACCTGGAAAGTTTTCCTTGCAGAATTGCAGGCCAAGGGCCTGGGCCTTTTCCAGGGTCAATCCGTTGTCCGCAGCGTCCCGCGGGTCGAAGCTGATGATATATTGGTGGGTTTTCACATCGTCAGGAGAGAAGTTCTTTCCGTACTTCCGGTTTGCCAGCAGGCAGGCCATGGCAAAGGATTGCCCACCGCATTCCAGGGTGTCCAGTAAGTACTCCTCCCGCAGCTTGGGATGGCCGTTCTCATCCAGAAGGGGGAGACCGGTGTACTCGTTGTGCTGAAAGGTCAGATAGTGTTCAGGTGCCGTAAGATCGGAGTTCTTCGAGCTTGTATGCTTGATGGTTGCCATACAGTTCTCCCATCTTTTTCTCGGCGTTCAGCCGAAAGAGTGTGAGCGCAGACAATTCGGTCAAAAGCTGTGCCCGAATTTCTTCTGAATCTTTGCCGCCGCTGTTGAAGTGGCGGGCAAGCTGGTTCAGATTGCTGCCGATCCTGCCACATTGTCCCAGCAGGTCAGAGAGAAGTTTCAGTGCATCTTCTCCGCCGCCGGCGACAACAATGGTTTGCTTGATGGGTTTGGTGCGTAAGCAGCGGCGAAGCAGGGTGGACATATTGACGTGAAGAATTTCACACATGATTTCCAGTTCCCGCTTTTCTTCTGGGGTGACTCTAAACTTGATGAGCTGCGTTTTCCTCGGCGATCCGCTGTGCTGGGGGGTGTGGCTAGTCGAACGAGTGTTGGTCTTGGTCATTGTACCTCCTTGCTGTTTGACTAGCTCCTCTTTGGAGCTATGTATGGCGCGGCGCAGCCGAAGAACGCGCAGAGCGCGAAATGAGCAGGGTTTGGGGAAGGCACTCCCCAACAAGTACGACCGGAGCGTGCGGCATCAATTTCAATTTGTGAAATTGTGGCCACGGGTCGATACTTGCTTTCCGCTTTTTCCGTAAGTTTTGAAAATCCAAATGAAAAAACAAAATCGGGTTTGAAAGCCGGGAGTGCAAATGTGAATCGAGATGTCTCCTGCTTGTGTGGTCGCCGTTCTCCCCGGATCAAGTTCCTGCCCCTGTTTTGCAGCGGCGTTGCAGGGTTGTACACAGGTGGGTAACGTTTCGTTACACACTTTTCAGCGCGGGTCCTGCGGTATCCAATCCGGACGGCTGATGAAGTTGTCAAGGTGCGTATAAAGAATTG
This sequence comes from Faecalibacterium sp. An121, assembly GCF_002160915.1. GTDB lineage: Bacteria > Bacillota > Clostridia > Oscillospirales > Ruminococcaceae > Faecalibacterium > Faecalibacterium avium. The sequence continues at coordinate 9,345 of NZ_NFLM01000015.1, forward strand.
CAAACCGGTTGCCCGGCTGCAAGACTCTCGAAAAGAAAAAGGCTCCACAGCACCAAAAGATTTTGTCGTGGGTGAATGGCGGCAAAACAGTTCGGTGAAGCTGCGGAGCGGATAAACAAAGCAATGTGATAGCTTTCATTGGGTAAAGCGGCTTTGTTGGGGAACAGGGTACCACGGGAAAATGCAAATGTCAACGATATGTCGAACGATTTAGAAAAGCTCACAAGAATCAATCCGGTGGGTTGGGCATAACAGAAAAATTTCTCAGGCGAAAAAATGTGTATTTTGTCGAAGAAAAAATCGAAGAACAGGGGAGTGGTATAGCCGAGCAGTATAAGGCGGATAAGAAGTTCTTGCTTTCTGACAAGTTGTGCAATACAATAAAAATGATATGTTGACTTGTTTTAAGGGCAGCTAGGAAGTCGAATAATTGTTAACCAGATGAGGTAATAGATATGTCCTGCATCTACTATGGCGACCGACCAGGATTGACATACAATAAACGTGAGCATGTAATTCCTGCCTCTTTGGGATGTACGACAATGCTTCCCAGAGGGTGGGTATCCGATCAGGCGAACGAGTTCTTTTCTCGGATGGAAGATGACCTGATGCACCGATCAGTGATATCGATAAATCGAAATTTCTTTGGACCTGGGCAACGCGGCTCGCTTTCGGAGAAAAAAGCAGCACAAAGTGATGTGAGTGTTGCTCAGGATGAAAAAGGCAATAAAGCGCTCTCCTATATGTCGCTGGGGAAACCATATAGTATAGATTGTTTTTGCAGGGCGTCTAAGAAATATCACATTCATTGTATCTCTCATGAATCAGCAGAAAAATTTATCGAAGAACTGAAAAACTTCGATGAAAATACAAAGTTTGTTGAGATCAGTTCAGCATTACTGTCTGATGAGGAAGTCCTTGTAGGTTTTCACAACCGTAAATATTATATTGCACATAGCCCTGGTTTAAAAAATAAATTTGATATTCGAGGTGAAATCCAAGGGTTTCTTAAGCATGTTGCAGGATTGGATTTTTCAAAAGCAAACATTATCCAAAGCCCGGTCAAGATGGAGTTTCAGATGAAGGAAATTCCTGCCAATGCCAGGGTGTGCACTAAAATATTGCTGAATGCAGCGGCATATCTTTACGGCTGGGACTTTGTGATGCAATCCGAGTTTGCTGATGTGAAAGAGTGGATTTTGGAGGGCAAACACGAGGATTTCTTTTCCAATGGACCGTCTTTTAATCCCGATGTCGTAATTAACAAAATTGTGCCGCCAGATTCGCATTGGTGTGAGTTTGCAATGGCTGGGCGTAGATTCGTAGGGGTGGTCTGTTTCTACAGATCATGGGGGAGGGTGGTTCCTCTTGCAGAATTTCATGAAAGGCCCATTCCAGATATAAATGCATTCATCTGTGATTGGAGAAATAAAAAGGATTATAAATTTATAGATTATTTGGAAAAACTGCATTAAAACGGTCGTGTGATAAAATGATAGTTACATCTGAATAGGAGAAGAAATAATGCCTGACAAGAAGATGACTGCGCAGCGGGTCGCTGCAAAGAAATTTGCGGAATACTGGCAAGGCAAAGGATATGAAAAAGGGCAGAGCCAGCCGTTTTGGCTCTCATTGCTGCGAGACGTGTATGGAGTGGAACACCCGGAGGAGTTTATCTCCTTTGAGGATCAGGTTCATCTTGACCATACTAGCTTCATCGACGGCAGCATCCCCGCCACTCATGTTCTGATTGAGCAGAAGAGTTTGGATAAGGACCTGGATGCGCCCATCCTGCAGTCCAGTGGAGTTAAGCTCACACCGTTTCAGCAGGCTAAACGATATTCCGCAGAGCTGTCCTATTCAGAACGGCCGCGCTGGATTGTCACCTGTAATTTTGCACAGTTCCGGGTGTACGACATGGAACACCCCAACAGTGAACCTGCGGTGATTTACCTGAAAGATCTGGAGGAGGACTATTACCGCCTGCAGTTCCTGGTGGATACAGAAAATACCGAGATCAAAAAGGAAGAGCGGGTTTCCTTCAAGGCTGGCGAACTGGTTGGAATTCTCTATGACAAAATACTGGAGCAGTATAAGGACCCGTCCAATCCAGAAAGTCTCCGTAGTCTGAATATGCTCTGTGTCCGGCTGGTCTTTTGCCTGTATGCCGAGGATGCCGGAATCTTCGGCGAACACGGAAAATTTCACGATTATCTCAAGCATATTGCTGAGCACAATATTTCGGATGTGCGCCGCGGGTTGATTGATCTGTTTCGCGTGCTGGATACAAAATCAGAGGATCGGGACCCCTATATGGAAGAGGAACTGGCGTCGTTCCCCTATGTGAACGGCGGATTGTTTGCCGATGAAAACATTGAGATCCCGCGTTTCACAGAGGAAATCGTTCAGATCCTGCTGAGCAAGGCCAGTGAGGACTTCAACTGGCGAGACATCAGTCCCACCATCTTCGGCGCAGTGTTCGAGAGCACCCTGAACCCGGAAACCCGCCGGTCGGGCGGTATGCACTATACTTCCATCGAGAATATCCATAAGGTCATCGACCCCTTGTTCCTGCGGCAGCTGCGGGTTGAACTGAATGAAATCGAAGAGATCGCTGTGACCAATCAGCGCCGTAACCGGCTGGAAACCTTCCAGAAAAAGCTGGCTTCTCTGGTCTTTTTTGATCCGGCCTGCGGCTCTGGCAACTTCCTGACTGAGACCTATCTTTGCTTGCGCCGGCTGGAAAATGAAGTGATCGAGCACCTGATCGCTTTGGAAAAAGGCAACACCCAGGGGCAGATCATGCTGGCCGGTGCCCGGCACATTGACATCATGGTCAGCATTGGCCAATTCTACGGCATTGAGATCAACGATTTCGCCGTGTCCGTGGCCAAGACGGCGCTCTGGATCGCGGAAAGTCAGATGCTGGAGGAAACCGAGAAGATTCTGACCCAGCACCTGGAGTTTCTGCCCCTGACCACCAATGCCTTTATCCATGAGGGCAACGCCCTGCGAATGGACTGGAAGGAGATCGTCCCGGTCCAGAGGCTCAGCTACATCATGGGCAACCCGCCGTTTGTGGGAGCACGTATGATGAACGCCGAGCAGAAAAAGGATTTGAACGACGTTTTTCCCGGCTGGAAAAATGCCGGAAACCTGGATTATGTATCGTGCTGGTATAAAAAATCAGCTGATCTAATGAAGGGGACAGAGATACGTACTGGATTGGTTTCTACCAACTCCGTAACACAGGGAGAATCGGTTGCCAATCTCTGGAAACCGCTTTTCTCTAATGGAGTACACATTGATTTTGCTCACCGTACTTTCCGCTGGGACAGCGAGGCAAGCTCCAAAGCTCATGTGCATTGTGTGATTGTTGGATTCAGCTGCGCTCCTAACAGCACACCAAAAGTAATCTACACAGACGGTCAGCCGCAAGTTGTAAAAAACATCAACGGGTATCTGTTAGATGCTGACAATGTATTTGTGGAAAGTAGGAGTAAACCACTTTGCAATGTACCACCTATGAGCTTGGGAAATCAACCTATTGATGGCGGCTTTTATTCATTTACTAAAGAAGAAAAAGATGCGTTTGTCGCAAGAGAACCGGAAGCAGAAAAATATTTTCGACTTTGGATGGGCTCTAAGGAATTTATCAACCGAATCCCACGGTATTTCCTCTATTTGCGTGAGTGCAGTCCGGCAGAACTTCGCAAACTTCCTGAATGTTGCAAGCGGATTGAGGCAGTAAGGCAATTTCGATTATCGAGTAAAAGAGCGGTAACGAGACAGTTAGCTGAAACGCCAAGAGAATTTGCTTTCACCAACATATCGGAAGGAACATACATCGTTGTTCCAGAGGTTTCTTCTGAACGCAGAAAATACATTCCTATGGGCTTTCTAACGCCACAAATATTATGTAGTAACCTCGTAAAAATTGTTCCTAACGCAACATTATATCATTTTGGGGTTTTGACATCAAACATTCATAATGCATGGATGCGGGCAGTTTGTGGGCGACTAAAAAGTGATTATCGCTATTCCAGCGGAATTGTCTATAACAACTTCCCCTGGCCCAACCCCACCGAGGAACAAAAAGCCAAAATTGAGCGGACGGCCCAGGCCATTCTGGATGCGCGAGCACTGTACCCGGACAGCAGCCTGGCGGACCTTTACGACGAACTGACTATGCCGCCCGAGCTGCGCAAGGCCCACCAGAACAATGACCGCGCTGTCATGCAGGCCTATGGGATGCCGGTGCGGGGGACAACCGAGTCGTCCTGTGTGGCTATGCTGATGGAGATATATCAGAAGTTGGTAGAACAGGAAAAAGCATAATATTGTGTAATAAAGTGGAGAATAAAATGGATCAACAGAGACCTCAACTGACAGATGAAAGCCGAAAGAAAGCTGGAATCTCACAGATGAAAGTATTCTATCAAAATCAATATCTCTTTTGGCGTGTTGCGGTAGTAAAATCCATTCGAAAAATTTTGAAGACAAGCGACTCGTTTTATGAGGATTTGGAAGATGAGCTTTGTTTCGATCAGTCCCAGCTTTCTCCAGAAGAGCGAACGGATATAGTACATAATCAGATTAAAAATGGCTGGCTGTTTGAAGCAGTTGCACAAGCGGAACAATCGATTGAAGATTTGTTTTCTCTCCTAAAAAATGCAAAAGATCCGGCATTCTTTGCAAAAGATGTTATAACATATAAAGTAGGGACAATATCCAGCTTTATACGAGAGTTTGAAACATATGATCTTCAAACTGTTCTGGATGCATTTGATTTACCGTATTTCCCACTAGACGAGCCATGGGAAAATGCAGAGGTTTTTGAGCGTTATCGCAAATCAGTTTTGATGATACAAGCTTATGTAAAAGATTTGGCCACATTTCATCAGAAGTACTATTTGGATTACTGCCAGTACAAGCATGGAATGGCAGTTTCCCTATGTCCGTTTGGAAATAATAAAAAGGGGGAATTTCAAGAAGAGAAAAAGGCTCACTGGGGCGATGGGGCATTGATGACTTTTGATAATTATGAAATCTCCAAACGTATGAATAAAACAAATAACCTGCCTCAACTTTGTCTCTACGTGACTGAAAGTACACAGCCTTATTTGAGTCAATTACATGATGAAAATAACTTGCTTCATTTTTCTATGCACGCTGTTGACATTGATGAGGTGGTTAAAATTACGGAAGAGGCCTTTACACTGCTGAATGTTCTTTGGGCCAACTTGCTAAATAAAAATGAATATACAGAAGCAGACGTATTTCGTGAAGTGGCTTTCCCGGTGGAAGATTATAGAAGATATTATACAATAGTTTTTCCAATGAAAAAAGATGATGACGCCATGGAAAACAATCATAATATAAAATAAGGTGGATAAAATTGGCGAATTTCCAGAAATTAATAAATGAGCTGCGAAAGTACCCCAATGAAACGCAGTGGATCGAATTTAAGCATAATAATTATACTCCTAATATGATTGGCCAGGACATCAGTGCATTGGCAAATAGCGCGGCGCTGTACGAGAAAACCTGCGCATACATGCTCTGGGGAGTTGACGATACAACACATGAGATCGTTGGCACTGAATATAATCTCCAAACACTGAAAAAAGGAAATCAGGAACTTGAAAACTGGCTGCGGTCGCTTTTGTCAAGAAATGCTGACTTTGAGTTCCATTCGGTTCCAATGGATGATAAGATAGTTGGATTGCTCATAATATATAGAGCAACTAATCAAACCGTGACGTTTGAGAAAGTTGACTATGTTAGAGTTGGGAGTTACACAAAAAGGTTGAATGACTACCCGGTTTTGCAAGCACAGGTATGGGACAGAATACGAAATTCCAAATTTGAAGAACGCTATGCCAGATCGGATTTGGAATTGAGTGAAGCACTCCGACTGCTTGATTATGGGATTTATTTTGATATTACAGGCATTCCTCAACCAGTAGAAGCAGATAAAATCGCCCACTATATGCTGGAGGAAATGATTTTAGTCCGGCAAGACGATGGATTGTATTCCATTACAAATCTTGGAGCTATTTTGTTTGCCAAGCGTTTTTCAGATTTTCCTCGGATTTCTCGCAAAGCAATCCGAGTGGTTCAATACAGTGGAAATAATCGCTTGAACATGCTCAAAGAGGATATTGGTGGAAAAGGCTATGTGGTGGGCTTTGAAGGATTGATGAAATATCTCCAGGCGTTGATTCCCACAGAAGAAGTTATTAGTGGGGCAATTCGTGAACAAAAAACGGCATATCCTATTTTAGCCATTCGTGAAGCTGTAGCAAACGCGCTTATACATCAGGATTTTTCAATTACTGGAACGGGACCAGTTGTTGAGGTTTTCCAAAACCGAATTGAAATCACAAATCCTGGTACGCCTTTGGTAGAGGTAGCACGCATTATTGATAATCCGCCACGTTCCCGAAATGAGAAGCTGGCGGCGCTGATGCGCCGCCTGAGGATGTGCGAAGAACTTGGAACTGGGTGGGATAAGATCACCATATCCTGTGAATTGCAGCAACTTCCGGCACCAAGAATTCAGCTGTTTGAAGACAGTACCAGGGTGACGCTGTATTCTGAAATGCCTTTTTCCAGCATATCACCAGAGGACAAAATTTGGGCTTGTTATCTTCATGCATGTATCCTTCAGGTGCAAGGGGAACAACTAACCAATGCATCTCTTCGTGAACGTTTTGGACTTAAAAGCTCCTCCGCTGGTAGCATTTCAAGATTGATCAAAGAGGCAGTTAATCAGAATTGGATCAAACCGCTTGATCCCACAACTGCTCCTCGCTATATGAAGTATGTGCCGTTCTGGGCGTAATCTAACTTGCCGGTAACTTGCTGGGGATAGCACAAAGATGCCATGGATCGACAAATAATGGTGTAAAAACGCCAATTTCTTGGGAATTTGGCGCGGCGGACAAGAGGTTTTAATTTGCTGGTAACTTGCTGGCCTAATTTGACATGGGCAGATGATAGAGTTGGAGATTATCTTTTGGGAAGTGAAAACATAAGCTCTTTTGGGTAAAAATAGAGTAAAACGGCCGCTCATCATGTAAATGTGCATGGTGAGCGACCGTTTTGCCTAAAAGATATAAGAGTTTATACAGAGCTTCAGCTTTTAGATTGCCGCATTGTCCAGTAAAACGGAAATCTCATTGGGAGTACAACAATTCATATGTGCGAGCTTGTTGCGACAACTGTGCAGAAAATGGATTCTTTGACGATCTGCGTCTTCGGGAATGTACAGCATACGAGTGCCTGTGGCCGTTTTATAGTTCATCATATAACACAGCGTGCCCAGCTCGACCTCAGCAGGGTCGTGCAGAACGGTGCCAAACTGCTTGACGCTGTACTGTTCGAGGGACTCATGGATGGCGTCCCAGCTTTTTTCGACAAAATTTCTTCGTTCCAGCTCGATGACGGGGAACAGTACTTGAATTTGAGCGGTCCAGACGCGGCGCAGCAGTTCGTCGGGGCGGCCGTTTCTCAGGTACCACAAGGGATGCCTGGAATTCTGCTCCATACCGCGCTTGTCTAGCTCGCCGCTGTCAACCACATGCTGCAGTCCCTCCAGGATGGTCTCGGTATGAAAATCAGTGTGAAGAAGCAGCTGCTCTGATACTTCTGCATCGGTCTCGCACAATGCAGCAGCTGTGACGGCGATATACCGCTTCCATATATTGGTGTACTGCTGTTCCTCGTCCAGAAAAAAACTGTTGAAGAGTTGGACATCGTATAAACTTACAAACTGGTGAAAGTCAATATAGGTAAAATGCTTGGCTTCGGGAGGAGTGAAATCTCCGTGGTATTCCAGTAGAAACAGACCCGTTTCTGTGGCCCGGGGAGTAAATTCCCGGCAGAACTGAAACCACTTTCTGGCAGTTTCCCCATCAAGACCTTTGATCCAGATGATCCGATTGCGCAGAACCTTCCAGTCAGAAAGATAGCTCTGGATGGTTTTTCGCGCCTTGGCTCTGTATCCTGCCCTCACAGAGGGAGAGGCATACCGCTGGAGAAGAAATTGCCCGGGGTCTGCAGTGTCCAGCCCATCGTCCACGGCGTCGATGGACTCGATGATAACATCGCGCACATCGGTGCGCTCGTTAAACGTCATTTGAATCTCGCTGCGCATCGAATGCCTCCAGGGAAGATCCGAGGGAACCTTCAATGCCACCATTTTGTTCTCCATTAAGGACATGGCCACCTGCTGCACAACCGTATGGGGCCCGGTGATGCTGTCCCACCAGAAGGCATCCCATGATGTATGCTCCATCTTTATACCTCCGTGTTATTGCTGACAATGTCGGCTTCCAAAACGTCCAGAGATTCTCCGATAATATCGATGAAGGAACTGCGGCGGAGCCGGTATTTGTCCGTGGTTTCGGTGGGTTTGCTGAGAATGCCCATTTCAACCATTTCATCCATTAGGACTGTATATTCCTGCGGGCTCATATGGGCCAGGCAGTGGATTTCATAGATATCGGCCACCTCCATCACTTCCTCAACAGAAAAGCCCTGCCAATTGCCCGCCGTGCAGTCATCCTCGTGCAAATGATAGAGAACTGTGATGCACCGTGCAATCATGAAGTACCTGGGGTCCAGCTCCAGAGACCAGCGGAATTTATCCTTGATGCTCTTGTTCAGGTCTGCGGAATTCATGACAGCTCCCAGCTGCTCATCCTGGAGGGTAAAGGGGGGATTTCCGTTTGTCGCATGGTAGTATTTGGAATATTGGCCGGTCAGCGTCTCTACGAGGATGTAGCCAAAAAACTGAAGGATACCGGGGTAGTAATTTGTGTTGGTCAGAATGGTTTCCAAGTGAGGATACTGGTCGATCTGAAAGCCCAAGTACCGCAGGGGTCTGGAGAGCAGCTGCATGGCATCGATGGGGGACAGGGGCGTGATGCACAAGGGGGTTCCCAGCTGGCCGAAGATGCCGTTGGCACGGGTGGCATTTTTGGCGCGGCAAACATTGTGAAGACCGGCGATGACAAATTTGAAGTTGTTTTTCGTTTCCCGCTTCAGGTCCACCAGAGGCTGGAGCTGCTGATACGAATCCTGGGCAATCGCGCCAAGAAAATCATCCACTTCGTCAATCAGAAGGTGCATGGATTTGATCTTGCCGGACTGGAACAGAGCGCTGAGCTGAATGCACATCTCCCGGATAGTCTGGCATGGGGTCAGCGCAATAAAGTCTTTCGTCTTCCGGTTGATGTCGTAAATTAAAGTATCGACTACGTCGGCTTCAGCGCTTTTCCAGCGGATGGTGGAATAGATGGCAAAAGCATGATCCTGCGGCTTGGAGCAGCAGCTTTCTGCCCGCTCCAGCAGAGCAGTTTTGCCCAGCTGGCGGCCTCCGTAGACAACGCATGCACCGTTGGGGTCAATGATAGTGTTCAGTTCCCGGGTTCGGCCGCAAAACATTTCATCTGCGGTAGAGCCTCCATCTCGCAGGAAGGGCTGGTAGGTGGTATAAGGCAGTGTACACTGCAGCAGGGCGGGCAGACGCTCAGTTTCCTGATATCTCGCCAGATAAAGAAAAAGAACTTGATCCACCAGCAAGAAGGAATTCCGCCCTGTTTTCTGGGTGTGGAAGATTTCTCCAATATACCGGCGCTGGGCGGTATCAATGGGTAGGTCAATAAAGACCAGGGAGAGGCTCCCCAGATTCAGAGAAGTAACGGTGTCCACCAGCTGACGCTCTGTATAATTTCCATACAGGAAAATGACATGAAGCGGTGACTTCATTTCGGTGCCAAAAGCGGCGATGGGGTGCAGATAATCTGCCAGCCCTTTGGCGGTGGGTTGGACGGTGACCTCCCAGATCTCCTCTTTTTTCCCTGTTTCTGCAGTGGCATTCATAGCCGTGATCCCGAGCCGGCACAGCAGCGCCTTTACCTGCTCGGGGGTGGCGGTATTTTTGCCAGTAGGCCAGCGAGAAATGAGGTCTTTGGTGTTTTCGCGGAGCCTGTTGGTCCATTCCTTGGGAAGTTGGGTCTCCAGATACCGCCAGCCAAATGTTTTCAGGGCCTTGCCTTTCCAGCGCTTGCATTCTTGAAACAGAGGGTTAAAGACATCAGGGCTGAGGAATTCTGCAAAGTAGTTGAAGTCAGGTGTGGCTGTGTAGTCCAGATCCCGCTGGCCGCTTTCATACCGGTTCAGGTACTCCTCAGTGACGGCAAAATTGTTCTCCTCTTCCAGCAGCTGTCTGGCCTTTTGAAGCAGAGGAGCGTCCGGATCGGCTTCCAGTTTGACCCGCAGGCGGTCGCTGAGCTCTTTTTTGCGGCCTTCTTCAAAACAGGAAAGCTGCTGCTTCAGGGCGCCCAGGAAGTTTCTCCAGCAGGCAAAATCTCCGATTTCATAGAAGTAGTCCTGGTATTGCTTCATCATGCCGGACAGGGTTTCCTTCTCGGTCTCGTTGATCCGGTAATAGGTGTACGCCAGCTCCAGCTCGTCGTTGAAATGTACGGTGTACAAATCGGCAGCTGCTGCCGCCTCCCTGATCTGTTCCTCGCAGACAGTGTACCGTTCGTCCTTGCTGTCCAGAAGCTGCCCCAGCATGACCAGCTGGCGCAGATTGTCCTTAAGGTCGGGCTGCTGGCCGGAAGTTTCGCCAAGGATTTCTGACATGAGTTTATCTGCCGGCTGCCTGGGGCAGACAATATGGCGGAGTGCATTGCGCCAGAGCTCGTAGTACTTGATGCAGCTGAGGGAAAGATTGAGTTCAGGTGTTCCGGCAGGACTCAGGGAAAAGACACCGGTATAAAGCAAATCAGAATACAGCTTTAGCTGGGTGAGGGTTCCGGACAGATATTCTCTCATGTACTGGATAGACCAAGCCAGAACGCTGGCTGCCCTGGCATTTTTCCAGGAGGAGTCAGCCCAGAGCTGGTCAATCAGATGGAGGATTTGATTGCGCTGCGTCCGGAGCTGCTCGATTTCTTTCTGGCCCTTCATTCGGCTGCGGATATGTTCGGCCCACTTGATCATAATATCCAGCCGCTGCTGATACTGCCGGAGAGCCAGATCCCGTGCATCGTATTCCAGTTTAAACCTGGTTTTGGAATTGGAAGAATTGATCTTGTCCCAAGCTTCATTCAAACGGTTTTCGATAGCCTCATTATGAAGGCTGTACCGATGGTCGTTCACGTCTACGCCGTAAAAGCTCAGCGCAAGATCGATCAGCTCCAGCGTGTCTTCGGGGGAATCATTGCTGGCAATGGATTCCATACACTGGTAGAGCTCGCTGCCAGGACCAAATTCTGTATTGTACAGAATAGGCAAAGCTTTCATCCTGGTTTTAGGCGGGTTGATGGTGAGGTTGGAGGCGGCGTCCCGGCGCAGGCCGTTTAAGAACCGCTCGCTTTCTGCTGCATCGCCAAGCAGAGAAATGACGGCAGGGGTAAAACCGCCGGCCCTGACGTGAAGTAATTGATTGAAAAGGGGCTTGAAAGCTTCCAGCCCCTCAAAAAGATCGCCTTTATTGAACCTGCTGAAATATTGCTCAGCCTGGCCTTTCAAGCCATAGTCATAAGCCATTGCCGGCGTCAACAGTGCATTCATGTAGGCTGCCAGTATGAAAGCAGGAATATCCTCCTGCTCGTTGGAGAATGCGGTGGAAAGGCACTCGGAGCTATAGGTGTCTTCCCCTAAAAGCAGCCGTGTGGCCAGAGATAGCTGGCGGGAAAGCCGACTGCTGACAGGGCAGTTATCAACCTGTGCAGCACCTTTGGCAAGCAGAGCTGCATTGACCATATCTGTAGAAAGAGTGGTGCGGTCGACAGGACCATCCAGGAGCTGGAAGATCACAGTGCAGAATTCCTGGTCGGTGGGGGTCCGCTGGAGAGCCAGAAGCCCCTCTGGAGTGAGCTGTTCCAGGCAAGGCTCCGGCGGGGTGCTGGGCAGACTGGGTTCAACATCCACCTGGGGCGCAGGTTCTTCCTGCGATAGAATAGGGGTATCGGTAGAAGCGGGCACGTAAGAGGTGGGAGTCGTGAGCGCTTCCCCGGAAGCGGCAGCAGCGGACTGTCCGGTTTCGGCCTCGGATAAAAAAGCGGCGCTGTTGTCAACAGAATCTAGGGGCTGGGGCTGCGGAGGCGCACTGCAGGAAGGATGGAGGGCGCAGACGGTGTCTGTGCCGATGACAAAAATCTGACGGCAGGTTTTGGAGAGGGAATCCATCTGATCTGCCAGAGCCTGGGGAACAAGTAGAACGTCAGCGCTGGATGCAACAGCATCCGAAAGGCTGGTGCAGAGGATGGCGATTTGCTGGATGCTGCCTTCAAAAACAAGCACTTGATACGAGGTGCCCTTCCATTTGATGGACTGGAGGAGAACATTATATGCGGCATTGGTCAAATGATCCTTCTGGATTACGAGGTAGTGTAGGAGGAGCTGGTTGTTTTTATAGAAGCAATCGGCTTGTTCCCGATTGACGCCTGCAGCCGCAGACAGGTTGATGTTGCCAATAGAAATGAAGAAGAGCTCTCTGGCCTGCCGAATGCGCTCCTTGTGCAGGCATTTGCAGGCATAATCTGACAGGCAGTAGAGCTCCTGGCCCTCTGCGTTCGCAAAACAAGCCAGATAGCCTTTGCTGGCCAACCCATCCACGGCGGCAAAAATGGCTTGCTTTTGATTGCTGTCAGGGTAGTCGAGACACACCGTGAACTGGGGGATCTGTTCTTTGGAGAGAACTCCCAGATTGGTAAACAGAGGGAGGATGATCCGGATCGCTCTGGCGCTTCTGGCCATCTTTTCAATTTCTTTTTTGAAGGAAGCGGCACTGGGGTTGCCGGTTTTGGCGTGATTTAAAACAGGGTAGCATATTCCATCCGCTTCGGCAGAGCCAGACAGTTCCTGTTCATTGCCGGAATCAGCGTTGTCTTGTGGCTCTGCGCCGGAGGAAAGGCTCAGGGCGGTAGGAACCTGGTCCGGCAAGATGCTATTCGCTGCCGGTTTAGCAGGATTCTGTGCTAGAACTTCTGTATCCGCGGCAATCGTTTGCGACTGAGAGGTAGAGGAGATGGTTTTCGGCACCTCCTGTGATGGAATATAATACTTCCCGCCGTTCAAACCCATTTGAATTTCCAGTTCGGGGAAGGCTTGCTGCACCTGTTTCATCAAGGCGATTCCATCAGGGGTATACAGGTCGTTGCAGGACATGGCCTTCAGGAAGGATTCCGGTGCCTTTGCCTGGGGCAAAAGTTCTTCCAGATTGTCCAGGGTCAGCTGGTCCAAAAGGGCAGATGCCGCCGTCTGGTAGGGAACCAGCGCTTTTGCAAACGCTTCAATCAGAGACTGGACGCGGATGAATTTCGCAAGAACAGTCTGGGTGCGTTCCAGCTGCGCTTTCATCAATCTGGATTGACTCTCAGCTACAGCGTTGGCCAGTTCAGGGACAGAAGTCCCGTTGGGAAGCAGTTTGTCGTCGGAAAGTGCGACCTTGGCAACCTGATAGATTTCCTGATACTGATTTTGAAGTTGTTCCACAGAGTGATTCAGTTGGCCGATAGTTTCAGTGGAGGGGACACGTCCTTCTTTTACAATCTCGAGAAGATTTACCAGATAGGTTTTAACTTGGTTGGATTGTGTATTAAATGCATCAATTAAACTTACAAGAGTGTTCCTTGACACGTTCTTTCTCCTTCCAGTTATGAAATATGCATAATGTCTTCTGAAGATAATGCAATAGGGATTTAAGATGAGTCTGTAGCCCAAAACAATGGATCTATTATTGCAAAATCGACCATATTTTACATTATTATACTTCCATTATAGGAATGATGCAAGAAGATTATCTGGATCGGGCAAAATGTTTTGATGACTTTAAATGGACGACAAGTGTAATGTGGTATCATTTGAAAATTGGATTTAATAAACTGGAAATTTGAAAAAATGGTGATGGAAAATATAGGCAATATTTTGTCTGGAAATTATCAAATAGCTGTCATTCATGGAAAGGTGCATCAAAGAAAAGAACAGTTATTATATTAGTCCCAAATCCTGCCGGGGAACCGATGTGGATGATGAAGTTTTGAATCATGAAAAAAATGAAACTGTACGCGGTGAAAGGTGCATAGAATTCGATGCTCGCAGAAACAGCTGAATTCCAATTTTTTCCAGCATCAAAAGGCGCTGCACATTTTTGCACATTTTTTGCACATCGGAGAACTGGAAAATAGATGCACACAGGTGCAGACAGTGCAGAGAATACAACGGAAAAGAAGTTCTAAAATAACGGCAAAACGTGAGAAATTGCGAATCGTCGTAAAATTCGGAATGGATAAAAATTGCTTCTGGGTTCCTACGAATCAGTAGGCCGGGGGTTCGAGTCCCTTCCATCGCACCAAAAATGCCGCAAGACCGAAAGGTTTTGCGGCTTTTTTGTTTGTCCGCAAGCGCTTGCACGGTTTCTGCACGGTCGGTGCACGGTCCAGGCTTTTGTGCCGGATCGCGCAGCGCGGTCGGGGTTCAGGGTGCGGGGGCAAAGCCGCCGGCATCGCCACCCAGGACGAGGTACAGGAGCTGGCCGGAGCGGCCGCGGCCTCCGGGATCCGCCTCACTGACCAAACGCCGGCGGGATGCACCGTCTACGCCGACCAGAGCCTGCTGCTGATCAACCTGATCGGCAACAGCATCAAATACGGCGTGCCCGGCGGACCGGCCTATAAGTATGCCGCGCATCCCGAGCAAAAAGGCCCAGTGAGCCATGAAAAAAGGAACACTAAAAAGCTACATCGCACCTGTAAATTTCGCCCATGGAACCTTGCAACCTGCCCCCCGGAACTGATACAATGGAATCGCTCACCCAAAACAATGCTGTCAAGTCTCCGAACTCTGACCCGACACAGCCTGAGCCGAAGGCTTGTGTCTACACGGTGGAGGAGGCGGCACAGATGCTGACCATCAGTCTGCGCTCTACCTACAACCTGTGCCATGCTGCCACCAGATCCCGCGACAGCAAGCAGGCACGCGATTCTTTACGATTTGTCCGTTTTCAAACAAAGCTCGCCGTAAGATAGCCGTAATGCAATAGAACAACTCCAACCGACGAAAAAGGGACATGGTTATGAAAAGGATCCAATCATTGCATCGATTCCAGAAGGCCGTTCTGGCTTTGACTGCCGCTATGATGCTGCTTTTTACTGCTGTCTACCTCATGGCTGCCTCCCGAAAGGGCTTTCTTTACCAAAACGCGCTTCTCATCCCGCAACAGGCAGACGGCCGTACGTTCTACATCGGGAAGATCCATGGAGAGCCGGCATGTTTTGCTGTTGAGGCAGATAAAACGGTGACATTTCAATACGGCGATCGGACCTACGGGCCCTACACTGTTCGGGAGAATCCGGCTGCCATCCCACAGAATAGCGAGATGCGCACACAGATGACCGGCGTAGAACTTTACTGCGGTGAAAAGCTTCTTTTTTATGGCGGCATAACAGATCTCAGCGGCCGTTTATTGCTTTATCATACAGATGGCAGTTTAGCAGATGCCGGCATTTCGGTAACCGTCAATGGCGGTGCGGAGAATATGATCACTATGGACGGCAGCGGGAATGGAATCGACCCTATGGAGCCTTCTGCTTACACCATCCTGGATTTGATGACCGGCCCCGAACTGACCCATAAAGGAGCCTGGCCTTTATGGGCCGGTGGGATATTGATCTGTGCGGCCACCATGGTTTCCGTTTTATTTGCAGACGAACTGTTCCGTTTCAATCTGGCCTTTCGTATCCGCGATGCAGACCGTGCGGAGCCATCCGAATGGGAAATAGCAGGCCGGTACATTTCCTGGGCGGTGCTGCCGGGGTAGTGTCAATAGTTTTTCGCAAATTGGTTTGCAATCTCTGGAAATAAATGAGGTCAGCTGGCAATAGAGGCGTCCTCCAGGGCAGCCTCCAAGTGCTTCATATTCATATACTTTTTGTTGCCCCATTGGGTTCCAACCACATGGCGCAGTCTGGCGCATACCAGCATGAGGGCAGAGTAGCCATCTGGGAAACTGCCCACCACTCGGGTACGGCGGCGAATCTCCCTATTCAGTCTCTCAATGACGTTGTTGGTGCGGATGCGAGTCCAATGCTCTGCTGGGAAATCGCAGTAGGTAAGCGTCTCTTCAATGCCATCCTCCACCTTCCTGGCAGCTTCTTTGAGCTTCATGGACCGCAGTTCTGCCACAACAGATTTGGCTTTTTCTCTGGCAGCTTTCTTGCTCTCCTGAGCATGGATTGCTTTAAGCATTTTAGCCACCAGCTTTACCTTGGACCGGGGCGTTACAGAAAACACATTGCGGTAAAAGTGAACCGTACACCGCTGGTACTTAGCTTCCGGGAACACTTCTCCCACAGCCTCCAGCATGCCCATGCATTTATCTCCGACAACCAGCCTGACCCCATCCAGACCACGGCTTCGAAGCCACTGGAAGAAACTGATCCAGCTAGCCTTGTCTTCTTTCATTCCCTCAGCAGCACCTAAAACCTCGCGGTATCCATCCTCGTTGACCGCAATCGCTACCAGAATCGCTACGTTTTCAAACTCTCCGCCCCAATTTCGGCGCAGGTAGATCCCATCCACATAGACATACGGATAATGTCCGCCCTGCAAAGGGCGATTGCGCCATTCCTCAATGTGGACGTACGCTTTCTTATTCAGCTCACTAATCGTGGCCGGAGATACTTTGCTTCCCCAAAGAGCTTCGGTGATGTCTTCGACTCGCCGAACAGAAACGCCTGCCAGATACATCTCGATGAGGGCTTCTTCCACGCTGCTCTCACGACGGCGATATCTCTCAATGATAGCTGTCTCAAAAGAGATTCCTTTGAGTTTAGGAACTCTGAGTGTGACATCTCCAGATGAAGTGGTAAGATTGCGGCTGTAGTGACCACTGCGGTAGCCTTGGCGCTGCTCATTTCGCTCGTACCGGGCTGCCTGGGTAAGCTTTTCAGCTTCGGCCTCCAGCAGTTCGTTGAGTGTTTCCTCTACGCTGCCTCGGACCAATTCTTTGATCTGCCCCTTGATTACTTCCTCATTTAGCTGTACAATTTTCTCGGACATGGTTTGCTGTCTCCTTTCAGAATGTGTGTCGCAACTTCATTCTACCAGAGACCTGCAAGCCATGTCTATTTTTATTCCTTTTTCTTTTTGCGAAACTTATTGTACCTTATCGCTGCCGGTTGTAGCTTTGGCTCTCTTTATCGGAGGGCTCCAGTGAATATACCTTCTCACAAAGCGTCCCTATCCACATAGAGCCGTGCAGGCACCGTAAAACAGAAAAACCCACGAGAAATCTTACGATTTCTCGTGAGTTTTTGGTGCGCTCGCGGGAACTCGAATCCCGGGCCCTCTGATTAAAAGCGCAACCCGTGCGTCAATCATCCACCTTGGATTTCTCGATTTATCGCAATTTAATGACGTATCAACGCACGATATTCAACTTTTTGTTTTGCATCAAAAGGCAGATTTTGCACCTGTTGCAACCAGTGTACAGCTCTGAAACCGTGCAGATTCCGTGCAAAAACCGTGCAAGGTGTTTTTAGAAACTCCGAAGCAATTCACACACAAATGACTTGACGGCATTGTTTTGGGTGATAATCCTTTTATTAAATTATGTACTTTCAATCGAGGTTATCACACTTTTAACTTGATATTCTAATTCAGGGAAAAGGAAACCTTCATTTATATTTAAGAGATCCAGTTCTTTTATAATATTTGTTTTATACTCTTTAGGAATTTTCAGTTTTTTTATTACCGGACATATCATTTTTTGCTGGTTTTCATTCAAGGGAAGCAAGCTCATAAATCTTTTTCCATAATTTCCTATGTTATCACTCACTTCCACCTTCTCCAAAGACATACCAAACAGCAAAAATCCGCCGCTCTGTTGGATAATTCTTTGATTTGTCATTCTAGGCAATATTGCGTGTGCAGGAACAAAAAGCGAATGCCATATTGAACTCTCAGCATCCTTATCACTTAAATCGCATAAAAATGGCATTCGCTTTTTTCCTCTCTTTACCAAGCTTTCAATACACGTTTCTGGCTCGAAAACAAAATCTACAACAATTTTTACGGCCCAGTTATCTTCCCAAAATGTTGGAGTTGAAAAATAATAAAACGCGCCATCTGCATCCCTTTCATTTTGGCACGCAAAGTATAATGCAACAAGTGGATTCGTTGTTATATCCAACAATCGTGTAGGCAACCCGTAATGTTGCATTTTTACCAGCTTGTCAAAATTGTTATCAAATGCAAAATCCGCTGGTCTCCTCCTTTCTAATTCTTTAATATAGACCGATTCATTTTGAAATTTACCATCTCTATATACAGCAGGTTCTAATTTCCAATTATAGTTACCCTGTCCTCGATACCATGTCATATCATTTGTATTGGCATGATATTTTTTCAATGAATTGCTTTTCACAAAATCAATAATATCATTTGCGCTGTGTATTTCTATTGACGTTATTTCTTCAAATGACATTGTCTCCCCCACCTATTTTTGCTTCAACCTCTCGCACACCGCCAGTAGCTCCTCCAGCTTCTCCACAATTCGCTTTTGTTCAGCAAGAGGCGGGAGAGGAACTATGAGATTCCTCAATGATTTCAAACCAACTGTCTTTTGTGCTGTTCCAGTCGCTACCGCATCACACTGGGATTTTATAGTAGGACTTTTCAGAATATAGAAAATATAATCCCAATCAAGCATCAATTTCAAAAGTGCAATGTGGCGTTGAAAGCAAAACTTTTCATCACTTTCAACTTTTATCGGGATACCATATGACCCTGTAACTGTAAAAAGAATGTCTCCCTTTTGTGCAATCCGGTCGTTCGACAAAGTATTAAAATAATCTTGCGGAACATAACGGGTACTTGAAAAGTCAATTCTACCGGCAGAAACATTTGAAATCACTAAAAAAGGGACACCTTCAGGCACTTGCGGCGGCGGTTGATGATCTCCATCTGAAATACTTTTACATATTTCCCCCAACCTCACCCACATCCACCCCTCGGGTATCTCAAAGGGCTTCTCCTCCTCTGTGATCTCCGGCAGGGGTTTTTCTTTTTTGAGTTTGCCTTCCTTAATAAGCCGCTGTTTCTCGATCTGTATCTGTTCATACAGCTCCTGGGCGGTGCCTTCTTCGGGGCGCTGTTCCACCAGTTTGCCCTGGATGGCCTGCTGGAGGATGGATTTTTTCATATCCTCGGGGAAGCGGCGGTTGAAGTCCTCCAGTTTGGTCCATGCCTGTTCATAGCGGTCCACCAGGGGCAGGAGTTCTTCAATTTTGGCGACAATGCGCTTCTGTTCAGCAAGGGGTGGGAGGGGGAAAAGAAGTGCTTTTACAACTCCTGCACTTAATTCTGTCTGGTTTGTAGAGCCAGAACCCAGTTTTTCCATATATGGCTGATAGTATTTCAAAGAGTAAAAGGCAAATTTAACAGAAATATGGGTATTGGTTCTTATTATGGTGACATGTGAATCGGGTACAATTGGATGGCCGTTTGGATTATCGTTGCTATGATATATTCCAACTCTACCAAGTGTACCGTTACCGGTAGAGTTTAAGACTATATCATTGTCCATCATGAATTCTTCCTTTGGATATTTGCTGAGTTTTGCTTCATCCAGAAACTGAGCCAGAGATAAGTCAATATATCCGGCTTTGGTATTGCATTTCTGTGCGAAAACAAGAATATTGCTTTTTACTGCATATGTTGGCGATTTTCCGCGCTTAATTGTCTTTATAACAATATCGTTGAGCCTGCACCACATCCACCCCTCAGGTATCTCAAAGGGCTTCTCCTCCTCGGTAATCTCCGGCAGGGGCTTTTCTTTTTTGAGTTTACCCTCTTTTATCAGCCGCTGCTTTTCGGCCTGGATCTGGGCATACAGTTCCTGGGCGGTGCCTTCTTCGGGGCGCTGCTCCACCAGTTTGCCCTGGATGGCAAGCTGTAAAATGCTGTTTTTGAGTTCCTGCGGGGTCATTCGGCGGCACCTCCCAGGGCAGCGGTAATTTCGGCCAGGACGCGGTCGATCTCGGCGTTCAGCGAGGCCCGCTGCTCCTCATAGCGGTGGATCAGGTCCAGCGGGGCTAGGATCTCTTCTTCCTCGTGGGGATAGCCGCACTGGTCCAGGTTGTAGCCCAGCTCTTCCTCCAGCTGCCGGACGGTGAACTGCCGGGCCTTGTCGAAGCCGTCCACCGTCAGCTCCTGACGGTCGTTCCACCACGCTTCCGCCGGGGCGAAGTGTTCGAGCTTCATAGGTTTGGTCTTGCTGAAGTGCTTGTACCCTTCCGGCATATCCAGCCGGTAGAACCAGGTGGAGCGGGTGGGGCCGGTGCGGTCAAAGAACAAAATATTGGTGGTGATGGAGGTATAGGGGGAAAAGACGCTGCCCGGCAGACGGATGATGGTGTGCAGATTGAATTCATGCAGCAGCTTCTTTTTGATGTTCAGCTTGGCGTTGTCGGTGCCGAACAAAAAGCCGTCAGGCAGGATGACCGCCGCGCGGCCGCCGGGTTTGAGCCGGTACATGATCACCGACATAAACAGGTCGGCGGTCTCGCTGCTGGCCAGGTCGGCGGGAAAGTGGTTTTTCACGTCGGCCTTTTCACTGCCGCCGTAGGGCGGGTTCATCAGAACCACGTCGAAGCAGTCCTCCGGGGTGTAGTCCAGCACGTCGTGCAGCAGGGTGTTGTCATGGTAGACCTGGGGGTTGTCCATGTTGTGCAGCAGCAGGTTGGTGATGCAGAGCATATAGGGGAACTGCTTTTTCTCGATGCCATAGACGGAATTACTGAAAGCCGCCTCGTCCTCGGTGGTCCTGACCTGCTTGTGCAGCTCCTTCAGCCAGCTGGTCAGAAAGCCGCCGGTGCCGCAGGCAAAGTCCGCCATCCGCTCCCCGATTTTGGGGCGGATCATCCGGGCCATAAAGTCGGTGACGGCACGGGGCGTATAGAATTCGCCAGCCGTCCCGGCGCTTTGCAGCTCCTTCAGGATGGTCTCGTAAATCTCGCCGAAAGCGTGGCTTTCTTCGTAGTCGTCCAGGTGCAGCTCGTCAATGGTATTGATGACCTGCCGCAGCAGGACGCCGTCCTTCATGTAGTTGTTGGCGTCGGCAAAGGTGGTCTGGACAATGGCCTTGCGGATGGGGGTATCGGCATCCACCGGCAGGTTTTTCAACGTCGGGAACAGGGTATTGTTGACAAAATCCAGCAGCTTGTCCCCGGTCATCTCTTTTCCGTTTTTCTGGCCGGCCCAGTTTTCCCAGCGGCAGGGCTCGGGAATGATGGACTGGTAGTTCTCGTCCTCCCATTCCCAGTCCGCCTCTTTGGTGGCGTATACCTTCAAAAACAGCAGCCAGGCGATCTGCTCGATCCGCTGGGCGTCGCCGTTGATGCCGGCATCGTTGCGCATAATATCCCGCAGCCGCTTGATAAATCCAGATAAGTTGCTCATAAAAATGATACCGCCTTAAACGTTTTGCTTTAAGTATGGAACAAAAGCATCGTAGAATTTCTTACTCCACTCTGCATGAAACTTGGCCATTCTTGTCCAATCCTCTTCGTTTTCGATACTTACTCCGTCGAGCGTGAGGACAATATAGGAACTCTTTTTATCATCCATTCTGAGCCAGGACACCGGTGTTCCAAGCCTCGTTTCAATCTCCTCTTTATGCTGAAACAGAAAATCAAAAGATTGTTTATTCCTTTCTTTTTTGAAGTGTTCCAAACACAGTTCTATCTTCGCCACATTGTAATTTGCCACGCAGGCAAACGAGAATCCTCCAATTCCAAAGAAACCGTTGATCCAGTTTTCTTTGGATGTCGTACAACCCGAGAAGCACCCATGTCCTGTACCATCGTCATTGGCCTTCTGAATATAGGGCAAAGCAAATGCCCAATATTTTCGCCGCAACTCTGCGCGGGTCCCTGCTTCCTCGGCGCTCTTGTCTGTATTTGAATCCTTTAGAATAAAGATTAGCGCTTCTTCATCTGCACCATAGGCTTTAAAGAATTTTCTTAGAAGAGAAATCTTGGTGACTGTACTGGTATTCCGCTCTACAAAAATATTCTCGTCGATTTTAAGAGCATTGCGCAGATCATCCGGATGGCTGCTTACATAGGCATCCAGTTCGTTATCAGGGTCCGATTTATAAGCCAGCCTCGACAGCACCGACCGGTCCTCTGTATGGAGGATTTTCAAAACCTGTTCCATCATATCGATCCAGCTGGTGACCGGCTGCTCCGTATTTTTATATCTGAAGCGCAAAATGTCCCGACCGCTCAGATCCACATCATCTCCCAGAGAATAGGAGTCCATTTGCTTTTCCGCCGGTCTATAATTTGTCTCGGGCATGGGCCAGATGGTCACCGCCCGCTGCATTAACAGCTGATTTCGTGCTTCTAGTTCGGCCAGCCCCCAATGCTGTTGCTGTCCGATCCAGCTGTTCAGGTAAAGATGACTATTGATAAACCCATTTTCCATATCTCGCTTTTCTGCGAATGGGCTGTTGCTGTATTTGGAATTGTATCCAGTCAGGGTTAGGTTTGCAATCCGGTGCAGCCACCGCTCATGGATCTTTTCATAATCTTCTCCCAACTCCTTGACCCATGCCGGAGTGAGATGCTGTGGCATGATATGTTCAATGGAGTAGACCCCCTTGTCAAATTGCTTGTAGACATTCTGGACTTCTACTGTGCCAAAATTCTCGAACCGTTCTAGGATATAGATCTTGTTTTTGCTATTCATCTGGTAAACTGGACGAATGGTAAAAGCCTCCACAAACTCAGCATCATCCGGGAAACGGCCGCGGTCCGTCTTGGATTTAAGAGCATATTTAAACTTTTCCAGATAATTCGCTTCCGTACCATCGTAGCGGATGATTTCCCGATGAAGCATCAAAAAGATTTTGTTCAGGGCGTTGGTGGGCAGGTCACAGATACTTCGACGAAACAGATAATTTTCCGTTAGAAGGAAAATCTCCCTCACCTGCGCAAGGTCCAGCTTTCCTTCTGCTTGTAAGCGAAGCACTTCGAGAAAGAAGGGGCGGGTGACAGTAGTCTCCAAGCGATTTAACCGGTAAATACAGGCGTTCAGTGCCGTATCCTTCGTCTTGCCTTTAAGTAAAGTCTCATACCACCGTGCATAATCCAACAGCTCCTGAAGGAGCTGCTCAATCTCCAGCGCACGATCTTCCACAAAAGCCTTAAACGTGAAATAAACGTTGTTCATTGCAGGAATTATCTGCTGCTTGATACTCAGATAGTCCCGAATGAAACCGCTGACGTTGTAGCTGGTGTAAATTTCAATTTTATTCCAGTATTTTTCGTAAAAGTCATTTTGCTGCTTTGGCGGCTGGCCCATTAGGATAAAGTTCCGGATTTTATCACCTTCACTCAAAGCTACGCCAGTGGAGTTCAAGCTCTCAAAGATTAGCTGTGGGTTATCTTCCTGATTCAGGATAATGTTGATGATTTCAAGTTTTGTAATGGCGTCATAGAGTTCATCCAGGGTTACTTCTTCTTTCCGAAGCCGGGAGTAAAAATAATTGTAATTGATGGTAAGGTTGGAATCTGGGATATATCCTGATTCTTCGTCGAACAGCCGTCTAAAAGCTTCCCGATCATTTTTTACCGGCTTTAGTTTAATCCGGGTCTCATCTTCCTGCCACTCGTCGATCAAATAAGTTTTATAGATCTTTTCAGCAAGATTTCCTTTGGAAGGGGTGAGAATCCCTTGCTTCATCAAATTGTACATTGCAAGCAGCAATAACGAGATTGTAGTAAGCCGCTGCTGTCCATCAATCACAAGCAGTTCGTTGAATTCACCATCATTGTGAACCGATACAATGCTGCCAAAGAAGTGACTTTTCCTACCTTTGCGGACTACTTTTACCAAATCATTATACAACTGCTTGCAGTTTTCTGTCTTCCAGTCATAGTTCCTTTGGTATACAGGGATGACAAACCGTTTATCCGATCCCTGCATATATGCAACCAGTTTTGTCTCAGAACCCTTCATTTTTATTACACTATCCCTTCCTGATAAATCGCCTGTTCCAATTCTCGTACCGCTTTGAGATACCCTTCCTTCCCGCCAAAATAGCTTGCGATCTTGGCGGGCTTGCCCATCTTGAGGAAGGGGTCCAGCTTGAGGACCTCCGTTTTCTCGATCTCATAGATACCGATGTTGCAGTATTTATCCAGCAGCGCCTCCAGGACCTGATAGGCCGCGCCGCTGTACTTGCTCAGGAAGTCACGCTTTTTAACGTTGTTGGCCCGCTCCCTGCGGGTCAGGGGTTTCTTGTCGAACGCCACATGACAGATGAAGTCGAAGTCATCCACATCGGTCATCCCCTGCTCTGCTTTCACCTGTTCCAAGTCAATGCCCCGCTGGCGCAACAGATCGCGGATGGCTTCCTTCTTGTCTTGCGTGCTCCATTGGTGGATGAAGTTGTCCAGAGAGGCATACCGGCCAAGGATGTTTTCTTTGGTATAGTCTATGATGCTTTCCTGACGCAGCAGTTTGCCGTCGGTGTCGTAGATGGAAACGGTTTTCTGAATGATACGGACCTTACAGCCGTTTTCGTCCACGATGGGGGTAGGCAGCTTTGCGCTGCCGTCGTGATCATCCTTGCCCGGCGCTTTTTCCTGCGGGGGCAGGTCCTTCCCTTGTCCTTTGGCTGTTCCGAATTCCTCGTCGATCTCCAGAGGGCCGTCCCAGTCGGGGTCAGCAAACAGCCGGGTGACGTTGCGGAAATCCATCACGGTGAAATGGGTCTTACCCTCTTTTTCCCGCAGACGGGTGCCCCGTCCAAGGATCTGCTTGAACTCAGTCATTGAGCCGATCATCTCATCCAGCACGATCAGCTTGGTCATTTTGATATCGGCCCCAGTGGACAGCAGCTTGGAGGTTGTAGCAATCACCGGATATTTTTCCGTTGTAGAGCGGAAATAGTCCAACTTACTCTTTCCCACATCATCACTGCCGGTGATCCGCACCACATAGTCCGGGTTCTGTTTCATCATGTCCTGATTCAGCTGTGCCAGCATATCCCGCATGCGCAGGGCTGCATCCTCGGTGGCACAGAACACAATGGTGCGGGCCATCCGGTCGGTGCTCTTGAGGTATCGGGTGATCTCCTGGGCCACTTCGCGGATGCGGTCCTCTATAATGATGTTGTAGTCGTAGTCGCTGTTGGTATAGATGCGGTCGGGAATCTCATTGCCATAAATGTCCAACTGCCCCCTTCGGGGCCGCCAGCCCTCCCCAATGTTGGTCATGACATTGATGACCTTGAACGGCGCAAGAAAGCCGTCCTCGATGCCTTCTTTCAGGCTGTAGGTATAGACCGGCTCGCCAAAATAGCTGAGGTTGGAGATGTACTTGGTTTCCTTGGGGGTGGCGGTCATGCCGATCTGCACAGCATCCGAA
Source organism: Faecalibacterium sp. An121 (assembly GCF_002160915.1). Lineage (GTDB taxonomy): Bacteria > Bacillota > Clostridia > Oscillospirales > Ruminococcaceae > Faecalibacterium > Faecalibacterium avium. Next base: position 34,806 of record NZ_NFLM01000015.1, read on the forward strand.
AAATATTCCAGCACCCGCCGCCAGCGGCTTTCCTCCTTGGCCGATCCTCGGTGACACTCGTCTACGATGATCAGGTCGAAGAAATCCGGTGCGAACAGCTCGCTGAAGTGTTCCTGGTCGTCATCGCCCACCAGCTGCTGGTACAGGGAAAAATACACCTCATAGGATGTGACGGTGTTTTTCTGGTCCTTTTTCACATTGACCTTGTGGATGGTCTTTTGCAGCGGGGCAAAGTCCTGCTCGATGGATTGATCCACCAGCATATTGCGGTCAGCTAGGTAAAGGACCTTGTGTACCGTTTCGCTCTTCAAAAGCCGGTAGACGATCTGGAACGCGGTGTAGGTTTTGCCGGTTCCGGTGGCCATCACCAGCAGCAGCCGTTTTTGTCCCCGGGCGATGGCGTCAACAGTCCGGTTGATGGCGATCCTCTGGTAGTAACGTGGCGGGTAGGTAGCCTGGCTGGAAAAATAGGGCTGTGCCATGGCCGCCTCCTGAGCGGGCGTCAGGCCGGATTCCCGCTTATAGCGGTCGGACAGTTCGGCCTCCGTGGGGAATTCATCCATTCCAAATTGCCGCTCGGCCCCGGTGAGGAAATCGTGCTCGGCAAAGCCGTCCCCATTGGAACTGAAAGCAAAGGGCAAATCCAGCATTTTGGCATAGTCCATCGCCTGCTGCAGCCCCGCCGATACCTGGTGATTGTTATCTTTTGCTTCCACCACTGCGATGGGATTGTTTGCGCTGAGGTAGAGCAGGTAATCCACCCGTTTGCCAGGCTGCCGCACCGCAAGGTTACCCTTCAGGCTGATCTTGCCATCGGTAATTTGGGTCTCCATGGTGATCTTTTGGCGTTCCCATTTGGAAGTCAACGCAGGGGTAATGTATTGCAGCTTAATATCCTCTTCTGTCATGTTCTGCTTCAGAATGATCGGCTCCATAAACGTCCCCCTTTTCCCTACATGACAGGAACAAACCATCGCGCTTCGACAAACTGTTTTATTCAGTATAGCATAATGGACAGGGCGGCTCAAGGTGACAGATGCCATTTTAGCAAAGATGCCGGGTCATAAATTGGACCGCTTTGTGTTTTCTTTTGCCCCACGGTCCTCTCCATCCTTGCGACGGCTACTCATTTATGGAGTAGCTGCCCGGCAATGCGCAAAGAACCGCTTGCCGCCCGTTGCAGCCGGAAGAATCCAAAGAAACCGCGCCGGGGTTTCGTGGCACACGACTTTGCTTGCAAAGTCTAGTGTGTTATACCTTTGCGAAGGAGAGGGCAGCAGAAGCATACTCTGCATTTCCTGTTCAGGCGATGAAACCCACCAAAATGAAAGGCTGGCAGATGGTGCAAATTGCACCCGTCTGCCAGCCTTTCGCCCTCTGCGGAGCAAAGGTATACAAGCCCCGCCGCAGTGGCCGTCCTATTTCTTTGAGCGTTTTCCTCTCTGGCTGGCCCCACCTTTGAGCAGATTGGATTTCTTGCAAATCTCTACCAGCCAATGTTTCTCGTTGTCGGTCAGTTTGCTGTAATTGATTTGGTTCTGCTTGCAAAACAGCATCATCAGCTTTTCAACCTTGCTGCCCTTGACCTGTGAGATTTCCTCTAAAGATTCCTTGAATTCGGCTAAAGGAGACTCCACCGACGCACTGGACGTATCTTTGGAATGCTGCTGTTTGAGGTCAGTCAAAATTCGCTCCACATCATTACTCACAACACGGGCAAAGTATTCATCTTCGTCGATCTGCGCTGCCTTCAATGCCCGCAGAGTGTTGTCCTCTTTCGGGTCGTACTTCTCCACGATTGAGGTACGTACCGATTCCAGCAAGGCGTTCAGGTTCCGAATCTGCATAGACACCATACCGTCCACATAAATCTCCATATCCGCCATCAGGCGCGGGAACTCCGGGTGGGTAATAAGCTCACAGAAAAGCCGGTTGTTTATCCTTCCACTTTTTAGCATTTCTATTGCTTCATCGCTCAGATGCAAGTCCGCAAGGACTGCGTCTGAGCGATTTTTGTTTTCCACCAGACCCAAAAGGTAATCTGTCATCACATCATAGAAACCCGCCAGCTTAGTGATGGCAAACAGGCTTATGTCCCCTGATTCATTTGTCTCATACTTGCCAAGGGCCGCTTTTGACAGGCCCGTTTGAGCTGCCAGTTCCTCCAGAGTGCAGCCCCGTTCAATGCGCAGGTCCTTGAGGCGTTCGCCTAACGTCAGCTTTGTATGCATTTCTTACCTCCATCCGATGGGTGGGTTGGCGATTTATCATTTTAGTATACCATATTAATGCTGTTTTGTCCAAGAGCGTGGAAATCGAGGGGTTTTGAGGCAAATTTCCAACCTCTTGGACATACGGGAAAGCTCTGGATTTTCTGTTATACTGTCTCCAATGTAAAATTGAATGACCGTCCTCACCGCCCAAACCGCCACGACCTCCACCCGGAGCGAGCGCCCGAAAGGGATGGCACAGCGCCCTCAGAGATGAGTGGTTGCCTGCCAGAAGCGATGAGGGAGGACCGGCAAACTTTATCCGACCGGGCACACGGCAAGGCACCGTGTGCCCTCACCCTGTTAAGATTGCGAGGTGTAAATGATTCTTTTTAAGACAGTAAAAGAATCTATCACTGTCAAGCAGGCCGCGGCCCTGTACGGCCTGCCCATCACGACCACCGGGATGACCCGGTGCCCCTTCCATGAGGACCACACCCCCAGCATGAAGCTGAACGACGCCTATTATTACTGTTTCGGCTGCGGAGCCACCGGCGACGTGATCGACCTCACCGCCCACATATTCGACCTTAGCAGCCTACAGGCTGCCCGGAAACTGGTTCAGGATTTTGACCTCAGCCCGGACAAGCCCCCATCCGGCGCGGTTACACTGCCCAAGCCGCTCACCGCCATTTTCGATACCCAGCAAGAGGATATTGCCTACTGTCTACGGGTCCTCCATGACTACCGCGACCTGCTGACCCAGTGGCAGACAGAGTTTGCTCCCCTCTCCCCGGAGGAACCGCTGAACGAGCGCTTCGTGGAAGCTTTGCACATGTTGGATGTCGTAGATGACCTTATGGATTGTCTGGCTTTTGGGCCGCCCTCCCAGAAGGCGGCCGCTGCCAAGCGCCTGCTGGATGGTCAACTTCTGCCCAGAATGGAAGCCCGCTTGGACACCCTCAAAGCAAAGGAGGTCGCATGAAAAGCAAAACCTACCGGCCCAGCTCCAACGATCCAGTTTGGCTGGAAGAAGGGCATCGAATCAACGAAGCGGTTTTCTGTGAGACCTTCATGTCCACACACAAAATCATTTTCTGCAACGGCTCTTTCTTTACCGAAGATGGCCGTGTCACCGACGAAATGCCTCTGCGCAGCATGATTTATGAGGAGCTGCGGGACTATGCCAGCAGCAACGTAGCCCGCAAGGTGGGCAATATCCTGGACTTGCTCAAGCTTTCTGCCCAGGTGGATAACTTCCGTCCAGTCACCAACTGCATCCACCTGGCCAATGGAACCCTGCACTTGGATGGAAGTTTTCAGGAGGGCAAGCCGGAAGTGGTCCGCAACCGGCTTCCCGTTCGGTATAACCCCGCAGTGGCCCAGCCTGTCCACTGGCTGCGGTTCCTGTCCGCCCTGCTCTACCCCGAAGATATTCCCACGGTTCAAGAATTTATCGGGTACTGCCTTATCCCCAGCAATAAGGGCCAGAGGATGATGGTCCTCAAGGGCCGCGGCGGTGAGGGCAAAAGCCAGATCGGCGTGGTGTTGTCCAGTCTGTTCGGCACCAATATGAAAGACGGCAGCATCGGCAAAATATCAGAAAACCGCTTTGCCCGGGCCGATCTCGAGCACATCCTGCTCTGCGTGGATGACGATATGCGGATGGAGGCTCTGCGGCAGACCAACTACGTCAAGTCCATTGTCACGGCCCAGGGCCAGATGGACCTGGAACGGAAGGGCAAACAGAGCTACCAGGGCTGGATGTATGCCCGGCTGCTGGCCTTCAGCAATGGCGATCTGCAAGCCCTGTATGACCGAAGTGACGGCTTCTACCGGCGGCAGCTGGTCCTCACCACCAAGGACAAGCCCGCCGACCGGATAGATGACCCTGACATCGCCGAGAAGATGGCCGCCGAGGCCGAAGGGATTTTCCTCTGGGCCTTTGAAGGGTTGCAGCGCCTGGTTCGGAACAGCTTCAAGTTCACCGAGAGCGACCGAGCTCGGCAGAACCGGGAGCTGGTCAAGCGGGACAACAATAACTTCTTTGACTTCATGGAGGCCGAGGATTATATCCGGCTCAAGGCGGATGCCTGTGTCAGCTCCAAAGACCTCTACACCATTTATAAGATGTGGTGTGAGGAGAACAACCTGGTGGCCCTGAAAGCTCGGAGCTTCAGTGACGCCGTGATCGCCAACCTAAAGAAGTATAACCTGGAGCACACCAACAACATCCTCAACTCGGCAGGCCGCCGTGTATGGGGCTACCTGGGAATTGAAGCCCTGGTCCGGCCGGAGATGCCTACCTCTTCCTGGGGATAAAACTGTATATGGGAGAACTTGGCCTTTTTGCTATGTACGTATGTACGAGGCCAGTACAGACGCATCCGGCATAAGGCTCCAGAGAGTGTAACCGTTTGTTACTCCCTTGAAGTGGCTGTGACCAAATTGGTCACTACCAGAATCTCTTGATTTGACGCTCGAGTTCTGATTCACGAAATTGAAGTGGCTGTTCCCATTTTGGGAACAGCCAAAATCATGTATATGGGAGCACTTCGCCTTTTTGCTATGTACGTATGTACGAAGTCTGTACACGCACGTACATAGCGAAAATCCTAAAACACGCCATATACGCAAATCCTTTATAAGGCTAAAGTGGTAGTGGGCATTTTGTCCACTACCACACTGAGTTGATCAAATTTTCACGGTGGCAACTCGGCTTTAGTGGCAGTGGATCTTTTCGGAAGTGCATCTGCTTTGGTCCAATCCTTGTAATCAAGTGGTCAATTTGACCACTTGATCTTGCACAATAGAAGTTCGAGTTGATGTAAAAGAATCAACGGACAGATTTTGTCCGTTGATTTTCTGGAATGCCGAGATGTTCACCTTTCACCGCTATGTATGCACTAACCCCCCCGTACGCACGTACATAGCGAAAAGCCCAAAACGTGCTATATACGCAATCCTTTATGACACTGAAGTGGCCTGGGTCAAAATGACCCAGGCCACTCCTCTCCGATCAAGTTCCCATTTTGAGAACTTGATTTGAGATGGAACACCTTCTATCCCCTTATATAAATCAGTTGGTCATTTTGACCAACTGATAAAAGAGGATGTATCAATAATCAAGTGGTCAAAATGAACACTTGATTTTAGTTTGGTTGGTGCTGGACATTTTGTCCAGCACCACTTTTGTAATCGAAGCTCATCCATCCAAAAGAAAGGAGTTTGTACTATGCCCGTCACCAATATGATTGAATTGCCAAAAAGGAGGGCCGTCCTTGAGCCAACCACAATATGCCATCATGCGCTTCGCCAAGTACAAGGGGCCGGAGATATCCAACATCGAAGCCCACAACGAGCGTACTAAAGAAAAGTACGCCAGCAACCCTGATATTGACCGCTCCCGCAGCAAGTACAACTTCCACCTGATTGAGCCAACCGGCAGGTATAGGGCAGAGGCCGAGAATCAAATCCAGGCTGCCGGATGCCGTACCCGAACAGACAGCGTCCGGGTGGTGGAGGTTCTGTTCACCGCTACGCCGGAGTTTTTCAAAGGCAAGAAGCTGCCCGAAGTCCGGCGCTACTTTGAAGAAGTGCTCTGCTTCTTCGAGCAATACCAATCCAGAGAAACGATCATCTCCGCCGTGGTGCATATGGACGAGAAAACGCCCCATATGCACCTTTCTTTTGTTCCGCTGACCGCAGACGGCCGCCTGAGTGCCAAGGAGATCGTGGGCAACAAAAAGAAGCTGACCTGGTGGCAGGACAAGTTCTGGGAACACGTGGTCCAAAAATACCCCGACCTGGAGCGCGGCGAGAGCGCAAGCCAGACGGGACGCGACCACATTCCACCCCGCATTTTCAAGGAGATGACCCGCCTCAACAAGCAGCGCCAGAAGTTGGAGGAACTGCTTACCGGCATCGGGCCTCTTAATAGCAAAAAGCGGGCCGCCGAAATCTCCAAACTGCTGGACGGTTATATCCCGGCTGTGGAGAAGATGCACACTCAGCTCAAGAAGTACAACGTAGCCTTCACCGAGACGGCCACAGAGAACAAGCAACTGAAAAAGAAGGCCGCCGAGTTGGAGCAATCTCTGGAAGCCGCCACCAAAACCAGCGTCCTCAAGGAGCTGCGGGACGCACAGCTCCGGCGCGATTATGAGGATGCTCTGGCATTGCTGGAACGGATACCGAAAGAGGTTTTGGACGAATTCAGGAGGCCCAAAGCCGCCCAGCGTACTGCCGAACTTTGAACCATGAAAAGGAGAATGCCAATGAAGAAAAATAACAACACACCCACAAATTTCACCTCAGAAACCTTGCAAAACACCCCCGAAACCGGTACAATGGAATCAGTCACCCAAAACAATGCCGTCAAGTCTCCGAACTCTGACCTGAAACAGCCCGAACGGAAAGCCTGTGTCTACACGGTGGAGGAGGTGGCGCAGATGCTGGCCATCAGCCTGCGCTCTGCCTATAACCTGTGCAACAGCACCACCGAGTTCCGTGTCTTACGGGTAGGCGGAAGCATCCGCGTCCCCAAGGACAGTTTTCACGCCTGGCTGTTCCGGGCAGCCTGACAAGGAGGCAGTTATGGCATATATCACCAAACGCGGCGGCTCTTATGGCGTCCGCTACACCTACCAGGACGAGCACGGCAAAAGCTGCGACAAATGGGAAAGTTTCTCCACCAAAGAGGAGGCGATGAACCGCAAAAAGCAGGTCGAGCACGAGCTGGCCAGCGGCACCTTCCTGATCCCTTCAACGGTAACGGTCGGTGAGTTCCTGATGGACTGGCTGCCCAAACAGTGCAGCAAGCATAAGTGGGCACCCAAGACTTATCAGTCCAATCTGTCCACCATCCAAAACCTTATTGTTCCCTATATCGGAAACATGGAGATGCAGAAGCTCAAGCCTTATCACTTGGAGAACCTGTACAGCACTCTGAGCAAGACGCCTTGCGGCCAGTATATCGAAGGCAAAAAGCAGAAGCTGACCCCCAAACAAAAGCAGCGGCTGCTTTCCGGTACCACCATCCATGAGGTCCACCGATTGCTGCACACCGCATTCCTCTATGCGGTGGAGTGGGGCATTCTACTGAAAAGCCCCGTCCCTCTGGAAGGCCCCAAAAAGACTACCCAGGAGCGGAGCATCTGGAGCGTTGAGGAAATGCGGGCGGCCCTCGCCAGCATGGAGGACCCTATCCTTCATCTGGCGGTCCACCTGACTCTGGTTGGCGCACTGCGGGAAGGCGAAGTGGCAGGGCTTACCCCGGAAGACATCGACTTTGACGCCGCCGGCGGGGTCGGCACCTTTTCAGTCAACAAGTCGATGCAGCGGGTACAGAAAGAATCTCTAAGCCAAGTAGGCGACAGTTGTGTGTTAAAAGCCTTTGAGGACAAGCGGGAGGGCAGCAAGACCCTTCTGATTCTAAAAAGCACCAAAACAGATGCATCTCGCCGGATCATCTTCCTGACCGCCGCTCTCCGGGAGGAACTGAAATGCTGGCTGGAACAGTTAAAAGCCGACGAGTCCCGTGCACCAGAACGCTACCACGACAGCGGAATGCTTCTCCGCCTGCCCAACGGTCAGGCCGTGGAGCCGGTCCTCATCCGCAAAAAGTTCCTCAAATGGCAGGACGCGCACCCGGAATTTCCCCGCATCGTCTTTCATGGGCTGCGGCATTCCAGTGCCACCTACCAGCTGATGATCTCGGGCGGCGATGTGAAAGCCGTACAAGGCACGACAGGCCATGCCAGCGCGGATATGCTGGTCAATACCTATGCCCATATCCAGCAGACTTCCCGCAAAGAGCTGGGACAAAAGTTCGAGGAGAGCTTTTACAAGGAAGCCGGTAAGCCCGCTCAACCGTCTGAGATAGCCGGTGAGGCCGCCATCTCCATGTCCGCCTTGCTCGATCTGTTGAATAACGCCGACCCTGCGGTGAAGGCACAGCTCCGCTTGGCCCTCATGACCTGATGCAAATTCAGGCAGAAACTGCAAAGGAATTCCACAGGATATAAAATCCTCCTGCGAAAAGCCTGACCGTGCAGAAACCGTGCACCGACCGTGCACTCCCCGCCTTTGGGCGGGTACATAAAAAGAAAAAGCGTCAAATCTTACGATCCAACGCTTCTCTTTGGTGCGCTCGTGGGAACTCGAATCCCAGGCCCTCTGATTAAAAGTCAGATGCTCTACCGACTGAGCTACGAGCGCATATAGGTACGGCTGCATATGCCGCCTGATTATTGTACCACACCCCGGCGCAAATTGCAAGTCCCGGCGCAAAAAAGTCCTGCCGCCGGGGCGCGCGGCAGCGCTGCGGCGCCTTTTTTGCCTCTGCGGGGCGGGCGGGGCCGGCAGGAACTTCCTCTTTACAAAGGGATACAAAATAGTTACAATGAAGAATATACAGTGCGCCGTTACCCGCGCCATCCTGTGCCCGGAACCGGGGCCCTGCGCCCTGTCTTGTATCCCATTGCAAAGGAGAGATGAACCTCTATGAAGATCACCCGCCGCCTGCTTCTGCGCTGCTCGGCAGCTCTCACCGGCAGTCTGGCCCTGATGGGTGTCAGCACCCAGGGCAGCCTGCTGGACTGGCTGCAGCGCTTGTTCGGCTCCTCCGGGGCCGCTTCCTCCGGCGCTTCTTCCGCCGCGTCCTCCGCGGCTTCTTCCCAGCCCGCTGCCAGCAGCGCCCCCGCCCTTCCCCCTTACGATGCCGATCCCCTCACCGGGCAGCCCAAGACCGGCAGCGGCCGGATGGTGGGCGTGATGATCAACAACATCTGCAACAGCGCCCGGCAGAACGCGCGGCCGCAGCGGGGCCTGTCTGCCGCCTCCATCCTGATCGAATCCAAGGTGGAGGGCAACATCAGCCGGCTGTGCGCTGTCTACACCAGCGCCGACGTCATCCCCGAGGTGGGTCCCCTCCGCTCGGGCCGGGACCAGTTTTTGCAGCTGCTGATGCCCTGGCAGGCCCTCTACTACCATGACGGCGAGAGCGTTTTCTGCACCCAGTACGTCAATCAATGGGACTACTCCGGGCTGAACATCGGAGGCAAGAGCTATTTCAACACCCCCACCCATCCCCATGTAGCCCACCGGGACAGCCGGGGCGGCGTAGTGGCCTATGAGCACACCGAGTTCACTTCGGGCCCCGAGATCCGCCAGGCCGCCGGCAACGCCGGCATCAGCCTGGACTATCACTACGATACCACCTTCTTCCCCTTTGCAGACTACCGCACCGGCGCTGTGGAGGAGCTGGCCGGCTGCCAGGACGCCAGCCATGTGACGGTGCGCCACTCGGCCAACTATCAGTCCTCCTTTGATTACAGCCCGGCCGACAAAGTCTATCGGATGCTGATGTACAGCGCCCGCACCGGCCGGTTCGAAGCGGCGGTGGACGAGCTGAACGGCCAGCAGCTGGCCTTTGAGAATCTGCTGATCTGCTTTGCCCCCATTGCCGCCTACCCCGGCGACTCAGGCGACGTGCAGCAGGTGCAGTACATTGCCGGCGGCGAGGCTTACCTCTTCACGCAGGGGCGGGTGCGGCCCTGCCAGTGGTCCAAGCTGGCCCCCGACCTTCCCCTGGAAGTGAGCGACGGCGGCCAGACCGTCCTGTTCAACCGCGGACGCACCTACCTGGCTGTGGTGGACGAGGACGAGCGGGACTTCTTTGCCTTCAACGCCTGATTGGGAAGGATCTTCACCATGAAAAAGTTCACTCTGGCCCTGGCGGCCGTCTGCCTGGCGGCTCTGGCCCTGGCGGGCTGTTCCCTGACAGAGCGGCAGCAGGACGCCGCCGCCCAGAAGGCCGCCGCCACAGATCCCCTCACCGGCCTGTCCGACCGCTGGCCCGGCCAGCGCTCTGCCGCAGTGTTCCTGTACAACGGGACCGACGCCGCACGCCAGTGGGGCATTGGCGAGGCGTCGGTGGTGCTGGAAGCCCTCACCGAGGGGGACAGTGCCACCAGCCTCTGCCTGGTCTACCCCGCCCTGGAGGCCGTACCCAAGGTCGGCCCGGTGTCCCAGGCCCGTGACCTCTATTTGCAGCTGCTGGCCTGCCAGCAGGCCATCCCCATCCAGCGGGGGGCCAGCATCTATGCGGCCAACCTTCTGGACCTGTACGAGATCGCCCCTCTGGACGCCTTGTCTCTGGGGGTGAATGGCTTTTCCTACGAAGGGGAATGGGGCCAGCCCGACCAGACCAGCTGGACCACCAGCGGCGCGGACCTGCTGCCTCTGGCTGAGGAGGCGGGCGTCTCACTGGAGATCCAGCCCATCCAGCCCGACACAGACCAGGAGGACGCCGAACCCACCACCCAGCTGCCGCCCCTGCTCCCCTTCGGTGAACCCGCCGGGGGCAAGGAGGGCGCCTCCTCGGTGGAGGTCATCTTCTCGGCGTCCGCTTCCACCCGTTTCACCTATGACAGCGGCACCGGCAAATACCTTATGGCCCGGGCCGACGGCTCCCCCCAGACCGATGCCAACACCGACACCCAGGCCGGGTTCGACAACCTGCTCATCCTTTACAGCGCCCCTTCCCGCCGAGACGACGGCTACACCTGGGGCTATGACCTGACCATGGGAGCGGGGGTCTATCTGAACGGCGGTTCGGTCTGGAGCATCCTCTGGATGCCGGGGGTAGACTCCACCCTCGCCATCTACAACTCGGACGGCACCGCCCTGGACATCCGCCCCGGCACCAGCTACATCGCCCTGATGGGCAGCGTGGCCGGCCAGGAACTGATCCTCCGGGACAGCGCCGGCTCCGAGATGACCGCGACCTGACCCAAACCAAAACCACCGCCCCGGGCACCACAGGCCCGCGGGCGGCGGTTTTATTTATCGGTATGCCTCGTTTTCCTCGTTCTCTGCCTGGCCCCGCAGGGTATCGGCGTATCCGTAGGGCACGATATCGATGGCCTCCACCATCCGGTCCCGCATCCACAGCTGTACGTCGGTCTGGACGGTGTAGCCGCAGCCAGGGTCGGCCATCCACTGCTCGGGGCGGCGGCTGGGCAGGGCGTGCTGGGCCAGCATGCTGACGATCACGCCGCCATGGGTGACGCAGGCCGCCTCGGTGACGTCCATCCGGATCATATACTCAAACAGCTTGAGCAGCGACTCGCCGCAGCGGCGGTGGAAATCGGCGGTGGGCTCGGCCCCCTCGGGGGTGAAGCCCGACCCCGGGGTGATCCACTTGGAAAAGTCGGGGTCCTTCACCAGCTCTTTCACCGGCCGGCCCTCAAAGACCCCAAAGTGGGCCTCCCGCAGGTCGTGGACGGTGAACTGGTGGGCCGCATGGGGGAACAGAATGCCCGCCGTCTCCACCGCACGCAGCAGCGGGGAGGAAAAGACGGTGTCCACCTCCGGATACTGGAACCGCGCCTGGAGCTCGGCCAGCTGGGCCCGCCCTTCCTCGCACAGGGGCAGGTCGGTGCCGCCGCCAATGTAGCGGCCGTCCAGGTTGCCGGCGGTCAGGCCGTGGCGGATCAGATGCAGCTTAAAGGTCTTCATGCACAATGCACCTCTCTTTTACAAAAAGCCCCCTGCGCGCAAAAATTTTGCGCCCGCTGCCAGGGCGCACACACAAGATAGGCCGGGGTTTTGCCCAGTGTATCATATATCTGGTGGCAGGGCAAGCCTTTTGACAAAAGCGACGAAAAAAGAGGCAAAATCTCGTCGATTTTTTCCTTTACAAGTCGTTTTCCCTTGTGTATAATCAACGTGTTGTTGATATTACAAGGGAAGGGCTCCCCGGCCGTGCAGCGCCAGACAGGGGCCCGGGAGGATCATGCATGGAATTCAACCGTATCATCAAGCTGCTGCGTACTGAGCGGGGCATCACCCAGAAACAGGCCGCCGAGGACCTGCACATCTCGCAGGCGCTGCTCTCCCACTACGAAAAAGGCATCCGGGAGTGCGGGCTGGACTTTGTGGTCCGGATCGCCGACTACTATGGGGTGTCCTGTGATTATCTGCTTGGACGCAGCGCCGACCGCACCGGCGCGGTGCTGACCGCCGACGATATCCCCAACCCGGACAAGATGAAGGACAATGTCTACCACGGCAGCGTCCTGCCTACCATGAACAAAAAGCTGATCTCCAACAGCCTCAACGTCCTGTACGCCAAGGTAGGCCAGTGCCACAACAAAGCCCTGGTCACCGAGATCAGCACCTACCTGATGATGTCGGTGTACAAGATGTTCCGGCTGCTGTACACCAGCGGGCCCCACAACGCGGCCAGTATGTTCAGCATCCGGGAAGGGCAGTGGCAGGGCTATGCCGACGCCGTGATGCGGATGGCGGAGACCAATGTCAACATCCTGCTGTCGGGGGACAGCGTGCGGGGCAGCGAGGGCCTGACCGACCCGGCCCCCCTGGCCATGACCACCGAGAGCCTGACGCGGGAGTTCCCCCTCTATACATCCAGCCTGCTGAACCTGGTCAAGACCAGCGAGACCCACATCCGCGGCCTGACGCCCTCGGAAGAAACCAAAAAGTGAGCGAAACGCCCGCGCAGCCTTTTGGCCGCACGGGCGTCTTTTATGCCTGGATCTGGTTTTGGATGAAGCCGCCGATGTCGGCAAACACTTCCTGCCGGTTCAGCTCCACCAGCAGCTCGTGCCGGGCCCCCGGGTAAAGCTTGACTTCCACCCGGCGCATCCCGGCGTCCCGCAGGCTCTGGGCCGCCTTCTGCACGCCGCGGCCCCGGTCCCCCACCGGATCGTCGTCCCCCGACAGGAACAGCACCGGCAGGTCTTTGGGCGCCCGGGCCAGCAGCTCCTTGTCGCACAGGCGCTCCAGGGCGGTGAACAGGCTGTCGTAGCCATTGAGGGTGAAACGGAAGCTGCACCGCTCCTCGGACAGGTAGCGGTCCACCTCTTTTTCGTCCCGGTTCAGCCAGTCTTTGGAGGTGCGGGCCGGACGGAAGCTGCGGTTATAGCCCCCAAAGGCCATGCTGTCCACCAGCTTGCTGCGGTAGCGCCACCCATGGAAGGCCGCCAGCAGATGGCACAGCGCCCGGCCGGCCCGGGCCGCCGCCCGGGGCTGCCAGCCGGTGCCCATCAAAATGGCGCCCTGCAATTCGCCGCCGTATTCGCACAGGTACTGCCGGGCATAGAAAGAGCCCATGCTGTGCCCCAGCAAAAACCACGGCAGGCCCTCCAGTTCGGGCAGGGCCTTGGCCCACCGCGTCACACGGTGGATGTCGTCCAGCAGCAGGCGGTTGCCGTCCGGCCTGCCAAAGTAACCGTATTCCTCCCGGGATACCACCGAGCCGCCATGCCCCAGGTGGTCGTGGCCCACGGCGGCGACCCCCCGGTCCGCCAGCCAGCAGGCCAGTTGTTCATACCGGCCGATATACTCCACCATCCCGTGGGTCATCTGCAGCACCGCCCGGGGCCGGCCTTCGGGCAGGCACAGCAGTACATTCAGGGTGGCCCCCGGCCGGCTGGAAGGGATCTTCACATAGCGAAGGCTGCTCATACCTGAGGCTTCTCCTCCTCTCCCTGGGGATGCAGCGCAGCGATCCGCGCCCAGCAGGACGGGCAGATGCACCGCCCCTCAAACGGAATGGCATCCTGCGCCACGGCCCCGCAGAAGGCACAGGCATTGCGGGGCAGATACTTCCTCATCACGATGGCACCGTCCTCCGCAAAGATCTCCACCTTGCTGTCAGCGGTCAGGTCCATGGCGGTGCGCAGCTCTTTTGGCAGGACGACCCGTCCCAGATTGTCGATCCCGCGGATGATCCCGGTGCTCTTAGACTTTTTCATTTTGCTCTCCTTTTCGCGCGCAAATTCGCGGCGTGTTCCGGCACAAGGTCCCTGCCCCAGGGCAGGGCGGACGGACCTCGTTACCTGTTTTTTCCAGTATACAGGAAGGAACAGCGTTCGTCAAGAACTCCGCGCCCGTTCGACACAAAATACTCCAAGAGGCTTTTGTTTGCGCCCTGCCGGGCCGAAAAAATGCGAAGCGCGGTGGTTTTGAGCGCGTCTCCTGTCCGGCCGTGGCGCATTGTAGCAAAAAGGCCCGCGCCCCGCCCAAAAAGGCGGCGGCACGGGCCGAACAAGCTCGTATCCTGCCAGTTTTACAGCTGCAGCAGGCCCACCTTGCGGTAGACCTTCTGGATGGTCCGGTCTGCCAGACGGCTGGCGGCGGCGGCGCCCTCTTTCAGCACGCCGTCCACATAGTCCTTGTCCGCCAGGATGCGGCTGTACTCGCCCTGGATGGGGGCCAGACCGTCGGCCACCACCGTGCCGACCGCCTCCTTGAAGGTGCCGTAGCCCTGGCCCTCGAACTCTTTCTGGATCTCCTCCATGCTCTTGCCGGTGAAGATGTGGTAAATGGCCATCAGGTTGGACACGCCGGGCTTGGTCTCGGGGTCATAGCGGACCACCCCTTCCGAGTCGGTGACCGCCCGCTTGAACTTGCGGGCAATGGCGTCCCGGTCGTCGGTCAGCAGGATGAAAGCGTTGGCGTTGGTGTCGCTCTTGCTCATCTTGCGGGTGGGGTCGGCCAGGGACATGATCTTGGCCCCCTCTTTGGTCACATAGCCCTCGGGGAGGGTGAAGGTGGGGCTGTAATTGCTGTTGAACCGCTGGGCCACATTCCGGGCCAGCTCCAGGTGCTGGGTCTGGTCCTGGCCCACCGGCACCAGATCGGCGTTGTAGATCAGGATATCCGCCGCCATCAGGGCCGGGTAGGTGAACAGGCCGCCGTTGACGTTGTCGGGGTGCTTGGCGCTCTTGTCCTTGAACTGGGTCATCCGGCTCAGCTCACCGAACTGGGCGTTGCAGCACAAAATCCAGTTCAGCTGGGTGTGGGCCGGCACATGGCTCTGTACAAAGAGGATGCTGCGGGCGGGGTCGATGCCGGCGGCCAGCAGCATGGCTGCGGCCTCCCGGGTGTGGCGGCGCAGGGCCGCAGGCTCCTGCCGGACGGTCAGGGCGTGAAGGTCGGCCACCATATACAGGCAGTCGAACTGGTCCTGCAGCTTGGCCCAGTTGCGCACCGCCCCGATGTAATTGCCCAGAGTAAAGGTGCCGGTGGGCTGGATGCCGGACAAGATCACCCGTTTGCGCTCATTCTGCTCGCTCATAACAAAAAGCCTCCTAAAATTCCTTCCTTTGCTGTGCGCACGCTGGCGCGCCCATAAAAAAACGCCCCGGACAAAGCCGGGCCCTGCCGGTCTTGTCAAGGACGAATCAACATCGAATGATCCGCGGTGCCACCTTGGTTTGGCGCCCGCACAGGAGCGCCACGCTCTGTCGGGGCGCCAGCACGCCCCCGGCGCTGACGTGCGCCCTGCCGTCGCGGGATACGCAGGCTCGCGCCCTTCCCCCGCGCCCTCGGCGGCCCATAGCGGCGCACGCCTGCCCGCCTGCTTCCCAGCTGCCGCAGGCTCTCTGAGGGGGACGTCCTTCGCCGCGTCTTCCGCTTCAACGGTTTGTCGAGTAGACTATAACACGTTTGGGCCGGGCTGTCAAGGCTGAGGGTGACAGCAAGTATATCACTATAAAATTTTCCCTAAATTTTGTTAATTTTGTGTATTGTGCACACCATCGTTTCCCGCTACAATAAAGGTATATTCCATCCACCAACCGGGGGGTATAGGGTGTGCCCCCTGCCGGCCACAGACAGGAGGGGTCGAACAATGATCAATATGGTAAAGCTGCCCACCAAAAACAAGCGGATGTTCCTCCGTGTCGCCCGAGGGCACTTCGCCACCAGCCACAGCCACATCAATTATTACATCGATGTGACCATGCAGAAATCCCGCCTGTCCGAGGCGGCCGAGGCTGCCAAAGAGCTGGTACATATGTATAAGAGCACCACCATTGTGGATACCATCCTCTGTCTGGACGGCACACAGGTGATCGGCACCTGCCTGGCCAACGAGCTGACCCGGGACGGTTTCCGCAACATGAACGCCCACCAGACCATCTATGTCATCACGCCCGAGTTCACCACCGGCAGTCAGATCATCTTGCGGGACAACATCACGCCGATGGTGCGGGGCAAGCACGTGCTGATCCTGGCAGCTTCCATCACTACGGGCTATACCGTCAAGGCCGCCGTTGAGGCGGTACAGTATTACGGTGGGCAGGTAGCGGGCCTGTCGGCCATCTTTGCCACCACCCACGAGTTCATGGGCTTCCGGGTCAACTCCATCTTCGACCCCAACAACCTGCCCGACTACACCAGCTACGAATCCCGGGACTGCCCCATGTGCAAGGCAGGCCAGCCCATCGACGCACTGGTCAACAGCTTCGGTTATTCCTCTTTGTAATATTTACAAGCATTTTTCCACAGGCTGCGGTTTGCTGTTTTCCCCTCTCTACAGGCCGCAGCCTTTTCATGTCAAAACGGCCCCGCCGGACACGCCCGGCAGGGCCGCTTGTTTGTTTTTCAGCCGCTTGTGCCCGGTATCTTTCTTTGCCTTCTATTTGCCATTGCAGTCTCCCTTTTCCCAACTGCGTCAGGCTTCAGCCGCCACGTACAGCACCAGCTTCATGCCGTCCCGGCTGGTGAACCGCACCACAGCCGCCTTATAAGCGCCGTCGCCGTTCCCTTCCATCCGGATGCAGGAGGCCAGCGTCTCCTCATAGCGGGTCAGCGCGCCCAGCGGAGTGGAGGGCCGGTAAGAATCCCCATAGACGGCACAGGCTGCCAGACGCCCCACACCGGCCTGCCCGGCGATCTCCTGCCGTATGGTGGACATGGATGCATCGATCTGCGCATAGTCCTGCCCGGACAGGGTCTGGGCCATATCCCGGGCCGCCCGGGTCAGGCTGTCGTCCGCTTCCACCGTGGCGTCGATCCCGGATTCCTGCAAAAACGCTTCCACTTTGTCATCGTTCAAAGAGACTGCGCCGGAGCCGCCGCAGCCGGCCAGCAATCCCACTGCCAGCAGAGCAGCCAGGGCAAGAGCAAGCCATCGTTTCATCTTCATGTCACAACACCTCGTTTTCTCATATAGACTCTGCTGCGGCACAGGGTCGCCCCCGCGCCTGTTCTGTGACCAGTATACCATACCTCCCGCGCCCCCGCAATCCAAAAGCAGCGGTATGCAGTGCAATCCCGCCCCTGTGTGCCGGACACAATAAAGCCCCCGGCGCACCGGGGGCTTCTTGTTCTGGTTCCAAAACGGGTATTTACAGCGCAGATGCTTTTACTTCGATTGCAATCACCCAATACGAAGTATCACTGGACGTTGTGGCTTTCTTAGCCGCCGCATTGTAGGAAAAGCGGACCGCATTTCCAGAGATATCCTGCACCGTACCCAGTGCGCCATCGATCATGAGGATCTGGGCAGCTGCAAAAGCTTCCGGCGTGTTGATCGCGCCCAGCTTTTGGATCTGCTCTCTGTTGGAAGCAAGGTAGCCCAGCAGGCCAACGCCTGTATTTGTTTTCAGGTCATTTTCTTCAACAACATAAGTAATGCCCACAGAGGTGCCGATGCTCATGATCGCGCCGCTGTTCTTAATGTCATTGACCAGCTCACCCAGGACGTTTGTGACCGTCCATCCCATATTTTCGGCCACGATCCTGCTTGCAGAGCCGGTAGCCCCGGACGAAGCAACATTCTTGGCCGCAGCTGTCACGGCAGTAGACAGTTTATTCTCGCGCACAATGACTGCATCACTGCCTGCATCCTCCAGCAAACCGGTCATTTTACTTACGTTCAGCGATCCGCTCACACCACCACCGCCGCCGCAGGCTGTGAGCATACTGACTGCCATCACGGCAGACAGCGCCAGGGCGATCCATTTCTTCCATTTCATAAGGTACTCACTCATCCTTTCTCTTTTCAGATGCAAACATTGCGCCGTCTCGCGGTATGGGGCCAAGATCATACCTCTTGCCCCTTGATGGAATAACCATACCATATCGCCCATTTATTGTCAACAACGATACTTTACCATAGACAAAATTTACAAATTGGCTATAAAATCCCCCGACGGGAAGCCCGCCGGGGGAGAAACGTCACGGATTTTTCGCTCCAACGATGACAAACCAGTAGCGGATCTGCGTGCTGGGTTCGACCAGCTCGATGCCGCTCACATAAAAGCGGTAGTTTGCGCCATATCCTGCCACCAGATCCCGCACCGCATTTGCCGCGGCGTGTTCCAGAGAGGTATCATACTGCTGGGAACTGCTGTATACCTGCCAGCAGGCAAACCCCGGCATCAGGGGGCCCAGCTCGGAGGCCAAAATCTCTGTATCCACCAGATAAACATCATTCTGCTTCATGGCTGCTTTAAAGATATTCATCACGGTGTTCAGCTCCATCGAGCTTTTCACCTCAATGTCCAGTCCCTGGCTTTGCAGGATCGCATTGACATCGCTGATGTCCACATCCTTGCCTTTGCCGCCGCCGCAAGCAGTCAGCATCGTCAAGGCCAGCACAGCCGCCAGCATCAGGGCCAGCAGTTTCTTCATCTTCACAGATGACACCTCGTCTTTCTGTTCCGCAAGTAAAGATTTATATAAAAGTCCCCAAAGTTAAAAGTTGTCTCAGTCCGCAAGCGCCACGATCAGCACGCAGGGCACACCGTCTGCGTTGGTCCATAGACTGCTTCAAAATCAAATCAATCCGGTATCTTAGTATTTATAGGCAATTACCATGCCTTCTGTACCATCCGATGTAGCAGCGTCTTCCATATCGATAAAGACTTTGGTCGTCCCTGTTTGCATATGTGCGGCAACTGTTATGTAAAGAGCGAAATAGTCTTTATTGCTTATGCCTTGCGCCTTGCTCGTATTGATCTGGTCCATATATGCATCCGTCAGGAAAACAGCATACACGCCATTCTCATTCTGATGGACGCGGTTAAACGCCTCGGACACAGTCATACCGCTGACCACGTCGGCAAAGTCTTTAGCCGCAGCCGCCGTCTCGCTGGAAGTAGTCGCCCGCACACTGTAACCAGCAGCACTCAGCATCGTATTTGTCTTGGCATAGCTTCCGCCACCGCCGCAAGCGGTCAGCATGGTCAACGCCAGCATCAAAGACAGGACCAGAGCCAACAGTTTTTTCAGTTTCATAAACCTATTACACCTCATTTCCAGTTTTTGTTTGGATGGTCAGGGCGGGGAACTCGCCCGCTGGTTGGAAGTATTGTAGCACACTTTTCACAATTCTTCCACAAAATTGTAACACTTCGCCGGTTCATTGTCATAAAATGCAGGCGTAGGCTGCGGCAGGGCAAAAAAAATTCCCCCGGCGGTGGTGAGCCGCCGGGGGCATATATGCAAGGGTCCGTGGATAAGCAGATTTGGTGCTGCACAGGACAAAAGCTTTTTTGCCCGCAGCCAAAAGATAGGAAAGCCGCCAGGCAGCTTTACCTGAATTGTGTGAAAAGCATATCACAATTTTCACAACTTGTCAACATTCTTATCACACTTTTTCTTTCAAAAATTTTCCTGCCCCCGGCACAGAAAAGCCCCGCCGCAGCGGCGGGGCGGAAGGTTCAGTGCGGGCGGGACTTGTCCCGGCTGGCCTTGATGTAGGGGTCGTTCCAGTAACTCCAGAGCAGCTGGGCGCACATAAAACACCAGATCACCGGCTCACAGAGGATGACGGCATTGTAGCCGAAGCGCGGGATGAAGAACAGCATGAACAGGATCTTGCCCACCAGCTCGATGCCGCTGGAGATCAGGGGCAGGACCTTCTGGCCCAGGCTCTGCAAAGCATAGCGGGTGGCCAGCAGCACCCCCAGTACCGAATAGAAGGGGGCGTTCCACACCAGATACCGGGCGCCGTTTTCCAGCACCACCGGTGCGCTGGAGCCGGATACCAGCCGCACCAGCACCCCGGAGAACAGGCTCATCAGCACGGTCATCACGATGGCGGTGCCAAAGGCAAACATCCAGATCTGCTTCATCCCCTTGCGGATGCGGTCGGGCTTGTCGGCGCCGCGGTTCTGGGACACAAAGGTGGAGCCCGCCGTGGCCATGGCGATCACCGGCATATCGGTGAAGGTAAACAGCTTCCGGGCGGCGGTATGCCCCGCAATGACCAGGGTGCCCAGACCGTTGATGCCGTATTGCAGGATCACCGACCCTGCCGACACGATGCTGCTCATCAGGCCCATGGACAGGCCCTGGGTGATCAGTTCGCGGTAGAGGCCCTTCTCCAGCCGGAAATGCCTGCGGCTGGGCACCAGGTGCTTTGCATACCGGAGGATATACACGATGCACAGCGCCACCGACAGCGCCTGGGACAGCACGGTAGCCACCGCGGCGCCCCGCACCCCCATCTCCAGGCCGGCCACAAACCAGTAGTCCAGCCCCACATTGAGGCAGGAGGAGAAGATCAAAAACACCAGCGGCATGACGCTGTTGCCCACCGCCCGCAGCAGCGCCGCGCACAGGTTGTAGGCAAACATCACCACCACAAACCGGGCGATCTCGATGATGTAGCTGTACGCCTCGTCCAGGATCTCGGGCGGGGTGTCCAGCGCCTGCAGCAGAGGCCGCAGAAACAGCAGCCCGAAGATGGTGATGAGCGCCGACGCCACCAGCCCAATGACCATCGACCCCGCCACCGTCTTTTTGACCTTGTCGGGGTCCTGGGCGCCGTAGGCCCGGGCGGTGACAATGGCCAGGCCGTTGCCAATGCCCAGGCCAAAGCCCACCAGCAGCTCATAGATGGACGCGCAGGCTCCCACTGCCGCCAGGGATGTATCCCCCAGCACATTGCCCACGATCATGGCGTCCGCCGCGTTGTACAGCTGCTGGAACAGGTTGGATATAAAAATAGGGATCGCGAACAGCAACAGGTTGCGGAAGATGGGCCCATGCAGCAGGTCCACCTGGCGGCCCCTGCCCCGGCCCATGGTCTGTGTCATCTCCATGTGACCTCCGTGTTTTCGTTTGTGGCGGCGGCTGTGCCGCGCAAAAGCACGGCCCCCGTTCTTTCGACGGAAGCCGTGCAAGTCGATGATCGGTTCAATTTCAGAGCTGCTGGGTCTCAAAGCCGGCTCCGGTCAGCACCTGGACGCTGGCAAAGCCGGCGGCCTTGATCTGGCGGGCCGCCTCCTCGTAGCCAAAGGTCAGGCAATCGACCGAGTGGGCGTCGGCGGTGATGATGACCTTGCCGTCCATCCGGCGCCACTCCTGCAGCAGCCAGTCGCTGGGGTAAAAGTCATCCCGGTAGCCGCGGAACACCGCGCCGGTGTTCACCTCCAGCAGGCAGCCGGCATCCCGGGCAGCCTCCAGGGCCCCCATGGCCGCCGCGTGGTAGCGGGGGGAGGACTCATCGAAGAAAGCGCCGTCCCGGTTCAGCTTTTTGATCAGGTCCAGATGGCCCAGAATATCGGGCCGGAGGGCCGCCACCTGGGCCACCGAGGCGTAGTAGGCCTCCACAGCCGCCAGGCCATCCCCTCCAAAGTCGGTGTCGATGCAGGTCTGCAGATCCTGCTTGCGGAAATCGATCTCGTAGTACTTGCCGCTGACAGACCCATGGAGATAGTGGACGCTGCCGATCCAATAGTCGTAGCCGACGCGCTTGTCCTCCGAGAACTGATCCCACTCGATGCCGCAGAGGATGTCCACCTTGCCCTTGTACTCGGCCTTCAGCTTTGCGATGGTGGCCTTGTACTGGGCGGTGCGCCGGGGGCTCATGCAATATTCCCGGTCGCAGGGGGTATAGCTGTGCCCCGTGAAGCCCAGCGTCGTCAGCCCCTGGGCGCAGGCGGCAGAAGCCATCTCCTGTAAGGTATTTTTGCCGTCGCACAGCGTCGAGTGGCAGTGGACGCTGGATCTCATGAAGTCTGCCATAGCCTTGCTCACTGCATCCTTTCTTGTTTGACCTTGTGGTCAATGATATGTCGTTTTTCCAGCTCACGGGTGATGTCCTCCACCGTGATGCCGGCCTGTACCATCAGCACCAGCAGATGATAGGCCAAGTCGCCGATCTCATAGACCGTCTCGGCTTTGTCCTCCTTTTCGCCGGCAATGATGACCTCGGTGCACTCCTCGCCCACCTTTTTGAGGATTTTTTCTTTCCCTTTTTCAAACAGGTAAGACGTGTAGCTGCCCGGCTGGGGCCGGTCCCGGCGGCCCCGGATCAGGTCGTAGAGGCCCTGCCAGCTGAACTGCTTGCACGCTTCGCTGACATACACCGGCTGGAAAAAGCAGCTCTCGGCGCCGGTATGGCAGGCAGGGCCGCTCTTGATCACTTCCACCACCAGGGCGTCCCCGTCGCAGTCGGCCGTGATGGACACCACCTGCTGGACGTTGCCGCTGGTCTCCCCCTTGCGCCAGATCGCCTGGCGGCTGCGGCTCCAGAACACCGTCCGCCCCTCGGCAATGGTCAGGGCCAGGGCCTCGGCGTTCATATAAGCCAGGGTGAGCACTTCTTTGGTGTAATGATCCTGCACGATGGCGGGGATCAGGCCTTTGTCATCAAATTTCAGTTCCATAGCTTCTCCTGTCCGCAAAGGGAACATACTAACAGTTTATCCTATTCCGGTCCGATATGCAAGAGGTCACAGGCGCATTTCCACCCCATTTTTTGCAAGATAGGCCTTCAGCTGGGGGATGGAGAGGAGTTTCTGGTGGAAGATGCCCGCCGCCAGCCCGGCGTCTATCCCCTTGTGGCGGAACAGCTCCAGGAAATCCTCCTGTTTGCCGGCGCCGCCCGAGGCGATGATGGGCACGCTGACCCGGGCGGCCACCGCGTCCAGCAGTTCCAGGTCAAAGCCGCCCCGCACCCCGTCGGTGTCGATGCTGTTGAGGCACACTTCTCCCGCGCCGGCGGCTACGCACCGGGCGATCCAGTCCAAAGCGTCCCGGCCGGTGTCCTCCCGGCCCCCTTTGGCAAACACATGGAACTGCCCGTCCACCCGCTTGACGTCGGCCGAGAGCACCACGCACTGGCTGCCATAGCGCCGGGCCGCCGCCGGGATCAGCCCGGGGTCCCGCAGGGCCCCCGAGTTGACCGACACCTTGTCCGCCCCGCACTTGAGCACCCGGTCAAAGTCCTCCAGGGTGTTGATGCCGCCCCCCACCGTCAGGGGGATGAAGATCTCCTCCGCCACCTTGGTGAGGATATCGGTAAAGAGGGCCCGGCCCTCAAAGCTGGCGGCGATGTCGTAGAACACCAGCTCGTCGGCGCCGTCGGCGTTGTACATCCGGGCCATCTCCACCGGGTCGGCCACGTCCCGCACCCCCTGGAAGTTGACCCCCTTGACCACCCTGCCGCTGCGCACGTCCAGGCAGGGGATGATCCGTTTGGCGATCATAGCGCGTCTCCTTTCCCCCGGCCAAGCCGCTCCAGGCATTCGGCCAGGTCCAATGCGCCGGTGTAGAGGCTCTTGCCCAGGATGGCTGCGGCTGCCCCCAGCCGCTCCAGCTGTTCCAGTTCCTCCATCCGGGTGATCCCTCCGCTGGCCGTCACGGCGACCCCTGGCAGGGCCCCGCACAGCTGGCGGTACAAGTCCAGGTTGGTGCCCTGCATCGCGCCGTCCCGGGAGATGTCGGTGACGATGAGGGCGGTGCAGCCCGCGTCGGCCAGCCGGCGGCAGAACGCCAGCCCCTCCACGCCGCTGTCCTCGCGCCAGCCGTGAATGGCCGCCATCCCCTGCCGCAGGTCCACCCCCACCGCCAGGCGGCTGCCGTAGGTTCGCAGCATCCGGGCGGCAAAGGCAAAATCCGTCACCGCCGCACTGCCCAGGATGCACCGGCCCACCCCCAGCTCGAGATACCGCTCGATCTGGGCCTGGGTGCGGATGCCGCCCCCCACCTCCACATACAGGCCCCCCTGCTCCACAATGGCGCGGATGGCCTGGACGTTGGCGGGGACGCCGTCCCGGGCGCCGTCCAGATCCACCAGATGGAGGCAGCGGGCCCCCGCCCGGCGGAACGCATCGGCCTGGGCGCAGGGGTCTGCGCCATACACCGTCATCTTGTCGTAGTCCCCCCGGGTCAGCCGGACCACCCGGCCCTCCCGCAGGTCAATGGCTGGAAACAGCTCCATACCTTCGCCCCCTTACAATTCCGCAAAGGCCTGCAGGATGCGCAGGCCGGTGTCGCCGCTCTTTTCGGGGTGGAACTGGGCGCCGTACACCCAGCCCTCCCGCACCACGCCCGTCACCGGGATGGAATATTCGCTGACCGCCAGGGTGCTGGCGGCGCAGTCTTTGCCGTAGTAGCTGTGGACATAGTAGACATACTCCCCCTGCCGCAGATAGCGGAACAGTGGGTCCTGGGGGCGCAGCAGCTCCAGGGCGTTCCAGCCGATCTGGGGCACCTTGAGGGCGGGGTCAGCCAGGTCGGGGGCCAGGGGGCACACCCGTCCCGGCACCAGCCCCAGCCCGGCATGGCGGCCATACTCATAGCTCTCCTCAAACAACAGCTGCATCCCCAGGCAGATGCCCAGCAGGGGCTTGCGGGCGGCTTCGGCCTGCACCACCGGCACAAGGCCGCGCCGTTCGAGCTGCTCCATGGCATCCCCAAAGGCCCCCACCCCGGGCAGGATCACCCGGTCGGCGGCCCGGATCACCTCCGGGTCGGCGGTGACGGCGGCCTCCAGCCCGAGATGCCGCAGGCTGGAGCGCAGGCTGAACAGGTTTCCCACCCCGTAATCGATCACAGCGATCATACCAGCAGTCCTTTCGTCGAGGGGATCTCGTCCCGGTGTGCGCGGTCCACCTGCACGGCGGCGGCCAGCGCCCGGGCCGCCCCCTTATAGCAGGCTTCCAGGATGTGGTGGCTGTTCTCCCCTGCCAGCTGCACCAGGTGCACCGTGCAGGGCACGCTGCGGGCAAAGCCCATCCAGAACTCCTTGGCGCACTCCACGTCAAAGTCCCCCACCTTCTCGGTGGGGCAGCGCACCGCCCAGTTGAGGGTGCACCGGCCCGACAGGTCCACTGCGCACAGCACCAGCGCCTCATCCATGGGCAGGCAGAAGCTGCCGTACCGCTGGATCCCCCGCATCTCCCCCAGCCCTTTGCGGAAGGCCTGTCCCAGGGCGATGCCCACATCCTCGGCGGTGTGGTGATAGTCCACCTCCACATCCCCGTGGCAGGTCAGCACCAGGTCAAAGCGGCCATGCCGGGCAAACAGCTCCAGCATATGGTTCAAAAAGCCGCAGCCCGTATCCACCTGGTAGATGCCCGCGCCGTCCAGGTCCAGCGTCAGCTCGATCTGGGTCTCGGCGGTGTTGCGCTCCAAACGCACTTCCCGCATGGTCAGCACTCTCCTTTCAAAGCCGTGTCCACGGCGTCCAGCACTTTTTCCATCTGTTCCAGGGTGCCCACCGTGATCCGCAGCCAGTCCCCGATGCGGGACGGCGTATCGAAGCGGCGGACCAGCACCCCCTGCTGCCACAGCCGCCGGAACAGTTCCGGCCCCGGCATGGCGTCGGTGCGGGCAAACAGGAAATTCGCCTTGCTGTCGGTCAGCTCAAAGCCGCGCCGGGCCAGCTGTTCGGCGGTCCACTGCCGGCACTGGATGATCTGCCTGCGCGTCTCCTCAAAAAACCGGTGCTGCCGCAGCGAGGCCACCCCCGCCGCCTGGGCCAGCCGGCTGACGTTGTAGGGGTTGAGGCTGGTGCGCACCCGGTCCAGGTCCTCGATCAGTTCGGGGCTGCCCAGCGCCAGCCCCAGACGTGCCCCCGCCAGCTGCCGCGACTTGGAAAAGGTGCGGATCACCAGCAGATTTTTGTATCGTTCCAGCAAGGGCAGGCAGCTGTCCGCCCCAAAATCCACATAGGCCTCGTCCACCAGCACCACGTTGTCCGGGTTGGAGGCCGCCACCCGGGCCAGGGCTTTGGGGGGCAGGGCGATGCCGGTGGGGGCGTTGGGGTTGGCGATGACCACCGTCTGCCCCAGCCCGCAGTAATCGCCGGGATCCAGCGTCAGGTCCGGCCGCAGGGGGATGATATGGGCCGGCACGCCCAGCAGGCTGCACAGGCAGCTGTAAAAGCCGTAGGTGACATCCGCAAAGGCCAGGGGCCGTCCGCTGTCACAGAAGGCCCGCAGGGCAAAATAGAGCACCTCGTCGCTGCCGTTGCCCGCCAGGACCTGTTCGGGCTGCAGGCCGTAGGCCTCCGCAGCCGCCTGACGCAGCTGGCGGCAGCAGGGGTCGGGATAGAGGTGCAGCCGCATCTCCTCCTCCCTTATGGCATCCATCACCGCCGTAGGGGGCGGGAAGGGACTTTCGTTGGTGTTCAGCTTCACCACTCCCTGCGTATTCTGGGGCTGGCTGCCCGGCTGATAGGGGGTGACAGCCTCCATGGCAGGGCTGAGGAAACGGCTCACTGCGCCCCGCCCCCTTCCTCTGCAAAGCGGATGGTGACGCTGCGGGCGTGGGCCGCCAGACCCTCCTGCATGGCAAAACCGGCCACCTGGTCTTTGGCGGCTGCCAGGGCGTCCGGGGTGTAATAGATGAAGCTGGAGCGCTTGACAAAGTCCTCCACCCCCAGCGGGCTGGAAAAGCGGGCCGTGCCCCCGGTGGGCAGGGTGTGGTTGGGTCCCGCAAAGTAGTCGCCCAGGGCCTCGGGCACATGGCGTCCCAAAAAGATGCTGCCCGCGTTCCGGATGCGGCCCAGCAGGGCAAAGGGGTCGGCCACGCACAGTTCCAGGTGTTCGGGGGCGATGGTGTTGCACACCTCCACCCCCTGGTCCAGGTTATCGCAGAGGATGATCTTGCCGTTGGCCTCGATGCTGGCCCGGGCGATGGCGGCCCGGGGCAAAACGGCCAGCTGCTGCTCCACCTGCGTCTGGACGGCGCGGGCCAGAGCCTCGCTGTCGGTCACCAGCACAGGGCTTGCCAGCCGGTCGTGTTCGGCCTGGCTGAGCAGGTCCGCCGCCACCCAGGCGGGATCACACCCGCCGTCGGCCAGCACCAGGATCTCACTGGGGCCGGCCACCATGTCGATCCCCACCTGGCCGAATACGCGGCGCTTGGCCGCCGCCACATACACATTGCCGGGGCCCACGATCTTGTCCACCGCCGGGATGGTCCGGGTGCCATAGGCCAGGGCCGCAATGGCCTGGGCCCCGCCCGCCTTATAGATATGGGTGACCCCCGCCACCGAGGCCGCCGCCAAAATGGCGGGCGCTACCCGGCCGTCCGGGCCGGGCGGGGTGGTCATGAGGATCTCGGGCACACCCGCCACCCGGGCCGGGATAACATCCATCAGCACGGTGGAGGGATAGGCCGCCGTGCCGCCCGGCACATACACCCCCGCGCGGGCCACCGGGGTATATTTTTGGCCCAGCACCACCCCGTCCTCCCGGGTGATCACAAAGCCCTGGGGCAGCTGGCGGCGGTGGAACGCCTCGATGTTGGCGGCAGCCTGCCGCAGGATCTCCAGAAAAGCCGGGTCCACCTGCTCGAGGGCCTGTTCCATCTCGGCGGGCGTCACCTCCAGCGCATCCAGTTTTGCCCCGTCGAACCGGAGGGCGTAGTCCCGCAGGGCGTCGTCCCCCCGCGCCCGCACCTGGGCGATGATGGCATCCACCGCCGCCTCCACTTCGGGCTGGGCGGCGGGGTCCCGGTTGAGGATCTGGCCGGGGGCCAGGTCTTGCAGTCTGTACAGACGGATCATAACGTTTCCTCCTTTGGGCGGGACAAGGTCTCCCGCAGCCGGGCCAGCAGCCCGCGGACCGCTGCCCCCTTGAACTGATAGCTGGACCGGTTGGCGATCACCCGGGCCGAGATGGGCAGGAAGGCTTCCTGGACCTCCAGCCCGTTTTCCCGCAGGGTGGCGCCTGTCTCCACAATATCCACAATCACATCGGACAGCCCCAGGATGGGGGCCAGCTCGATGGAGCCGTTCAGCCGGATGATCTGGATATCCCGCCCCAGCCTGGCGTAGTGCTCCTGCGCGATGCGGGGGAACTTGGTGGCCACCCGCAGGGGGCGGCCGGGGTCCTCCTGGTAGCCGGCCGGAGCGGCCACGCACATACGGCAGCGGCCCAGGCCGGTATCCAGCAGCTCATAGACATCCGGGGCGGCCTCCTCCAGGCAATCTTTGCCCACGATGCCCAGATCCGCCGCGCCGTGCTCCACATAAATCGCCACGTCGCTGGGCTTGACCAGGAAGCACCGCACCCGTGCGGCGGGGTCCTCCACCACCAGCTTGCGGGTGGCGTTGTAGTCCTCGGGAGACAGGCACCCGCTGCGGGCCAGCAGCTGGTATACCTTATCCCCCAGACGGCCCTTGGGCAAGGCGATGTTCAGCCAGGGGGCCGTCTCCTCGCAGCCGCCGGCGGGGGGCGGCGCAGCGGGGTGGTCCAGCTCATCCAGATACACCGCAAAGCCCACCGCCTGGGCCTTTGGCGTGAACTTGCGCACCAGCGGGTCATACCGGCCGCCCCGCAGCACAGGGCGGGCCACGCCCCACAGATAGCCCTGGAAGATCAGGCCGTTGTAGTATTCCATCTCCCCTGACAAGGTCAGGTCCAGCCAGAGGGAGGGACCTGCGTCGGCCAGGCGCACCGCCAGGGCTTCCAGCTGGGCGGCGGCATCCTGCATGGCCTGGGTGCGGCAGGCCCGGCGCAGCCCGGGCAATACCTGACCGGCGGGGCCGTGCAGTTCCAGCAGCTCCTGCAGAGTCTGGATCTGCTGCGGCCCGCAGCCCGCAGCCTGGGCAGCGGCGCTCAGGCCATGACTGTTTTTGGCTTGCAGGGCCGCCAGGATACCGCCCCGGGCCGCCGCGGGGATATCCAGAGCCTCCAGCATGGCTTGCAGCCAGCCCATGTGGCCCACCTCCAGCCGCCAGGGCCGGCCCATCACCTCGGCCAGAAGGGACATCGAGCGGGCCGCCAGGGCCACCGCCTGGCCGGTCTGCTCCGGGTCCACCTGACCGATGAATTCCAGCCCCATCTGGGCGATCTCCTTGAAGGTATGGCTGTCCGCGGAGGGGCGGTAGACGTTTTCACTGTAATAAAAGCGGCGGGTCTGGCCGGGGGCAGGCTGGGCGCTCTTGGCGATCGAGAGGGTCACATCCGGCTTGAGGGCCAGCAGCCGGCCGTCCAGGTCGGTAAAGGTGATCACCTGCCGGGAGGGCAGGAAGGCCTGGTTTTCCTGATAGAGGGCGTACTCCTCAAACTGGCCCATGTGGTACTTGCGGCAGCCCGCCGCCTCGTACAGGGCCCGCAGTCCAAAGGAGACCTGCTCCTTGGGCTGCAGCAGGGAGAGGTCGAATTGCATAGGGCAGTCCCCTTTCGTGTGCAGTGTGATGAGATCCGATGCGTTTTTGCCCTCCCATTATACTTTATCATGCTATCATTGTAAAGCACTTGAGGCAAACTTTTCACAGAAAAATGGATCCAACGCCCTGCCAAGCGCAGAAAGCGCGGCCAAAACAAAAACAATGCGGGGGCCGGCCGCATGGCCGACCCCCGCAGAGGGACCCTATCTTTCGTGACGCAAAAGTTCTTTTGTTTTGGTGCGATCAACAACAGAAGGAATATGGTTCTATTCCTCTTTGCCGCCACATCGGATGGGTGTTTTACCCGAGCGCGCAGGTGGTCTCTGGCACCTGTGCGTCCCTTATATCATCTCCCGGTATGGTGCCCCGGGGGTGTTATAAGTAAAGTTACTTGCTGGTCTTAGTCACATCAATGCTAATGGTCAGCAGCACATACCAAGCCGAAGCACTGCCATCTTCAACCTTCTGCATGCTCACACTGCCAGTGTAATCATACTCATAAACGTTCTTATCAGTGTCAGTGTAAACATTCACCAGTTTACTATCCTTCAGATCATTATCAATGTTAGCAGCCACTTGTTTCAAAACAACGTTCTGAGCCATGTCACCAGGAGCACGCCACATATTGATATAAACTACATCTGTGGTCTCGCTAACACCACCAGTGGTCCACTGATCAATCGTCTTATTTGTATTGTAGCCAATCACAGATTTTTCAAGAATTTCATCCAGTTTATCAAACGGCTTATTACCGTTACCAATTGCTTCGACCTTGGTAGCATCATCCAAAGTGTCATATTTAATACTGGACTTCTCAATTGCGGAGGCCAGATAGCCCTGATATTCAGAGTCATCAGCAAAAGTCACACGGTCGCCATTCTTCAGATAAGATGCGAAAGTGGCGGAAACGCCAGTAGCAGGATTTGTATTCTCGCTGCTGGAAGAGCCGCTGTTGCTGGTGCCCTCACCGCAAGCGGTGAGCATGCTGACGGCCATGATGCCGGCCAGCGCCAGAGAAGCAATCTTCTTGAGTTTCATAATGAATTTTTCCTCCTTATGGTGTATAAAAGATAGAG
>NZ_NFLM01000016.1 GCF_002160915.1 Faecalibacterium sp. An121
TATCTTTTATACACCATAAGGAGGAAAAATTCATTATGAAACTCAAGAAGATTGCTTCTCTGGCGCTGGCCGGCATCATGGCCGTCAGCATGCTGGCTGGCTGCAAGGATGGCGGCAACGGTAACGGTGGCTCTTCCAGCAGTGGGACTACTGTCACAGCCGCTCCTATTGTCTCTGCTATGAATAACGAGCTGTCTGAGAAGCAGAAAGAGCAGCTCAGCTTTGCATCCAACGCTAAGTTGGCAGCAGCTGTCGCTAAGGGCGCAGAGAAGGTTACCTATGAAGACATCCAGAATGCTGGCGTTCCCACGATTGTGACTTCTGCTAAAGATAAGGACATTATTGATGCGATTGCAGACCAGTTCGATGGTGTTCTGCCTGAGGTTGAGATGTTGGCCGAGAGCGCTGCAAAGCATCTTGAGAACTGGGATCAGACCTACATCTGGACTTATCTGGTCGATGGTTCTGTTGCGTCCACTGATAAAGTTGCAGAATATGTCATGAATGGCGTTGATGGCATGAAGGATATGTTCTATGAAGGCGGCAATATCTCTGGTAACAAAGACTTCAGCCATGCTTACAAGGGCTATGTTGAGATGACGAAAGTTACTAACGACAACACTGGCGACAGCTGCTATCTGGTTGCAGTGATGGTTGAGAAGTCTAGCACCAGCACTGGCACTTCTAAGTAACTTGAACTTTACTTATAACACCCCCGGGGCACCATACCGGGAGATGATATAAGGGGCGAGCGGGTGCCAGAGACCACCGGCGCGCTCGGGTAAAACACCCATCCGATGTGGCGGCAAAGAGGAATAGAACCAATATTCCTTCTGTTGTTGATCGCACCAAAACAAAAGAACTTTTGCGTCACGAAAGATAGGGTCCCTCTGCGGGGGTCGGCCATGCGGCCGGCCCCCGCATTGTTGTTGTCTGCCTTGCTGCGGCCTTGCCTGTACTTATATATATGTAGGAGGATCTGCGCGGCGGGGTGGCACTTTCTGCCGTTTTGGGCAGCCTTGTGCCAAAGATGGAGCGAATTCTTTATGCTTTGTGCACAATTACATCTTGCGGAACGGCCGGGTTTGTAGTATCATAAGGAAGCTGCGGGGCATAGGGCGGCGTCCCAAAAACCCGCGAAAAAAAGTTTGATTTTTTTCAAAAAAGGGCTTGCAAAATAGGCCGGGATATGGTAAAATATCTGACGGCTGCAAAGGGCTTGTGCGATACAAGTCGTGCAGGCCACGATATGCGTTGATGCGGGAGGTTGCCGCACGGCTTGGCCGATGCGGGTTATTTCCGCGGAGTATGTCCGATCTACGAACCGGGCGAAAGAATTACTGACAGTGAAGGGATATGTCCCCGCGCCGCTGCGCGATGCGGACCAATGTCTGTTTGTCTTTGCTAGGTTGTTTTCCGGGAAAACTGCAATGGGCGGTTTACCGGCTTTTCTAATGCGAAGACGTGAGACACCCGGAACTGTGTGCAGTGATTGATCGAGTTGCCCATACTAACATTATCAGGAGGCACAACCAAATGGCAGTCAAGGAAAAGATCAGAATCCGTCTTCAGAGCTACGATGTCCAGCTGATCGATGCGGCAGCAGAGAAGATCGTCGAGACCGCAAAGCGCACCGGCGCCCGCGTGTCCGGCCCCATCCCCCTGCCCACCGATCGTGAGGTGGTCACCGTCCTGCGTGCGACCCACAAGTACAAGGACAGCCGTGAGCAGTTCGAGAGCCGCACCCACAAGCGCCTGATCGACATTCTGAAGCCGTCCAACAAGACGGTCGAGGCTCTGATGAGCCTCCAGCTCCCCGCTGGCGTGGACATCGAGATCAAGCTGTAAGGCTTTGGCTCGGGCCCTCGTTTCCCGAGGGGTCATGTTGGCGGTGACGTGCGCCGCCAACCAATAACCTTTACAGGAGGAAAAGAAAATGGTTAAAGGCATTATCGGCAAAAAGGTCGGTATGACCCAGCTGTTTGACGAAAATGGCAAGGTCATCCCTGTGACCGTCATCGAGGCAGGCCCCTGCACCGTGGTGCAGAAGAAGACTGTCGAGAGCGACGGCTATCAGGCTGTCCAGCTTGGCTTTGGCGAGGTTTCCGCCAAGAAGGTCAACAAGGCAGCAGCAGGCCACTTCAAGAAGGCCAACGTGGCCCCCAAGAAGACTCTCCGCGAGTTCCGCCTCGAGGACGTGTCCGGTCTGAATGTGGGCGATGTGATCAAGGCTGACGTCTTCGCCGCTGGCGATAAGGTGGACGTGGCCGGCATCTCCAAGGGCAAGGGCTACCAGGGCGTCATCAAGCGCTACGGCCAGCACCGCCTGCGCGAGAGCCATGGCACCGGCCCCGTTGCACGGCATGCAGGTTCCAACGGCTCGACCTCGACCCCCAGCCGCGTTTATCCCGGCAAGCGCCTGCCCGGCCACATGGGCTTTGTGCGGGTCACCGTGCAGAACCTGACGGTGGTCAAGGTGGATACCGAGAACAATCTGATCGCTGTCAAGGGTGCAGTGCCCGGCACTAAGGGCACCATCATCACCCTGGCCAACAGCGTGAAGGCCTAAGGAGGAAAGCTACAATGGCAAAATTTGACGTAGTCGATCGGAACGGCAAAAAGGTCAGCGAGATCGAGCTTTCCGACGCCGTGTTCGGCATCACCCCGAACGAGAAGGCTGTTCACATCGCAGTCGTGAACTTCCTGGCCAACCAGCGCCAGGGCACCCAGAACACCAAGATCCGCAAGGAAGTTTCTGGCGGCGGCAAGAAGCCCTGGCGCCAGAAGGGCACCGGTCACGCCCGTCAGGGTTCCATCCGTGCTCCCCAGTGGACCCACGGCGGCGTCGCCCTGGGCCCCAAGCCCCGCAGCTACAGCTACCACATCAACAATAAGGTTCGCCGCCTGGCCCTGCTCAGCGTGCTGAGCGACAAGGCTGCAAACGGCAACATGATCGTGGTGGACAGCCTGGCTGTGGAGGCCTACAAGACCAAGGCTGTGGTCCAGATGCTGAATGCCATCGGCGCCGGCAAGAAGAACCTGGTGGTCAACGAGAACGTTGATCCCATGTTCGTCAAGAGCGCCGCCAACATCCAGGGCGTCAAGACCACCTTCGCCGGCAGCGTGAACACCTATGACGTGCTGAACGCCGACAAGCTGATCCTCAGCGAAGGCGCAGCGAAGAAGCTCGAGGAGGTGCTTGGCTAATGAAAACCGCACATGACATCATCCTGAAGCCGGTCATCACCGAGAACTCCATGGCTGGCATCGCTGACAAGAAGTACACCTTCAAGGTCGCCACCGACGCGACCAAGATCGAGATCGCCCAGGCTGTGGAGACTCTGTTCCCCGGCACCAAGGTGAGCAAGGTCAACACCATTTCGGTCCGCGGCCGTTTCCGCCGCCAGGGCCTGCACGGCGGCTACACCGCCGCTTCCAAGAAGGCCATCGTCACCCTGACCAAGGATTCGAAGGAGATCGAATTCTTCAACAGCATGGTCTGATGAGGGCCGGGCCCGCCGAGGGCCCCGCTATGGGGATATGACCCCGATAATAATTCATGAGATAAGCAAAAGGAGAATAGCACAATGGCTATCAAGAAATACGGCCCCACTACCCCGGGCCGCCGCGGCATGACCGTCACGGACTACAGTGTCCTGTCCAAGGTCGCCCCTGAGCGCAGCCTGCTGGAGCCCATGAAGAAGCACAGCGGCCGCAACAACACCGGCAAGATCACCGTCCGTCACCACGGCGGCGGCAACCGCACCAAGTACCGCGTCATCGACTTCAAGCGTCAGAAGCTGGATGTCCCCGCTACCGTCAAGACCATCGAGTATGATCCCAACCGCAGCGCGTTCATCTGCCTGATCGAGTACACCGACGGCGTCAAGAGCTATATCGTCTGCCCCGAAGGCCTGAAGGTGGGCGACACCATCATCTCGGGCGCCGGCGCCGACATCAAGCCCGGCAACTGCCTGCCCTTCGAGAACATCCCCGTCGGTACCATCATCCATAACATCGAGCTGTACCCCGGCCGCGGCGCCCAGCTGGTCCGCTCCGCCGGCAACATGGCACAGCTGATGGCCAAGGAGAATGGCTACGCCCTGATCCGTCTGCCCTCCGGCGAGATGCGCAACGTGCCCCTGAACTGCACCGCAGTCATCGGCCAGGTCTCCAA
The DNA here is from genome assembly GCF_002160915.1 of Faecalibacterium sp. An121. Taxonomy (GTDB): domain Bacteria; phylum Bacillota; class Clostridia; order Oscillospirales; family Ruminococcaceae; genus Faecalibacterium; species Faecalibacterium avium. The sequence goes on from NZ_NFLM01000016.1 coordinate 4,178, forward strand.
CATCGACCACGAGAACGTCAACCTGGGCAAGGCCGGCCGTAAGCGCCACATGGGCATCCGTCCCGGCAGCCGTGGTTCTGTCATGAACCCCAACGACCATCCCCACGGCGGTGGCGAGGGCCGCGCCCCGATCGGCCACTCCGGGCCTATGACCCCCTGGGGCAAGCCCGCACTGGGCCTCAAGACCCGCAAGCATCACAAGCGCTCCGACAAGCTGATCGTGAAGCGTGCCGGCAAGTAAGAGAGGAGTGTAGACCATGGGTAGAAGTATTAAAAAGGGACCTTTCGTCCAGCCTGCTCTTATGAAGCGCGTGGAAGCCATGAATGCTTCCGGCAAGAAGCAGGTCATCAAGACCTGGAGCCGGGCCTCCACCATCTTCCCCGAGTTCGTGGGCCACACCTTCGCCGTTCATGACGGCCGCAAGCATGTGCCTGTGTACGTGACCGAGGATATGGTTGGCCACAAGCTGGGTGAGTTCGTGCCCACCCGCACCTTCAAGGGCCACACCGGCAATTCTAAGTAAGTGAAGGAGGAACACAAACATGGAAGCTCGGGCAATTCTTCGTTATGCCCGCATTAGTCCTCGCAAGGTTTCGATCGTGATGGACCTCATCCGCAACAAACCCCTGGACGAAGCGATGGCGATCCTGCAGTACACCCCGAAGGCCGCTTGTGAGCCCCTTCTGAAGCTGGTGAAGTCTGCTGCTGCAAACGCTGAGAACAACTTCAATATGGATAAGAACAACCTCTATGTGGCCGAGTGCTACGTCTGCCCCGGCCCCACGCTGAAGCGGATGATGCCCCGCGCCCAGGGCCGCGGCTACCGCATCCTGAAGCGCACCAGCCACATGACCGTCGTTCTGAAAGAGAAAGAGTAAGTGAGGAGGTAAACAAATGGGCCAGAAAGTTAATCCGCACGGGCTTCGTGTCGGCGTTATTAAAGACTGGGACAGCCGCTGGTTTGCTTCCAAGAAGGACTTCAGCGATAACCTGGTGGAGGATCACAAGATCCGCACCGAGCTGAAGGCTCTGCTCAAGGACGCCGGTGTCCCCAAGATCGAGATCGAGCGCACGGTGGATTCTTCCACCAGCGCACCCCGCGTCACCGTCAACGTTTACTGCGCCAAGCCTGGCATGGTGATCGGCAAGGGCGGTGAGGAGCGCATCGCCCTGCAGAGCAAGCTCTGCAAGGAGTACGGCAAGAACATCGTGGTCAACGTGATCGAGGTCAAGAGCCCCTCCACCAACGCACAGCTGGTGGCTGAGGACATCGCCCGTCAGCTGGAGAACCGCGTCACCTTCCGCCGCGCCATGAAGCAGTGCATCCGCAATGCCATGAGCCCCCGCGACCGCAGCACTGTCCCCGCAAAGGGCATCAAGGCTATGTGCTCGGGCCGTCTGGGCGGCGCTGATATTGCCCGCACCGAGAGCTATCACGAGGGCACCATCCCCCTGCAGACCCTGCGCGCCGACATCGACTACGGCTTTGCAGAGGCTGCCACCACCTACGGCCGCATCGGCGTCAAGGTGTGGATCTACAAGGGCGAGGTCCTCAAGAGCGCCAAGAACGCCAAGACCGCTCCCAAGAAGGAAGGAGGCAACAAGTAATGTTACTGCCTAAGCGTGTTAAATACCGCCGCGTCCAGCGCGGCCGCATGACCGGCAAGGCCACCCGCGGCAACGTGGTGTGCCAGGGCCAGTACGGCCTTGTTGCCCTGGAGCCGGCCTGGATCACCTCCGCACAGATCGAGGCCGCCCGTGTCGCCATGACCCGTTATATCAAGCGTGGCGGCAAGGTCTGGATCAAGATCTTCCCCGACAAGCCCGTCACCGAGAAGCCTGCCGAGACCCGCATGGGCTCCGGTAAGGGCTCTCCCGAGTACTGGGTCGCCGTTGTCAAGCCCGGCCGCGTGCTGTTTGAGCTGGCAGATGTCGATGAGGCAACTGCCCGCGAGGCTCTGCGCCTGGCCATGCACAAGCTGCCCATCAAGTGCAAATTTGTTGTCCGTGAGGACTCCGTGAAGGAGGATGGCACCAATGAAGGCTAATGAACTCCGCGAAATGCAGCCTGCAGAGCTGACCAGCAAGCTGGCAGACCTGAAGGCAGAGCTGTTTAACCTGCGTTTCCAGCATGCCATCAACCAGCTGGAGAACCCCGGCCGCATCGAGACAGTCAAGCGCGACATCGCCCGTGTGATGACGGTTCTGGCTGAGAAGCAGTAAGGAGGTTAAACGATGGAAGAACGTAATCTGCGCAAGACCCGCGTCGGCGTGGTCGTATCCGACAAAATGGACAAGACCATCGTGGTTGCCGTCAAGGACAGCGTGCAGCACCCCCTGTACAAGAAGATCCTGAAGCGCACCGCCAAGTTCAAGGCTCGTGACGAGAAGAACGAGTGCGGCATCGGTGATCGTGTTGAGATCATGGAGTGCCGCCCCCTGAGCAAGGATGTCCGCTGGCGCCTGGTCCGTATCGTCGAGAAGGCAAAGTAAGCCTTTTCGGCCCCCGCTGCTTTGAACAGTTTGAAAGGAGAAGTCTGATATGATTCAGATGCAAACTTATCTCAAAGTTGCCGACAACACCGGTGCCAAAGAGCTGATGTGCTTCCGCGTGCTGGGCGGTACCCGCAAGAGATATGCAAATATTGGCGACGTCGTGGTCTGCTCCGTCAAGAAGGCAGCCCCCGGCGGCACCGTGAAGAAGGGCGACGTTGTGAAGGCTGTCATCGTGCGCAGCAAGCATGGCGTCCGCCGCGACGACGGGTCCTACATCCGTTTCGATGAGAACGCCGCCGTCATCGTCATGGCCGACAAGAGCCCCAAGGGCACCCGCATCTTTGGACCTGTGGCCCGCGAGCTGCGTGATGCCGGCTACACCAAGATCCTGAGCCTGGCTCCGGAATCGCTGTAAGGAGGTTTTAAATTATGAATCATCTTCATGTTAAAACCGGCGACAACGTTATGATCATCAGCGGCAAGGACAAGGGCCACACCGGCAAGGTTCTGCAGGTCAGCCCCTCCGAAGGCAAGGTCATTGTTGAAGGCCAGAACATGGTTACCAAGCACGTCAAGCCCCGCCGTCAGGGCGAGCAGGGCGGCATCGTCAAGGCCGAGGGCGCTATGTACGCTTCCAAGGTGATGCCCATCTGCCCCAAGTGCGGCAAGGCTGTGCGCGTGGGCCATGTGGAAAAGGACGGCAAGAAGGTCCGCGTCTGCAAGAAGTGCGGCGCTGAGCTGTAAGAAAGGAGTATGGAACAATGGCTCGTTTGAAAGAACAGTATGTCAATGAAATTGCTCCTGCTCTGAACAAGAAGTTCGGTTACAAGAGCGTCATGCAGATCCCCAAGCTCGACAAGGTGGTCATCAACGTCGCCTGCGGCGAGGCCAAGGAGAACGAGAAGATCCTGGAGTCGGTCATGAAGGACCTGGCCCAGATCACCGGCCAGAAGGCAGTCATCTGCCGCGCCAAGAAGAGCGTTGCAAACTTCAAGCTGCGCGCCGGCACCCCCATCGGCTGCAAGGTCACTCTGCGGGGCGAGCGGATGTATGAGTTCGTTGACCGCTTCTTCAACGTTGCGCTGCCCCGCGTGCGCGACTTCCGCGGCATCAACGGCAACGCATTCGACGGCCGCGGCAACTTTGCCTGCGGCATCCGTGAGCAGATCATCTTCCCCGAGATCGACTTCGATAAGGTCGATGCAGTCCGCGGCATGGATGTCTGCTTCGTCACCACCGCCAAGACCGACGAGGAGGGCAAGGAGCTGCTGAAGGCTCTGGGCGCCCCCTTCGAGAATAACTAAGGGAGGAGATTAACCAAAATGGCAAAGCTGTCTATGAAGCTCAAGCAGGCCCGCCCTGCAAAGTTCTCCACCCGCGCATACACCCGCTGCCGCATCTGCGGCCGGCCCCACTCGGTGCTGCGCAAGTACGGCGTGTGCCGTGTGTGCTTCCGTGAGCTGGCCTACAAGGGCGAGATCCCGGGCGTCAAGAAGGCTTCCTGGTAAGTCCCAGGGGCTTTGAGGTAGTTGGATACCCGCCCCGGGGCGCAGATACGTTTCGGGGCGGTATCATTATAGAAAGAACAAACACAACGCAAAGCTAATCTAAGGAGGTTAGTGGCATGCAAATCACCGATCCTATCGCGGACCTGCTCACCCGCATCCGCAACGCCAGCACTGCCAAACACCCTTCTGTGGAGATCCCGGCTTCTAACATGAAGAAGGCCATCTGCCAGATCCTGGTCGACGAAGGGTACGTCAAGAGCATGCAGGTCAAGAACGACACTGTCCAGGGCACCATCGTGCTCAACCTGAAGTACCAGGCCAACGGCGAGCCCGTTTTGGCCGGCCTGAAGCGCATCTCCAAGCCTGGTCTGCGCATCTACACCAATTGCGAGAATATGCCCCGCGTCATGAAGGGCCTGGGCATCGCGATCATTTCCACCTCCAAGGGCGTCATGACCGACAAGGCTGCTCGTGCTGCGCACGTCGGCGGCGAGGTCCTGGCCTACGTGTGGTAAGAAAGGGGTAAAAGACAATGTCGAGAATTGGAAGAAAACCCATCGTCATTCCTGCCGGCGTCACTGTCACTGTCGATGAGGCAGCACACACCGTCGCCGTCAAGGGCCCCAAGGGCAGCCTGAATTCCAACTATCATCCCCTGATGACCGTCAAGGTCGAGGGCAATGAGGTTTTGGTTACCCGCCCCAATGACGAGAAGCTGGCCAAGAGCCTGCACGGCCTGACCCGCACCAACATCGCCAACATGGTCAACGGCGTGGTCAACGGCTACTCCAAGCAGATGGAGATCGTGGGCGTCGGCCTGCGCTGCCAGAAGCAGGGCTCCAACCTGGTGATGAACCTGGGCTATTCCCACCAGGTGATCATCTCCGACACCGATGACATCAAGATCGAGTGGCAGGATCCCAACAACTTCACCATTACCGGTATCGACAAGCAGAAGGTCGGCCAGTTTGCCGCTGAAGTCCGCGCCAAGAAGCCGCCCGAGCCTTACAAGGGCAAGGGCATCCGCTACAAGGGCGAGGTCGTCAAGCACAAGGAAGGCAAAGCCGGCAAGGGCAAGAAATAAGGTAAGGAGTGAAAGACAATGGTTAAGCAGATCGACAAGAACGAAGCCCGTCTTCGTCGTCATCGCCGCGTTCGCGGCAAGATCAGCGGCACCGCCGCACGTCCTCGCCTGGATGTTTTCCGCTCCGCCAAGCATATTTACGCTCAGGTCATCGATGATGAGAAGGGCGTGACCCTGGTGTCGGCGTCCACCCTGGACAAGGACTTCGAGGGCTTCGGCGGCAACGTCGAGGCAGCCACCCAGATCGGCAAGAAGATCGCAGAGCGCGCCCTGGCCAAGGGCATCACTGAGGTCGTGTTCGACCGCGGCGGTTTCGTGTATCATGGCCGTGTCAAGGCCCTGGCTGAGGGCGCCCGCGAGGGCGGCCTGAAGCTGTAACGAGAGGAGGAAGACAGTTATGGCTATGAGAAACCGTGAAGACGACGGCATGATCACCAAGGTGGTCTCCATCAACCGCGTGTCCAAGACCGTGAAGGGCGGCCGCATCATGAAGTTTGCCGCTCTGGTGGTCGTGGGCGACGGCAAGGGCACCATCGGCTACGGCATCGGCAAGGCGGGCGAAGTGCCCGAGGCCATCCGCAAGGGTGAGGCCGCTGCCAAGAAGAATATGCACAAGATCGCCACCAAGGGCACCACCATCCCCCACGAGATCGTGGGCAAGTACGGCGCAGGCGCTGTCCTGCTCAAGCCCGCTGCCCCTGGTACCGGCATGATCGCCGGCGGCCCTGTCCGTGCTGTCATCGAGGCAGCCGGCATCAAGGACATCCGTGCGAAGTCGATGCGTTCCAACAACCCCATCAACGTTGTTTCCGCTACCTTTGCAGGTCTGTGCGGCCTGGTCAGCGCCGAGTCTGTCGCTGAGAAGCGGGGCAAGACCGTCAAAGAAATTTTTGGCTGAGGAGGGTACACACCATGGCAGATAAGATGCTCAAGATCGAGCTGAAGAAGAGCCTGATCGGCCGCGGCAAAAAGCAGATCGCTACTGCTGAGGCCCTGGGTCTGAAGAAGCCCGGCGACGTGACCGTTCAGCCTGACAATGCCGCTACGCAGGGCAAGATCGCAAAGATCGGCTTCCTGCTCAGCGTCACCGAAGCGTAACAGCAGGGGGTACACGCAATGAATCTTCATGAATTACACGCGATTCCCGGCGCCAACAAAGCCCGCACCCGCAAGGGCCGCGGCATCGGCTCGGGCAATGGCAAGACTGCCGGCTACGGCAGCAAGGGCCAGAAGGCCCGTTCCGGCGTCAAGCGCGCCGGCTTCGAGGGCGGCCAGATGCCGCTGCAGCGCCGTCTGCCCAAGGTCGGCTTTAACAACGTTTTTGCTACCCGGTACGCCATCGTCAACCTGGCGGACCTGGAGAAGGTTTTTGAGGCAGGCGCCGTGGTGGATACCGAAGCGCTGAAGGCGAAAGGCCTGGTCAAGAAGACCCTCGACGGCGTCAAGATCCTGGGCAACGGCGAGCTGACCAAGGCCCTGACCGTCAAGGCCGCAGCCTTTTCTGCTTCTGCCAAAGAGAAAATCGAGAAGGCAGGCGGGAAGGCTGAGGTGATGTAAGGTGTTTCAGACATTCCGAAACGCATGGAAAATCCCTGAACTGAAGAGCCGGCTGCTCTTCACGCTGGGCATCCTGATCGTCTACCGTCTGGGCAGCGCGATCCCTGTGCCCTTCGTGTCGGGCGACGCGCTCACGGCGATGTTCGCAAACGGCAGCATGCTGACTTATCTGGACATGATGAGCGGCGGCGCGCTGTCCCGGTGCACGATTTTCGCGTTAGGCGTCACACCCTATATCAATGCCTCCATCATCGTGCAGCTGCTGTGCGTCGCGATCCCGTATCTTGAGAACCTGGCCAAAGAATCCGACGGCCAGAACAAGATCCGCCAGATCACACGCTATGTGGGCGCAGGCATCGCACTGGTGCTGAGCATCGGCTATTATTTCCTGGTGCGCAATATGGGCGCACTCAAGTACACTGCGGGCGCCGCAGGCATCTTCACCGCCATCGTGGTGATCCTGACCTTTACCGCAGGCGCACAGCTGACCACCTGGTGCGGTGAGCAGATCGATGACAAGGGCATCGGCAACGGTGTCTCCCTCATCATCTTCGCTTCCATCGTCTCCAACTGGTCGTCGGTCACCACCATGGTCACCGATATGCTCACCCGCGCTTCCAGCGGACAGCCGCTGTACTATGTGCTGCTGCCTTTGCTGGTGGTCTTTGCACTGGCCGTGGTGGTGTTCATCGTCATCATGACCAATGCCGAGCGCCGCATCACCATCCAGTATGCGCGGCGGGTGGTGGGCCGCAAGCAGATCGGCGGGCAGAACAGCTATCTGCCCCTCAAGCTGAACATGAGCGGCGTCATGCCCATCATCTTCGCCAGCACCTTCTGCTCCATCCCCGGCACCATCGGCAGCTTCATCAATGTGGACCCGGTGGCGCATCCGTTCTGGTATGCGTTCTTCAGCACCTTCAACTACACCTCTGCGCTGTATGTGGTGGTGTATGTGCTGCTGATCGTCGCGTTCAACTATTTCTACGTTTCCATCCAGTACAACCCGATCGAGATCGCCAACAATCTGCGCCGCAACAACGGTTCGATCCCCGGCTTCCGTCCCGGCAAGCCGACCAGCGATTTCATCATCAAGACGCTGAGCAAGATCACCATGATCGGCGGTATCTTCCTGGCGCTTGTGGCTGTACTGCCCATCATCCTGGGCAATCTGACCGGCGTGGCCATCCAGCTGGGCGGCACCAGTATGCTGATCGTCGTTGGCGTGGCACTGGACACCACCCGCAGCCTGGACAGCTATATGACCATGCGCAATCACAAGGGTTTCCTGGGCTGATGTTCCCCTGACGGGATGTTTTTGAACTGAATCAAGCACCGTCGAAAGAAGCACTGGAAAGGAGAGGAGCCCTCGATTTTTCAGTGCTTTTTTGCATATTTCCTGATAAGTAAGGTATAGGCAAGAAAGGAGCATGGAAATGAATCTCATTCTGTTAGGCGCCCCGGGTGCAGGCAAGGGCACCCAGGCCGAAGTGCTCACCGCAAAACTGGGCATCCCGGCCATCTCCACCGGCAACATCCTGCGTGCCGCCGTCAAGGAGGGCACCGAGATGGGCCTGAAGGCCAAGAGCTACATGGACGCCGGCGGGCTGGTCCCCGACGAGGTGATCATCGGCATCCTGAAAGAGCGGCTGGCCCAGCCCGACTGCGCCAAGGGCTTTATCCTGGACGGGGTGCCCCGCACCATCGCCCAGGCCGAGGCCATTGAGAAGATGGGCATCCGCATCGACAAGGTGCTGGACCTGGCCGTGGACGAGAACGTGATCTTTGACCGGATGAGCGGCCGCCGCGTGTGCGAAAAGTGCGGCGCCAGCTACCATGTGCGCACCAAGCCCAGCAAGGTGGAAGGTATCTGCGACGCCTGCGGCGGCAAGCTGGTGATCCGCAAGGACGACCAGCCCGAGACCGTGCGGGACCGCCTGAAGGCATACCACGCCCAGACTGAGCCCCTGATCGAGTTCTATCGCACCCGCGGCAAGCTGGCCGTGGTGGAGAGCGGCTCGACCGTCGAGGCTACGACGGCCGAAGTCATGAAGGCTTTGGAGGCATAAACCATTGATTCAGATCAAGAATGCGAAAGAGTTGGAGGGTATGCGCCGGGCCAACGCCCTGAGCGCCGCTGCCCTGAAGTATGGCGGCGAGCACATCGAGGCCGGTATGACCACATGGGAGCTGGACAAGCTGATCTATGAGTTCATCGTCAAGCACGGCGGCGTCCCTAATTTCAAGGGGCTGTACGGGTTCCCCGGCACCGCCTGCATCAGTTTGAACGACACGGTCATCCATGGCATCCCCTCCCATGACATTGTCATCCGCCCCGGCGACATCGTCAGCATCGACACCGGCGCCAAGGTGGACGGCTTCAACGGCGACAACGCCTGCACCTACGCTGTGGGCAAGATCGACCTGGAGGCCCAGCGCCTGCTGGATGTCACCAGGGAGTCGCTGCACCTGGGCATCGCCCAGGCCAAAGCAGGCAACCGCATCGGGGACATCAGCCACGCCGTGCAGAGCTACTGCGAGGCGGCTGGTTTTTCGGTGGTGCGGGAATTCGTGGGCCACGGCACTGGCCGTGAGCTGCACGAGGACCCCGAGGTTCCCAATTTTGGCACTGCGGGCCGGGGGCCCCGGCTTGTGCCCGGCATGACCATCGCCATCGAGCCTATGATCTGCCAGTATGGCTGCAAGATCAAGACTCTGGCAGACGGCTGGACCGTCAAGACCAAAGACGGGGGCCTGGCCGCCCACTTTGAGCATTCGGTGGCCATCCTGAAGGACCGCACCGAGATCATGACCATCGGCTGGGAGGACCCCAACTTCACCCTGTAAAAAGAGCAGGGAAAGGGGAAAGTCTGCCCACCGGCGAAGTGCACAAAAACCGAGGATTTCCGCCCCGTAAAAAGGGCGGAAATTTTTATCGGAAACACGAAAAAACCCCTTGCATTTCAACGCGAAAAGGTGTATAATCCAATAATGGCTGTGGAGGCCAGATGCTTTCTCGGCAGGCAGAGACGCGCTGTCTGTTTGCGGATTTTGTGCCGCGCAGAGGAAAGTATGTGGCGCTCACTGCCCCCGTCCGTACCAGACAAACTGAGCAGATCCATAAGGAGGCAAATAGCTTGTCTAAAGAAGACGTTATCGAGATCGAAGGCATCGTGCGCGAGGCTCTGCCTAACGCCATCTTTAAGGTGGAAATGCTGAGCGAGGACAAAGCTACTGGGAAGCTCACGCCCAGCGGCCACACCCTGCTGGCGCACATCTCCGGCAAGCTGCGGACCAACTTCATCCGCATCCTGCCCGGCGATAAGGTCACAGTCGAAATGTCGCCCTACGATCTGACGAAGGGCCGCATCACCTGGCGCTCCAAATAAGCGCCGGGGCCAACCAAAAGGAGGTTCAACATCATGAAGGTCAAGCCTTCCGTGAAGCCCATCTGCGAAAAGTGCAAGGTCATCCGCCGCAAAGGCCGCGTGATGGTCATCTGCCAGAACCCCAAGCACAAGCAGCGCCAGGGCTGATCCCGGCGCTAGGGGGTCAAGTGCGTAGAGTCCCGGCGCAGACCCCGACACTGACATGGGATGATTTTGGAGGAAATTATTATGGCACGAATTGCCGGCGTTGACCTGCCCCGCGAGAAGCGGATCGAAATAGGTCTCACCTACGTTTACGGGATCGGCCGCACCACTGCGGACAAGATCCTGGCTGCCACTGGCATCAACCCCGATACCCGCGTCAAGGATCTGACCCGTGAAGAAGAGGCCAAGATCCGTGATTACATCGACGAGGCCAACATCATCGTTGAAGGCGACCTGCGCCGCAACGTTGCTCTGGACATCAAGCGCCTGGTCGAGATCCAGTCCTACCGCGGCATTCGCCATCGCAAGAACCTGCCCTGCCGTGGCCAGCGCACCAAGACCAATGCACGTACCTGCAAGGGTCCCAAGCGCACGGTCGCCAACAAGAAGAAGTAAGGAGGATTTGAGAAATGGCAAATGCTAATAACGCCAAGAAGGGCGCAGTCCGTACCAAGCGCAGAGAGCGCAAGAACGTTGCCGCCGGTCAGGCTCATATCCAGTCCACCTTCAACAACACGGTTGTGACCATCACCGACCTGCAGGGCAACGCTATCTCCTGGTGCTCCTCCGGCAGCCTGAATTTCCGTGGCAGCCGCAAGAGCACTCCGTTTGCCGCACAGTCCGCAGCTGAGACTGCTGCCAAGACCGCGATCGAGCACGGCATGAAGACCGTTGAGGTCTACGTCAAGGGCCCTGGCGCTGGCCGTGAGTCCGCCATCCGCGCCCTGCAGGCCACCGGCCTGGAGGTCACCCTGATCAAGGACGTGACCCCCATCCCCCACAATGGCTGCCGGCCCCCCAAGCGCCGCCGCGTCTGATCGAAGGAGGAAACTAAATTATGGCAAAGAATACGCAGCCTATTGCAAAGCGTTGCAAGGCCCTGGGCATTTCTCCTGCAGTCATGGGCTATGCAAAGAAGAATACCACCCGCAACTCCAATGGCAACATGCGCAAGAAGCAGTCTGAGTACGCCATGCAGCTGAAGGAGAAGCAGAAGGTCAAGTTTATCTACGGCGTGCTGGAGAAGCAGTTCCACAACACCTTCGTGAAGGCTGCCGCCCGCCCCGGCCAGACCGGCGAGAACCTGCTGCAGATGATGGAGTGCCGTCTGGACAACGTGGTGTTCCGTCTGGGCTACGCTCAGACCCGCCGTGACGCCCGCCAGCTGGTCAGCCACGCTCACTTCACCGTCAACGGCAAGAAGGTCAACATCCCTTCTTACCAGGTCAAGGCCGGCGACGTGATCGAAGTGCGCGAGTCCAGCCGCTCTTCTGCTAAGTTCGCCAAGCTGACCGGCCCCGAGGCTCCCGTGGTGGCTCTGCCCGCCTGGCTGGAGCGCGAGACCGGCACCCTGAAGGGCACCGTTACCCGCCTGCCCGAGCGCAGCGACATCGACTACGAGGTCGCTGAGCATCTCATCGTCGAGCTGTACTCCAAGTAAAACCCATTGGAAAGGCGCGGCTTTTGTGGGCCGCTGGCCTTTCGGATTCTTTTGAGAATTGCATAATGGGCCGATGGTGAACGTCGGTTTTACAAGGAGGGCATAGATATGATGGAGATTGAACGTCCCAAAATCGAAACGGCGAGCCTCTCGCCCGACGGCCGCTACGGCAAGTTCGTAGCAGAACCTCTGGAGCGCGGTTTCGGCATCACGCTGGGCAACAGCCTGCGCAGAGTCCTTCTGTCGTCTCTGCCTGGCGTCGCCGTGACCAGTGTCAAGATCGACGGCGTAGTCCACGAGTTCTCCACCATTGAGGGCGTCAAGGAAGACGTTACCGAAATTGTCCTGAACCTGAAGGGTATTGCTGCAAAGCTGTATTCCGACGGTCCCAAAACGGTGCGCGTCGAAGCGGTCGGTCCCTGTGAGGTCACCGCTGACAGCATCAAGCAGGGCGACGAGATCGAGATCCTGAATCCTGAATGGCACATTGCCACCCTGGGCGAGGGCGGCCGGCTCGTGATGGAGCTGACCTTCGACAAGGGCCGCGGCTATGTGCCTGCAGAGCGCAACAAACAGAGCATCGTCGAGAAGAACGACATCAACACCCTTCCCGTCGATAGCATTTATACCCCCGTGCTGAAGGTGAACTACAGCGTGGACAACACCCGCGTTGGCCAGATCACCGACTATGACCGGCTGACGCTGGAAGTGTGGACGGATGGCACCATCAACGCGCAGGAGGCTGTCAGCCTGGCTGCCCGTGTGCTGACCGAGCACCTGAATCTGTTCGTCAACCTGTCGGACGAGGCCGCCGGCACCGAGATCATGGTGGAGAAGACCACCGACGACAAGGAAAAGGCTCTGGAGATGACCATTGAGGAGCTGGACTTGAGCGTGCGGAGCTTCAACTGCCTGAAGCGTGCGGGCATCAACACGGTGGAAGACTTGGTCAGCAAGAGCGAGGACGAGATGATGAAAGTCCGCAACCTGGGCCGCAAGAGCCTGGAGGAAGTCATGGCCAAGCTGGATTCGCTCGGATTCAAGTTGAACACAGACGATGATAACTAATATTGTTTAAGGAGTGAAACGGGATGCCCGGTACCAGAAAGCTCGGTAGGACCACCGACAGCCGCAAGGCAATGATGCGCGCAATGGTCACCTACCTGTTAGAGAATGGCAAGATCGAGACCACTGTTACCCGTGCCAAGGATGTGCGTTCCATGGCCGAGAAGATGATCACCCTGGGTAAGAGCGGTGACCTGCACACCAAGCGCCAGGTCTACAGCTACATCACCAAGGAAGATGTGGCAAAGAAGCTGTTTGACGAGATCAGCCCCAAGTACGCTGACCGCAACGGCGGCTACACCCGCATCGTGAAGATCGGCGTCCGCCGCGGCGATGCCGCCGAGATGGCGATCCTCGAGCTGGTCTGATCGCGCAGCGCGCAAAACAGATAAGCACCAGGCCCCTGTCCTTTTGGATAGGGGCTTTTTATAATGTTTGTCCGCCGGAAAAGGGGCGTGCGGATGCCTGTCTTTGGCGGGGGCCCGGTGGACCGCAGGGCGGGGCAGGGGATGGGGACAGCCAGCCCTCTCGGCCGCCGCAGGCGGAAAAAGCAAGGCCCCGCCTCCCGATGGAGAAGGTGGGGGAAGGATGCTTACAGCACGCCCTGCTTGGCGGCATACACGGCCAGGGTACTGAGCAGGTCGGCGTTGGCTTTTTGGTAGGTGGTGCGGCCGATGTGCAGGGTGTCCAGGACCTGCTGCTCGGTCTGATGGCGGCGGTAGCGCTGCTCCAGGATGCCCGCCCGGATGGGGTCCTGCTGCTGGTAATAGGCCGCAGTCTGGCGCAGGGCGTGGGCCCAGCACTGGTTTTCGGGGGTGGGCTGGCGCTCCAGCAGCTGCCAGTGCCACAGGGCAGCGCGGCACTGCCGCCGGTGTTCGTTGGTCATGCGGGTCTCCTTTCTCGTGCGGATCGATGGATGTGCATAAATATGCATGGGATAAGTGATTTTAAATCTACTTCAGCCGCCAAAAACAGCGCTCCTGTTCATCGGCGCTCAGCCCCAGCAGGAAGCTCAGCTGCTGGGCTTCTTCCAGCTTGAACGCGCTTTTTCCCGTCAGCTTGTTGCGCAGGGTGTTGGCGGTGATGCCCATAGCATGGGCCAGGTGTTTTTTCTTATATCCGCTGGCGCGGACTCGTTCGTTCAGTTCCTTGCAGTCGATCATGCGTATGCCTCCTCCTTTGGCTGAAAAATGGGTGGTTTGACTCCTTCTGCCTCCAGTCTAACACAAAGGTGATTCTATGTCAACTAATGAGACCCGAAACACACGAAATAGTTGATTTTGAGGAAATTTTATGGTATACTAAAAGCGTAGACCATCCAAGCGCCAACATTGGGAGGGAGCAAAAATGTCTGTACTGTCGGTCCGCATCCGCCAGCGGCGGGAAGAACTGGGTATGAGCCAGGAGGAGCTGGCTGCCCGGATGGGTTACCGCTCCAAGTCCTCCATCACCAAGATCGAAAAGGGGGTCAACGATATCCCTCAGAACAAGATCGAGGACTTTGCCGCCGCGCTCCACACGACAGCCGCCTGGCTGCTGGGCCTGGAGGAGGAACGGGTGGCGGCGCCTCCGGGCTTTGAGCCGCTGCCTGCCATGGCCCGGGTGCCCCTGATCGGCTCGATCGCCTGCGGCAGCCCCATTACGGCCGAACAGAACATCGAACGGTACATCGGGGTGCCGGCGGCCTGGCACGCCGACTTTGCCCTCACCTGCCACGGGGACAGCATGGCCCCCACCATCCGGGATGGGGACATCGTATGCATCCGGGTGCAGCCTGAGGTGGAGCAGGGGGAGATCGCCGCCGTCCGCATCGGTGAGGAGGCCACCCTCAAGCACTTTCACCGCCAGGGGGATACGGTGATGCTGCTGGCAGACAACGCCGCCGTATGCCCGCCCATGATCTATGCGGGGCCCCAGCTGGCCGAGATCCAGATCGAGGGCAAGGCCGTAGGCCTGTGCCGCACCCTGTAAGGAGGGACCGCTATGCCAGACAACGATCTTACCATCCACGCCATCGCCCATATCGAGAGCGATTTCAAGGAGAAATTCGGCATCCCCCGGCAAAGCGGCCTGGTGGACGCATTGCGGGCCCGTGTGGTATTCGAGCCGCCCTACCGGGACCCGAGCGCCCTGCGGGGCATCCAGCAGTTCAGTCATCTGTGGCTGGTGTGGCAGTTCACCCAGGCGGTGCGGGACAAATGGAGCCCCACGGTCCGGCCGCCCCGGCTGGGCGGCAACACAAGGGTAGGAGTGTTCGCCACACGGTCCCCTTTCCGGCCAAACCCCATCGGGCTGTCCTGTGTGCGGCTGGAAGGGGTGGAGCAGGACCCTGTCTGCGGGCCGGTCCTGCTTGTGCGGGGGGCCGACCTGCTGGACGGCACCCCCATCTACGATATCAAGCCTTACATCCCTTATGTGGACAGCCATCCCGATGCCGCCGAGGGCTACACGGCCCAAACGCAGACCTATAAGCTGGCGGTGCGCTGCCCAAAGGCCCTGCGGGATCTGCTGCTTCCCGGTCAATGGGAGGCTCTGGAAGGGGTGCTGGAAAACGACCCACGCCCCTCGTACCAGGACGATGCCCAGAGGGTGTATGGGATGCGCTTTGCCGAATGGGAGGTGCGCTTTACGGTGGCGGACGGGGTGCTGACGGTGGAACAGATCCGGACCGCGCCGGAGGAGTGAACCATGGAACTGCGAAACATCAACACTTTTTTGCATGTGGCTGAGCTGCACAGTTTTTCCCGGGCGGCCCGGGAGCTGGATTATTCCCAGTCGGCGGTGTCCAGCCAGATCGCCCAGCTGGAGGCGGAGCTGGGGGTGCCCCTGTTCGACCGGGTGGGCAAAACGGTCCGCCTGACCGATGCGGGGCAGACCTTCCAGCACTATGCCCGCATCCTGCTCACCACCGCCCAGCAGGCCCGGATGGCCCTGCAGCCCGCCCCCGAGGCCCGGGGGACCCTGCGGGTGGCGATAGCGGACAGCCTGCTCCGGGCCTTGATGCCCGGCCTGCTGAAGCAGTTCCACGCCCTGTGCCCCCTGGTGGAGGTCAGCTTCCGGGCGGCCAATACCCAGGAGATGCAGGACCTGCTCAGCGCCAACCGGGCCGACCTGGCCTATACCCTGGATCACCCGGTCACCGACCCGGCTTATGTGGTGGCCCTGGATGAGCCGGAACCCTGCTGCTTTCTGGCCCCGGCGGGGCATCCGCTGGCAGGCCGGCAGGGGCTGGCCCTGGCGGATCTGGCCGGGCAGGAATTCCTGCTGACCGAGCGGGGGATGAGCTACCGGGACGCGCTGGAACAGCTGCTGGCGGCGCGCCAGCTGACCCTGCACCCCTACATTGAGATGGGGGATGCGGCCCTGCTCTGCCGTCTGGTGGAACAGGGGATGGGACTGACCTTCCTGCCGCGGTATATGGTGGATGCCAGCCTGGCGGGGGGCGCCGTCCCGCTGGATGTGGAGGACTGCCATATCGAGATGCGCCGCCAGCTGTTCTACCACAAGGATAAATGGGTCACCCCGCAGATGGAGATTTTCCTGCGGCTGGCCCGGGAGAGATAAAGCAAAAGCCCCTGCGCCTTATAAAAGGGCAGGGGCCGTTTGGCATCAGTTCTGTTTTGGGCCGGGCTTGGGGTTCTCGCAGCGCTGGTGGCAGGAGGCACAGTTGCCGCCGCAGCCCTGGTCCTTCCAGCCGCCGTGCTTGGAGATCCAGACCACCGCCAGCGCAAACAGGATGACCAGCACCAGCAAGGTGATGATCCCGCGTACTGTCAGCATGGGCAAAACCTCTTTTCTTGTGTTGGGTTGCATCGGAAAGCTCCGCGCTGCGCGGCCCTTTGGGGCGGATATCCCAGCGGTCTTGAGCTTCCGGATCCATCTTAGTATACACGATTTTGTCCGCAAGGGCAATGCCCCCGCCGGAAAAAACCGTCTGCACGCGGATTTCTTCCGGTCCAAAAAGTTTTTGCGTTTTGCGCAAAAAAGGGCTTGCATTTTTGTCCAGAACGTGCTATAATAGCGTTGTTCCGATTCGGAGGATTAGCTCAGCTGGTTAGAGCACCTGCATCACACGCAGGGGGTCTGGGGTTCGAGTCCCTAATTCTCCACCATCACAGACGTGCTCGAACACTTCGAGGTGTTTGGGCACGTTTTTTGTTTACCGGAAGTTCTGCGTCGCGGCTGCAGGACAACTACAACTGCATAAAACCATAAAAGGCAGAGCCTCTGGTGAAGGGGTTCTGCCTTTTATTATGCTTTTGGCGTTTTTATGCGTTGTCCGGTATCTCTGACCGCAGCCGTACCGCTGCGGCCATGTAGGAGTCTACATAGAGGGATCTACGGGTCAGTCTTTTCCCTCGATGCCCCACAGGAGGTACTGTCCTTCCTCACGGGAGAGAGGTGATCGAACAGGCGAAGGGCGGCATCCACATTTTTGCAGTTGGTGGTGCCAATGTGCCCACAGCTTTCCTCCCGGTTTGATTGACGAATTCTATACATTTATGATACAATAAATAAGATAATGTTGAATGTTTCACAGCAACAGTGGGATAGGGCGGCGCAGGTGCGCAGAAGGCGCGGTGCTGCCCGCTTTGATTTAGGACGGCGGATGGTTTGGACCTCCTGCGGTATAGGGCCTGTAAAGGTGGTGTGGCGGCAATGGTGTCTAGGATCCTTTTTGTAGGCGATTATGATTTGGCAGGGGGCGGCATTGCCACCCGGATGTACCGTGAGGGCTGCAAGGTCAGCTGGTTGACCTCCAATCGAGATAAAATACTGTGGGGGGACCGGGTACATGGCAAGGTGCACCGCCTGGCCATCACCTACAACAACTGCAGCCAGATCATCAAAGGGGAAGCGGTAGACTGCATCGTAGTACTCACCGGCATCTACCGTGAACTGGACGACCAGGACGCTGTCTGGGGCCGGGGCACCCTGCTGCCCATGCTGGTGCCGGTGCTGCGGGCCGCAGCGGCGGAACAAGTGCGGCATATCTGCTTCCTTTCCTCGGTGAGACTGGGGGATGAGGGCTTGCTGGAGCCCGGTTTTGAGGAGCTGCGGGCGGGAGAACGGATCGTCACCTCTTTTTGCCAGGAGAAAAAAATTCCCCTGCTGGTGCTGCGGCTGGACTGCGTGTATGGGCAGCGGATGCTGGACGGGCCCAACCTGGTGGGGGATATCCTGCGCGCCATGCAGAAGGGAAAGGATGCGGCCTGTCCCTTTACGCCGGATTCGGAGTTTGACATCCTGTTCAAATGGGACATGGCGGACGCGGCCTACCGGCTGCTGAATATGGACGCCTCCGGCAGTTTCCAGGTGCTGACGGGCAGCCCGGTTACGGCACGGCAGCTGTGGGAGATGGCGGCCGCTGCCCTGGGCCATGAAGGAACGATCCGGTACGGCCAGAAAGAGCGGCACTGCCCCCGGGGATGGGACCAGGAGATCCGGCAGCTGTGCGGCTGGATGCCCTTTTATCCCTTTGCAGAACATGGAGCCGCCATCATGGAGCGGGAGCTGGCCCGCTGGCGGCAGGATGGGGCGGCGGCACAGAAGAAAACAGACTGGAAGACCCGGCTCAAAAAGAAGCCGTTTTTGTACGAGACTGCCCAGAACCTGCTGCTGTTCGGGATCACGGTGCTGCTGACTCGGTTCACCGTGTCCTGGAGCGATCTGCGCTTTGTGGATGTGCGGCTGCTTTATGTGGTGATCATTGCCATCACCTTTGGGATGCGCCAGGGACTGCTGGCGACGGGGCTGGCCATCGTCTCCTACACCGGCAGCCTGCTGCGCTCGGGGGTGGATGTGTCCTATATGCTGTACAGCATCGAGTCTTGGGTGCCCCTCATCGTCTATGGGGTGGCGGGTGCCTTTGGAGGCTATTGGAGCGACCGCAAGCACGACGAATACCAGAACCTGGAAAACGAGTTCCAGGAAAATAAAAGCCGCTACCAGCTGCTGAAAGACCTCTACCGGGAGGTGCTGGACGTGAAAAACCGGCTGCAAAAGCAGATCGTCATCTCCAAGGACAGCTTCAACCGCATCTATACCATCACGGAAGGCCTGGACCGGCAGAATCCCTACATCGTCCTGCTGCGCACGGTGGGTGTCATCGAGGAAGTGATGGAGTGCGGCGCGGTGGCCATCTACCTGCAGCCCAGACCAGACAGCCCCTATTGCCGGCTGATGGCCTGCTCGAGCAGTCTGGCGAGCCGGCTGCGTCCCTCCATGGACCTGCGCACCATGCCAAAGCTTCAGCAGGCGATCCAAAAGGGGGAAATGTTTGTCAATCTTGAGCTGGAGCAGAGCTGTCCTGTGTTTGCCATGCCGGTCAGCGACGGCCAAACGTCGGTGGCTCTGGTGGAGCTGTACGACCTTTCGGCGGACCAGTACACCGTCTACTACCGCAGCCTGTTCCAGACCCTGGTGCAGATCGTACAGAACAACCTGATCCATGCTTACCGCTACCAAAAGGAAAACTGGTCCCGGCTGCACCTGCCCGGCACCAGCATCATGAAGGCGGAGGCCTTCACCGAGCAGCTGACTGCCCTGCGGCAGGCCAGCGAGGAATATGGGTATTCCTACAGCGTTGCCCGCATCGAACTTTCGGGGGATGCCCCGTTGCCCCCGCCAAAGGAGGAAGCGGTCAGACCCTCCCCACAGCCGGACGCCGGCTCGGATGTGGACAGCCTCTATCAACAGCTGCTGCGTCAGATCGACACCGCCAGGGAGCGGCCGGCCCGGCCGGTCCCCAGGGCCCGGCAGCCCAAGCCTGCAGCCCGGACGCTGGCCCAAACCCCGGTGCAGGAGCTGTACCGCCGGATCCAGCCCCTGCTGCGTGGGACCGACCTGCTGGGCATGGGGGAGGACGGCGGCCTACGGGCGGTCTTTTTGTACCTGGATGCTGGCCATCGCCCCCTGCTGGAAAGCCGCTTTGCCGGGGAGGGCTTCCGTCTGGTATGGGAGGGGTGACGGATGGATATTGTGGTCTTGATCTTGCTGGTGCTCCATCTGCTTTCAGCCTGCGTTTACGCCTGGGACTGGTACCAGGACAATGGCCGCTGGCAGGAAGCGGTCATCCGTCTGGGCATCAGCCTGTGCCTGCCTTTGCTGGGGGTGCTGTTGTTCAAATGGATCGACTACTGTACAGAAAACAATGCAGGTGCCCAGATGGACGAGCTCTATCTGGGCCGGGGAGAAATGCTGGATGAGCTGGACCTGCTGCGCCCGGTGGACCGGGCCCAGGAGATGAACAAGGCCCCCGCCGCCGATGTTCTGGCCATGAGCGACTATGCCCAGCGCCGCAGGCTGGTAATGGATACCCTGCGGCAGGAGGACACCCTGGACTATGTATCGGTGCTGCAGCAGGCCCTGTCCAACGAGGACCAGGAGACTTCCCACTACGCCAGCGCCGTCATTATGGACTTGCAAAACCGCATCCAGGACCGCTTGAACCGGTGTACCCGGTCGTATCAGGAAGACCCGTCCGACCCCCAGCGTCAGGCTTTGCTGGAGCAGGAGCTGTACCATGTAATGGAAAGCGGTGTATTCGACCGGCACACCATGGCGCGCTATCAGGCGCAGTACAGCCAGCTGTCCGATCGGCTTCTGGCTGGCGGTGAGATCCGGTCGGAATGGTACCACCACCGGGTCCGGGTGGACCTGCAGGCAGGGGCCGCCCTCCATGCGAAGGCGACGGCCTTCCGGTTTATGGAGGCCTGCCCCGACAATGAGGACGCGGTGGTGGACGTCATCCAGGCCTGCATCCAGCTGTCCGACCGGGAAAGTCTGGACCGTTTCCTGGCCCGGCTGAAGGATATGCCGGTGATGCTGACCGACAAGTCCCTGCCTTATATACGGTTCCTGGCCCGGCAGTGACAAGGAAGAAGGGGGAGTATGAAAGATTATTACCATAAAATCTATCTCTACATGCTGGCGGCCATTGCCGCTGTGCTGATCTTTCTGCTCATCAACAGCGGCGCTCTGGTGAGGACCAGCGCCCAGGCGGTGGACTTGGCGCTGCCTGAGCTGACCGACAGCCTCCCGGCGGAGGAGATGGCCGCCGCCCGCCCCACAGCTCTGGTGCTGTACGACCCCGGCAGCGAGCAGTCGCTCAAATACCAAAAGAACCTGGAGCGGGTATTCCGCTGGCTGGACATGGACGCCCGGTTCCTGGATGCCCGGCGCGGGGATACGGCCTTCTATCCGGAATACGACCTTGTGATGGTGGCCTGTTCCGACTGGGAGGGAACGATCGGCGATGACGCCGGCCGCCTGCTGGGCTATGCGGAGGAGGGCGGCCGGCTGCTGTTGGGACTGATGCCGGATGAACCCGGCTCGGTCTACCGGACCCTGTACCGCGGCATGGGGGTGGTGGAGTACGGGGATTATGTG
Source organism: Faecalibacterium sp. An121 (assembly GCF_002160915.1). Lineage (GTDB taxonomy): Bacteria > Bacillota > Clostridia > Oscillospirales > Ruminococcaceae > Faecalibacterium > Faecalibacterium avium. The sequence continues at coordinate 25,314 of NZ_NFLM01000016.1, forward strand.
ACCATCCAAGGGCTGCACTTCACCCAAGAACTGCTGCCTGGCAGCCTGGGCCAGCGCTTTGAGGGAGAAGGCTTTGAAGATGTGGCTCTGGGAGTGCAGGTGGAGACGGACAGCCTGGTGCTGGCCGCCGGCCTGACCGAACAGGGCCGGGAGGTGCCGGTGGTCTGGCGGCATGACACAGGCCGGGGCAGGATACTGACTTTCAATGCCACCGCCATCACCGGCGATCTGTGGACCGGCGTGGCCGCCGGCTGCATCCAAAGCCTGCTTGGGGAGGCTATCTGGCCGGTGATCAACACCAAAACAGTGTTCATCGATGACTTCCCCTCGCCTCAGTACAACAGCGAAAGCAAAGTGATCCAGCGGGACTACAACCGTACCGTGCGGGAGTTCTTCCGGGATATCTGGTGGCCCGCCATGCAGAGTGCCGCTGTGCGCTACAATGTCGGCTATGTGGGGCTGTTCATAGCCACCTACGACGACGTGGTGGACCCGGAGGACTTTTTCTACACGATGGACTCCACCGAGCAGTATTTCGGCAACAGCCTGCTGGATAACGGCTTTGAGATGGGGGCCCACGGCTACAACCATCAGTCTCTGGCTCTGGCGGGCCAGGTCCCTGCGGACCTGGGCTATACCCCCTGGGGCAGTGTCGGGGATATGGAGGCCTCCCTGGCCGAGCTGGTGGACATCACAAGAGAACTGTTCCCGGAGGTAAAGCTTTATACCTATGTACCCCCTTCCAACTACCTGAGCGCCGAAGGCCGACAGGCGGTGGTGGAGGCCCTGCCCGACCTGCAGGTCATCTCGGGGGTCTATACCATGGAAGGAGAGGAGGGCACCGTCTGCGTCCAGGATTTTGACGTGGCAGCGGACGGTGTTGTGGAGTTTCCCCGGGCCACCTCCGGCATGCTGGAGGATGAATTCGACCGATTTTCCACCCTCAGCGTGGGCGGGCTGTACGGTGTCTACTCTCACTTCATCCACCCCGATGATATTCTGGATGAGGAGCGGGGCGGGGGCCTTGGCTGGGATCAGCTGTACCAGCAATTCTGCGAGAAGCTGCAGTTCGTCAACAGCTGCTTTGCAGGGCTGCGGCCCATGACGGCGGTCCAGGCGGCCGGTGCGCTGCGCGTGGCAGACGCCCTGGATGTGACCGTCCAGGTGGAAGCCGACGGCACCGTCCGCGGCTGGTGCAACGGATTTTCGGGCCAGGGCTGGTGCTACCTGCGCACCGAGCGCACCCCCAAAATGACCAATGAGAGCTGCTTCATCAGCTCTGTCAGCGGCCAGGGGGGAGGGTACTACTACCTGGTGCAGATCGATCAGCCCGTCTTTTCCTTTAAGCTGGAGTGAACTATGAAGATTTGCCTGATTGCCGAAGGCTGCTATCCCTATGTGGCAGGGGGCGTATCCTCCTGGGTGCAGATGCTCATTGAGGGTATGCCGGAGCACCGCTTTGTGATCTATACCATCGGCGCCAATGAGGAACAGCGGGGCAAGTTCAAATATCAGCTGCCCGCCAACGTGGAGTCGGTGGAAGAAAACTTCCTGGACCAGTTCATGGACGCCAAGGTGCGGCGGCAGGCCCGGTTCCAGCTGACGGCGGCGGAAAAGCAGGCGGTGCTGGACCTGATCACCAGCGACCGCACCGATTGGCCCCTGCTGTTCGACATGTTCGCTGCGGGGGGCCGCTACAACGCCAACGAATTTTTGACCAGCGAGGCCTTCCTGGACATTGTGATGGAGGCCTGCCGGGGCGCCTACAGCCAGACCCCTTTCAACCAAACCTTCTGGACGATGCGGTCGATGCTGCTGCCGGTGCTGAACATCCTGCGCTGCCCTGTGCCGGAGGTGGACGTGTTCCACACCGTGTCCACGGGCTATGCGGGGCTGTTGGGAGCGATGTTCAGCCATAAAACCGGCAGGCCCCTCCTGGTGACCGAGCACGGCATTTACAGCAGGGAGAGGGAGGAGGAGATCCTGAAGGCCAGTTGGGTGGACGTCTACTTCAAACAGACCTGGATCAACTTTTTCTTGGGGATGTCGGTGGCGGCCTACCACCAGGCCGATCGGATCGTTTCCCTGTTCTACCATGCCAGGGACCTGCAGATCGGCTACGGGGCCGACCCCGCCCGCTGCATCGTCATACCCAACGGCATCAAGCTGTCCCGCTTTGCTGGCATCGGGCCCATCGAGGCGGACGGCCATAGCCTGGCGCTGGGGGCGGTGATACGGGTGGTACCCATCAAGGACCTGAAAACCATGATCTACAGTTTTGCCCAGGTGCGCCAGAAGCTGCCCGGTGCAAAGCTCTATATGATCGGCCCCACCGACGAAAACCCGGACTACTACCAGGAATGCCTGGACCTCATCGACAGCCTCCACATCCAGGGCATCGAGTTTGTGGGGCGGGTAGATGTGGCCCAGTGGTATGGCAAGGTCGATATAGTGCTGCTCAGCAGTATCTCGGAGGGGCAGCCCTTTGTGGTGCTGGAGGCGATGGCTTCCCGCAGGCCGGTGGTGGCCACCGACGTGGGTTCCTGCCGGGAACTGCTGGAGGGCAACGGGGACGGCCTGGGTCCTGCCGGGGAGATCGTGCCGGTGATGAACCCGGGACTGATGGCCCGCAGCATCCTGCAGCTGGCCGCAGACCCCGACCGGATGCGCCGCATGGGGGAAAATGGCTGCCGCCGCGCCCAGCGCTACTACCGGGAAGAAACATTTTTGCAGGCGTACCGCGATTTGTACGAGAAAGTGAAACAGCATGGCGGGCGTAGGGTTTGAATTGAAAAAGCTGTTCCGCAAGCGGGGCGGCTACCTGAATACGGTGAAGGCCTATGCCGTGACGGCCGCCGTCACCGAAGGACCGATGATTTTGTGCATTGTGGTCCAGTTTGCCATACGGCTGCTGCTGCGGCTGCACGGGGCGGCCTACAATGTGCAGGAGACCTATCTGATCACCACCACCTATGTGATGATCTTTTCGCTTCTGCTGTCCAACACCTTCCTGATGTTCACCAGCCGCTACATCTCCGACAGCATCTATGAGGACCACAAAAACCGCATCCTGCCTTCCTTTTTCAGCATTGTGTTCTATTTGCTGGTGCTGGGGGCGCTGGTGGCGGGGGTGTACATCCTGCTGCTGGACCTGCGGCCTGTTTACAAGGCACTGCTGTTTTTGCAGTTTGAGCTGATGCAGGTGCTGTGGGTGCAGATGAGCTATCTCTCGGCGGTGAAAAAGTACAGCAAGGTGCTGGTCTGCTTTTTGATCGCCTCCTTTGTCTCCATTGCCTCCAGTATGGCGCTGATGTTTGCAGGCCTGGAGATTTTGACTGCCGCCTATCTCGGCACCGTCCTGGGGGATTTTGTCATGGTGGTGCTGTATATGCAGGAGCTGATCGACTTTTTCCCCTCCGGGCCCATGAGCCTGGTGGTGCTGTTCCCTTATCTGGACAAGTACAAAAGCCTGATCCTCACCGGTTTTTGCAGCGCCCTGGGGCTGTTCGGCCACAACTTTGTCTATTGGTTCAGTGAATACCACACCCGGGTCATCCCCCGGATGGTCTACTGCATGAAATACGATGTGGCGGCCTTCTTTGCCAGCTTGACCATTATCCCTTTTCTGGTGGTCTTTGTGGTGGCGCTGGAGGTCAACTTCTACAAGGCCTACCGCAGCTACTTCGACACCATCCTGTATGGCGGCACCCTGGAGGATATCCAGGTGGAAAACCGGAACCTTGGCCAGACACTGTTTCGTGAGCTGGCCCATGTGTTTGAGCTGCAGTTTTTTGTGGAGCTGCTCTGCATCACCTTTTTAGGCAATTTCCTGCGCACCATCGGCTTTGACCGGGAGATGCTGATCATCTTCCGCTACCTGTGCATCGGCTACTGTTTTTTTGTGCTGGTCAAAAGCCTGGTGATCCTGATGCTCTACTTTGATGACCGGGTCGGCGCCATGGCGACATCGGCCCTGTTCGCGGTGAGCAGCATCCTGCTGTCGATCCTCACCCTGCCCTTTGGCATCGAGGCCTATGGCCTTGGGTTCCTGGCGGCAGGGGCGGTTACATCGGCAGCGGGGCTGTTTTACCTCTACCACTACATCAAGCGGCTGGAATATAAGGTGTTCTGCCGCCAGCCCCTGTTTTACGAAGAACCCGACGGCGTGTTCAAGCGGATCGCCGACCATGTGGAATCCCGCGGGCCGGGCCGGGGGAATTTCAAGGCCCACTACAAGCCCACCTGGCGGCAGCAGCGCCGGGCCCGTCGAAAACAGCGCGCCGCCGCCCGCCGGGGCAGGCACAGCGCAGCGAGAGGAGGAATCAGACCATGAGGCGAGGGTTCAAATTTTGGTATCTGGCGGCGGCAGCCGGCGTGTTGCTGCTGCTGGGGCTGGCTTTCCAGGCGGGCAGCCTGCGGCAGACCGTGGCGGTGGAGCAGGCCGCCCAGACGGCGCCCGAACAGGCCCCGGCGCCTGAGCAGCAGGAAGAACGGCCCTCCGGCGGCTTTCAGATCGCCGGAACGGCGGATATCGACGGCGCCCTGCGGGAGGACAAAAGCGTCTATGCGGAGGATGACCCCGATTCGGTGGTCTACTTCTATGTCACGGTGCGCTATGGCAGCGAGGCCCGGGGCACCAACCATACGTTCAACGAGGTAAACAATGCCGTCCGCTTTGCGGACAGCACCCATGTGGACACCCAGGTCTATGCCGACGCCCTGGTGCAGGTGGGGGACGAAAACGGCCCCGTGCCCGGTATGCTGGGCTATGGCGAGACCGACAGCAATGCTACCATCCGCATCCGGGGCAACAGCTCCACCTTGATGCCCCAAAAGTCCTATAAGCTTTCGCTGAACGACGAGGCGGGGCTGTGGCGGGGTCAGTCCAACATTGCCCTGAACAAGCACGCTTTCGATGCCACCCGCCTGCGCAACAAGCTCTACTTCGACCTGGCCCAAAACCTCAGCGACGTGCCCAGCGCCCGCACTCAGTTTGTGCGGCTGTTCATCAGGGATGAGACATCGGGCGCCACCCAGTTTGAGGATTACGGTCTGTTCACCCAGGTAGAAGTGCCCACCAAAAAGTACCTGGCCAACCACGGACTGGACAGGGCGGGCTATCTGTACAAGGTCATCAGCTTCAATTATGAGCCCAACGACTTGATCAAAAACTTTGATGACCCGGATTTCGACCTGGCCGCCATGGATACGGTGATCTCCTGCCGGGGTCGGGAGGATAACACCCGGCTGCTCGAGATGATCGAGGCGGTGAACGACACGGCCCGGGATATCAACGAGGTGATCGACGCCTACTTTGACCGGGACAACTATATGCAGTGGCTGGCCTTCAATATACTAATGGGAAACCGGGACACCACCATGCAGAACTACTATCTCTACAGTCCTCTGAACGGCTCCAAATTCTATTTCATCCCCTGGGACGGGGACGCCAGTCTGATGCGGTACGAATCTTCCATCGAGGATGGACAGCCGGTGGCCGACTGGGAGTGGGGCATCGCCAACTACTGGGGCATCATGCTGCACAAGCGCTTTTTGCGCGACGCCGGCAACCGTGCCGATCTGGAGGCGGTGGTGGACCAGATGCATACCTGGCTCAACAAAGAGACGGTGGATGCGCTGGCAGCCCGCTATTATGAAACGGTGAGCCAATACATCTACAATATGCCGGATTACCTCAACCTCCAGCACACCCGTACAGAGGTGGAGGATATCCTGTCCCGTCTGGGAGACGAGGTGGAGGAAAATTACCGGGACTTCAAAGAGAGCCTGACCGACGCCATGCCCTTCTGGATGTATGAGGCGGAGGAGACCGGCGAGGATGTCGTCCTCAGCTGGGAACCCGCCTATGATTTTGAGGGCCGTGCCATGACCTACAGCGTCGAAATCAGCCGCTATCCCGATATGCGTCAGCCTCTGTTCAGCCAGAGCGGCCTGACCGCAACCCGCCTGACCCTGCCTGAGAATACTCTGGGGGACGGTGAGTTCTACTGGCGGGTGCGTGCCATCAGGGAGGATGGCGCTGTGGCCGAGGCCATGAACGAGGTCGTCATCAACGATATATACTACCTGGGCGTGTACAGTTTTGTCCTGACATAGGGGAGGGAGCGCTTTGACCAAAAGGATCTTTCGCCACGAGCAAAAATACCTGATCACCTACCCTCAATACCAGGAGCTGCGCCCGGTGCTGGCGGCGTTGCTGCAGCGGGATAAGAATGTGGGCCCCGGCGGGGAATATCTGGTGCGCAGCCTGTATTTCGACGATCTGTACCGCAGCGCCTATGTGCAGAAACAGAGCGGCGTCTACGCCCGCAAAAAGTACCGGGTGCGGGTCTACAACTGCAAAGACTCGGTGATCCGGCTGGAGTGCAAGTACAAACAGGGCAGTTACATCTCGAAGGAGTCGCTGGCATTGACCCGGCAGGAATACCAGAGCCTGCTGCGGGGAGATTGCAGTTTTTTGCTGGAGAAGTCCTCCCAGATGGGGCGGGAGTTCTGCGCCGATGCCCACAGCCGCCTGCTGCGGCCGGACGTGGTGGTGGACTATGAGCGGGAACCCTATATCCTGGACGCCGGCACCGTCCGGGTGACCTTTGACAAAGGGGTGCGGGCCGCCAGTCCCCGGGCGGACCTCTTTGACCCCCGCATCCCCACCTACAGCGCCATCCCGCCCGACCGCATGATCCTGGAGATCAAATTCACCGGCTACCTGCCCGAGCGAGTGCGCAGGATCTTCCGGCTGCGGGATATGCCCCAGACGTCGGCTTCCAAGTTCTGCCTGTGTGCCGACCGCATCCGCCGGATATAAGCCGTCAGAGGAGTGAAATCATGACAGAAACGACCCGTATGACCTTTGGGGATATGTTCCGAAATTCTTTCCTGAACATGTTCCCCGAAACCATCGACCCCTGGAGCCTTGTCACAGTGCTGGCCGTGTCCCTGCTGCTGGGGCTGGGGATCTTTTTGGTGTACCGCCACTGCTTCATCGGGGTGGTGTACGACCATTCCTTCAACATTTCTCTGGTGGTCATGACCATCCTCACCGCAGTGATCATTGTGACCATCAGTTCCAACGTGATGCTGTCCCTGGGCATGGTGGGCGCGCTGAGCATCGTGCGCTACCGCACCGCCGTCAAAAGCCCTATGGACCTGATGTTCCTGTTCTGGGCCATCACCACCGGCATTGCGGTGGGGGCCACCTACTACTACATAGCGGCTCTGGCCTTTCTGTTTGTGGCGGTGACCTTTGCGGCCCTGCGGCAGCTGCAGTCCTCCGATCACACCTATATGCTGGTAGTCAACTACGACCCGGCTACCCACGCCGACGAGGAGGTCCGCCGCCGGCTGGCCAAGCACAAGAACAGCGTGCGCTCCAAGATCATCCGGGGGGACAGCGCCGAGCTGACCATCGAGGTCATCCTGAAAAACGACAATGTCAACCTTGCCGACAGCGTCTCCTCGGTGAAGGGGGTCCGGGATGTGACGCTGGTGCAGTACCGGGGCAGCTATGAGACGTAAGGGACGGTTGGCGGCGGTGCTGGCGCTGGCCCTGTGCTGTCTGGCCTGCACCGGGAGCGGCTCCCTGCACCAGGAAACTTTCACCCTGGCGCCGGCGGAAAAGCCGGTGACCAACCCCCTGAAGGGCTGGGCCCCCTGGAACGGCAACCAGCGGGAGGATTTTGATTCGACCCTGGCCTTTGTGTCGGTCTCCTGGCGGGAACTGGAGCCGGAACAGGGAGTCTATGCCTTCGACCAGATGGAGCGGGCCCACCAGATCGACCAGCTGCGCCGCCAGGGTGTCCGGCTTGTGCTGCGGGTGGTCTGCGACTACCCCGGGAAGGAACCCCACCTGGATATCCCCGACTGGCTGTACGAGGAGACCGGCGGCACCTGGTATGAGGGAGAGTATGGCAGCGGCTGCTCGCCCGATTACCGGGACCCGGCCTTTCTGGAGGCCCACGGCAGACTGCTGGAAGCGCTGGGCCAGCGCTACGACCACGATCCCTATGTCGCCTACATCCAGCTGGGCAGCCTGGGGCACTGGGGCGAGTGGCATGTGGACGAGGAGGCGGGGATTGACCCCTTCCCTTCGCAGGAGGTCACCGACTGCTATGTAGAGCAGTACCGGGCGGCCTTCCCTCACAAACAGCTGATGCTGCGGCGGCCCTACGGGATCGGCGCCGAACTGGGGCTGGGACTGTACAACGATGCCTTCGCCCAGGCGGGCTCCCACCAGGAATGGCTGGGCTGGATCGCCGATGGCTATCGCTCCAGTGAAAACGGGGAACAGCTGGACGGGATGCCGGACTTCTGGCACAATGGCGCTTCCGGCGGGGAATTTGCCACCGACCGGGATGTGTGGGCCTATGTACTGGAGGACTACGAGGCCACTCTGGAGTACATCCGCAGCAGTCACACCAGCTGGATCGGTCCGCGCTGTTTTGGCAGCGAGACCCTGGCCGACCTGCCCCCCGAGCAGCGAGACCTTGCCGCCGCCCGGGTGAATGCCCTGAGCCAGGAGCTGGGCTATTGCTTTGCGGTCACTCAGGTGCAGGTGCGCCAGTGGGCCAACGCGCCCGACCTGAACGTGACCCTCACCGTCGAGAACATGGGGGTGGCCCCCATCTACGAAAACTGGCCGCTGTGCCTGCGTCTGGTGGACCCGGGCGGCGCCGTCCTCCGGCAGGAAATGGTGGACGGGCGCATCACCGAATGGCTGCCCGGGACGAATACACTCAGCTACACCTTTGCTGGCAGCGGCAGTCTGCCCCCCGGCCATTACAGCTTGCAGCTGGGCATAGTGGACCCCATCACCGGCCAGCCGGGCATCCGTCTTGCCAACAGCGGCGAGACGGAGCCTTGTCTCTACCAGCTGGCCGCCTTTGAAAAACGTTACTGAGCCCAAATAGGGCGGACATACCCTTTATGCGTTGTCCGGTATCTCTGACCGCAGCCGTACCGCTGCGGCCATGCCGCCGTCCCCATAGGAGGGGTGGGCAAGAAAGTCCTGGGAGGCATCGCTCAGGGGCTGTCTGTCTTGCAGGCTCTGCCGGATCTCGGCCTCCCAGCCGCTGAGACGCTGGATGGAAGCCGCCTCCAGCCCCAGCAGCGCATCCGCCAGATGGGCCTGGTAGCTGGGCAGGTGCTTTTCGATGATAAAGCGCATCAGGGAAAGCCGCTTGTCCATGCTCTGGATGTTGGAGGAGGCGGGGGCGGTGCGGTATTCCAGCAGCGGCTCCGGCACGATGCCGATTTGGGCGTCCGGCCGGGTCTCCAGCAGGCGGAGGAAAAACTCCCAGTCCTCAAAGCCGGACCGCATGGTCTCGTCATAGCCGCCGCACTGTTCCCAGGCGCTGCGCCGCAGCAGATGGGTGGCGGGACAGCTGTTGCGGGAAAGAAAGGCGGTCAGGCCGCCGCCGCTGGGGCGGACCACGGCGTCCAGCACCCCGAAGGTATGCACCCAGGAGGAGGCCGCCGTCATGGCAGGGCGGGCGGCCAGCAGCGCGCTGGTTTTTTCAAGGAAGGCGGGGCGCAGCCGGTCATCCCCGTCCAGAACCAGTACCAGGCCGGCCCGGGCGGCGCGGATGCCGGTGTTTCGGGCGGCCGAGACGCCGCCGTTGGGCCGCCGGATCACCTGGACCGGCACCGGCGCGGGGCCCGCTTCGATCCCGGCCAGTATGGCAAGGGAGGCCGGGTCGGTCGAGCCGTCGTCCACCAGAAGGATGCGGGCCGGCCGCACCGTCTGACGGTACAGGGAATCCAGGGCTTCCAGGATGAGAGGACCCTGATTGTAGCTGGTGACCACCGCCTCCACGGCGGCTGACTGCTGTGCTGTGTTCATAGGAATGACCCTCCTGTTTTGTATCGTTTCCAAACGCCAAGACCCGGGCCGCAAAGGCCCGGGTTTTGGCGCGGAGAGAAGAAAAGAGAAGAAAGGATCGCAGCTTATTCCTTGACGGCGCCGGCAGCGACGCCCGCCAGGATATAGCGCTGGAAGAAAACGTAGATGAGGATGGTGGGCAGCATGATGATGACGATGCCGGCCGCCAGGCTCTGCCAGGAACCTTGCTGGGCGTTGGCGTAGTCCATCAGGAAGGTGGTCAGGGTCCGCAGTTTGTTTTTGGGCATGTACAGATAGGGGATGTACATATCGTTGATGATGGTGATGGCTTTGATGATGACCACCGTCGCCGTGGCAGGGGCCAGCAGCGGGAAGATGATCCGCCCGAACAGCTGGAAGTAGTTGCAGCCGTCCAGCAGGGCGCTCTCATCCAGGGCCTGGGGGATGGTGGAGATGAACTGCCGGTAAATATACAGCTGCATCAGGTCGGAGGCAATGTAGATCACAATGGGGGCGCCCAGGGTGTTGTACAGGCCCAGGCTGTTGATGATCTTGAAGCGGGCGATCTCGGTGACGAAGGTGGGCACCAGCATCCCGGCAAAGAACAGGCCGACCACGATCTTTTTGCCCCGGAAGTTGAACCGCTCGATGATATAGGCTGTAATGGTGCCCAGCAGCACGTTGAAGATCAGGCTGACCGCCAGGATGATGAGGGTGTTTTTGAAGCCGATCCAGAGGTATTTGTTGCCGAGGACCGTCTCGAAGTTTTCCAAAGTGATGCGGTCCAAAGGCGGCAGCAGCAGGGGAGAGGTGTTGACCATGTCGCCGCGGGTCTTGAGGGCGGCAAAGACGGTCAGCAGGATGGGCAGAATGACCACCAGGGTCATGCCGATGCAGATGATCTGTTTGATGATCTGCGCCATGATGGCGCGGGGACTGCGTTGGTTGAGCATATTATTTGTCCTCCTTTAAGATCACGCCGTGGATGATCTTGTTCTGCACCAGATAGATCACGATGATCAGGACCATGATGGCCACCGCCATGGTGGAAGCCAGGCCGAAGTCGGAGAAGGTAAAGGCGGTTTTGATGGTGTAGAGGGTGAAGGTGCTGGAGGCGTAGCCCGGGCCGCCCGAGGTCATGACGAAGGGGATATCGAACACCTGCAGCGCGCCGCGGATGTTGTCAAACAGGACAAAGTCCACCATCAGCATGATGGAAGGGATCTGGATGTAGCGGAACATCTGCCAGGTGTTGGCGCCGTCGATGATGGCCGCCTCCTGGATGTCCCTGGAGACCGACTGCAGCGCCGCCAGAAACAGCACGATGTGGTAGCCCGAGTAGCGCCACAGAGAGACGAAAGCCAGCACAAAATTGACGATCTTGGGGTCGGACAGCCAGCTCTGGCTCAGCATCCCCAGCTTGAGCGCTTCCAGGATGGAGTCGAACGCGCCGTTGATGGGGGAGAAGAAATAGGAGAAGGCATAGGAAATGGCCACGCCGTTGATGATATAGGGCATAAAGACCATGGTCTTGTAAAATTTGGCGCCCCGCAGTTTGGAGTTGAGCAGAACGGCGAAGGCCAGCTCCACCGGGATCATCAGAAGGTGGGCAAAGAAATAGACGGCGTTGTTGCGCAGGCTCTGCCACAGGTCGGGGTTGTGGAACATATCGATGTAGTTTTCAAACCAGATGAAGTTGCTGGTGGGCGACAGGCCGTCCCAGTCGGTGAAGCTCATCCGGAACAGATCCACGGCCGGGAAAACGACGAACCCCACCAGCAGAAGCACCGGCACCGCCAGCGAGATCAGGATAAAAATGCGCCGCTGTTTGGCAAGCGTATGCATGAAAGACCCTCCTTTTCAAGAAAAGGAGCCGCTTTGCAGCGGCCCCTCGGACGAATGAGCGGTTACTGGATGCCCAACTTGGAGCGGGCCGCTGCCCACTTGGCGTCCAGGTCGGCCAGAGTGGCGTCCAGGTCGAACCCTTCGGTGAACATCTGGGCGCCCAGTTTCTTGTAGTCGAAGGCGATCTCGTTCTGGATGGCGGTGAAGTCGTCGCCGGCGCCGCCGTACAGGACCATCTCGGCATCGGGCTGGGCGGTGTCGGACTCAGCCTGGATGGGGTCCTTCTCTTTGGGGAAGTTGGTCATGGAGGAAGCGCTGGTGATGTAGTCGAGGTAGCCGGGATACCAGTCCTCGCTGTAGAACCACTCCACAAAGGCTTTGGCCAGCTCGGGGTTCTTGGAGTGGGTGGTCACGCCCATAAAGCTGTCGCCCTGGACGATGTAGCGGAAAGGCTCGTCCTCGGTCATCCGGACGGGCAGGTAGAAGGTGCCCAGCTGGTCCACGTTCTCGGCGCCGTTCATGATGTCCTGCAGGCCCCAGTCGCCCAGAGCCGTGATAGCGGCCCGCTTCTGGGTGAACAGGGTGGTGGCCTGGTCTTTGCTCAGGCCCAGGGGGTCCTTGCCAAAGACGCCGCTGGTGAACAGGTCATAAATGCGGTGGTAGGCGACGTTGATGTCGGTGCCGTCGGCAAAGGGGGCGTCCTGGGCGGCCATGTCGTTCCAGTTCTGGCCGTTGCCGTTGATGAGCGAGGGCATGAACTCCATGAAGGGATAGTCGGGCCACTCGTCCTTGGCGCCCATGGCGATGGCCATGAAGTCCGGGTCGGATGCGCCGAAGTGTGCCTGCAGGGCGCTGGCTGCTTCCTGCAGCGCGGGCCAGGTGGTGGGCACTTCCACGCCGGCCTCCTGGAACAGGTCCTTCCAGTAGTACACGTATTCGTAGCCGGCGGTCATGGGCACGCCCAGGATCTTGCCGTCCACGGCATAGCCCTCGGCCAGGCTGTTGTTTTTGGCGGCTTCGGTGTCGCTCAGATCCAGCAGATAGTCCTTGAAGCGGGCCAGGGTGAAGGGCTTGTTGAACATGACGTCGGGCAGCTGGTTGGCCGAGGCGCGCATCTTCATGGCGTTCCAGTACTCGGTGTCGTCCTTGATCTTTTCCACTTCGATCTCGGCGTCGGGGTACTTCTCCTGGAACTTGCCCACCATGTCGTTTTCGTCGATGTAGTTCATCAGGTTGTTGTCCCAGATGGTAAAGACCAGCTCGCCCGAGAGGCTGGCTCCGGCGCTGCCGGCCGCGCCCGAAGCGGCGGTGCTGCTGCCCGAACCGCCGCAAGCGGCCAGGCCCATGGCTGCGGCGGCCGCACCGGCAGCCTGCAGGAACGAACGGCGTGAGATCTTTTTCATGATGATTTCCTCCCCATGTACCAAAGTGGATGCGTTTTCACAGTCAGCGGACGGCGGCGTGTACAGGTTTTCGCCGTCCCTTTTTCTATCAAAAGTATACCGTTCCGGGGGTCGGGAAAACAGAAGGAAGCGTTTGATTTCTTGAGATTTTTTCAGGTGTTTTTCTTGCTTTGACGGTAGAGCTTGGGCGTTGTGCCCATCTTTTTCTTGAAAACCTGGTTAAAGTGCTCAACATTGTGGTAGCCGGATGCCTCGCACACCTCATAGATCTTCATGTCCGTCTGGAGCAGCAGCTGGCTGGCCCGTTCGATCCGCAAACCGTTCAGATAGCTGATGAAGGTACAGCCGTATTCTTTGGCAAAGCGGGAGCTGAAATACTTTTCGTTGAAGCCCACATGGTCGGCCACCGTCTTGAGGGTGAGCTCCGGGTTGATCAGGTTGTCCTGGATAAAGACCCTGGCCCGGGCCATGGGGTCTGCCTCCTGGTGGGATGCCGCGGCGCAGGCGGACTGCACCCGCCGCAGGATGCCCTGGAGCCACAGCTCCCGGTCGTTGGAAGAATCCATCTCCAGAAGGGTGTCCAGCAGATCCTGCCGCTCGGGCAGGACCGCGGCCAGACTTTGCCCGGAAAGCTGCAGCTTCTGCTCCAGGCCCAGAAGCAAAGCGGCGCACCGGGCGGTGTGGGCCTCGCCCTCCTGCCGGCGCAGGTCCACGAACCAGAGGGAGGTCTGGCGCTGGGCGTCCCGGCCGCTGCCGCCGCAGACCGCTTCCACCAGGCCGGCACAGGCCGCTGCCTCCTGCTCGCACCGGTGGGCCAGCGAACCATAGCGCAGGCTGCCGCACACCGCTCCCGGGCCGCGCAGGGCAGCCAGGCGGCACAGCTGCCCGCACTGGCGCGCCGCCTCGGGGATCTGGGTGTGGGGGATCACCCCGCTGATCCCCACCGAGACCTCCAGGTTCATCATATCTTTCCAGACCCGGCAGATCTGGCGGACCGCCAGATCCATCCCGCTTTCGGCCCGGAAGGGGTCGGCCGCCTGGTAATACAGCTCATAGTAGGAGGGGTCCACCGCCCGGATGGCTGCCCGGGCGCTGACCCGCGGGATCTGGCGGGCCAGCTCCAGCATGGGCCGCTGCATCCGCTCCCGCAGGTCGCCCCCGTAGCGCTGGGCCACCTGGGCGAAGTTCTGCACCGAAAAGGCCGCCGCGATGTACCGCCCCGGCGGGAGGGAAAGCTCCTCCTTCCGGCCGGTCCCCGGGGCCGCCGCCTCATGGAACACCTTGTCCCGCAGGTCGTCCAGCAGGCGGCGGAGGGTGTGTTCGTTCAGGTTGGCTTTCAGCAGGTAATCGTAGGCCCCCAGGCGGAAGGCATCCCGCACCAGCTCGAATTCGTCGTAGCCCGACAGCACCACCGATACCGGCAGCCGCGCGCTGGCCCGCAGCTGTTCCAGCAGCTGCAGGCCCCCGATGCCCGGCATCTTGATGTCGGTGATCAGCAGATCCACGTCGTGCAGGCGCAGGTAGTCCAGGGCCTGCAGCCCGTTGATGCAGTCGTGTACGATGTGGTAACCGCAGCTCTCCCAGTCCAGCAGGGAGGACAGGTTGGCGCGGACCAGGGCGTCGTCATCCACGATCAGTGTCCGGATCATGTGCTTCCTCCTTTTCGCAGCGGTTCAGCGGCAGCCGCAGCCGCACGCAGGTCGAAACGTTCGGCTGGCTCTCCACTTCCATTTTGGCCAGCGGCCCGTAATACAGCCGGATGCGGGCCAGGACGTTTTCCAGCCCGATGCTGGTGTTGTCCTCTTTGGTGCGGGGACGTCCCCGCAGGATCTGCTCGATCTGTTCGGGCGTCATCCCCTGGCCGTTGTCCCGCACCTCCAGGCAGAGGCTGTCCCCCTCGCAGTAGACCGAGATCCAGACCTGGCCCAGCTCCTCGTCCATCTCGGTCAGGCCGTGGGTGATGGCGTTTTCCACCAGCGGCTGCAGGATCAGCCGGGGCAGCAGATAGCCCTCGCACTCCGGCTGGATCTGGTAGTGGACCTCGAACCCCTCGCTGTAACGGATCTGCATCAGATAGACATAGCTGTCCAGCACTTCCAGTTCCTCCCGCACGGTATAGGGGCTGACGTTGCTGCGGAAGGAGCAGGACACGATGCTGATGAGGGCGGCGGCCATCCTGCGGATGCCGTCGTGCCCCGATACCTGGGCCATGAACCGGATCGAGTTGAGGGTATTGACGATAAAATGGGGGTTGATCTGGCTTTGCAGCGCCTGCATCTCGGCGGCGTGCTTGCGCCGGTGGGCTTCCTCGTTGATGGCCAGCATATTTTTCAGGCTCAGGACCATCTGGTTGAAGGATTCCATCAGGTCGCGGATCTCCTCGTGGCCGCTGGGCTCCACCTGGATGTCCAGGTCGTTGTTGACCAGCTGGCGCATCCCCTGGGCCACCGTCTGGATGGGGGCGACAATGGCGTTCAAAAACCGGCGGGAAAACAGATAGAACAGCCCCAGCAGCCCCGCCACCACCAGCACCAGGGCGCTGCCCACCTGCCGGAACCCCCGGGTCAGCTGCGCCTCCTCGATGAAGGTGACCAGGGTCCAGCCTGTGTCGGGGATGGGCCGGGAGCGGAACAGAAAGAGGGCGGACCCGCCGTTTTCCCGCAGCGGCGCGCGGTGGAGCTGGCTGTCGGCGGAAAACATCCCGGTGTGCGCGGCAAAGTATTCCTGCAGCGCCTGACTGCCGAAATCGCCATAGAGGACCTGGCCGTTCTCGTCCAGCAGGACGGTCCGGCCCAGCTCCTCCCGGCCCCGCGCCCTGCGGATCACATCCCCCGCCTGGGTGGAGGTGAAGAAGGCCAGCAGGTCGATCTGCCCGCTTTTGTCCGAGGAGGTGTCCAGGGCCATCGCCGCCACCAGGATCAGGACATTGCGCCGCTGGCCGGTGTAGGTCAGGCGGACGCGGTTGGTGTCGTAGCCGCCGATCTGGACCTGGTTGGGATCCTGGCGCGCCCGGGCGTACCAGCCGGAAGCCTGCACCGCATCGACCGGCAGGATGATCTTGTCGGCCATATAGACGCTGCCGCCGTCCTTCATATAGAACATCCCGCTGAGGATGTCCTGGGACGGGACCACGGCGGTGTGGAACGCCTGGTCCAGCTGCTGGCTGTAGGTGAAATACTGGTCCGCATTGGCCGCCTGATGCACCTGGGCCGCCATGGCGGGGAACTCGCCGTCGTTGGCGTATACGAAGTGGGACAGCTGCAGGGAAGCGGTGCGGATATCGTTTTCCAGGGCGGAGACTACGCTGTCCTGGAAGGCGTCGATGGTTTCCACCGCCGTCTGCCGGATCAGGTAGCTCACGATGCTGAACGCCCCTATAAACACCACCAGCAGCGGGATGACGACCATGATGGTGAAATTACGAAAATAAAACCGCTTGAGCACCGCCTGCTTTTTCTGGCCGGTCATATGCGTTCCACCTCTCCACTTGTATGACAGGTTCTGCGTACGCTTTGATTATAAGGTTTTGCGGGCCGCTTCGCAAGCGCTGCCAAACAAAAAACGGGCCGGTTTGCAGGGGCGCGGCGCTTGCCGGAAAGACGGCTTTTCCGATGAGAACAAGAATACGACAGAATCTGCACAATTTTGGTATAAAAACCATTCTCCGTTTTGTTAAAATAAATTGTACAAATTGAACAGAAATGCGCCGGAATAGCAGAGAACTGTTCAAGCAGACCAAAAAAGGAGGCATGGTCATGAGAATACGAAGGTTACTGGCAGCTGCCATGGCGGCTGTAATGGCAACAGGAATGTGCGGCGCTGGGGCGCCGGCTCTGGCGGCCGGTCCGGTGTCCGCCCAAAACAAGGAGGTCCAAGCTGAAATGCAGCAGCCCATCAACACTGCCCCCGAGGCAGAAAACAGCCTGTCTTACGAGGGGTACACCCTGCGCTGGCAGGACGAGTTCGACGGCACCACCCTCAACCGGGAGGACTGGAATGTGGAACTGCACGATCCCGGCTGGGTGAACAACGAGCTGCAGGCCTATGTGGACTCGCCGGAGAACATCTACCTGCAGGACGGCAGCCTGGTCATCAAGCCGGTGGAGATCAAAAATGCCGACGGCACGGTGTCCTATACGTCGGGCCGTGTCAACACCCAGAACAAGCATGATTTCAAGTACGGCCTGTTCGAGGCCCGGGTCAAGGTGCCGGAAGGCCAGGGTTTCCTGCCCGCTTTCTGGATGATGCCCACCGACGAGAACCTGTACGGCCAGTGGCCCCGCTGCGGTGAGATCGACATCATGGAGGTGCTGGGCAACGACACCACCAAGTCCTACGGCACCGTCCACTATGGCAACCCCCACAGCGAGCAGCAGGGCAGCTATGTGCTGCCTTCCGGCAGCTTCTCCAGCGAGTACCACAACTTTGCGGTGGAGTGGGAGCCGGGCCGCATCAACTGGTATGTGGACGGCAACCTGATCCACACCGCCAACGACTGGTATTCGGCCACCGAAGGGCAGGGCGAGATCACCTATCCCGCTCCCTTTGACCAGCCCTTCTACATCATCCTCAACCTGGCCGTGGGCGGCAACTGGCCCGGCAGCCCGGACGAGACGACCAACATTGCCCAGGCGGCCATGTACATCGATTACGTCCGCGTCTATCAGAAGGACAGCTACGATGAGGATGTGGAGCGTCCCGAGAAGGTGGTGGTCCTGCGCGATCCCGACGCCAACGGGAACTACATCGTCAACGGCGACTTCGCCCAGGCCGAGGACCTGGCGGACGAGTCCGGCTGGATCTTCCTGACCACCCTGGGCGGGCAGGCTCAGGCAGCCATCCAGAACAACACCATGCGGATCGCCACGACCGACGAGGGCACCGTGGATTACAGCGTCCAGCTGGTGCAGCCCGGCCTGCCCCTGAAACAGGGCGGCGTCTATCAGGTCAGCTTTGACGGATGGGCGGACGCTCCCCGCACCATGAAGGTGGGCGTGTCGGCCCCCGACCGCTCCTACCAGCGCTACCTGGAGGATACCACCGTCGCCCTGTCCCCCGAAAAGCAGACCTATACCTACACCTTCACCATGGAGGCGGATGACGACGCCAATGGCCGTCTGGAGTTCAACCTCGGCGCGGCCGGCTCTGCCGCCGGCGTCACCATCGCCAATGTCAGCGTCAAGAAGGTGGGCCAGGAGGACATGAGCCGGCAGGAAAAGACGGTGCTGGCAGACGGCAACTATGTCTACAACGGCAAATTCCAGGAGGGCGAAAAGCGCCTTGGCTACTGGAGCGTCTGGGAGCTGGGCAGCTCGCAGGTCACCGTCACCAACGACAACAATGTCCGCCGGCTGCGGATCGAGGCCGGCCCCTTCACCTCCATCCTCAACCCCGTGGTGGTCTATCAGAAAGACCTGGCCCTGACGGCAGGGGATTATGCACTCAGCTTTGACGCGGAGGGCGCCGCAGGCAAGAACATCACCGTTCAGGCCGCGGGCCGCAGCTTCAAGGCGGAGATGAACGGCAGCGAGACGGCCTATGAGTACAAGCTCTCGCTGGCCAAGGAGCCCGCCTGCAACGACATCGCCTTCATCATCCGTGAGCCCGGCGTCTACTACATCGACAACGTGCGGATCGAGGAGGACAGCCTGATCAAGAACGGCAGCTTCAACGCCGGCTTTGCAGGGTATGAGCTGTACGCCTATACCACTTCCGATGTCAGCTATGTGGTGGACAGCCTGAACGAGGACAACGCCGCCGACATCACCATCCGCAACACCGGCGACGAGGCCTGGAAGATCCAGCTCAAGCAGAGCAATGTGGAGCTGGAGGAGGGGCAGTGGTATCGGCTGTCCTTCCAGGCAAAGTCCAACCTGGACCGCAAACTGATGTTCGCCATCCAGCGCGACGGCTCCGCCGATGACAACTGGACGCCCTATTCCGGCGAAAAGATCGTCCAGCTGGGTGCAGACTACCAGACCTATTCGGTCACGTTCCAGATGGCCTATCCCACCGACCTGAAAGCCGTGCTGAGCATCTCGATGGGCGCCGTGGCCGGGGAACAGATCAGCCAGCAGCACCGCATCTGCATCGACAACATCCTGCTCGAAAAGATCGAGGCCCCCGCCCTCTGATCCTAAGAGCACACATACACAAAATGCCCCCGGCCGCAAGGCCGGGGGCATTTTGAATGGTTAAGATTTGAGCCGGAGAAGATCAGCCTCTCAGCTTTTTGGCCAGCGCCATCACGCGGCCTGCGCAGGTGCGGATGTCCTCCTCGGACAGGCTGCCGCCGGCGTAGGCGCTGCGGATGTCGGCATCGTCGTCGGGGTTGCCGGGCATGATGATGTCGTTGCCGGCTGCGGCGCATTTCCAGGGGGTGCTGCCGTCGTCGGGGACGGTGGTGTTCCAGTCCGACATGATCACCCCGTCGAAGCCCCATTCCTGCCGGGCCAGCACGGTGCACAGGTCGCGGCTGTTGGAGGCGTAGACCCCGTTGATCCGGTTGTAGGAGGACATGATGGCTGCGGGGGCGGCGGTCTTGACGGCGATCTCAAAGCCGCGCAGGTAGATCTCCCGGAGGGCCCGCTGGCTGATCTGGACATCCACGCCCATCCGGTTGTCCTCCTGGTTGTTGCAGGCAAAGTGCTTGATGGTCACCCCGCACCGGCCGCTCTGCTGGACGCCGCAGGTCACGGCGGCTGCCAGTGTGCCGGACAGGAAGGGGTCCTCTGCGTAGTACTCAAAGTTGCGTCCGCACAGGGGGTTGCGCTGGATGTTCATGCCCGGGGCCAGCCACAGGTCCACCCCGAACTCCTCCATCTCGCGGGCGATCGCCCGGCCAAATTCCTCCATGAGGGCGGTGTCCCAGGTCTGTGCCAGGGCGGTGCCCACCGGGAAGGCCGTGCAGAACTGATAGTAGGTGTCGGCGTTGTCATGCTGCGGCGGGGTCTCCAGATAGCCGTTTTCCAGCGAGCCCAGCACCCCGACGCCGTAGACCCGGCCTGAGGCGCGGTCCACCTGGTAGCTCTGGCGCAGGCGGAGGCCGGCAGGGCCGTCCGCCATGATCAGGGAGGGCACGCCGTGGCTGGCCTCCAGCTCCTCGGTGCTCTCGCCGGCCGAGCCGGGCACCCGGACGCCGGCCGAACCCAGGGTGCTGGTCCCCTTGGTGATGTTGCCGTACAGCAGGGGGATCAGCTCCTCCACAGGGCCCTCGGCCAGAGGCGCCGCGGGACGCTCGGGGAGGCTCTGGGGCTGGGGGCAGAAGCCGTAGACCGGCAGCCCTGCGGGGTGGGACGCTTCCTTTTGGGCGGCGTTTGCGGCGCCCAGCTCATCCAGCGAATGGTCCAGGGGGCAGATGGGATGGGTCCGCTCGATGAGGGTTTCGGCGTCCACGCGGATCTGGGCGCAGAGGGTCACCGAGGCGCTGCTGTTGCCCACCCAGACGCCATAGAGGCCCTGCTCCACCACCCAGCCCTGCTTTTGCGGGGCAAAGGCGGCCAGCTGTTTTTGGGGGATGCGGATGGTCAGGGTCTGGCACTCCTCGGGGGCCAGGAGGCGGGTCTTGGCAAAGCCTGCCAGCCGGCGCAGTTCCTTGGCGCCGCCGTTCTGGGGGCAGGAGATGTAGACCTGCACCACTTCCCGGCCGGAGAAGCAGATGCCTGCGTTTTCGGTCTCCACGTCCACCTCGATGGCGTCCGATCCCACGCGCAGGCCCGCAAAGCGCAGCGAAAAGTCGGTGTAGGACAGCCCGTAGCCGAAGGGGAACAGGGGCTGCACCCCAAAGCTGTCAAAGTAGCGGTAGCCTACATAGATCCCCTCCTGGTAGACGGCCTTTTCCAGGTCGCCGTCCAGGTAGCTGAAACGCTCGGCGCAGGGATAGTCGGTGTAGCGCCGGGCCCAGGTGGCAGTCAGCTTGCCTTCCGGCGTGGTCTTGCCCAGCAGTACGTCTGCCACGGCATGGCCCCCTTCCTGGCCCAGCTGGGACAGCTGCAGCACCGCCTCGATGTGCACCGCCACGTCCAGCAGGTCGGTCAGCTCCACGGGGCCGCCGGCGTTGAGCAGCAGGACGATGGGCAGGCCCAGACGGTCCAGGGTGCGCAGGTCGTTCCACTCGCTGTCGCTGAGATAGTAGTCGCCTTTTTCCAGGCGGCGGTCCTTGCCCTCGCCCGCGATCCGGCTCAGGACATAGACCACGGCTGCCGCGCCCTGTACGTCCTGGGGTACGATGGGCCGGCCCTGGGGCAGGACAAAGGGGTTGGCCGAATAGGCGTCAAAGGGATTGTCCACCTGTTTGGCCGCCTCCAGCACCTTCTGTTTCCAGGCGGCGCGGGCCGCATGATAGCGGGCCTCGTAGTCCTCGATCCAGCCCTCGCTTGTCAGGCGCAGCCCTGCGTCCTTCAAGCCCTGGTAGATGGAGACGTTGGAGCGGTTGTTGACGTCGCCCGAGCCGATTCCGCCCTTGACCGTCCGGCTGGCGCCGGCGCCGAACAGCGCCACCGGGGCCGAGAGATCCAGGGGCAGGGTGCCCGTGTTTTTCAGCAGGACGATGCCTTCTGCGGCGGCCCGGCGGGCCAGGCGGCTGTGTTCCTGCTCCCGCAGGGAAGGCTCCTGGATGAGGGTGCCGCTGTATGTGCGTGCGTGTGTCATAATGACCTCCGTATGTGTTCTTCCGCCGAGAAAAAGCCGCCATAGCTTGGACCATGGCGGCTTTTCCCGAACGTTTGTGATGTAGAAGAAGGAGAAAGATAAATGCTTATTCCTTTACACCGCCCAGCGTGATGCCGGCAATGATGTACTTGGAGAGGAGGAGATAAACGAGGATGATCGGCACGATGGCCACCATGATCATCATGTAGATCTTGCCCATGTCAAAGTTCATGTAGTCTGCACCGCGCAGCGTGGCGATCAGGATAGGCACCGTCATCTTATCCTTGGACTGGATGATCAGGGCGGGAACGAAGTAGTTGTTCCACGAACCGACGAAGCTGAAGATGGCCTGCACCGCGATGGCGGGTTTCATGATGGGAAGCACGATGCGGTTGAAGGTGTGGAACTCGCCCGAACCATCGATGCGGGCCGCTTCCACCAGGGACAGCGGCAGGGAGGACTTCAGGTAGCTGTACATGAAGTAGAAGATGGAGGGGGATGCGATGGACGGGATGATCAGAGGCCACAGGGTATCGTACAGGCCCATGTTGGTGATCAGCCGCAGAAAGCCCATGGCGGTGACCTGGGTGGGCATGACCAGGATGCCCATGATGAAGGTGAAGGCGAACTTCTTCAGCTTGAAGTTGTAGGCGTAGAGGCCGTAGGCTGTCAGAGCCGAGAAGTAGGTGCACAGTGCCGCCGACGCCGAGGAAACGATCAGGCTGTTGAGGATGCCCTTGAACATGGGGAAGCTGCCGTCGTTGGCCACGTTCTTGAGGTTTTCAAAGAAGTAGTTGCCCGGCAGCCAGGAGAAGCCCTTCTGCAGGTCGGCGTGGGAACGTGTGGAGTTGATGATCAGGATGTAAAAGAAGAACAGGCACAGGAACGACAGGATCGCCAGCACGACATAGGCAAGGATGGTCTCGCCCATTTTGACGCGTCTGTTTTTCATACCTCTGCGCCTCCTTTCTTTTTCGCCGTATGGGCAGGCTTGGCCGCAGTGTCATCCTTGCCGTTGGTCATACGGTAGACGATGAAGCACAGGATGCCGCTGACGATGAACAGGAACACCGAGAGAGCGCCGGCCATGCCGTAGTTGCGGCTCTTGAGGTGGTTGTTCAGGAACATGATCAGGGTCATCGAGGTACGGTCGGGGCTGCCCTGGCCGTTGGTCAGGATCTGAGGCACGTCGAACATCTGCAGGCCGCCGATGATCGAGGTGATCAGGGTGTAGGCCAGGATGGGCCGGATGAGGGGCAGCGTGATGCGGAAGAAGCGTTTGACGCTGGTACAGCCGTCCAGCTCGGCAGCCTCAAAGATCTCGGGGCTGATGCCCATGATGGCGGCCATCAGCATGATGGTGGTGTTGCCGAACCACATCAGGAAGTTCATCAGGCCCACCAGGCTGCGGGTGCCAAACGCCGTGCCCATGAAGTCGATGGGCTCCTTGGTGATGCCCATCGACATCAGGATCGAGTTGATGGGGCCGCTGTTGGAGAACAGGGCGAAGAACAGCATGGCGAAGGCCGAAGCCATGATCAGGTTGGGCAGGTAGATGACCACCTTGAAGAACTGCTTGCCGCGGATCCGGAGCCGTATATCGGT
This sequence comes from Faecalibacterium sp. An121, assembly GCF_002160915.1. Classification (GTDB taxonomy): domain Bacteria; phylum Bacillota; class Clostridia; order Oscillospirales; family Ruminococcaceae; genus Faecalibacterium; species Faecalibacterium avium. The sequence goes on from NZ_NFLM01000016.1 coordinate 48,675, forward strand.
GAACCAGTTGGCCAGCAGCAGTGCGATGACGATCTGAGGGATGAAGCCGATCAGCCACAGCAGCAGGGTGTTGCCCGCGTACTTGAGCAGGTCGGACTCAAAGAGGCTCTTGTAGTTCTGCAGCCCGATGAAGTTGGGGCCGATCTCTTTGATGCCGGAGCGGTAATACTCATAAAAGCTGTAGCGGATGGTATCCACCAGCGGGATCAGAGAAAAAATGAAAAAGCACAGAAAGAACGGGATGATAAAAATGTATCCCCACTTTGCATAACTCAGGTGCTTGCGTTTTGGTTGCTTCATAACTCACCGTTCCTTTCTCTGGAAAAACCGGCATGGGGTTTCAGGCCGGGATGGATGGCGCTGCCGGTCAGTCGGGCCACTGGACTGTGGTGATGTCGGGGTAGCGCTCCATGATGGAGGTCTCGAAGTTCTCCTTGGCACGGTCGAAGTCAACGTTGCCCTGGAAGTAATCGCTGAAGGCGTTCTGGATCAGCTCGACACAGCCCTGGTCATAGGAGGACAGGGGAGCCATGACGATGTTCTGGGCCACGGGAGAGAAGTACTCGTAGGCATTCTGGCCGCCCAGGAAGGCAGAGGCGAAGGAATCGTCGCTGGCGGCTTCTTCCATGCCGCTCACGGTGTTGGTGAAGTCGAGGTAATCCTTGGAGATCTTGATCAGGTTGTCCTTGTCGGCGGTCAGGGCCAGGATGATGTCCCGCACGTGCTCGGGGTTATCGGTGCCCTGGCAGGCGTGGATGTAGGAACCGCCCCAGTTGTACTCCTGCGGGGGATTGGTGACAGCCCAGGAACCCTCGGGGCCGTCCCAGTTGGGGGCCAGGGTGAAGTCGATGCCCCAGGCCGGCATCAGGAAAGCGAACACCTTGGAGGCGGAGCCCATCGCCTTGTTCCAGTCGTCGTTGAACTGGCCCTTGACGGTCTTGTTCAGGTAGCCGGCGTCCAGCCACTCCTTGGAGTCGGTGACCCACTTCATGATCTGGGCGTCCACGGTGATGGTGCCGGAGCCCTCAACGCCCCAGGGCTGGCTGATGCTGTTGCCGTACAAGCGGAAGGTGTCGGCGTAGGAGGCCAGTGCATAGTAGCCCTTGGCCTTCAGTTCCTCGGCGGTGGCGCGGAAGGTATCCCAGTCCTTGACCTTCTCGCCGATGGCCACGGGATCGTCGGTGCCGAAGGTGTCCAGAGCGATGTCGCGGCGGTAGACCAGCAGGCCGGGGCAGCACTGCCAGGTGGAACCGCGCTGCACGCCGTTGGCGTCCGAAGCGGTGGTCTTGGTGAAGGGATACTGGTCGGCCAGGTCGGTGTCGGGGTCGATGCCCAGGTCGGTCAGGGGCATGGCCACGTCGGCAGCGGCGTCGGTATACTTAAAGACGTAGTCGGTCTCGGACAGGAAGATGTCCACCTTGTCGTCGGCGGCAGCGCTTGCCTGGTTCAGCAGGGCCTCGTCCAGCTTCTGCTGATAGACGCCGTCCTGGTTGGGGTTGATGATCCAGTGGATCTCGGTGCCGTCCTTCAGGGTGGTCACGGTGCCGTCGTCCGAGGTGCTCTCCACTTCGGGATAAACGGCTTCCAGACGGGTGCGGAACTCGTCGTTCCAGCTGTAGATGTTGATGACCTTGCCCTCGGCCGTGGCGCCGGCGCCGGATGCAGCGCCGGATGTGGCGGTGGAATCACCGCCGCCGCAGGCGGCCAGCAAACTGGTGGTGCCCACAGCGCCCACGCCCTTCAGGAAAGAGCGGCGGCTGATTTTGCTTGTGTTCATAGTATGTACCTCCTCTTTGGTCGTGCAGTGGGGGCTTTTTTGTGGGAGCCCCGTCTTGTAACTGTATTATAACGGAATATTTCCGGCTGAATATATAACAATTCCATAAAAAATATCAAATCCTTGACAAGCTTTTGGATATAAGAGTAAAATGTGTCATGATTCTGACACTTTTGCACACGGTTTTGATTTTGGGCTGCGTCCGGATCCTATATAATATGGGTAAACATACTGCACTGGAAAGGAGAGGTATCATTGAACCATCTGCACTTTGTGGACGGGGACGGCAGCTTCACCCTCAGCAAGCCCGAAAATGTCAGTTATCTGTACTTCCCGCTTGCCTCGGAGACCGGGATGAAGAGCTCTGTCACCCCCAATCTGGGCGGCGACGCCAAGCTGGATCAGGAGACGTTCCTGCTGGAGCCGGTCAGCGCGGAGAACCTTCACAACAACCGTTCGGTGCGCAATTTCTGGCTGGCAGGGCCGGAAGGCGAAGTCTTTTCGGCGGCAGGGGCCTCGGCCGGGCAGGAGGCCGCCCGCTTCACGCCCGCCCAGGACGACAGCGCGGTGACCGCCGGCCTGATGTGGCACACCCTGGAGCGGGACTGGCAGGCCATGGGGCTGCACACAGCGGTCACCACCTTCTGCCCCCGGCGGGACCGTGTGGAGATCATGCTGGTCTGTGTGCACAACCGGTCGGACCAGCCCCGCCGGGTGACCCCCACCGCGGCCATCCCCATCTATGGCCGCAGCGCGGACAACATCCGGGACCACCGCAACGTCACCTCGATGCTGCACCGCATCTGGACCGGGGACAACGGCGTGATGGTGCGGCCCACCATGTCCTTTGATGAGCGCGGGCACCGGCCCAACCACAAGATCTATTATGTGTGGGGCTGCGGCCCCGACGGGCAGAAGCCGGAGGGCTTTTACCCCACCGTGGAGGACTTTTTGGGGGAAGGCGGGACCTACCTGCATCCCCGGGCCGTCCTGGAAGGGCGCCCCGGCGCTGCGGCCGGCTGCACGGCGGAAGGCCGTGAGGCCATGGGCGCATTCCGCTTCCCGGCCGTCACCCTGGCGCCCGGCCAGAAGGCGGAATATGTCCTGCTGCTGGGCGTAGAGGACAGCGAGGCGGATATTGCCGCCGTCTGGGAAAAGTACGGCGGACCGGAAAAGGCCCTGGACGCGCTGGAGAGCACCCGGGCCGACTGGCTGGAGAAGGTGAACGTCCGCTTTGCCACCGGCGACGCGGATTTTGACTGCCTGATGCGGTGGGTCTGCTTCCAGCCCTTCCTGCGGCGGCTGTTCGGCTGCTCCTTCCTCCCGCACCACGACTATGGCCGGGGCGGCCGGGGATGGCGCGATCTTTGGCAGGACTGCCTCTCCCTGTTGCTGATGGACCCCGGCGGGGTCGGCCGGATGATCGAGAAGAACTTCGGCGGCGTGCGGATCGACGGCACCAACGCCACCATCATCGGGGACGGGGACGGCAATTTCATCGCAGACCGCAACGGCATTGCCCGTGTCTGGATGGACCACGCCCTGTGGCCCCAGATGACCGTCAAGCTGTACATAGACCAGACCGGCGACGTGGCCATCCTGAACCGGCAGGCCCCCTATTTCAAGGACGCACAGGCCATGCGGGGCACCCGGATCGATCCCGAACACCGGCCCGAGCAGGGCTGCTGGCAGCGCACGGCCGGCGGGGAGGTGTATGCAGGCACCATCCTGGAGCATCTGCTCATCCAGCAGCTGGCCGCATTTTATGAGGTGGGCCGGCACAACATCTACCGCCTGCGGGGCGCAGACTGGAACGACGCGCTGGATATGGCCGCCGCGCAGGGCGAGAGCGTCGCCTTCACCTGCGCCTATGCCGGCAACCTGCGGGAGCTGGCGGGGATGATCCGCCTGCTGCAGCGCAGCACCGGAGCCGCCAGCGCCCGCATCCTGGAGGAGGCCCTGGTGCTGCTGAACGACCAGCCCGAGGTGCTGGACCAGGTGGAGGCCAAGCACCGGGTGCTGGAGCAGTACGCCGGCGCGTGCAGCCACACCATCAGCGGCCGGCAGGTGGAAGTCCGGCTGGAAGATCTGGCCGCCAGCCTGGAAAAGAAGGCCAGCTGGCTGACCGCATGGCTGCAGGGCCATGAGTGGATCGACGCGGGCGACGGCCAGGGCTGGTACAACAGCTACTACGATGACCATGGCCGGGCGGTGGAAGGCATCTTCCCCACCGGCGTGCGCATGATGCTGACAGGGCAGGTGTTTGCCATCATGGGCGGCGTGGCCACCGACGCGCAGGTCGGCCAGATCACCCGGAGCGCAGACCGCTATCTCTATCGCAGGGAGATCGGCGGCTACCGGCTGAATACCGATTTCCACGAACTGAAGTTCGATCTGGGACGGATGTTCGGCTTTGCCTATGGTGAAAAGGAAAACGGCGCGGTCTTCTCCCACATGGCTGTGATGTATGCCAACGCGCTTTACCGCCGGGGCTTCGTGCAGGAGGGCTGGAAGGCCCTGAAGAGCCTGGCGGATACCGCGCTGGATTTCGACACCAGCCGCATCTACCCGGGCATCCCCGAATACTTCCGCGCCGACGGCCGGGGGATGTACCACTACCTCACCGGCGCGGCCAGCTGGTACATGATGACCATGATCACCCAGGTCTTTGGCGTGCGCGGCGAAGCCGGGGATCTGCTGCTGGAGCCCAAGCTGACCGCCGGCCAGTTCGACGAAAAGGGCCGCGCCATGGTCAGCGTTACCTTTGCAGGGCGCAGGCTGACGGTCTGCTATGAAAACCCGGAGAGGCTGGATTATGGCAGCTACCGGATCGGGGCTGCGGCGTGTGACGGCGCAGAGCTGTGTGCAGGCAGCTCGAGCAGCCTTCTGATCCCCCGGGCCATAGTGGAAGCACTGCCGGCTGCGCCGGAACACCGTATCACGGTGACGCTCTGCTGAACGAAGCAGGCAGGGAACAGATAGATCAAAAAAAGGAAACGATTTTATGAGATACGGATACTTTGACGATGCCGCCCGTGAATATGTGATCGACCGCCCCGATACCCCGGCCCCCTGGGTCAACTATCTGGGCTCGCCGGAATATGGCGCCATCATTTCCAACAACGCAGGCGGGTACAGCTTTGCCCGCTCGGGCGCAAACGGGCGCATTCTGCGCTATGTGTTCAACCAGTTCGACCGCCCCGGCCGCTACCTCTATCTGCGGGACAACGCCAGCGGCGACTACTGGTCGGCCTCCTGGCAGCCGGTGGCAAAGCCGGTGGACGTCTACCGGAGCGAGTGTCGCCACGGCATGGGCTACACCAAAATGAAGGCCAGCTATGCCGGCATCCGCTCGGAGGCGGCCTACTATGTGCCCCAGGGCAAGGCCTATGAGGTCTGGGCCCTGACGGTGGCCAACGAGTCGGACCGCCCCCGCAGCCTGACCCTGACCGGCTACGCCGAGTTCACCAATCACAGCAACTACGAGCAGGACCAGGTCAACCTGCAATACTCCCTCTTTATCAGCCGCACCCTGTTCGAGGGCAACCGCGTCACCCAGCAGATCCACGGCAATCTGGACGCCCTGGCGCAGGGGGAGGATGTGGATGACAAGACGGTGACCGAGCGTTTCTTCGGTCTGGCCGGCGCGCCGGTGTCCTCCTACTGCGGGGACAAGTCGGTCTTTCTCGGACCCTACCACGACTACGGCGACCCTGCCGGCGTCGCTGCCGGGGACCTGGGCAACACCGACAGCTACAACGAGAACAGCTGCGGCGCCCTGTCCTGCGTGGTGGAGCTGGCCCCCGGCGAGCAGAAGACGGTGGCGTTCGTGCTGGGGATGAAGCCCTCGGCCGAGGCGGCCGAGATCCTGCAGAACTATGCCGACCCCGCCGCCGCGGCTGCCCGTGAGATCGAGGCTTTGAAGGCGGAGTGGTATGGCCGGTTCAGCCATCTGCAGGTCCAGACCCCCGACCCGGCCTTCAACACCATGCTGAACACCTGGAACGCCTACAACTGCTTCATCACGTTTGTGTGGTCCCGGGCCGCGTCCCTCATCTACTGCGGCCTGCGCAACGGCTACGGCTACCGGGACACCGTGCAGGATATCCAGGGCATCATCCATCTGGAGCCCGAAATGGCCTGCGAGAAGATCCGCTTCATGCTGTCCGCCCAGGTGGACAACGGCGGCGGGCTCCCCCTGGTCAAGTTCACCCACAACCCCGGCCACGAGGATACCCCGGACGACGCCTCCTATGTCAAGGAGACCGGCCACCCCGCTTACCGCGCCGACGACGCCCTGTGGCTGTTCCCCACGGTGTACAAATATGTGGCCGAGACCGGCAACACCGCTTTCCTGGATGAGGTGATCCCCTTTGCCAACCGGTCCGAGGGCACGGTCTATGAGCACCTGAAGCGCGCCGTGCAGTTCTCGCTGGATCACCTGGGCCCCCACGGCCTGCCTGCCGGCCTGTACGCCGACTGGAACGACTGCCTGCGTCTGGGCGCCAACGGCGAGTCCACCTTCGTGGCCCTGCAGTTCTATTATGCCATGCGGATCCTGCGTCAGTTTGCGGCCCATCGCGGGGCCGAAGCGGACGTCCAGTGGCTGGACGGGAAGCTGGCCGAATACGAGAGCAAGATCCAGGACCTCTGCTGGGACGGCGACCGCTTTATCCGCGGCTACACCGAGACAGGGGAGCGGATCGGCGCGGCCGGCGACCCCGAAGCAAACTTCTGGCTCAACCCCCAGAGCTGGGCCGTCATCAGCGGCCTTGCCACTGCCGGCCAGCGTGAGACGGTGATGGACGGGGTCAGCCAGCGTCTGAATACCGCCTACGGCGCCGTCCTGATGGATCCGCCGTACCATGCCCACGCCTTTGACGGCGCCCTGGCGGTCATCTACAACCCCGGCACCAAAGAGAACGCCGGCATCTTCTCCCAGTCCCAGGGCTGGCTGATCCTGGCGGAGGCCCTCTGCGGCCATGGCCGGCGCGCGTTCGGCTACTTTACCGAGAACGCCCCCGCCGCCCAGAACGACCGGGCCGAGATCCGCCATCTGGAACCCTACTGCTACGGCCAGTTCACCGAGGGCCCGGCCAGCAAACACTTTGGCCGCTCGCAGGTCCACTGGCTGACCGGCACCGCGTCCACCGTCATGGTGGGCTGCGTGGAGGGCATCCTGGGCCTGCGGCCCGACCTGGACGGCCTCCGCCTGGCCCCGGCCATCCCCGCCGAGTGGGACGGCTTTGCCATGGACAAGGATTTCCGCGGCAAGAAGCTGCACATCCGGGTGGAGAACCCGGACCATCGGGAATCCGGTTTCCGCAGCATGACGGTCAATGGCGCTGCCTATTCCAGCAGCTACATCCCCGCAGATGCGCTGCAGGAAGAAAATCAAATCGTGCTTGTCCTCTAATATCTGTCTGCACAATAAAAGGAACGCCGCGAAGGCACGCCCTCTTTGGGGCTGCGCCTTTGCGGCGTTCCTTTTATGCGGATCTCAGTTTGGCTGGTCTGTGGGGGCGGACGCAGCCCGGCGGCTCCGGCGGCCCCGTGACGGTTCGGCGTTCCACTCCATCATATAGTAGGTGTCCCGGTACTTTTTGGGGGTCATCCCCACCACTTCGCGGAACTGCTGGATGAAGTGGCTTTGGGACGAGAAAGACAGCCGGTTGGCGATCTCGATCATCGAGTCGTTGCTGAACCGCAGCAGATTCTTGGCCATATCGATCTTGCGGTTGCGGATATAGGCGCTGACCGAGATGCCGGTCTCCTTTTTGAACAGGCGGGACAGATAGCTGGCCGAAACGCCCAGCACATCGGCCAGGTCCTCGATGGTGATCCGCTCTTTGATGTGGGAATAGATATACTCCTTGCAGGCGTTGATGTGCTTGGAGTTGGTGTTGTTGTGGTGGTAGCGGCGCATCTTCTCGGCGTAATCCATCACCATCTCGTCGTGCAGGTGCTTGATCTCATCCACCGTGCGGATGTCGTCCAGCTTCTGGATGTAGAAATCGCTCATCCGGAAGGCCTGTTCCAGCTCCATGCCATACTGCCGGCACATACGGGTCACCATGGCGGTGGTGACAACAAAATGATACTTCAAATTCATGACCGGATCTTTGGACAGGACCCCCACCCCGTCCAGATCCATGAAGCGGTCCTGCTCACAGTTCTTGCGCACTGCGTCCACTTCACCGTTGGCTACGGCACGGTAAAACAAGAATTCTTCGCTGGGTTCGCGGTGCTCTGTTTCGTCCATGTCATCGTTGGCTTCGATCACAAGCCATTCGTCTTTGTAACTCATAGATACGCTCCCTTCTGCAGTCGATCCCGTTCAAGGAAAGTAACATACAAGTGTTGTTTATGTTGGGACTGTACAAACGTACAGATGCCGTTTCTGGCGAGCCACCACTTAATTATAATAACACACCGGAGGCATTTTCTCAAGGGCCGAAACAAAACAGGGAGCATCCGTTTTCTCTGCTCTGGCACCCCGGCCGTACAGGAAAGGCCCGCCTGCCAAGAAAGCCCCCGGCGTCCGAAGTTAGTGCACATGAACTAAAGAAAATAAAGAAAAATGAGAAAAATTGAAAATTGGGTCTTGACACCGGGGGGGGTATGTTATGATAGGCACACAAAGGAAAGGACCTTCCTTTGAACCTGTTTTGGGTCTCTATCTTTTATACACCATAAGGAGGAAAAATTCATTATGAAACTCAAGAAGATTGCTTCTCTGGCGCTGGCCGGCATCATGGCCGTCAGCATGCTCACCGCTTGCGGTGAGGGCGGCAACGGAAACAACGGTGGCGAGAATCCCCCTGCTGACCAGGGCACTTCTGCTGGCCTGAGCGCTGAGATTCTGAACATGAGCGCTTATAGGACTGTCAAAAACGTTAACGGTGTAGATAGTGTTTCTTTGAACAATGCTGTTAAAGCTGCTGCAGCAATTATGGGCAAAGGTAACGATGCATCTGGCGTTAATGATCTGGTGCAGTTACAGGATAGCTGAGGCGCCTATGGTATGACGATGTTGAACGCTGCTAAGTCTAAAATGGGCACCGCAGAGTATCTTGGAGATATTAATGAGAAATGGGCTTATGTGAAAAATGAGGCTGACAATGATGACCACACAGTTTATAATGTGTACGTTGTCGCGCAGAACCTGGGTGATGAAGCAATCAAAAACTTGATTGCCAAGAAATTGGAGGCTATCTATCCTGAAATCGGTGTGGATACAGATGTGAAGCTTGCTGATTCTTACAGCTATGATGTCAGTGTTGCAATGGCTGATTGGCAGGTTGGCAAGGATGCTAATGTTGAAAAAGATGGCGTGATTGTGGGTATTGCTGTTACCTTGCACTATGACGCTGCTGCTTTCAATTAAGTTTACTTTACTTATAACACCCCCGGGGCACCATACCGGGAGATGATATAAGGGGCAAGCGGGTGCCAGAGACCACCTGCGCGCTCGGGTAAAACACCCATCCGATGTGGCGGCAAAGAGGAATAGAACCATATTCCTTCTGTTGTTGATCGCACCAAAACAAAAGAACTTTTGCG
>NZ_NFLM01000017.1 GCF_002160915.1 Faecalibacterium sp. An121
CCAGCCCACCGGGGGCTGGGGGCCGCCCCCGCTATACAGCTTATAACAATGTAGGGATAAGATCATGAAAAAATTTGACACATAAATCTATAATACTTTATAATAAGATTTAGGTGTCAAATTCTACACTCTGCCACTTATGCGATAGTTATTTGGTTCTGATCTCACAAAGAGCCAATGGTAAAGTGCCAGCTTTGTAGGTTCGTTCTCTATCCTTTAGGTCGTGGGCAAGAGTCGGCTAGCGCCTACGTTGTCTCGGCCTTACGGCCTCGACCGCCCATCGTTCCTTTTTAAGTTTTTTCACTCCGCTGCGCTCCGTGAAAAGAACTTAAAAAGCAAGCCAATGTCAGTTGGGTGGGGGTGGGGGTATAAGGAAAAGCATAGTAAATTTTTCGTATGCATCTCTGAAGGTCAAAGAGGGAGGACTATAGGGGCAGACCCCCTCTCTTTCCTTATTTCTTATGGCGTTCTTATAGCTAAAAGCAACAAGAAAACTTTGCATAACGTTGCTTACAGCATAAAAAGCTAATACATAGAAAGGAGAGCGGTTTATGGAATTAAACCTCAGCAAAATTACTGCTACTCTATCAGTAGGTCAACAATTCAAAAATTATAATGAGCTTTGTTCAACCTTGCATCTTGCTCCTAAAGGTGGTAATGGCAAAAAGTTGCAGATGCAAGAGATTGAACGCTTCATGAGTCTTGAGAAGCAAGGGCACAAGTTTATCATCAAAGAGATATACTCTACTCCCAAAGAAAAAAAGGCCAACAAGAGGAACATTAAGTACAAAGACTTGATCGAGTACCTGCTGGTTCAGCAGCTTTATGAACTGACACGAAATAATGAAAGCGAGAACATTGACATCATCTGTTGGTTTGATAACCTGACTTTTAATTTGAGCATGAGAAATGAAAATTTTGTACGATCACTCGCAGACAATCCGCTACTACAAGAATGGTTAAGCGATAACAACATATCGCCAGACATCTGCCAAACATTTTATTATGGTGCCAGACACATGTTAAAGAGCTATATTGATACTGCTCTGAGGAGCTTGGAAAAGAATTATGAGCTAGGATTCAAGAAAGAACAGCTGCTAATGAAATCTGGTCATTCAAGGTTCTTAACAGAAGAAGAAAGCAACTGGTATCGAGAAGCAGTGAAGGAAACAATAGACTCTTTCAATGCGCCGTCGCTAATAGGATTTGGCAAGCCTCTTATCAAAGAGAAAGAGTATTTCACTCTTAAAGATGTCATTCTGCATAAGAAGATAGATGACTTCTACGAACGCTTGAGCGAAAAGATCGCAGATTATTTTGGTGACGGCTTCAGAATTTATGAGGTCTACAGAATCTCCACAACTTCTAAGCTCATAGATTATGCTAAAAATCGGGTAAGCAGCTATGAAGAGCTGTTAGCAGGAGCTATCACTCTCAATGGCCTTCTGTGTGACGGAATGAAAGAAAGTAAGTTTCTGTTGGCACAGAATAAAATCACCCCAGAGCAAAGAAAAGCTCTGATCGACTGGATGATTGCTATTGATGCAAATGATTATGAGAAGCACATAGATGCACTATTAAACGGGAAAGGACTTCGTGATGCCCTTGTTATCGAAGAAATAACCAAGTACTTTCTTTGGAAAGAAGATCAACAATCATAAGCAGCATCATATCCAGCAATCTAATAAGCCGTATTGGAGTGATTGATATAAGTTATATAAAGAAAGGAAGATATTATTATGACTAAAAATGTTAAATCTACAAGACCCCAAGCAAAAGAAGATTACAACATGACTATTGACGCATTGGGAGAAGTTATTTCGGGTGATGAAGTTACAAAGGCATATCACCTATACCCATCTCTGGTTCATAGCATTGAAGAATACCTACCAGGCATTGATCTTGATTCGATTAAAGGTGAAATAGAAATCGCAACGCTAGACATTATACGGTATGGTAAGAAGCATAAGCAACAGGCAGAAAGTTACATGATAAGCCGAATCACCAAGTTAATTACCGAACTAATGAAAAGCAGCTCCGTGCAGCTTGATTGGCAAACAAATTATTGCTTACCGTCAATTATAAATTCATTAAAAAGTGAAGTTTAAAACAAATTACAGAGCAAATTCCAGCAGGCAGCTTTCATCAGCTCATTTTTGAGCCGATTGCAATATCCGTTCCCGCCGGGAATCAATAGAGGGTAAGGGAGCCCCAAAACGGAGCTGTTGACAAAAGGGCTCCAAAAGATCATCAGCCCCTTCAGAAGAAGGTTTTCACGCAAAAGAAAAAGGCCGGATTGCGGCCTTCACCAGTCGTATTAAGTTCATAGCGCATGCAGACAAGAGGCATTGCTCGGTTACTCGTTCAATGCCTCGTTTGTATGTCCACCTTAAATTGTGCTCTGATTTCTGGTGGGAGAAATTGCCTTCGCACCAGATCTTCCGCAGTCTCAGTGCAGCAAAGTATTCTGGTGTGTTCAGATTTTTCATCTGCTCCTGCCTGGCTTCTTCATGCATCAGGCGCTCAATGAGGCGGCTATTTTTGGAATTACCCATGCACTGTTGTCGGCATGGACAGATGCTGCAGTCTTTCTTTGCAGCCAGATATCTCTTCTTTTGGCTTTTCTTGCTATAACAAGAATATTCCAATATTTTTCCTTGTGGACAGACATAGAAATCTTTTTCTGAATTGTAGTTGAACGCCTCCGGTTCAAAGCCAGTTGTGTGAGAAGAAGCATTGTTGGGCTTTCTCTTTTTGGGAATATATGTTCGAATCCCGCGCTTTAACATGGCATCATACACTTCGCTGTTGTCATAACCAGCATCCGCGCAGATGGCTTCTGTTTTAAAGCCAAACTTATCAATCTGTGTTTCCAGTCGACTGGTATGAGGTGTGCAGTCATTGACATTCCCGGGCGTAACGAAAACATCTGTAATAATACCACATTCAGCATCACTGGTCTGGTGGTTCAGATAACAGAAAGCGTTGGGTTTTCCTGGACGATTCATAAGTCCTGATTCCGGATCAGTGGTACTCTTAATAATAGTTTTGGTCTTTTCTGGATATGTGACAGCTTCATCCAGCAGACCTGCTTCCAGAGCTTCCCGGTCCAGCTTTTTCACATACTCAGAAGGCGTGTCTGGAACCTCGATAACTTCCCGTTTTTCCTTTGCCGCATTTGCAAGAATGTGTGTAGAATCTGTCAGCAGAAGCTTTCCTGATACCAGTCCAGCAGCCATACATTTGCGGACAACTTCGTCAAAAATATCTTGAAACAGGGTTGTCTTCCCGAATTTTCGGCGTCGAAGCTGAGAAACGGTAGAATGATCCGGAACAGGCTCGTCAAAGTCGATTCCCAGAAACCAACGGAAAGCGATATTTATTCGAACTTCCTGCTCCAGCTTCCGCTCAGAAGGAATACCGTACAGGTATCCCAAAAGGAGCATTTTTACCAGAAGCACAGGATCAACGGAAGGTCGTCCCACTTTGGCGTATAGCGGTTCAACGATATCGTAAATGAAGCTGAAATCCACACACTGCTCCAAATTGCGAAGGAAATGACTTTCCGGCATCAGTTCCTCCAGCGTCAAAAAGGTCATTTTCAGTTGTTTGCTGCCGTCTCGTCTCATCATACGCTTCACACTCGTTTTTTCTTTATTGTACCATGGTTCAGATGATAAAGCGAGATTTCAGAGTTTGTCAACAGCTCCAAAACGGGGCCCCCTTTTGTTATTGCTTGATGCCGTACTCTTTCAGCATCCGATCCAGTGTCGGCCTGGACACATGGAGTGCTTTGGCAAACTGTCCTTTATTCAATTCCCGGCGGGTATACCTGGCATAAAGTGCGGGAAATTCCTCTGTGATAGCAACCTTCTTGCGCCCTTTGTAGACGCCGTTTCGTTTGGCAATGGCAATTCCTTCCCGCTGCCTGTCAAGAAGATTCTGCCGTTCAAATTCATTGATGGCGGCTATCATGGTAAGCATCAACTTTCCTGTAGGCGTCCCTGTGTCCAGCTTCTCTTTGTTGCTAATAAGATGAACGCCCTTCTTTTGCAGCTGTTCTACCAGTTCCAGCAGGTCTTTGGTGCTTCTAGCAAGACGGCTAAAGTCATGAATGTACACGGTGTCCCCTTCCCGCACAAAGTCCAGCATGGCTTTAAGCTGTGGACGTTCCGTGTTCTTGCCGCTGATCTTCTCCGTAAACCATTTCTCAATGTTGTGTTGCTTCAGGGCTTCAATCTGCCGCGCTTCATTTTGTTCTTCCGTGCTGACACGCACATAAGCCACTCGCATTTGATTCAGTCCTTTCAAAATAGCCTTAGAGCTGCCCTGCAAAATTGAAAAGAATTGCCAAACCGACTTTATTTTTCAATCCTAACAGGGGCTCCAAGGCTGCAAATTAGAGTACACTCTATTTTAATAGGTAGGGAGAACGATCTATTCACTGTATTAAAGTGAGCAGGAATCGTTATCAAGTCCTAGCACTGGGTTCTTTGGTAAAGTGCCAGGGCAATCTTCCCTTTAATTTCATCCGATGAAAGCACACCTTCAGCTGACCATCCATAGTCCTTATAATTAAAGGTGAACGCATTGCCAGCCAATGTAATGCCTCCATCCACACAGCCTGGCGGATTCAGCTTGTATTTGATGATGGAATAGTCCTCGCTGTTCACAAGCGTGAACAGTTCAGTTTGCACATTCATGTGAAACCATGCGCTGCCGCTGCATGGAGCATGAAAACAGGCCAGCTTATAGCTCTTGATGAAAGCATAGAGCTCTTGTGCGGTAAACGTCCTCTTTGTGTTCTTCATATAGCCTCACTCCCTTCTTTTCAATAGGAAAGTCCCAGCAACCAGTCGGAAGATACATCAAAGCATTTACATATCCCAATGATTGCATCATAAGAGGGAAGTTTTCTTCCCCGTTCCCATGCTACTACTGCCTCACGGGAGTAATTCAGCATGGATGCCAGTTGATTCTGTGTCATGTTCCGCTCTATACGCAAAGTTCGTAGATGCTTGGGAAAATCATTCATAGCCTGATCTGTCCCCCTTTCAGCTTAGAGCATCCAGTGTGATGATGCTATTGATAGTGGCAATTTCGTACTCTGTAATATCATTCAAGCACGGTATGCGTTCCATATGCAAGATGATGTCCAGGTCAATGGACAGACACCTGTTGTGGTTTGCAATGACAATGCTACCATCTTCACGGTAACAGGCTACACGCTCCATGTGGAAAGCATCTGTGCTGTGTGGCGTGTCTATGACGCCTGTAACGGTCTTACCGTTTATTTCTGTTACAAAGTAGTTGATGGATATATAAGGATAAGGCATTTTCTGATCCTCACTTGAAAACTAGTTTTTAAAATAATGCCTACTCTCACTCGGCCTGTCCATCTCTGTCTGCTGACTGCTACTCTGTCAGCTCAAAGGGTACGTTGCAATCCATGCACAGAACTTTTACCATCTTCGTGCTGCGGATGATAGTTTTACATTTAGGGCAAACCCACCTCTTATAGCTGCTGGGACGTTTGGGCCCTCTGGGAGCTCCTGTCTCACCTGTTCCCGCAGCTGTCCCCCTGGGGCCTGCAAAATCACTTAGCAACAGCTTTTCTTCCATCTGAATGTCTGTCCAGCCTTCACTAATAATGAAGTCCAGCAATTCTTCTGTGGGGCTTGTAATTGTCCAGCCATATTTTGGGTGCTGTTCAATGTGCAGGCCGTGTGCTTCTGCTGCATCCTTGAAGCGCTTGTTATGATACACTCCATTGTTGCTTGTGTCCTTGATGCCATTCTCCATGCAGTACAGGTGCACCATCTCATGCAGCAAGGTTGCTGTCGTATCTTCAATGGGGCGGGAAAGTGTGGCAGTGCTTATGTTTATCTCGTACCTATGTTCTGTGCCTGCCTGCCAGACCTTGCCGCAGGTGAAATGCCCATAGGCTCCCGGGGTTTTCTTCAGGCTGATAATGGGCTCTGATAGCTCTCCATTGAAATAATGTACATTCAACTCACGGAACATCTTTTCAAGCTGTCCAGCTGTGCGGGAGGTCTTAACGGTCTGTTTCATGATGTTTCCCTCTGTTCTCTTGAAAAAAGAAAGGGGCGATGTTATACTATCTATACACCGCCCCTTTGGCGGTTATCGTGGAGCCTGTACAGTGAAACTTTGGTCGGTGTCTACTGTATGGGCTCTTTTAGTTAATGGTGAGGCGCTTGCCTGAAACAGTTTTGCTGTACTGTTCATACAGTGCAGGGGCCACGGTCTTGATGGCTTTGCTGTCCAGCCTTGTCTGTGTGTAGTCGGTGAGCTTGATCTTGTGGCATCCGACTTCCAGGCTGTTTGTGTCCCGGCGGGCCAGCTCTTCCTTGATGCGATCACGGATGGCCTCTTGCTCTGCCTGTGCTGCTTCAATCAGCTGTGCAGCCTCTTTGTACTGTTCTACCAGTGCAAGCAAATTGTCCATACTCATTGTGTTGTTCCTCCTATTATGTAGTAGTGTGAACTGTTGTTCACTTGATGGGGTGTGAGGCCGTGGAGCCCTGTCCCTGAGGACACCTAAAGTATAGCATTTTATGGGCCCATAAACAATAGGCAAAATATACAAGCGTTATGGGCCCATAAAACATCAAATGTAGCACAATGTACAAACAGCTGAAAAATTGACGATATACTGATAAAAGCAAAAGGCGGTTAAACATGGCAAATATTAGAAAGTATAAAAATACAGATGAAGCAAAACAGGCGCAAAGAGAACAAAGAGCGCGATATATCGAAACCAACCTAGTAGAGATAAAAGCCAAGCTGCCCAAAGAGTACAAGCCAAAACTTGAATATATAGCTCAAAGAATGAATACAAGTAAAGCACAAGTGCTAAAAACACTCATAGATATAAAATACAATGAACTGATAGAAGCAGAGTCACAACAGCCAAGCCCTGAAGAATCTGATACCTGATAAAAAGAACCCGCTGGGGTAGTTTCCATTTCCAGGAAACATAAGCCCCAGCGGGATTGTTCTGTAGGAAAATCTAAAATATTAGCTTCAAAATTCACGTCCGTATATTTATACGATATATCGTTATTTATTCACATATAGCTCAAATTTCACAGTGAATTACAGGAATTTCTGCAAAGAACATCCTCACATGAAGAATTTGCCATGGAAGGCTTATACTCAAATTTTCCCATAACTCATGGGAGATTTTAGGCTATACGGCGATGCTAAGCACCAGTTCTCAAATGCCAACCAATCATCGCCATTTTTGGCAAACTGCTTTAGGAGCGGGAAATTTCCTGCCCCCTGCCTGGAAAGCATCTGCACGCAATCACTTTGTTTCGGCGCTTCTGCTGAAAGATCGGATGTATTGCCACTTGTCACAACAAGACAAGAAGTTCCCCTACAAATTTGGGGAAACTCAACCAGCGCAAAATTGCGCCCGTTAATGGAGTAGTAGATTTCCCAACTTGTGGGGAAAGATATTCAATCCAAAAGCTCTTTAGCGTCGCCACTTGTGCGATGGAAAGTGTAAGGGCAAAGGAGAGTCAAATTTGACGCCCCTTGATGAGCGTTGGCTTTGAAAGTTATGGACAAAAATGTCCAATAGCTGTTGCTTGGCGCAAAATTGCGCTCAGTCCAAATTTGGATTCAGTACTTTTTTGTACAGGTTGCCTATTGGTCGTTTTTGAGCGTAAGTCAGAGAGGCCAAAGGGAGGACGAGATTTCGTCCCCCTTCTAATCAAAAAGAAGGGCCAGATTTGACCCCTCCCGGTTTTTGAGTAATATAGGGTGCGTCAAATTTGACGCAAGGGTCATCAATTCAGTGACCCATTCTTATCGGATTCCCAAAACAGGAACCTGACCCGTCGTTTTGACTGGTCAGGTTTTTTTCTTCCTTTGCTAATAGAAAATAGGATGTGTTCTGCTGAAAGGCAAAAACTGTTCACGCAATGGTGTAATCTTCTATTTCTATGGTTCGGAAATAGAGAATTGAAGCTGAAACAACGCATCTCACAGGATTCTCTAAAGATAATTGCAAAAGTACCTTTACCTAGCTCTAAGTCGCTGTCAATCACTCTGCTTCATTTCCGCTCCCGGCGGGCCAAACATAAGAGACAAGGGAGATGTTGTGCTTTTTCTCTCTTAAAACTTAGTATTCAAAACAGCTTTTGCTACAAATAGAAAGACCTCTACCTATTGAAAGGCAGAGGTCTTTAGTTTAGGTGTTAACTTTGCTTTTAAGCTGCATTATACAGCTTTACGGCCTTCCGCTTTACCAGAAGAAATGTAGTGCTCATAGTATTTTACATTGTCATCACCAAAAGCAGCTACAAGATCGGGATTGTTTAATATCCAGATAGCATATTCAGAATTTCAGACATTTCATTATAATGTTCAGTACAATAATATTCGGTTTCACCAGAAATTCCTATGATGGAATGTGTACCTTCCTTTGAACATACTTCACAAGTGTGTTTACTTGCTGTGCCTGTCCCAACATCTTCCTCCATCATACCAATAATATCCATTATTTCATCATAATGTTCTTGGCAATACCATTCTGTCTCACCCGATATTCCAGAATAAGATTTTATCCCTTCCCTCATACATCCATCCGCATCACAATAATGCATGATAGTAGCCTTAGAACCAGTCGATACACTACTAGAGCTTACAGAATTACTTTCAGGTTTATTAGAAATTGTTGTAAATATTACGCCACCTGCAAACAAAAGCATCGCCATACTAAAACATACAATAACCCCAGATATCAACTTGTGTTGCATCTGAAAACCTCCACTTCATTTCTTTGGACTTGAAATAACTTTCCATAACGCCCATACAATTAAAACCAGGAGCCACGCTCCACCAGTCGCCACTACCAAGAGAAGATTAATAATTACCATTAAGAATCCCATACTAACCATCCTTTTTATTACCCAGGAAGATGAAATGCGTTCAAATACTTTGCCAGTGCATGGAACACCAGCGACGCAAGCAAACTAGAACAAAGTAATAGCCCTATATTGTCTTTCCTCACCCCACCAGTGAACTATTTTCACAAGAATAACACAAGCTTGTCATTATGTCAAGCAATAGAGCCAAAATGATAAAGATAAATCAAATTGTCCAGCTATACTTGACAAAAGAGGTGTTGCACATGACTGCTGATCGAATCAAAACGCTGCGGGAAGCACGGGGTTGGACACAGGCTGAACTGGCACGGCGGTTGAATATGACACGCAACGGCGTTAATTCCTGGGAACAAGGACTGTCTATGCCCTCTCCCCCTCTACTTGTAGAGCTGGCAAAGCTGTTTTATGTGTCTACTGACTATCTGCTGGGACTTGAACCTCACCAGACTGTTAATGTAAGCGGGCTGGATGAAAAGGACGTGGCTCTGATTGCACAGCTGGCAGACCGATTGAGGGAACGCTGAACGGTCTTTATTTTAAATCTTAGCATTCAAAAAGGGCAAGCCTTTCACGGGCCTGCCCTTTTATTTTGTCATGTGATTCAGGGGACTGTGTTTCCTGTACAGCTCTGCCAGATCGTCCTGTGTGATGTCCAGATATGCCTGTTCTGTAATGGTCACACTGCTGTGCCCCAAAAGTCTGCTTAGCGTGTAAATATCTCCCCCATTCATCAAGAAGCGCTTAGCAAAGTTATTGCGGAACACATGAGGGTGAATGTTGGCAAGACCAACACGCTTTGCATATTTTGTTATATTTTTCTCAAAATTGGACACCTCTACGGGCTTTCCCTGATTTGTACAGAATAGGAAATCACTGTCTCTGTATCTGTCCTTGTACTTCAGCCATCTCTGAAGCATGGAAGCCATCTTGTCCGAGTAGAATACATATCTTCCCTTCTTGCCTTTCGTATGGTCAGAAGGCAGGTAGATACAGTGCTTTCTCAAATCCACATCTGTCACATGAATCAGCAGACATTCGCTGATCCGCATTCCTGTGTCCAGAAGTAGCTGTACAATAATGGAGTCTCTGTACTCGCTGAAATGGGATATATCCATACACTTCAGCAGCCTGCGGAAGTCCTCATCTGAGACAAACTCAAGAGGCTTTCTCTCCACTTTGAGGTAGTCTCCCTTCTTGATCGGGGAGCGCAGCATCAAACCTTCTTCCACACACCAGTTGAAGAATACACTCATATTCCTCAAGTAATTATTGATGGTCGTAGGAGATACTTTCTTTCCGTAGTCTCTCCGGCGTTCTGGACAGTTACTGCTGTATGAGCTGACAGCTACGGTGTACTTTCCTCTCTGTTGAATGCATCTGACATAATCTCGTATCACTGTGTGCGTGATCTGATCTATCTGGTGAATTCCCTGTGCATCCAGATACTGAATGAGTAGGCGCAGCGTCTGCTCATAACTGGCAATCGTTTTAACGGCCAGACCTTTTTCCGTACAGTGTTCTATAAAAATCTCGACATCCTGCAACAGCATACAGCCTCCTGTCTTCCCAAGCTTTCACCCAATGAATACAGGAAATTGGTTGCCCTGAGCCAAATAAATTGGTTGGCCTGGATCCATACGGCCATACGTTTTTTCAAAAATAGGTCGGCATGGATGTTGCCATGCAGGAAACAGCACCAGAAAAACGGGCTTTTTATCGCTGTTTTATCAGCCTGTGCGGCGTTTTTTGTCCAGACGCATTTTGTCGGCGATCATGGCGATGAACTCGCTGTTGGTGGGCTTGCCGCGCAGGCTGTGGACGGTGTAGCCGAAATAGTGGTTCAATGTCTCCACGTCGCCCCGGTCCCAGGCCACTTCAATGGCGTGACGGATGGCGCGTTCCACCCGGCTGGCGCTGGTGTTGTTCATCCGGGCGATCTCCGGATACAGGCGCTTGGTCACCGCGTTGATATAATCGGGATCGTTCATGGTCAGCAGGATCCCGTCCCGCAGGAACTGATAGCCCTTGATATGGGCCGGCACCCCGATCTGGTGCAGGATCTCGGTCACCGTCATCTCGTCGCTGTCTGCACTGGAATAGGCAGGCTGGCGGTTGCGTCCGGCCGCCGCTTTCAGCACACGGGCCGCGAGGATGTTCTCATCGAAAGGCTTGACAAAGTAGTAGGAGAACCCCGCATCCAGCAGCTCCTGGATCACGTTCTCACTCTGAAAGGCCCCTGTCACAAAGAAAGCTGTGCTCAGCTCCCCCGCGGTGTTGTAGCGCTGCTTGACCGTCAAAGCATCCAGCCCGGGCATAAAGGCGTCCAGAAGCACCACATGGGGACGAAGCACCAACATTTTCTGCAGTACCTTTAAACCGTCCTTTTCCACCACGGTCACTTCAATGCCTTTCTGCTCCAGCGCTTCCCGGCATAAAGGGGTGACATCCGGCCCCGTATCAGACATCAAAAATCTCACTTTGTCCATGATCGTTCCTCCAGCATGTGTCAAAAGGTTTCACAGCGGCAGGGCCGTCCGCGCCCGACAGGGCAGCGGACAGTCCGTGGAAATGTCCCAGCACAATGGATTTTACCATAATTTCCCAGTTACTTCAACAGTATAAATTGGCAATTTTTGGAAATTACAGTCATCTGCCAACCGCCTTTTGTCCTGCAGCACAGCTTCGACAGGTTACGATCCGATCATCGACAAAAACTCCGCCTCGCTGAGCACCGGCACACCCAGCTGGCGGGCCTTGTCCAGCTTGCTGCCGGCGGCCTCGCCTGCCAGTACATAGGCTGTCTTTTTGGACACCGAGCTGCTGGCCTTGCCCCCGTTCTGAACGATCATCGCCTCGGCTTCCTTGCGGGAAAGGGTGGGCAGCGTCCCGGTCACAACGATGGTCTTGCCGGCCAGTTTATCGGTGCGCACCTGGCCCTGCCACCGCATATTCACTCCCTGGGCGGCCAGACGCCGCACCAGGTCGGCAGTCCCCTCCCGGGCGAAGAACTCCACCACACTCTGGGCCATCACCGCGCCAAATCCGTCGATCTCACAGATCTGCTCTGCGGTGGCGGCGGCCACTGCCTCCATCGTGCCAAAGTGACCCGCCAGCAGGGCGGCGGCCTTGTCGCCGATGTTTCGGATCCCCAGGCCGAACAGCAGCTTGTCCAGGTTGTTCTCCTTGCTGTGGGCAATGGCCGCCAGCAGGTTGTCGGCGCTCTTGTCCTTGAACTTGTCCAGGGTCAGCAGCTGCTCCCGGGTCAGGGTATACAGGTCTGCGGCCGAGCGCACCAGGCCCCGGTCCACCAGTTGGGTGCATACCGCCACTCCCAGCCCGTCGATGTCCATGGCATCCCGGGAGGCAAAATGGATCAGGTTGCGCAGGGCCTGGGCGGGGCACTCGGGGTTGACACAGCGCAGGGCAGCTTCATCGGCCAGATGGGCCACAGGCGCCCCGCAGCTGGGGCAGACGGCAGGCATCTGCCAAGGCTGCGCCTCCGGAGCGTGGGCGGTCACACCGATCACCTCGGGGATGATCTCCCCTGCCTTCCGCACCTGGATGGTGTCCCCGATGCACAGACCAAGCTGCCGGATAAAATCCTCGTTGTGCAGCGTCGCCCGGGACACGGTGGTGCCCGCCAGGGTGACCGGCTCAAAGGAAGCCGTCGGGGTCAGCACGCCGGTGCGGCCCACCGCCACCTCGATGTCCAACAGTTTGGTCTCCTTGACCTCGGGGGGGTACTTGAATGCAATGGCCCACCGCGGGAATTTGGCAGTGGAGCCCAGCTGGGTCCGCTGGGCCAGGCTGTCCACCTTGATCACCGCGCCGTCCATGTCGAACCCCAGGGCTGCACGCTCTGTGCCGATCTGCTCGATCTC
Source organism: Faecalibacterium sp. An121 (assembly GCF_002160915.1). Taxonomy (GTDB): domain Bacteria; phylum Bacillota; class Clostridia; order Oscillospirales; family Ruminococcaceae; genus Faecalibacterium; species Faecalibacterium avium. The sequence continues at coordinate 12,800 of NZ_NFLM01000017.1, forward strand.
CGCAATGGCGTCCTCGATGTTGTCCACCAGGTGATACCGGGGAGACACCGGCAGCCCCAGCTGTTTCAGATAGTCCAGGCTGGCGGCATGGCTGGTCAGCTCCATCCCCCGCACCTGCTGCACATTGAAAATGAAGATGCCCAGACCACGGCTGCCTGTCACCTTGGGGTCTTTCTGGCGCAGGCTGCCGGCGGCGGCGTTGCGGGGATTTTTGAAGGGGGCCGCTCCCTGCAGTTCCTGTTCTTCGCATAGCTTCTGGAACGCCTTGTGAGGCATATACACTTCACCGCGCACCTCCAGATAGGCGGGGGCCCCTTCCTTCAAAGTCTTGGGGATGCTGCGGATGGCCCGCACGTTGGGGGTCACATCCTCCCCCACCTCGCCGTCCCCCCGGGTGGAGGCCCGTACCAGCTGGCCATTCTCATACTCCAGGCTGCAGGACAACCCATCGATCTTGATCTCCACCACGTACTGTGGCTGGATCCCTGCGTCCCGCACACGGCGGTCAAAGTCCCGCAGTTCGTCGTAGCTGAATGCATCCAGCAGGCTCTCCATTTTGACCGTGTGGGTCACCTTGGCAAAGCGGCCGCTGGGGGTGCCGCCCACGTGCTGGGTGGGGGAATCGGGGGTGACCAACTGAGGGTACTCCGCCTCGATCTGACGCAGCTCCCGCATCAGGTCGTCGTACTGGAAATCTTCCAGCTGGGGGGCGTCCTGGTCGTAGTACAGGCGGTTGTTGTATTCGATGACCCGCCGCAGCTCCTGTGCACGCTGGCGGGCCTGTTCCAGTTCCATCATAGATCCTCTCCTTCCGCCCCGGCAGCCGGGGCCTCTCTTACATAATACCATAAAACGCCCGGGAAGGGAACGTTCCAACCGGAATCCATCTCTTTTAAAAATGTGACCCGCTCACAGGGAAGGTTGACTTTCCCGCCGTTCCATGCTATGATTAGTACATACAAACCACACGGCTGCACCCGCAGCCTTTTGACCATACACAGGAGGTTCTTTGCCATGGATCAGAAAGTTTATGAACTGCTCAACGCCCAGATCAACAAGGAGTTCTACTCCGCCTACCTCTATCTGGAGATCGCCAACTACTATGACGCCAAGGGCCTGGACGGCTTTGCCAACTGGTACGAGATCCAGGCCAAGGAAGAACAGGATCACGCCATGCTGTTCTACCGCTACCTGCACAACAACGGCCAGCCGGTGGTGCTGGACACCATCCAGAAGCCTGAGACCAACTTCACCGACCTGATCGGCCCTCTGAAGGCTGCCCTGGGCCATGAAAAGTATGTCACCAGTCTCATCAACGCCATCTATGCGGCTGCTGTGGAGGCCAAGGACTACCGCACCGTCCAGTTCCTGGATTGGTTCATCAAGGAGCAGGGCGAGGAGGAAAAGAACTCCGCCGACCAGATCACCAAGATGGAGCTGTACGGCGGCGATGCCCGCAGCCTCTATATGCTGAACAGCGAGCTGCTGAGCCGTACTTACACCGCACCTTCCCTGACTTTGGACTAAGGTGTATCTGAAAAAACGCAACGCTGTGTTCCATTCTGCCAAAAACGCCCATCTGCCTTGCATTTGGGCATTTTGACTTCAGATACACCCTAAAAGCAAGCCGTTCATTCCACATCCGCGCCCCCGTTCCTCTGCGAACGGGGGCTTTTTCTGTCGATGCAAAAAAGGTCCCTCTTACGTTGATTTTACATCTACGTAAGAGGGACTTCTTTTTCGCTTTTCCGAAACGTCGTCCGGCACCGCCCGGGGGTATGCAGATAGGCAGGCCCGATCGGCGTTTTGGGTGATTGTGAATCACCACGCGTTATACAATTCGTATTATCGTGCTTTTTATAGTCGTTCCTGCGTTGTTTTTAAACAAAAGCGCGCGGCACAGGCTTTTGCACCTGCGCCGCGCGCCGGAATGTAGTAACTTTATGTTTCAGACAGGAAGAGCCTCAACCAGCCGGCCGGCCTCTCCCCTGCCCTGCATCAGATCGAAATGGTATTGCAGACATCCAGCAGCACCGGGTCCAGACCCTTGGTCATCTCCAGGGCCTCGTCCACCGGGTAATCCACCAGCTGTTCGCCGCGCATACCCACGATGCGGTTGTACTTGCCCTCATCGATCAGGCAGACGGCGCGGTAGCCCATGGCCGAAGCGTTCACGCGGTCCCGCAGGGTGGGCGAGCCGCCGCGCTGCACATGGCCCAGGATGGTGGCGCGGGAGTCGATGCCGGTGCGCGCCTGGATCTCGTTGGCGATCTCCTGGGCGTGGCCCACACCCTCGGCCACAATGATGATGAAGTGGTTCTTGCCGGTCTTTTTGGTCAGCTCGATCTTGTCCAGGATGTCCCGCTGCATATCGAACTCATATTCGGGCAGCAGCACTGCCATGGCGCCCGAGGCGATGGCCACGTTCAGTGCGATGTAGCCGGCGTTGCGGCCCATGACTTCCACGACGCTGCAGCGGTCGTGGCTCTGGGTGGTATCGCGCAGCTTGTCGATCATCTCCATGGCGGTGTTCATGGCGGTATCATAGCCCACCGTGTAATCGGTGCAGGCGATGTCGTTGTCGATGGTGCCGGGCAGGCCCACCATGGGGATGCCGCGGTGCGCCAGCTCACGGGCGCCGCGGTACGAACCGTCGCCGCCAATGACCACCAGCGCGTCGATGCCCAATTCACGGCACTTGGCCGCGCCCTTGTCCTGACCTTCTTTGGTCTTGAACTCCAGGCAGCGGGCCGTGTAAAGGATGGTGCCGCCGTCCTGGATGATGTTGGACACACTGCGCAGGTTCATCTCATAGCACTCGCCGTTCAGCAGGCCGTTGTAACCGCGCTGGATGCCGATCATCCGGTAGCCTTTGTGGATGCCGGTGCGCACGACAGCACGCACCGCGGCATTCATGCCAGGTGCATCGCCGCCGCTGGTCAGCACGCCGATGGATTTGATCTGTTTCTCCATAGTAGAAACCCTCCCATTCACATATTTCCCTTTTTGCCAGGGCCTTCTGGCCCTCTATGCTTTGGTCCTTCTTATCCATAGGCCGCGTGCCGGGACCCTGCCGCCCCAGCCGCGCCCGCAGCAAAGACCCGTCCCGCCGCAGCTGCAGCGGAACGGCCCCTTTGCCTTATTACAGACATTATAACACATTTCGCCCGGTTTGGGAACAGGGCACCCGTTTCGATTCACTCACATACATGTTATTTTGTTGCAACATTTTCAGCCCCCAGCAGCCGGCCCAGTTCCTGCATCAAAAGCGGATGGCCCGAGGTATACAGCCGGCGGGGGGCCGCCAGCTTCTTTTTTTCGTCCTCCAGATACAGCACCACCGGCATATCCCCGTCAAAGATCTCCAGCAGGTTGACCACCTTCTGATAGACCATCCCCTTGCGGGAGGGCAGGCGCAGGTACAGCCGTTTGGGTGCTTCCCGCAGCGGGTCGGGACGATAGCCGTCGGGCCGGGCAGGATCGTACCGGTCGATGGGGGTGACGGTCTCGGCCATCAGCTTGGCCGGCTCATCCTCCCGCACCGACAGCTTCCCTTCGATCACCACCACAGCGTTTTCCTGCAGGGCGTCCCGGTAGGTATCCAGCACCCGGGGAAAGACGATCACTTCCATGGTGCCGGTCAGGTCCTCCACGCTGGTGAAGGCCATCATCGAGTTGTTCTTGGTGGTCATCATCCGGTTTTTGACCACCGTGCAGACGATCTTGACCCGGGTGTTGTCCAGCTTGTGGGCGTCCTCCCCAGTCAGCATCTTGATGCTGTGGGAGGAAAAGCGGGCCGACTGCTCCCGATAGGCGTCCAGCGGGTGGCCCGACAGGTACAGCCCGCTGACCTCCTTTTCCATCCGCAGCAGCTCGCTGTGGGTGTATTCGGGCAGGGCTTTCATCTCATAGCCTTCCTGGGGAGCCGGGCCGTCCCCACCCACCATCACCGAGAACAGGTCCAGCTGGCCTTCCAGGTTCCGGCGCGCGTCGTTTTCCACGCTCTTGAGGATTCCTTCCACCGCTTCCACCTGGCTGTGGCGGGTGGCCCCCATCCCATCGAAGGCGCCCGCCTTGATGAGGCACTCCAGGGCGCGGCGGTTCAGCTCACTGCCATGCATCCGGCGGCAGAAATCGTACAGGCTGCGGAACGGCTCTTTCTCCCGTTCCTTCAGCACCCCTTCGATCAGGTTGCGGCCCACATTCTTGACAGCGTTCAGCCCGAAACGGATCTTCCCCTCCCCGTCGGCGGTGAAGCCGCCCGCCGACCGGTTGATGTCAGGGGGCAGCACCTTGATGCCCAGGCGCGCGCATTCGGCGGTGTACTCGATCACCTTGTCGGTGTTGTCCAGCACACTGGTCAGCAGCGCCGCCATGAACTCGGCGGGATAGTGGCACTTGAGGTAGGCGGTCTGGTAAGCCACATAGGCATAGCAGGCCGCATGGCTCTTGTTGAAGGCGTAGGAGGCAAAACTGGACATCTCGTCGTAGATCTCGTTGGCCACCTGCTCGGAGATGCCGTTGGCCACGCAGCCGGGGCACTCATGGCCCGGCTCGGTGCAGCCGTGGACGAAGTGTTCCCGCTCGGCCTCCATCACGTCGTGTTTCTTCTTGCTCATGGCCCGGCGGACGTTGTCGGCCTGGCCGAACGAGAAGCCCGCCAGCTCCCGAAAGATCTGCATCACCTGCTCCTGGTAGACGATGCAGCCGTTGGTGACGTCCAGGATATGGGCCAGCTGGGGGGTCTTGTAGCTGATCTTGTCCGGCTGATGGCGGTTGCGCAGATAGGTGGGGATGGAGTCCATCGGCCCGGGGCGGTACAGGCTGATCAGAGCGATGACATCTTCCAGGTTCTGGGGCTGCAGGCCCATCAGCACCTGCCGCATCCCCGTGGATTCGAGCTGGAACACGCCCTCGGTCTCGCCCCGGCCCAGCATTTCATAGGTAGCCTTGTCGTCGTAGTCCAGGCCGGACATACAGAAGCCGGGGTCCTTTTTCTGGGCGGCGGTCTCGGCGTCCCGGATGACCGTGAGGGTGCGCAGGCCCAGAAAATCCATCTTGAGCAGGCCCAGCTCCTCGATCTCGGTCATGTTGAACTGGGTCACCGGCAGGCCGTCGTTGGTGGCCAGGGGCAGGTAGTGATCCACCGGCTCCGGGGTGATGACCACCCCTGCCGCATGGGTGGATGCGTGCCGGGGCATCCCCTCCACCTTGGCGGCCGTGTCGATCAGCTCCCTGACCTGCGGGTCGATGTCGTAGAGCTTTTTCAGCTCACCGGACACCTCCAGCGCCCGCTTGAGGGTCATCTTGAGCTCCATGGGCACCAGCTTGGCCACCGTATCCACGCTCTGGTAGGGCAGGCCCATCACTCGGCCCACGTCCCGGATGGCATTGCGGGCGGCCATGGTGCCGAAGGTGACGATCTGGGCCACATGGTCCGAGCCGTATTTCCGGTTGACGTAGTCGATGACCTCCTGCCTCCGTTCGTAGCAGAAGTCCACATCAAAGTCGGGCATACTCACCCGCTCGGGGTTGAGGAAGCGCTCGAAGATCAGGTTGTAGCGGATGGGGTCGATGTCGGTGATGCCCACACAGTAAGCGGCGATGCTGCCCGCGCCCGAACCGCGCCCGGGACCTACCGGGATGTTCTGGCTTTTGGCAAAGTTGATGTAGTCGAAAACGATCAGATAGTAGTTGGTATACCCCATCGACCGGATGACGCCGATCTCATAGGACAGCCGGTCCTTATTGGCCTGGGGGACCTGAGGGCCGTACCGGCGCTCCAGTCCCTCCCAGCACAGCTTCTCAAAATAAGCCTGGTTGTCCATCCCGTCAGGGGCCTTGTAGTAGGGGATCTTGGTGTGCCCAAAGTCAAAATCGAAATCACACTGCTGGGCGATCCTGACCGTATTGGCGCAGGCCTCGGGGACCACGGCGAACAGGTCGTACATTTCCTGCGTGGTCTTGAGGTAGAATTCGTCGGTCTGGAACTCCATCCGGTCGGCGTCCTGGATGGTCTTACCCGTCTGGATGCACAGCAGGATCTCCTGCACGCGGGCGTCCTCCCTGCGCAGGTAGTGGGCGTCGTTGGTGGCCGCCATAGGGATGCCGGTATCCCGGGACAATCGGATCAGCTGGGGCAGTACCGTTTCATCCTCGGCCAGGTTGTGGTCCTGCAGCTCGATGTAGTAGTTGCCCGGACCGAACAGGTCATTGTACCACAGGGCCGCGGCCTTGGCCCGCTCATAATCCCCTGCCAGCAGGGCCTGTGGGACTTCTCCCGCCAGGCAGGCCGACAGGCAGATCAGGCCCTCGTGGTACTGCTCCAGCAGCTGCTTGTCCACCCGGGGCTTGGAATAGAACCCCTCGGTGAAGGCTGCCGACACCATCTTGATCAGGTTGCGGTAGCCCGTCTCGTTTTTGCACAGCAGGATCAGATGGTTGTTGCCGTCGATCTTGTTCACCTTGTCAAAGCGGGTACGGGTGGCCACATAGACCTCGCACCCGATGATGGGCTTGATGCCCGCCTTTTTGGCGGCCTTGTAGAACTGGACGCAGCCGTACATCACGCCGTGGTCGGTGCAGGCAATGGCGGTCTGGCCGCACTCCTTCACCCGGTCCATCAGCTGGTCGATGCGGCAGGCGCCGTCCAGCAGGCTGTATTCGGTGTGGACGTGCAGGTGCACGAACCCCTGTCCGTCTGCTTGGGTCTCGCTCATGATGCGGGTCTCCCTCCTTCCCTTCTGGTCCGCAGGTCGGCGGACAATTCCTCCAGCCGCTTGAGGCGGTGGGCCAGCCCCGACTTGCTGGGCCGCGGCTCCATCTTTTCACACAGGGCCGCCAGGGACAGCTCGGGGTACTCCAGCCGCTTGACGGCGGTCTGCCGCAGGGGCTCGGGCAGGGTATCCAGAGCGCCCTGCTGCTGCAGATAGCGCAGGGCCTTGATGGCCGAAGCGTTGGCCCGCACCGTCTTGCCCAGGTTGGCGGTCTCACAGTTGATCGAGCGGTTGACGCGGTTGCGCACCGACTTGACCGCCTGCTGGGTGCCCATCAGGCCGGCGGCCTGGCCGGCCCCCATAAAGACCAGCAACGCCTGGATATGGGCGCAGGCCTTGAGGTAGATGACATTCACCCCTTTGCGGCGGCTGCGCCGGGGGCCGAACTCGTGCTCGGCCAACAGAGCCTCAAAATCCCGCGCCAGATTGGTGCGGGGGGTGGTAAACTCCAGATGGTAGCCCTTTTGGGGATCGGTGACGGTGCCGCAGCACAAAAAAGCCGCCCCCACATAGGCGCTGACGCTGCGGGGGGTGCGGATGAGCGCAGGGTTGATCTGCAGACTGGGTTCGGCGCCGGTGGTGCCGAACAGGGCGTGCATCTGGGCCACCGGACCGGCCTGGTCGATCTTGAATTCATAGACGGGGCCGCTGGCGTGTTCCCGGCAGCGGATCTGTCCCTGGATGCCGCAGCAGGCAAAGCACTGCTGGGCATAGAGGGCTGTCTCCTCCTGCTCGGTCTGGATCACCAGACCCCTGGTGTCGAAATGTTTGGCAAAACAGGCCAGCCCATAACAGGCCGCCCGGACGTCGCTCTCACTGGTCAGTGCGCGCCGGGCGATCTCGCCCCTGGCCCCGGAAGCAAAGCTCATGCTTTGGTCTACTCCTTTGTTTCTGTTCAGCGGGCGGCGTCGCGGTGCTGGATGCTGACGGCATAACCCTGCTGCTGGCAATATTCCGCGATCTTGCGGGCAAAGGTGATGGAGCGGTGCTTGCCCCCGGTGCAGCCCACCGCAATGGTCAAGGCGCTTTTCCCCTCCTTGACATAGAGAGGCAGGGCGTAGGCCAGCAGGTATTCGATGCGGGCCAGCAGTTCCCGGGACTGGGCAAAGCTCATGACATAGTCCACCACTTCCTGCTCCATGCCGGTCTTGTGCTTGAGTTCGGGCACATAGAAAGGGTTGGGCAGGCAGCGCACATCCAGCACCAGGTCCGCCTCCCCCGGCAGCCCGAACTTGAAGCCGAAGGACATGACGGTCAGCCGCATGGCGGCCTTGGCCCCGCCACCCGGCACAAACAAATCACAGATCCGCTCTTTGTTCTGGGCGGTGGACAAAAGGCTGGTGTCGATGATATAGTCGGCGCGGTCCTGCAGGGGACGCAGGATCTCCCGCTCCTTGGCCAGTGCTTCCTGGGTGGAGATGTTCTCGGCCAGGCTGATGGGATGGCGGCGGCGGGTCTCTTTGTAGCGGCGGCGCAGCACATCGTCCGATGCGTCCAAAAACAGGATCTTATAGGGGGTCTGCTGCAGATCCAGCTGGTCCAGCGCCTCCAGGATCTCCTGCTGCGAGTGGCACCCGCGGACATCCATCGAGATGGCCACCCGATCCAGCTGGCTGTCGCCCGCCCGGGAAAAGGCCACGATCTTGGGCAGCAGCCGGGCCGGGATGTTATCCATACAGAAAAAGCCGATATCTTCCAGCGCATTCATTGAGACAGATTTGCCCGAGCCCGAAAGCCCGCTCACGATCAACAGCTCCATAGCCGCCTCCCCGGTTCCTTTCAGCATTCCACTACCCGGATCTCTTTTTCCAGGGTATAGCCGGTCTGTTCTTTCACGATCTGCTGCACTTCCCGGCACAGGGCCAGCACATCCGCACAGGTGGCGCCCCCCAGGTTGACCACAAAGCCGCAGTGTTTTTCACTGATGGCGGCCCCGCCGTGGCGGTGGCCCCGCAGGCCGCACTGTTCGATCAGCGCGCCCGCGAAAGCGCCCACAGGCCGCTTGAAGGTGCTGCCTGCGCTGGGTTTGTCCAGGGGCTGCTTGTCGCGGCGTCGGCCCATCAGTTCATCCATCCTGGCGCGGATGGCCGCCGGGTCCCCTGCCTCCAGCCTGACCTGTGCCGACAGGATGCAGCCACCGTTCGATTCAAAAATGCTGTGGCGGTAGCCCAGATCCAGACCCTCGGCGGGGGCCTCCTCGATCTGCCCTTCGGCGGTCAGATACCGCACCGAGAGCAGGACGTCTTTCATCTCGCCGCCATAGGCGCCTGCATTCATATACACTGCGCCCCCCACCGTGCCGGGGATGCCATAGGCGAACTCCAGCCCGGCAAGGCCGACCTCCCAGGCGGCGGTGCACAGGGCGCTCAGGGGCAGGCCGGCCGGAGCGGTCAGGGTGTTCCCTTCCCGGCGGACGCCGCCCTTCATGCCGGCCAGGCAGATGACCGCGCCGGCCCAGCCCTTGTCTCCAAACAGGACGTTGCTGCCGTTGCCCAGGATGTAGTAAGGCACCGCAAGCTCCCTACACAGGGCCACGGCGGCGCACAGCTGCGCTTCGTCCGCAGGCTGTACAAACACGGCCGCCGGCCCGCCGATTTTAAAGGTGGTGTGGCCTGCCAGAGGTTCCTGTTCCCTATAAGGCAGGGCGGCTGCCTCCAGCCGCTCCTTCAATGTTTGTATCTGCTCCAAAATCCCACTCCTCAGTCCATGGTGGCATCCAGACCCAAACGGATCAGCAGCTCCTTGGCTGCATTGTAGCCCATCTTTTTCTGGCGGTTGTTGATGGCCGCAGTTTCCAGCACAACGGCCAGGTTGCGCCCGGGAGACACCGGGATGGCGGTGCTGGGGATCTTGACCCCCAGGATCTCGTAATACTCCGTCTCCAGGCCGGTGCGCTGGTAGTTCTTGCTGGGGTCCCAGGCCTCCAGCTGCACCACAAAGTCCACCGTCTCGGTCACCTTGACGGCACCCACGCCGTACACCCGGGCCACGTTGACGATGCCCACGCCCCGCAGCTCGATGAAGTGGCGGATGTTCTCGGGGGCGGTGCCCATGATCTGCCGGTTGGACACCTTGCGCAGCTCGACGGCGTCATCCGCCACCAGACGGTGGCCCCGCTTGACCAGCTCGATGGCCAGCTCGCTCTTGCCGATGCCGCTGTCGCCCAGGATCAGGATACCTTCGCCGTACACCTCCACCAGAACGCCATGGCGGGTGATGCGGGGCGCCAGCTCCATATTCAGCACGCTGAGCAGGCTGCCCATCAAAACGCAGGTGGCCTCATTGGAACGCAGCAGCGCCACCTTGTATTTCTGGGCCAGCTCCAGCATCTCGGGGAACGGGGCCAGCTCGTCGCTGCGGGAGACGATCACCGCCGGGGGCATGGCCCCAAATAGGTGGTCCAGCGCTTCATAGCGGCGCTCGGGGGTCTGCACCGACAAAAAGTTCATCTCGGCCAGGCCCATGATCTGCAGCCGCAGGTTGTCAAAATACTCATAGTACCCTGCCAGGAACAGGCCCGGGCGGTTGACCTCCGCGATCTCCACATGGATCTGGCTGAGCTCGCGGGGGGTGTAGACCACCTCCATGTTGACCCGCTCAGACAGTTTGGCCAGCGATACGGTAAAATTTTCCATCCTTATATCCTCCCTGGTAACAGGCTGTGCAGTCTGTCCGTTTCGGTCGGGATTTGCAGGCTGTGCGCAATTTCCCATTTTTTATATTATAATCAAAACAGGACGGGATTACAATTCCCCCGCCTGCAATTTTCACCGCTTGTACAAAAGGGTCTTTGCCTGTATACTATATTTGGAAAGTCGGTATTTATGTAAGATTTTCTTTACTTTAATTTTACATTGGGCCGATTTCGCATTTTACATCCCAAGGACTATACTCAGAACAGGTACAGGTAAATTTTTTGTAAAACCGCAGAAACGAGGACAAAACATGAACATTACGCACGTATTTTCCCTGCTTGGCGGCTTGGCATTGTTCCTATATGGCATGGATCTGATGGGAAAATCCCTGGAGCGGCAGGCCGGCAGCCGGCTGCAAAAGATCCTCAGCCGCCTGACCGACAACCCCTTCAAGGGCTTTCTGCTGGGCCTTGCGGTCACCGCTGTGATCCAGAGCTCCAGCGCCACCACCGTGATGGTGGTAGGCTTTGTCAACAGCGGCATCATGCAGCTGCACCAGGCCGCCGGCATCATCATGGGCAGCAACGTGGGCACCACCGTCACCAGCTGGCTGCTCAGCCTCACCGGCCTGGAGGGAGACAGCCTGCTGATCCAGCTGTTCAAACCCTCCACCTTCAGTCCGCTTTTGGCATTCATCGGCATCCTGCTGTTCATGTTCGGCGGCGAGAAGAAAAAAGGGATCGGCGGCATCCTGATCGGCTTTGCCATCCTGATGACCGGCATGACCGCCATGTCCGACGCCGTCTCCCCGCTGGAGAATGAGCCCTGGTTCACCGAACTGTTCGTCCGCTTCTCCAATCCCATTCTGGGCGTGCTGGTGGGCGCTTTGGTCACCGCTGTGATCCAGAGTTCCAGCGCCAGCGTGGGCATTCTGCAGGCCCTCAGTTCCACCGGCGTCATCACCTACGGCAGCGCCATCCCCATCATCATGGGCCAGAACATCGGCACCTGCGCCACCGCCCTCATCTCCTCGGTGGGCACCAACAAGAACGCCCGCCGTGCGGCCATGATCCACCTTTACTTCAACGTCATCGGCGTGACGGTCTTTCTCGTCCTTTTCTACGGCCTCAACGCGGTGTTCCACTTCAGCTTCATCACCGACGTCATCGCCCCCTGGGGCATCGCGGTGGTGCACACCGCCTTCAATCTGGGGGCCACTGCCCTCCTGCTGCCCTTTACCGGGCTGCTGGAGCGTCTGGCCTGCCTGACCATCCCCGACGATGAAAAGAAGGAAAAGTTCGCATTGCTGGACGAGCGTCTGCTGAACACCCCCTCGGTGGCGGTGGAGCAGGCCCGTTCGGTCACCTCCGAGATGGCGGAAATGGCCCGTTCCGGCGTCCTCCAGGCCATGAGCCTGACCCACCGGTGGGACGCCGACCTGGCCCAGAAAGTGCGGGAGCAGGAAAAGCAGGTGGACCGCTACGAGGACGCGCTGGGCACTTACCTGGTCAAGCTGTCGGGCCACGAACTGAACCACGACGACAGCCAGCAGGTGAACACCCTGCTGCATACCATAAGCGATTTTGAGCGGATCAGCGACTATTCGCTCAACCTGCTGCTGTCGGCCCAGGAGATCCACGACAAGGAGATCACCTTCTCCGCCGATGCGCAGGAAGAGCTGAGCGTGCTGGAAGATGTGGTGCAGGATCTGCTGAACCGCACCACCGAGGCCTTCCGTCAGAACGACCTGCACCTGGCCAGCAAGGTGGAACCCATGGAGTCGGTGCTGGGCGAACTGGTGCGGGCCATCAAGGCCCGGCACATCGCGCGGCTGCAGGCGGGCAGCTGCTCGATCCACTATGGCTTTGTGCTGGACGACCTTCTGACCAGCTACTCCCGCATCTGCGCCCATTGCAGCAATGTGGCGGTGGCCCAGATCGAAGTGGCCCAGGACAGTTTTGATACCCACGCATACCTGTCCGACCTGCGGCACAACAAGGCCGCCGAGGAGAGCAAGGCCTTCCAGCGGCGTGTGGACCGCTACCGGGCCCGGTACAGGTTTCCCCAGGATGAGGCAGCCGGCGGCGGACCGGACGACAAGAAGGAGGAATTTTGATGATCTACATTGTTGAGGACGACGCTTCCATCCGGGAGCTGGAGCAGTACGCGCTCCAGTCCAGCGGATACGATGTCAAGTCGTTCGAGGAACCCGAGGCCTTCTGGCAGGCCATGCGGATCACTGAGCCGGAGCTGGTGATCCTGGATGTCATGCTGCCGGGGGAGGACGGCTTTTCGATCCTGAAAAAGCTCCGCGGCACCCCTGCCCTGCGCCAGCTGCCCATCATCATGGTCACCGCCAAATCCAGCGAGCTGGACACGGTGCGGGGGCTGGACTGCGGCGCCGACGATTATATCACCAAGCCTTTCGGCATCATGGAGTTCCTCAGCCGTGTGCGGGCCGCTCTGCGGCGTTCGGCCCCGCCGGCCAAACCCAACGTCTACACCTTCCACGAGCTGATGCTGGACAACGCCCGCCACAGCGTGACGGTCAACGGCACCCCGGTGGACCTGACCTATAAAGAATACAGTCTGCTGCGCCTGCTGCTGGAAAACACCAACCTGGTGGTCACCCGGGAGACCATCCTGCAGGTGGTGTGGGGCACCGACATTTCGGTGGAGAGCCGCACGGTGGATATGCACATCCGTACCCTGCGCAAAAAGCTGGGCAGCGCCGGCAGCTATATCCTGACTGTGCGCAAGGTGGGCTACAAGCTGGCAGACAGTGAGGAGGGCGCCGAGGAATGAAGACCCGCAGCATGGAGGAGACCATCTGCCGCCGGCTGTACCTGATGGGCCTGCTCAGTCTGGTGCTGGCGGTGGCAATGTGCGTCTTTGTCTTTCACAGGGCCTTCACCATGCAGGCCTGGCGTGCCCTGGAGAACGAATCCTCCATCGTGGCCGCCCAGTACTCCTACGACCCCAAAGGCCTCAACGCCCTGGACCTGAACAACGTCCGGGTGACCCTGATCTCTCCCGCGGGCGAAGTGCTGTACGAATCCACCGAGGCCGACGAACAGGAGCAGATGGAAAACCATCTCTCCCGCCCCGAGGTGCAGCAGGCCTTCGCCGGCGGCTCCGGCCAGGACATCCGGGATTCCGCCACCACCGGCTATGAGACCTATTACTATGCGGTGCTGCTCCCGGACGGCAACGTCCTGCGCACCAGCCAGGATGCCGAGACCATCTGGTCCCTTTACAATGCGGCGCTGCCCGCCATCCTGGTCAGCTGCTTTGTGATCATGGGCATCGCCGCCCTGCTGGCCGGGTTTTTGACCCGCCGGCTGGTGCAGCCCATGCTGCAGATGGCCGAAGATCTGGACCATATCCAGGAGAACGTCCCCTACCGGGAGCTGGTCCCCTTTGCCGACGCCATCTATTCCGACCGCAGTATGCGGGAGAGCAACGAAAAAATGCGCCAGGAGTTCACGGCCAACGTCAGCCACGAACTCAAGACGCCTTTGACCAGTATTTCGGGCTATGCCGAGATGATCGAGACCGGGCTGGCTCGTCCTGAAGATGTGGCTTCCTTTGGACAGAAGATCCACAGCGAGGCCAGCCGGATGCTCCGCCTGGTGAACGACATCATCCAGCTGTCCCATCTGGATGCCTCGGGCAGCACCCATGACTCCCCTTCCATGGAGCCGGTGGACCTGTCGGTGATCGCCAAAGAGTGCGCCGAGCGCCTGATGGTCAACGCCCGCCGCTCCTATGTCACCCTGAGCTGCAGGGGGGAGAGCGTCCAGGTGATGGGCTCGCCCAGCCTGCTGGAGGAGCTGTGCCAGAACCTGTGCGACAACGCCATCCGCTACAACCGGCCGGGGGGCAGGGTGCTGCTGGAGACCGGCTGCACCAAAGAGGGCCACCCCTATCTTTCGGTCCAGGACAACGGCATCGGCATTCCCAAGGAGGCGCAGTCCAGCGTCTTTGAGCGGTTTTACCGGGTGGACAAGAGCCGCAGCAAAGCCACCGGCGGCACCGGCCTGGGGCTGGCCATCGTCAAACAGATCGCCCGCATCCACAAAGCCCGCATCCGCCTGGAAAGCGAGGTCAACGCAGGCACCACCGTCACCATCACCTTCGAGGCCATCCATTGACCCTTTCAGTATACTTTCACGCTTGTCCGCAGCTGCGGGCAGGCGTTTTTTGCTGGGTCCAGGGCGGCGCCGGGTCCCAGCGCCAGGGCCTGCCGGGCGCCCAGTCCCAGCAGATCCTGTCCGGCCGCCCAGCGCTCGGCCAGCAGCCGGCTGCATACGCTGCCCAGACGGTCCAGCATTTCCTGGGTGGGGGCGGCGCTGCCCGGGCCGGTCTGGCAGTCCAGCCGGACCGCAAAGCTCCCCTCCTCCGTCCTTTCCACGCTCAGCAGCGGACGCCGCAAAATCAGAGGCCGCTCCCCCAGCCAGAAGGCAAACGACTCTCCGCGGCCGGTCAGCAGCCTGTAAGCGGCGGTGGGCTCCGCCTCCCACAGCGCCTGTTCCTGCTCCGAAAGGAACAGCCCCTCCGGCAAAAGGACCGCGTCTCCCTCCCCCAGATCCAGCACCGGCAGCAGCAAAGCTCCCCGGCTGCCCGCCTCGTACAGCCGGGGGCTGGCCTTCCGGGCCTGCTTGAGGGTCTGCAGCAGCCCGGTCAGCAGCGAACCGCCCTCCTCCGTCTCCTCGGAGAGCCGGGCGCAGGTGAAGGTGCAGGCCGCCACCAAAGCGCTGGTCCGGCCGCAGCGGCGCTCCAGCACCAGCGCCTCATAGCTGCGCAGGGCATCCCAGCCGCCGCCGGGCATCAAAAGCAGATGGTCGCACAGGCGGTAGTTGGGGTCCAGGGGAAGGGCGCTCTCCGCGTTCTGCATGGCGCGCTCCAGGCTGCTCCCCTGGGCCGCTGCAAAGCGGATGCCATCCGAAGCCTCCGCCGAATCCGCCGAACCCTCGGGGGCCTGGTACAGCAGCCCCACCGTCCAGCCCGAAGGGCCCGGCTCCAAAAGCAGAGCGCGCACCATACTTTTGGCGGCGGTGTCGCTGCGGGCAAAGGCGAGACAGAACACCCCCAGCAAAACCGCTGCCAGGCAGCGCAGGGCTCGGTTTGGCATCCAGGCCACCTCCTCATCCGTTTTTCTCAGTATGCGCAGGGGGCGGCGGAATATGCGCCCATTGACCCGCCCGCCGGGCTGTGCTACACTGGAATCAGTAGTTTGTGACCAAAGGAGGAATGCCCTATGCAATACGATTTCACTTCCATCCTGAACCGCAGCGGCAAAGACGCCCTGGCACTGGACAGCCTGGGCCATAACCCCGGCTTTGCCCCTGATGCGCCCCAGCCCGGTTTCGACCCCATCCCCATGTGGGTGGCGGACATGAACTTTCCCACCGTGCCCACCGTTCCCCAGGCCCTGATCGAGCGGGCCAGCCACCCCGCTTACGGCTATTTCAGCCCCGCCGACGCCTATTATGACGCCATCATCCGCTGGCACGTCACCCGCAACGGATGCGACCCCGCCCTGCTGACCCGGGACTGCATCGGCTACGAAAACGGGGTGCTGGGCGGCGTGGTCAGCGCCCTGACCAGCTTTGCCAACCCCGGCGACCCGGTGCTGGTGCACAGCCCCACTTACATCGGCTTCACCAAATCGCTGTCCAACAACGGTTTTTCCATCGTCCACTCTCCCCTGGTGCGGGATGCGCAGGGGGTCTGGCGGATGGACTATGACGATATGGAGCGCAAGATCCGGGAGAACCACATCCATGCAGCCATCCTGTGCAGTCCCCACAACCCCTGCGGCCGGGTATGGGAGCGCTGGGAGCTGGAGCGGGCCATGGAGATCTACAAGGCCAACCACTGCGTGGTCATCTCGGACGAGATCTGGTCCGACATCCTGCTCAACGGTCACAAGCACACCCCCACCCAGAGCATCAGCGCTGACGCCCGCAGCCGCACCATCGCCCTGTATGCCCCCAGCAAGACCTTCAACCTGGCGGGTCTGGTGGGCAGCTACCACATCATCTACGACCCCTATCTGCGGGACCGGTGCCGTGCCAAGAGTTCCAAGTGCCATTACAACGACATGAACGTCCTGTCCATGCATGCGCTGATCGGCGCCTACCAGCCCGAGGGCTATGTCTGGGTGGACGAGCTGTGCCAGGTGCTCAGCGGCAACATCAACTTTGCCTGCGACTACATCCGCGACCACTTTCAGGGTGTGGAGGTGTCCAGGCCCGAGGGCACCTATATGCTGTTTGTGGACTGTTCGCAGTGGTGCCAGGCCCACGGCAAGACCATCGAGGACGTGGAAAAGGCCGCCTGGGCGGTGGGCGTAGCCATCCAGGACGGCCGGATGTTCCATGGCCCCTGCTCGGTGCGGATGAATCTGGCCCTGCCCTTCTCCCGGGTGGAGGAGGCCTTCCACCGGCTGGACAAATACGTCTTCAACGCATAAACCGGACGCACACTGAAAGGCCCGGATGCATACAGCATCCGGGCCTTTGTTTGTGGTGCGGGAGAAGAGGGTCGAACTCTCACTCTTTCGGAACTGGTGCCTAAAACCAGCGCGTCTGCCATTCCGCCACTCCCGCATGGAGACAGCCGGCACAGCGTTTTTCCGGTTTCTCAGATACACCCTAGTCTACCAATCCGGGCGGGAATTGTCAATCCATATTTTTGCCGCAGAAAGCACCCGGCCTCCTGGAAGGCGGCCGGGCGCTGTTTTTTCAGATGTTTTTTTCGACGTCCTGCCAGTAGGGATTGTGCGCCAGCTCGGCGTCCGGGCCAAAAAAGGCTTCCCCCGCCTGGGCATCTCCCTGCAGCCAGTGCATAAACCAGGCGGTCATGTAGCCGTCCGCCCAGGGCAGCATCTCGGCGTGGTCCGCTCCCATGCGCCGCGCCCGCACCTTGGGGGTGGCGTCGGGGACGTTTTTATAGTTTTCCTCCTGGGACCACAGGGGCGAGATGGACAGCTCCTGGGCCTGCTGGGCCACTTCGTCGGTGCCGCCCCCGCCCGCATCCAGCAGGCCGGTGCCTGCCGCCATCAGGTATGGGATCCGAATCTGGGAGACATCGTATGCCCAGTTCAAGGTCTGGGCGTAAAGGCTGGAAGGGGTGCTGGCGGTGTACAGCGCTTTGTAGCGGAAACCGTTGTCCTGTGTTGTCACCGCGTTGATGGCTCCGATGGCCCCCTGGGAGTGCCCCGCAGCGCCCACCCGTTCCAGGTCCAGTTTGTGGTAAAAGACGGTGCTGGGGTTCTCGTTCAGGTCCTCCAGCAGCTCGATGCCGGCATCGGCGTCGGCGCCGCTCCAGGAATTCTGCTGTTCGTTGCCCACCACCACAAAGCCCCAGGAAGCCAGGTGCTCAAAGATGGGGGTATAGCGGGAGGCCGCCACCCCGGTGCCGTTGCACATCATCACAACGGGCCAGGTCCGGTCCTGCTCTGCCATAGCCTCGGGATACCAGATCTCATACCGGCCCACCGACAGAAGATCCGCCGCCGGGTACTCGGCATAGGCCACCTCATAGTCCCCCATGGCGGTGTACTTTTCTTCCAGAGGGCCGCCGGTGACGGTCTGGACGTAATAGTCCTGCGCCACCGAAGGGGCGTCCGTTTTCCAGTCCTCCACCGCCCCCAGTACTGCCACCGCCACCGTTGCGGCAATGGCGATCCGTTCCAATGTTTCGATCATCGTTTCACCTCATGCATCATGTTGCAGCGTCCGCAGCAGCCGGTCGATGCCGGCCCGGTCGGCCAGGCCCAGGCTGAAAGCGGTGGCGCTGCCGCAGGCCGTTCCCAGCCTGAGGGCACAGGCATAGTCGCCGGACTGCAGCCAGCCGGCCAAAAAGCCCGCCAGCATACTGTCCCCTGCCCCCACGCTGTTGACCACCCGGCCCTGGGGACAGCCCATCCGGTGGACCGCGCCTGTCTCGTCCACCAGCAAAGCGCCGTCCCCCGCCATGCTCACCAGCACATTGCGGGCGCCCTGCTGCTGCAAACCGCGGGCCGCCGCTTCGATCTCCGTTTGGGTGGTCAGGGGCCGGCCCGCCAGGGCGGTCAGCTCGCAGTGGTTGGGCTTGATCAGGAACGGCCGTGCCGGCAGCACCGCCGCCAGCGCTTCCCCGGCCGTGTCCACGGCCGCCCGGATGCCCCGGCCCGCCAGCCTGTCCAGAATGCGGCGGTAAGTATCGGAGGGCAGGTCGCCCGGCAGGCTGCCGGCCAGCACCAGGATGTCTCCCTCCCGCAAGGCATCCAGCTTGGCATACAGCTGCTCCATCGCCTCGGGTGTGATGTCCGGGCCGCGTCCGTTGAGTTCCGATTCGGTCTGCGCCTTGATCTTGACGTTGATGCGGGTCATCCCGCCGGGTAGATGGATCCAATCGGTGTGCAGGCCCTGCGCCTGCAGTCCCTGCTCCAGCCAGCTGCCGGTGGCTCCAGCCACAAAGCCCAAAGCCACGCTGGGACAGTCCAGACGGGCCAGCATCAGGGATACATTGATCCCTTTGCCGCCGAACTGGTAGTCCTCCTGCGCAGAACGGTTGACCTGCCCCGGCACAAAAGGCCCGTCGGTCCGGACCACATAGTCGATGGCAGGGTTAAACGTTACGGTGTAGATCATGCTGCGTCCTCCTTGGGGTGCGTCCGGCCAGGCGCAGGAACACCGCACCCGGTATCCGTGCCATCCGGCTTTTCCGATCCGCCCCAGAGCTTTTTGGATTTCCTCTATTGTACCAGTCTGCCCGGTCCCTGTAAATAATCTTGGGCAAAATTCACAAATGGCAACCCTAGCCCTTTCTCTTTCCGGGCGGATGTGTTAGAATCAGGACAATGAATCCATGTCAAGGAGGAGATCCCGATGCCCTTCACCGACCGAAGCATCCTGCAGGCCGCCATGGCACAATCCGCCATCGATGTGGCCTGCCGCCCGGAAGACTTTGCAAAGCAGGAAAACGTCATCGTGCGGTCCAAAGCAGACCCGCGGGCCCGCAAATATCTGAGCCTGCCCTTTGACTGTCACCTGATCTCTTACGGAAGCAACATCGTGGCGTCGGTCCGTGCGGACTGCCGCCCCATTGTGGAGCCGTTCATCCGCAGCTATCCGGCCGAGCACTGTTTCGAGACCCCCAACCTCCATGTATTGAACGACGCCCTGCAGCAAAAGGGGCTGCGGGTCTGTTTTATGGCGGAATACTTTCTGCCCAGACTGGAGCGGTTGCAGCCTCTGGACTGTCCCCTTCCCTGCAGGGAGCTGCATCCGGAGGACTTTGTCCCGCTCTACACCGATGCATGGAGCAACGCCCTCTGCGCCCGGCGCAAGGAACTGGACGTCCTGGGGATAGGCGCTTACGATGGCGGCCGTCTGGTGGGGCTGGCGGCCTGCTCGGCCGACTGCGACTCCATGTGGCAGATCGGGATCGACGTACTGCCCGCATACCGCCGTCAGGGCATCGCCTCCGCCCTGACCAGCCGGCTGGCACTGGCCATCCTGGAGCGGGGCAAAGTCCCCTTTTACTGCGCCGCCTGGTCCAACATCAAATCGGTGCGCAACGCCATACGCAGCGGCTTCCTCCCCGCCTGGGTAGAACTGACCGCCAAAAGCGTCTCCTTTGTGGATGAGCTCAACCGCCGGGGCGCTTCCTCCGTGTCCGGCCTCTGAAAGGAGCACTGCCATGAATCCTCCTCTCCTGTGGACCATGCGCCTGGCCGCCGTGGCCCTGCTGCTGGGCAGCTTTCCGGTACGGCAAGTCTGGGGCCCCGTCCCCTGTGACATCATGCGGCTGGGCGGTTTTCTGCTGGTGCTCCTGCTGGCTGTCCGGGCCTGGATCGCGTGGCGGGGCAAGCCCGGCCCAAAGCAGGGTACCCTGGGCCGCGATCTTTTCTTTTTGTCGGGGGCCCTGTTCTTTCTCAGCGGGTGGCTGGGCGGATCGCCTTCTTTTTATGCGGTAGGTTTGTGCTTTTTTGTCCTGGGGCTGAACGCCGGCCGGGAGGACAAATAGGCCGTTTACAATCCCCGGTGTGGGTGTTACAATAAGCACAGCACACAGGATGGGAGGTGTGACATATGAAACAGGGCCTTGATGCCCCTCCATGCAAAGCCTGAGATCTTTTGCATGGAGCCTATGCACGATCCCGGGACTTTGCAGTTCTGTTGCCAAGCCACAGATCGCAAAGGAGGATCAAGATGCACAAACAGATCATCGACCTGGACAGCTGGGACCGAGGCCAGCTTTTTTCCTTTTACATCCACGAAATGCCCATCGTCATGAGTCTGACGGTGGATGTGGACGCAGCGCCGCTCGTTTCGTTTGCAAAGCGGCACGGCCTGCGGTTTTACCCCGCCATGATCTGGGCGGTTTCCAAGGTGGTCAACGCCCACGACGAGTTCAAATACGGATGGGACCCGCAGGGCCGTCTGATCCGGTGAGACTGCGTCTTTCCCAGCTACGCCGATTTCCATAAGGAGGACCAGCGGTTCACCAAGCTGGTCACCCCCTACACAGAAGACCTTTTTGCCTTCCATGCCCGCTTTCTTGCGGACAAGGAGCGCTTTGCACAGGACCGGGGCATCCTGCCCGGCCAGCCTCCCAACTTCTTCGATGTGTCCTGCCTGCCCTGGGTGCGGTACCGCCACTTTGACGTCCACGTCTTTGACCAGGGCCGGTTCCTGGCCCCGGTGATCACCTGGGGCCGCTTCGAGCCGGAGGGCAGCAAGCTGGTCCTGCCCCTGACCATGAATATCCATCACGCCGTGGCGGACGGGTTCCATCTGTCCCGGTTCTTTAACGAGGTGCAGCAGCTCATTTATACCATGGCCTGACCTCAAGTTTCCCCGCAAACCACACAGCCCCCCGCCGGCTTTCCCGGCGGGGGGCGTTTTTTGCATCAGCGGGCGGTTTCTTTTCGCATCTGCTCTTTATGGTACTGCAACGTATAAAGCTGGTAGTAGCGGCCCCGCTTTTCCAGCAGCTGCTGGTGGGTGCCCTGCTCCAGGATGCGGCCATGTGAGAGGACGATGATGTTGTCGGCGTGCTGGATGGTGGACAGCCGGTGGGCCACGATCAGCATGGTGCCCACCGAGCGCATCTTCTCCAGAGAGTCCTGGATCAGCAGCTCGGTCTCGGTGTCGATGTTGGCGGTGGCCTCGTCCAGGATCATCACGGCAGGCTCATGCAGGATGGTGCGGGCAAACGAGATCAGCTGCCGCTGGCCCGCCGAAAAGTTGTTGCCGCGCTCCCGCACCGGCTCGTCCAGGCCGCCCTCCAGCTTGTCGATGAAGTGGTCGGCATTGACATAGCGGCACACCTCCAGGATCCGCTGGTCGGGCACATCCTCCATCCGCAGGACGATGTTGCTGCGGATGGTGCCCGAGAACAGGAACACATCCTGCAGCATCTGGCCGAAGTGGCTGCGGATGCAGGAGATCTTGATCTTGCGGATGTCCACCCCATCGATGAGGATCTGCCCTTTCTGGAACTCATAATTGCGGCAGATCAGGGACAGGATGGTGCTCTTGCCCGAGCCGGTGGAGCCCACAAAGGCCACCGTCTGGCGGGGGGATACATGGAAGGAGACCCCCTGGAGCACCCATTCCCCGGGCACATAGCTGAACCACACATCCCGGAATTCGATATCCCCCTGGATCACAGGCAGGTCGATGGCATCGGGAGCGTCCACCATGGTGGGCTTGAGGTCCAGGATGGAAAAGACTTTCTCGGAAGAAGCCATGGCCGACTGCAGCCAGTTGAACTGCTCGGCCAGGTTCTGGATGGGGTTGTAGAACTTGGAGATGTACATATAAAAGGTGACGATGGTGCCTCCCGAGATGGTCTGTCCCAAAAAGGAATGGCCGTCCAGGTAGCCCATGCCGCCCAGATAGAACAGGCACAGCACCGAACTGATGTACAGCATATACACCAAAGGCCGGAAGACGCCGAACACAAAGATCTCGTCCCGCTTGGCCTTGCCCAGCGCCTCGCTGCGGCGGCGGAAGTCCTCCATCCGCATATCCTCCCGGCCAAAGATCTGGGTGATCTTGATGCCCGACAGGTTTTCGGACAGATAGGTGTTGATGTCGGTGGTGCAGTCCTTGACCCGGCGGTAGGCCCGGCGGGAGAACCGCCGGAAAATGACGGTGAACAGGACGATGAAGGGCACAAAGCAGAGGACCATCAGGGTCAGCTCATAGTTGACCAGCAGCATGGCGCCCAGGATGCCCAAAATGACAAAGCAGTTCTTTGCCAGGTTGACCAGAAGGTTTGTGAACATCATCGAGATGGCGTTGGTGTCGTTGGTGACACGGGTCACCAGCTTGCCCACCGGGATCTCGTTGAGCTGCTGGTGGGAGAGGGACTCGATGTGGGTGAACAGATCCTCCCGCAGGTCCGAGATGATCCGCTGGCCCGCCTTTTGCAGGATGACCGCCTGGAAATAGGAGCTGACCATCGAAAACACCAGCACGCCGGCGTATACCGCCACCGTGGCAAACAGGCTGCGGAGGGCGAAGTCCCCCACCAGCATCTCCTCCACATAGCCCACGATGAGGGGCGACACGATATCGTAGACGATGGAGAACAGCATCAGCAGGCCCGCCACTACAAAGCTGCCCAGATAGGGCCGGGCGTAATGGGCCAGCCGCCGGACGATCTCGCCGTCCGAGATGTTGCGCTCAAAGCCCATGGAAGTCTTTTTGTCCTTGACCAGGGCGTAGGCCAGGATCAGCAGCGCCGACACGCCGCCGATCAGGCCGCCCGCCAGCCAAAGCGGATTCAGTTGGATCATTGATTTCCACCTCCCAGCTCGTCCTCCAGCCGCTGCAGATCCACCATCTTGCGATAGTCGGGGCAGCGCTGGTACAGAGCGGCATGGCTGCCCACGTCCACCACACGCCCGTCGTCGATGAACACGATCTTGTCCATCTGCTCCACCGTCGAGATGCGGTGCGCGATGAGGATGGTGGTCTTGCCTGCGCGCTCCCGATTGAGGTTTTCCAGGATGACCTTTTCGGTGCGGGTATCCACCGCCGACACCGAATCGTCCAGGATCAGGACAGGGGCGTCCAGCAGCAGGGCCCGGGCGATCGAGATGCGCTGCTTCTGTCCGCCCGAGACGGTGACGCCGCGCTCGCCCAGAATCGTGTTGTAGCCCTCCTTGAAAGCGGCTACGTTGTCATGCACATCGGCCATCCGGGCCGCGTGCTCGATCTCCGCCTGGCCGGCGGCGTCCACGCCAAAGGCGATGTTGTGGGAAATGGTGTCCGAAAAGAGGAAGTTGTCCTGAGGCACATAGGCGCAGGCCGAGCGCACCGACCGGATCGACAGGGTGTTCACATCCTGGCCGTCCATCCAGAGGGTGCCGTCGGGCACATTGTAGATCCGCAGGATCAGGTCCACCAGGGCGGTCTTGCCCGCACCGGTCTTGCCCACGATGCCCACACGCTCTCCGCTGTGGATGGTAAAGGAGATGTCCCGCAGCACATCGTATTCCCCGTCGGGATAGCGGAAGGTCAGGTGCCGGAACTCGATCTCCCCTTTGGGGTCGGTCAGATCCCGGACGCCGGGCCGGTCGGCCACATCCACCGGAGCATCCAGCAGCTCACTGATGCGGTTGAGGGACGCCTTGCCCCGGGAGGTCTTTTCGATCAGCATGGACACCGCCATGATGGGCCACACGATGGCGGAAAAGTAGCCGATGTACTCCACCAGCTGTCCGGCATTGAACCGTCCTGTATAGACAAGATACCCGCCATAGCCCAGGATGACGCAGGTGACCGACTCCACAAAGAGGGTGATGAGGATATTCAGCAGGGTGGCGATGCGGGTATAGATGACGTTGATCTCCTCATTTTCGCGGTTCAGTTTGCGGAATGCCAGCAGCTCCCGGGTCTCCTTGACAAACGCCTTGACCACCGCAATGCCCGAAAAGTTTTCCTGGGCAAAGTCGGACAGGTCCGCAAAGGCCTGCTGCCGCTCCTCCCAGCGGCGGGTCAGCACCCGGCTCACCATGCTGCCCACCAGGAACATCAGGAAGGCGGGGATCATGGCCATCATGGTCAGGGAGCGGTCCATCTGCCACATCTTGATAAAGGCGAGCAGCCCCAGAAACAGCGCGTCGCAGAACATCAGCACGCCGTCCCCAAAGCACTCCTGGATGGTCTCCAGATCGTTGGTGTATAGGCTCATCAGGTTGCCCACCTTGTTCACCTGGTAATAGGACTGGGACAGGTCCTTGCTGTGGTCGAACATCCGGTTGCGCAGGTCGGTCTCCACCCGGATGGCCGCTCCAAAAAAGCAGATGCGCCACAAAAACCGGCCGATCACCATGGATACGATGATGCCGATCATGGGCATACAGATATTCTGCATCAGCACCTGGGCGGTAAAGGTTACCGGCGCCCCTCCCACCAGCACCTGCCCGCTGTTGATCCCGTTGATCAGCATCCGGTACAGCTCAGGAATGATCAGCTGCATATAGTCCACCAGGATCAGCGCCGCCACGCCCAGCAGCAGGGCCGGGGCGTTTTTGAGGTAATAGCGGTTGATGTATTTGCCAAAGATCACAGTTGTTCCTCCTTGTCTTTCCGGGCCCCAACAGCCCGTTTTTCTGCCTGGCCGCCCACGCAGTTCTACCAGTATATCCCCCGCGGGCGGACTTTGTCAACACTGCCCGAAAGGACAGGAAAACAGAAACGCCGGCATCTGCGCTTAGGCGCTGATACCGACGTTTCTGTCTGTTTGGAGCGGCCGACGAGGCTCGAACTCGCTACCTCCACCTTGGCAAGGTGGCGCTCTACCAGATGAGCTACGGCCGCATATGGTGCCTCCGATCGGAATCGAACCAATGACACGGGGATTTTCAGTCCCCTGCTCTACCAACTGAGCTACAGAGGCATAATGGCGACCCGGATCGGGCTCGAACCGACGACCCCCAGCGTGACAGGCTGGTGCTCTAACCAACTGAGCTACCGGGCCACATGGTGGAAGTTAACGGGCTCGAACCGCTGACCCTCTGCTTGTAAGGCAGATGCTCTCCCAGCTGAGCTAAACTTCCATGCAATGGAGCGGCCGACGAGGCTCGAACTCGCTACCTCCACCTTGGCAAGGTGGCGCTCTACCAGATGAGCTACGGCCGCACACTCCATGTGCCGTGCCGGTCTGCGGGACCGGCGACGAGCAATATTATACCTGAGTTTGGGCCGGTTGTCAACACCAAATTTCAGCTTTTTCCGCAAACCCCCGGTTTGCATTGCAATATCCCTCAAAAAACTGTATAATAAAAATCAGATTTGCAGCAGAGGGGCTGCATCCCCCTGCGGGAATGGAATCAACAGTATATAAAGGAGTTGTCACAATGTATAGGATCACGCAGAAGGTCGAGCTGAACCCCACGGTGACCAAACTCGTCATCGAGGCGCCTCTGATCGCACAAAAGGCGCAGCCGGGCCAGTTCATCATCGTGCGCCCGTTTGAGGACAGCGAGCGCATCCCCCTGACGGTGGCCGGCTATGACCGGCAGACCGGCACGGTGGACATCATCTTCCAGATCGTAGGCGGCACCACCATGGAGCTGAACTCCCTGAAAGCAGGCGACTGCGTCCACGACTTTGTGGGTCCCCTGGGCCGCCCCACCGAGACCGACGGCCTGAAGAAGGTCTGCGTGGTAGGCGGCGGCGTGGGCTGCGCCATCGCTCTGCCCGTGGCCCGCAAGCTGCATGAGCAGGGATGCGTGGTGCACAGCGTTATCGGCTTCCGCTCCAAGGACCTGCTGATCCTGGAGGACGAGTTTGACGCCTGCAGCGACGAGCTGCGTGTGATGACCGACGACGGCAGCTACGGCACCAAGGGCGTGGTCACCGCTGCTCTGGAGGAGCTGATCAACGCCGGCAACCAGTACGACGAAGTGATCACCATCGGTCCGCTGATCATGATGAAGTTTGTGGTCAAGACCTGCCAGAAATACGGCATCAAGAGCGTCGTGTCGATGAACCCCATCATGATCGACGGCACCGGCATGTGCGGCGGCTGCCGTCTGACCGTGGGCGGCAAGACCAAGTTCGCCTGCGTGGACGGCCCCGATTTCGACGGCGACCTGGTGGATTTTGACGAGGCAATGGCCCGGGGCGCCATGTACCGCCCCTTTGAGGCCCATGCCCGCGAGGAAGCCTGCAACCTGCTGCATATGGAGGTAAAGTGACCATGGCCTTTAATATGGACCCCAAGAAGTGCCCCATGCCCACCCAGGACCCCAGCGTCCGCAACAAGAATTTCAGCGAGGTGGCTCTGGGCTATACCGCAGAGATGGCCGTCAACGAGGCCAAGCGCTGCATCCACTGCAAGAACAAGCCCTGCGTGGAGGGCTGCCCTGTGGGCATCAAGATCCCCGATTTCATCGCCCAGGTCGCCGAGGGCAACTTCGAGGCCGCCTACCAGATCATCAGCCAGGACTCTTCCCTGCCAGCCGTCTGCGGCCGTGTCTGCCCCCAGGAGAGCCAGTGCGAAGGGCGCTGCACCCGCGGCATCAAAAACGAGCCGGTGGGCATTGGCCGCCTGGAGCGGTTCGTAGCCGACTGGCACCGGGAGAACGTCCACACCGACCCCGCAGTGCCCGCTCCCAACGGTCACAAGGTGGCTGTCATCGGCGCAGGTCCCGCGGGCCTGACCGCCGCCGGCGACCTGGCCAAGATAGGCTACAAGGTCACCGTCTACGAGGCGCTGCACGTGGCGGGCGGCGTGCTGATGTACGGCATCCCCGAGTTCCGTCTGCCCAAAGCCATCGTCCAGCAGGAGATCGACGGCCTGAAAGCCATGGGCGTGGATTTCGAGTGCAATATGGTCATCGGCAAGGTGCTGACCATCGACGAGCTGATGGGCCAGTACGGCTATGAGGCCGTGTTCATCGGCTCGGGCGCGGGCCTGCCCCGGTTCATGGGCATCCCGGGCGAGAGCCTGAAGGGCGTCTACTCGGCCAACGAGTTCCTGACCCGTTCCAACCTGATGAAGGCCTACCTGCCCAACAGCAAGACCCCCATCTACGTGGGCAAAAAGGTGGCCGTGGTGGGCGGCGGCAACGTGGCCATGGATGCCGCTCGCAGCGCCCTGCGTCTGGGCGCCGAGCAGGTGTACATCGTCTACCGCCGCGGTATGGAGGAGCTGCCCGCCCGCAAGGAGGAGATCGAGCACGCCGAGGAGGAGGGCATCATCTTCAAGACCCTCACCAACCCCGTGGAGATCCACGGCGACGAAAACGGCTTTGTCAAGGCCATCACCTGCATCCAGATGGAGCTGGGTGAGCCCGACGCCTCCGGCCGCCGCCGCCCCATCGAGGTCCCCGGCAGTGAGTTCACTCTGGAGATGGATACCGTCATCATGAGCCTGGGCACCAGCCCCAATCCCCTGCTGCGGGCCACCACACCCGGCCTTGAGACCAACCGGCACGGCTGCATCGTCACCGGCGGCGACGACGGCGATACCAGCCGCGAGGGCGTCTATGCCGGCGGCGACGCGGTCACCGGCGCAGCCACCGTCATCAAGGCCATGGGCGCCGGCAAAGCTGCCGCCAAGGCCATCGACCAGTACATCAAAACCAAAGCGAAGGGGTAAAATCCCCGGACCTTTTCAGTTTTGACAAGAACAGTGAAATGAACACTGCTCTACTGGACGAGCTGCTGAGCCAGTAAAATCTGCCTTTTAAGCGCCCTGTGCCGTGCAAAACCGGCCCGGGGCGCTTTTCTTTTTATCGTCAACTCTTGCGTAAAGCTCTTGACACACCTCCCACAAAGTGCTATATTTGTCTCATAAAGATACAAATATATCTCTTTTCGGGAGGCCTTTTTATGCAGAGAAAAACGGTGCGAGGTTTTGTGGCGGCGGGGCTGGGGTGCGCCGGGCTGATGGCCGGCGCGGTCTGGTACAGCGTCACCTACAACGAGGCGCGGCTGGTCGAGCCCATGGATTTTTCCACCTACGTGTTCCGCCCGCAGGACCTGCCCATGATCCTCGGGATACTGGCGGTGGCGGCCTACGCGCTCTGCCTGGCCGCAGCCGTGGTGCGGGCGGCGTTCCGCGCCCGGCGCGACCCGGACAGCGCCGTCTATACCCGCCGCATCGATCCACGGCTGGGTTGGCTGGGACTGCTGGGCTTTTTGGGCTTTGGCGGCTTTTGGACCTACAGCGTGGACAAAAGCGTCTTTCCTTTTCTGTTCTTTTTATTCTTTGGTTTCTTTGGCTTTTTTTACGAAGGCCGGCTGTCCCATACCTTTATGGACGAGCGCTTTCGGGAAAACCGGATGCGGGCTCAGCTTTCCGCCAGCCGCATTGCTTTGGGGATCATCTTTCTGGTCACCGTGCTGCTGGGCCGGGGGCAGCTGCTGGGGAACCTGGAATATACCTTCATCGCCTACCTGGCGGCTGTCTCGCTGGCGCTGGCCTTGTGGCTGTTCCTCAGCGAGTACCTGCTCTACCACTACGACCGGGACGGCGACGGCGGCGAAAGCGAGGATTGAGCCATGCCGGATTTCACCTGCAAGCTGAAACAGTACCGCCAGGCCCGGGGCCTGACCCAGGAACAGCTGGCGGCCCTGGTGGGCGTCCGGCGGGAGACCATCATGCGGCTGGAAAAGGCCCAGTACAACCCCTCCCTCAAGCTGGCGGTGGACATCTCCCGGGCCGTCGGCGCCCCCATCGAGGACATCTTCCTGTTTGACTGAGCGTGCAAAAAGCCGCCCGGCTCCCCTTCATCTGCGGAGGGCCGGGCGGCTCTTGTTTTCAGATCTGCAGTCCCTTCCGGCCCGCGTATCCAGGCAGAAGGGGATCCCGGGTCTTTCAGGACTGGCAGGCGGTGATGAGGCTCATCTTGTAAACCTCATCGGCGTTGCAGCCGCGGGACAGGTCATTGATGGGCGCATTCAGGCCCTGCAGGATGGGGCCGTAGGCCGCATAGCCGCCCAGACGCTGGGCGATCTTGTAGCCGATGTTGCCGGCCTCGATGCAGGGGAAGATGAAGGTGTTGGCCTGGCCGGCCACAGCGCTGCCCTTGCACTTGGTCTTGGCCACCTCGGGGGAGACGGCGGCGTCGAACTGCAGCTCGCCATCGACGGCCAGTTCGGGGGCCAGCTCCTGTGCCTTAAGGGTGGCGTCGTGGCTCAGGGCCACCGTGCCGCCCTTGCCGGAACCCTTGGTGGAGAAGCTCAGGATGACCACCTTGGGGTCGATGCCGAAGATGGCGGCGGTCTTGGCGGTCTCGACGGCCACCTCAGCCAGCTTGCTGGCAGCGGACAGCTTGACTTCGCCGGTGGCCTTGTCCACGGTGTCCTGGTAGTCGATGTTGATGGCGCAGTCGCCCATGGCGATCCGCTTCAGGCCCTCATCGCCCCAGTCGCGGTCCAGGATGAAGCAGGAGCTGACCAGATGCGCGCCCTTCCGGGTCTTGATCAGCTGCAGGGCGGGACGGACGGTGTCCGCCGTGGAATAGGTGGCGCCGCCCAGCAGGCAGTCGGCCTTGCCCATCTTGACCAGCATGGTGCCAAAATAGTTGGATTTCTTCAGCAGCTCACGGCACTCCTCGGGGGTCATCTTGCCCTTGCGCAGCTCTACCATGGTGCTGACCATCTCATCGAAGCCCTCGTAAGTATCGGGGTCAACGATCTCAGCGCCCGAAATATCAAAGTTGCCGGCCGCAGCCGCAGCTTCGCACTCGGCCTTATTGCCCACCATGACCACCTTCAGGATCTTTTCGGCCAGCAGCTTGCTGGCTGCCTCCAGGATGCGGGGGTCGCTGCCCTCGGTGAAAACGATGGTTTTGGGGTTCGCCTTCAGCTGCTCGATCAGCGGCGCAAACATATCTGCCATTGTGATACCTCCGATTACGTTCCAGTATTTGCTTTTGTGTTGGACACAAGAGCCTTTCCGTCTCTATTTTAACACAAGGCGCTAAAACTTCAATATTGAATTGGGATTTTTTATGGAAAATTCCGGCTCGATCCCCAAAAATTTGCGCTTTGGAGCCTTTTGGGTCGGCCCATGGCGCTTGACAGACGAAGCAAACCGATGCAAAATAAAAAATACAGCCCTGCCCAGGGATGTAAAAATCAACCGAAAGAGGGAATGTTATGAAGCGCAAGGCTCTGAAAGCAGCCTTCCCCTACACCCTGCCCATCTGCGTGGGGTTTCTGTTCCTGGGGATCTCCTATGGCTTTCTGATGCGGAGCAAAGGGTTCTCTTTTGTATATCCTTTGTGCACCAGTCTGTTCATCTTTGCCGGGTCGATGGAGTTTGTGACAGCTGAGCTGCTGCTGTCGGCCTACAATCCCCTGCACGCTTTTCTGCTGGCCCTGATGGTCAACGCGCGGCACCTGTTTTACGGGCTGTCCATGCTGCAGAAGTACCGGGGCACCGGCATGAAAAAGTTTTATCTGATCTTTGGCATGTGTGACGAGTCCTTTTCCATCAACTGCACCGTCACCCCGCCCCCCGATGTGGACAAAGGCTGGTTTATGTTCTTTGTCACCCTGCTCAACCACATCTACTGGGTGACCGGCTCCACTCTGGGGGCGCTTCTGGGGTATGTCATCCACTTTGACACCACCGGCATCGAATTTGTCATGACCGCCCTGTTCGTGGTCATGTTCCTCAACCAGTGGCAGGAGGCCAGGGACCACCGGCCCGCCCTGCTGGGGCTTGGCTGCTCGCTGCTCTGCCTGCTGGTGTTCGGCAGCAGCAGTTTCATCGTGCCCGCCATGGCTCTTATCATCCTCAGCTTCCTGTTCACCCGCAGGAGCTTTGCAGCCGGCAGGCCCGAAAAGGAGGGCGGCGCATCATGACCATGACCGTTGCCCAGAGCATCCTCACCATCGCGGCGGTGGTGCTGGCCACCATGCTCACCCGCTTTCTCCCCTTCCTCATCTTCCCCGAGGGCAGGACGCCCCCCGCCGCCATCACCTACCTGAGCACCGTGCTGCCCTATGCGGTGATCGGGCTGCTGGTGGTCTACTGCCTGAAGGACACGCTGTTCACATCCTGGCACGGCCTGCCCGAGCTGATCGCCATCCTTTTCACCGCCCTGGTGCACAAGTGGCGGAACAACACCCTGCTGAGCATCGCAGGAGGCACGATCCTGTATATGATCCTGGTCCAGAATGTTTTCTGAGCCCCACAACAAGGAGGTATCCCCATGAACAAACTGACAAAAGAACAGGCATGGCAGCTGCTGTCCGCCTACACCGAGACCCCTGCCCTGCAAAAACATGCCCTGCAGGTGGCCGCCGCCATGGAGCACTTTGGCCGCATGGCCGATGAGGACCCGGAAATCTGGTGGGCCGCCGGCCTGCTGCACGATCTGGACTATGAAAAATACCCCGAGGAGCACTGCCATAAGGCCCGGCAGCTGATGGAGCAGCACGGCGTGGACCCGCTCTACATCCGGGCCATGGAGTGCCACGGCTACGGCCAGTGCACCAATACCCGGCCCGAGAGCCTGCTGGAAAAGACCCTGTTCACGGTGGACGAGCTGACCGGCCTGATCAATGCGGCCTGCCTGGTGCGCCCCTCCAAAAGCGTGCTGGACCTGGAAGTCAAGTCGGTGAAAAAGAAGCTGAAGGACAAGACATTTGCCGCCGGGGTCAATCGGGATGTGATCCGCCAGGGCGCCGAGATGCTGGGCACCCCTCTGGATGATGTGATCCGGGAGACCATCGAAGGGATGAAGGAGCACGCAGAGGAGATCGGCCTGAAAGGCAGCCTCTGACCTGCAAACCCGCTCCCGCAGAAAGAAACACGCCGCAGAGCCAACCAGAGCCCTGCGGCGTGCTGTATTCCAGCGAACCTTTTTCCATGTAGAAGATCTCCACCGCGCTGTGCCAGTGCCAGGGCACAACGCGCCCGGGATAGCGGTCTATCTCCACCCAGGAGGCAATGTAGGGAAAATCGGGGGCAAAGCCGGGCAGCCGTTCCTCTCTGCTGCCGGCAAAAAACTCAATGTCATGGATGGGTCTCATCTCTCTGTCCTCCCGATTCTGCAAGGCGGGCGCCGCCCGCAACAACAAAGCGCCGTCGGCCCGTCCAAAGGCCAGCGGCGCGTTTTTCTATGGATCAGCCGTTGCCGTCCGCCGGCTCCTCGTCCTCCAGGACCTGGAGGGCGGCGTCCTCCTCCGCGGCCTGCGCCTGCCGGGCGGCCGCCATTTTGCGCTCGATGCGGGCGTTCACCGACTCTTTCAGCAGGATATAGACCACCGCCATCACCGGGATGAAGAAGATCATGCCCAGGACGCCGAAGGCCGCGCCGCCCACCAGGACCGCAATGATGGTCCACAGCGGCTCAAGGCCCACCGAACTGCCCACCACATGGGGGTAGATGAATTGGTTCTCAATAAACTGCACCACCTGGTACACCACCAGGCAGAGCAGCGCCTGCAGGGGATTCACCAGCAGGATCAGCGCCACGCCGATGCCGCAGGACAGGAATGCGCCGATATACGGGATAAAAGCGCACACCGCCGTCAGAACGGCGATCAGGCTGGCATAGGGGATGCGGAACACCGACAGGGCGACGAACATCAAAAAGCCCAGCAGGCAGGATTCGATGGACTGGCCGCCCAGGAACTTGCCGAACACTTCCCGGATCAGGCTGCCCACATGCCAGATCTTGTCCCCTACCTGGGGCTCGACAAAGGCGTAGAGCAGCTTGCGGCACTGACGGGAGAGGTTCTCCTTGTCGATGAGGATATACAGGGCGATGACGGTGGAGAACAGCGCGTTGCCCAGCACCGAGACAGTGGCGGTGACCGCCCCCACCAGCGTGCCCAGCATACTGGAAGCGCCGGTGATCATCTGCTGGGCCACTTCCCGCAGGTTGATGGATGCAAGCTGCTGTTCCACCATGGTCAGCACGCTGGAGTCGATGCCCAGACTGTAAAGGTAATCGATGATGCCGGGCAGGCTCTCCTGGATCTGCACGATCACGCTCATGATGGACTTGCGCAGCTCCGGGATCAGCATCAGCACCGCCAGAGCCACCACCACGATGATGCACACAAAGGTCAGCAGCAGACTGAGCATCCGCAGTCCCTTGCCCGCCCGTTTGGGCTGGCGGCGGAACAGTTTTTTCAGGCCGTTCTCAATGGCGGTCATGGGCACATTGAGCAAAAAGGCAATGATCCCGCCGATCACCACCGGGGTGCACAGACCGATCAGCGCACTGGCCCAGTGGGTCACCGTGTTGAAATGGGTCAGCCCGAAATAAAAGGCGATCCCTCCGAACACCAGGAAGGCTGCAAAGCGTTTGTTCTGTTTTTCCATCCGTTTTCTCCTGACTTTCCTATTCTTACCGGTCTGCCGGGGCAGCGTTTCGCCGCAGCCCGCAGCTCCCGTCGCGCTTCGTCTCTTTCCATTATGCACGGATTTTCAGCCCAGGTCAATAGATGGGTGGGATTGTTTGTGAAAAGTTCACTTCTCCTCCGGCCGCCCCTCCCCCTCCTCCAGAAAGGGCACCGCGACCTTCATCCACTCCTCGGGCAGATAGACCGCCAGGTAGCCGTGGCCGCAGCCCTTGGCCTCGTAGATCCGGCAGGAGGGCACCTTCTCCTGGAACAGCCGGGCGGACCGCTTGACGCATTTCATCTCCTTTTCCCCATACCAGTACATCACCTGGGCCCGGGTGGCGGAGATGCTTTCCTTCAGGCGGTAGCGCATCATATAGGTGCGGTACATGGCATACAGGGTCCTGCGGGGAGTGCGGGGCAGATCCTCCAGATAATGGGCCTGGATCTCGGGCGGGAACTGCATCGCGGCCGGCAGCACACGGGGCATCAGGGCCAGCTGGAGACGGCAGGCCCTTTGACTGAACATCCACCTGCCCGCCAGCCAGACCGACGCCATACAGAACCATCCCATAACGGGCTGGGGGATGCACAGGCTGCCGTCAATGATGGCCTTACGGGCCAGGTCCGGCCTGCGGGACAGCAGCTCCATGACGATCTGGCCGCCCAGCGACACCCCGCACAGTGCGAACAGGTGCCCGCCGCAGTGTTCGTCGATGTAAGCCAGCAGGGCGTCCGCCTCCTGCTCGGTGGAGACGTAGGGCACGGCACATTCCTCCCCGTGGCCGTCCAGGGTGGGCAGGATCACATGATACCGCTCCGACAGGGCACGGGCCTGCCGCAGATAGTTCCACCAGGCGTTCCCTCCGCCGTGGATCAGCATGACCGCCGGCAGCCGGCGGTCCCCCAAGGTATGAAAACGCATTCCAGCATCCCTCCCGGAAGGTATAAGATGGGCTCATTCTATCACCTGCCCCCGCCCGGTGTCCAGCCCCCGCGCCCGGGCCGTTGCCCCTGCAAAACTTTGGAGGACAAACGCTGCGTTTTGTGTTATAGTAATAGACAAGCAAGCCAAGAAAAGGAGGAAGTTCCATGGATCTTGAAACCTTGCAGGCCAAATGCCTGACCTGCCAGCGCTGCCCCCTGTGGGAGACCCGCCAGCACGTCGTCTTTGGCCAGGGCGTGCCGGACGCCGAGGTGCTGTTTGTGGGGGAAGGGCCCGGCCAGAACGAAGATCAGCAGGGCCTGCCCTTTGTGGGCCGCAGCGGCCAGCTGCTGGACAAATACCTGTTCGCCATCGACCTGGACCGGAGCAAAAACTGCTACATCGCCAACATCGTCAAGTGCCGCCCGCCCCAGAACCGGGACCCCCTGCCCGCCGAGAGCGAGGCCTGTATGCCCTGGCTGCGGGAACAGTTCCGCATCCTGAGGCCCAAGATCGTGGTCTGCCTGGGCAGGATCGCAGCTCAGCGGATGATCCGCCCCGACTTCTCGGTGACCAAGGAACACGGAGTGTTTGTGGACAAGGGAGGGGTGGCCTTTATGGGCACCTTCCATCCGGCCGCCCTGCTGCGCCAGCCCCAGAACAAGCCTCTGGCTTTTGGGGACTTTACGGCCCTGCGGGATAAGATCGAACAGGTGTGCACCCACACCTACTGAGACAAAATCTCGCCGCCCGGACCCGGGGCAGTGGCAATCCGCCTCGCTTTTGCATACCTTGTGCCAAAAGCGAGGTGTTTTACTATGGAGACAAAGTGTCCGCAAGCCGTCGATTTCTTTCTGGGCACCACCACCCCCGCCGGGTTCCGGGGGTATTTCCAGGAGCTCGGGCAGGAACCCGAGATGCAGCTGTACCTCATCAAAAGCGGCCCGGGCTGCGGCAAGTCCACCCTGATGAAGCAGCTGGCCCGCAGCTCCGACGGGCCGGTGCAGCGTATCCACTGCTCCAGCGACCCCGACAGCCTGGACGGGGTGGTGTTCTGCGACAAAAACGCCGCCATCCTGGACGCCACCGCCCCTCATACCCTGGAGCCTTTGGCCCCCGGCGCCGGAGAAGTGGTGGTCAGCCTGTACCACACCCTGGACCCGGACGTCCTGCGTCCCCACCGGGAGGAGATCCGCAGCCTGTTTGCTCGCAACGCCGCTCTGCGCAGCCGGGCCGCCCGCTACATCGCATCGGCAGGCAGTCTGCTTCTGGACAGCCGTCGGGCCGAGGCGTGCAGCACCGACTTTGAAAAGGTGCGCCGCTACGTCAAGCGGCTGTGCGCCCGTCTGCTTCCCCGCAAGGGGGGCCAGGGCGTCGAACAGGTGCGTCTGCTGTCGGCAGTGACCCCCCAGGGGCCGGTTTTTTACAACGCCACCATCCAGGCTCTGGCCGACCGGGCGGTCATCTTCCGGGACGAGTACGGGGCGGCTTCCCGCTTCCTGCTGGAACAGATCCGGACCGAAGCCCTGGGCAGGGGCTACCGGATCATCACCTGCCCCTGCGCCCTCCACCCCGAGGATAAGATCGACCATATCCTGATCCCCGAACTGCGGCTGGCCTTTGTCACCGACAACAGCTGGCATCCCGCCGGCCTGCCGGGCCAGCAGGCGGTGCGGTGCAGCCGGTTCCTGGACCGGAACAACCTGTCCGGCTTCCGGGCGCGGCTGCACTTCAACGCCCGGGCCGCCCAGGAATTGATCCAGCAGGCAGTGGACCTGATGTCCAGCGCCAAAGCCTGCCACGACGAGCTGGAGAGCTATTACCGAGCGGCGGTGGACTTTGCCGCCGTGGAGCAGATCACACAGGACTGCGCCCGGATGATCGGCCTGCCCACAAGCTGAAAAGCAAACAACAAGGAAGGTGAAACCATGCACGAGATCCGTCTGGCCGTCCGCCAGCTGGTGGAGTTTCTTCTCCAGCGGGGGGACATCGACAGCCGGTTTTCCGGCTTCGACCGGGCCAACGAGGGGGCCCGCATCCACCGCCGCCTCCAAAAGCAGGCGGGGGAAGGCTACCGCCCCGAGGTCTTTCTCTCCATCACACAGCAGGTGGAGGAAGTCGTCTACACCATCGAGGGCCGGGCCGACGGCATCTTTGAGGATGCAGAGGGCCGCACCGTCATCGACGAGATCAAGACCACCGGCGTTCCCACCGACCAGATCACCGAGGGGATGAATTTTTGCCACTGGGCCCAGGGGATGGTCTACGGGGCCATCCATGCCGCCCACAGCGGCCTGGAAAAACTCGATGTCCGGCTGACTTATTACCAGGTCGACGATGACAAGGTTATATACTTTACACGTCATTTTACCGGCGCAGAGCTGCAGGATTTCCTGCTGGGGCTGCTGCGGGACTACCTGCCCTGGGCCAGACGGCAGCTGCGCTGGGCGGGCCTGCGCCAGCAGAGCCTGACCGCCCTTCCGTTCCCCTATCCCAGTTACCGGCCGGGCCAGCGGGCTCTGGCCGGCGAGGTGTACCGGGCCTGCCGCACCGGCCGGGCCGGCTCCAAAAAAGGCTCCCGCCTGTTCTGCCAGGCGCCCACCGGCACCGGCAAGACCATGAGCGCCCTCTTTCCCGCCATGAAGGCGATGGGGGAAGGAAATGGCGAAAAGTTGTTTTACTTTACAGCCAGGACCACCGCCCGGACGGCCGCCGAGGACGCCGTGCAGCTGCTGCGCCGCGCCAGCGCCGGCCTGGCTTTCCGCTCGGTGACCCTCACCGCCAAGGAAAAGGTTTGCCTGTGCAAAAACGAGGCGGGCAGGCCGGTCTGTATGCCCGATGCCTGCCCCTATGCCCGGGGCTATTACGACCGCCTCAAACCTGCCCTGGCCGCCCTGCTGGACGGGGACGGCTGTTTTGACCGGCCTGCCATCGAAGCAGCGGCCCGGCAATACAGCGTCTGCCCCTTCGAACTCGGGCTGGACCTGAGCGACTGGTGCGACCTGATCATCGGGGACTACAACTACCTGTTTGACCCCACCGTCCACCTGCGCCGCTTCTTCGAGATGGCCGGAGACTGGGTGTTTCTCATCGACGAGGCCCACAATCTGCCCGACCGTGCCCGGGATATGTACTCGGCCCGCTTTGCCAAGAGCAGCATCCTCCAGGCCAGGCGGGCCATCCTGCGGGGCAAAAACTCCCTCAAGGGACATCTGATGCGGGCAGACAAGGCGCTGCTGGCTGTCCGCCGGGCCTGCGAGGCCCTGGCCCCCCGCCGCGAGGGCAAAGAGGGCGGCGCAGAGGATGCGCCGGCCCAGGCCGAACAGCTGGGCCTGTTTGACCAGCCCGCCCAGGCCGGCGCTCCTACGCTGCCCCAGCCCCTCTATGCCCAGGATGGCACCTGCTTTTTCAGGGAGCTGCCCCCTGCCCTGATCCGGCCTCTGCAGGGGCTCCTGTCCCCTTTGCAGGACTGGCTGGAGAAGAATCCCGATGACCCCGCCCACGAGGCCCTGCTGGACCTCTATTTTGAGCTGCACGACCTGATCCGCACCGCCGAGCGGTACGACGAGCACTATGTCACCCAGCTGACCGCCCGGGGCAGTGAGCTGATCATCCGGCTGCTCTGCCTGGACCCGTCGGCCTTTGTGGACAGCAGTCTGGCCTGTGGGCGCACTGCGGTGCTGTTCAGCGCCACCCTGATCCCTCCGGGCTATTACAAGAGCGTGCTGGGATGCAGCGGGGCCAGGGCGGTGGCACTGGAAAGCCCCTTCCCTGCCGGCAATCTGGGGCTCTATTGCCTGCCCGACATCTCCACACGCTACCGCTGCCGGGAAGCCAGCATACGGCCCATCTCGGACGCGCTGGCGGCCCTGGCGGCCGGCCGGGTGGGCAACTACCTGGCCTTCTTCCCCAGCTATGCCTACCTGCAGCAGGTGTACGAGGACTTTACCGCCCGCTATCCCCACATCCGCACCATTGCCCAGGCCAGCGGCCTGGACGAGGCGGGGCGGGCTGATTTCCTGTCCCGGTTCGCTCCCGACCCCGCCGATACCCTGCTGGGCTTCGGAGTGCTGGGAGGCGTTTTTGGCGAAGGGGTGGATCTGGCGGGCAGCCGCCTGATCGGCTGCGCCATCGTGGGGGTGGGACTGCCCCAGGTCAATCCCCAGCAGGAGATGCTGCGCCGTTATTTTGACGAGAAGGACGGCTGCGGTTTTGACTACGCCTATCGGTTCCCCGGCATGAACAAGGTGCTGCAGGCCGCCGGCCGGGTCATCCGCACCGAGACCGACCGGGGTGTGGTGCTGCTGCTGGACGACCGCTTTGCCCAGGAGAGCTACCGCAGGCTGTTCCCCCGGCACTGGGCCCACATCCAATACCTGTCCGGCACCGGGGCCCTGCAGCAGGCTCTGGAGGCCTTCTGGGGGCAGGAAACTTGACACAGCCCCGTCCCATAGGCTACAATAAACCCGTATGTAAAAGCAAAAACAACGGAGGAATCGGTTTGAAGATACTGAAAGTGAAATGCCTGGCCCCTACCCGGCTGGACCATTACCTGATGCAGCAATACCCTGCCCTGACCCCCGGCCGCCTGAACAAGGCCCTGCGGGAGAACAAGATCAAGCTGAACGGCAAAAAACAGCCCCTCTCCACCCGTGTGATGGCCGGGGACGAGATCAAGCTGTTCATCCTGGACGATCAGCTGGACGCCGGTCAAGATACCGGCGGCCCCGGCTGGCTGCGGGCCCGGGGACCGGCCCAGGTGGTCTACGACTGCCCCCAGCTGCTGGTGGTGAACAAGCCCGCCGGCCTGACGGTGGACGGTCCCGAAAACGATACCCTGCTCAACCGCGCGCTGCTGTATCTGCACCAGCAGGGGCAGTACGGTCCTGACAGCCTGTACCAGCCCGCTTTGTGCCATAGACTGGATACCGGCACCAGCGGCCTGGTGTTGATCGCCAAGACACCGGAGGCCGAGCAGATCCTGCTGGAGGCCATCCGGGAGCGGCAGGTGAAAAAGACCTATCTCTGCGTCACCTTCGGGCGGCCGGTGCCCCCTGCGGGCACCCTGGGCGGCTATCTGCTCAAAGACGCCGAGCTGGGCAAGGTTCAGATCCTGCCCGAGAAAAAGCCGGGGGCCAAAGAGGTGTGCACCGAGTACGAGACAGTGGCCGTGTCGGGGCGGCTGGCCCTGCTGAAGGTGCGGCTGATCACCGGGCGCACCCATCAGATCCGAGCCCATATGGCCAGCATCGGCTGCCCCATCCTGGGGGACAGCAAATATGGCAACAACGCCGCCAACCGGGAGCTGAAGCTGAAATACCAGGCCCTCTGCGCCTGGGAACTGGCTCTGCCCTCCTTCCCCGACGGCAGCCCCCTGGCCGATGTGGGCGGCAAGGTCTTCCATGCGCCCAAGCCCTGGTACTACGGCCAGATCCTGGACGGCACCTTGCAATAAACGATAGACGCACAAAAGCGGCAGCCGTCTGGCTGCCGCTTTTCTTGTTTCTATTTTCCTTTTATCTGCCTCTGCCCTGTGTCAGAAGACCCTCCAGCCTGACCTGCAGGTCACCCGCAAATGCGGACCATGTCGGGGGTGATCTGCGTCAGGGTGCGGGCGCCGCACATCTGCATGGCGTCGGCCAGCTCGGCT
The DNA here is from genome assembly GCF_002160915.1 of Faecalibacterium sp. An121. Taxonomy (GTDB): domain Bacteria; phylum Bacillota; class Clostridia; order Oscillospirales; family Ruminococcaceae; genus Faecalibacterium; species Faecalibacterium avium. Next base: position 53,116 of record NZ_NFLM01000017.1, read on the forward strand.
CCCAGCTTCTGGATGTACAGGCGTACCCCCTCTTCCCCGCCGCCATACACAGCGGTGACGAAAGGCCGGGCGATCAGCACCCCTTTGGCCCCCAGGGCCAGCGCCTTGAACACATCGGTACCGGTGCGGATGCCGCCATCCACCAGGACGGCGGTCTCGCTGCCCTGCAGAGCGGCGACGATCTCAGGCAGCACTTCGGCAGTGGCGGGGCACTGGTCCAGCACACGGCCCCCGTGGTTGGAGACCACCACAGCGGCGGCGCCAGCCTGCTGTGCTTTGAGCGCCCCCTTGACCGTCATGACGCCCTTGACAATGAAGGGCTTGTCCAGCATCCGTGCGATCTGACCCAGCTGTTCCACGCTCTTGCTGCCCGCAGGGGGATTGCGGTCTTTCAAAAAGGGCAGCCCTGCCGCGTCGATGTCCATAGCCACCGCAAAGCAGCCGCTCTGCCGCGCCTGTTCCATCTTGGCCCGGATGGTATCCATATCCCACGGCTTGATGGTGGGCACGCCGCAGCCGCCCGCAGCCTCAATGGCCTGGGTGGCCTGCGTCATAACGTTGGGGTCGGTACCGTCCCCGGTAAAGGCCGCGATGCCGCCTGCGGCGCAGCTGCGCACCAGCACATCGTTGTAGGTCATGTCATTGTAGGCATCGGAATAGTGCAGGTTGACCGCCCCCACAGGCCCCGCAAAAAAGGGATAGCGGAAGGTGCGTCCAAACAGCTGGCAGGTGGTATCGGGGGCGCCGCCCTCGCAGATGGTGTCCATATTCAGGCGGATGTCAGCCCATTTGTTGTAGTTGCGGATGGCGGTATCTCCTACCCCCTTGGCTCCCGGGCCGGGGATGCGGTTGCGGCAGGCAACGCCATTGCAGATGGGACAGGCCTTGCAGGTATCTCCCAGGCAGGCGCGGGCATTTTCCAAAACGTCGGTGTATGTCATAGGTTGCTCCTTTTCCATAGGACGGCAGCGCCGCCCGTTCTCTTTGACACACATCATACGCCAGTTCGGCCCCGCCGTCAAGCAAAGCCGGCAAAAAGAAGCCCAAAAACAAACCGCAAAACTTTTTTTCAAAAAAGGCTTGACAAAACCCGGCAATTCATGTATTATTATGGAGCGCTCCACGCTGAGCGGCAAAACAAAAGAAAAACAGATGGAAAGATGGCTGAGTTGGTCTAAGGCGCACGACTGGAAATCGTGTAACGTGTAAAAGCGTTCTGGGGTTCGAATCCCCATCTTTCCGCCAGGAAACCCTCGCAGGTTCGAAAGTTCCTGCGAGGGTTTTTGTTTTATCTGCAAGGCCGTCCGACCGCCGCAGGGGCACGGCATCTGCATTGGATCACCCCCCTGTCCGGAATGCAATGCAAGGTAAGCCGGAGCACCCTCCGCACCGTGCATTTTCCATACGGAGTGTTTTGCCGACCCCGACCGGATGCCATGCGGAACAATGTAAAACAACTGCGCAAAGCGGCAGGCCTGCGCCAGAAAGATCTGGCCCGTATGCTGGGGGTCAGCCGCCAGACCATCATTGCCATTGAAAACAACAAATACGATCCCACTCTGGCCCTCAGCCATCAAGCTTGCTCGGCTGCTGGGCCTCCATGTGGACGAACTTTTCTTCCTGGACGAATAGGCACAAACACCCCCGCATACAAAGTGCGGGGGCGTTTGTGTTGTCGTTCCAAAAAGCAAAACCCCCAAGGCATACGCCTCAGGGGTCTTGTTTTGAGAGAAGCCGGCATCTACCTATTTTCACAGGCCGTGTCCAGCCAACTATCTTCGGCACAAGTGAGCTTAACTTCTGTGTTCGGAATGGGAACAGGTGGGACCTCACCGTCATCGACACCGGCTGCCCGGAATGATCTTCCGGACAATTCTCTCTATTCTTTTTTAGAAGGACGTGCCTTCAGAACTGAATAATAATCTGCTTTGCAATCAGAGTACAAGTGCTTTTACCTGGTCAAGCCCTCGG
>NZ_NFLM01000018.1 GCF_002160915.1 Faecalibacterium sp. An121
CCAAAACAGGTTCAAAGGAAGGTCCTTTCCTTTGTGTGCCTATCATAACATACCCCCCCCGGTGTCAAGACCCAATTTCAAATTTTCCCTTTTTTTCTTTATTTTCTTTAGTTTGAAATCTCTAACTTTGGGGCAGGAGGAGTTTGGGGCAAACGAAAAGCGCACGCTTTCGCGTGCGCTTTTCGGCTGGTTCCGGTCAGGTATCCCGGTCAGTCTTTCATGAGGGGCGCGCCGGCGTGCCAGGCCTGATCCAGGTGCTGGCCCATGGCATAGTAACCGTTGCGCATCTGGTCGAATGCAAAGGCGTTCAGCTTGGCGGCATCGATCCTGCCGTCGCTGTCCAGTACCTTTTCGTCCGCCATCACATTGACGATCCGACCCAGCACCCGCAGACCGTAGGGCTGCTGCTGCATCTCCACCACCTGGCACTCCAGCGTCAGGGGGTACTCGGTGATGACCGGCGCATCCACACGCTGGCTCTTGACCGCGTGCAGCCCGCTGCGGGCAAATTTGTCCGGCACCTTGTTGCCCGACACGATGCCCAGGTAGTCAGAGGCCGCCATGGTGTCCACGCCCGGCACAGACAGGGTAAACGCTTTGCGTGTCTCCAGATTTGCCGCCGTCTTATGGCCGCTGTCCAGGTTGAGAGCCACCATGTCCTCGGCGCAGATGCCGCCCCAGGCCATCATCATCACATCCACCGTATCGTCCTCGTTGTAGGTGCCGATCATATAGGTGGGCATGGGGTAGAGATAGGGCCTGACTCCGAAATCTTTCATCATAATTGCAACCTCCTTTTTCCGGCGGATTGACTTTTCCCCGCCGCTTGCACTATAATGATAGCATACATACGCCTAAAAACAAGTACGCACTTTCAGGTGCAATACTAACTGAAAGGAAAGTGTCCCATGGGTCCCTGCTGCATTCAAGACGCCGACCTCGAGCAGACCGGCTTTAGCTACACCATGTCCCTGATCCAGGGCAAATACAAAATGTTCATCCTCTATGCCCTGATGGCATACGGGACGGTGCGGTTCAACCAGCTCAAGAAGTACATCCGCACCATCTCCTACAAGACCCTCAGCGCTACCCTGAAAGAGCTGGAAGCCGACGGCTTGATCCACCGGGAGGAGTATCCCCAGATCCCGCCCAAGGTGGAATACAGCCTGACCGAGCGGGGACGCTCTCTCATCCCCATCCTGGACGCCATGTGCAGCTGGGGCAACCAGAACCGTCTCCCCTGACCCGGACTGAAAACCAAAAGCCTCCGCCTGTCCCTGGGACAAAGCGGAGGCTTTCTGTCTATGTACCGGTCATCTCTCCCGGAAGCGGCTGAGGAACTCGGCCGTCTTGGGATTTTTGGGGTTTTCAAAAATGTCGGCAGGGCTGCCTTCTTCGGCGATGACGCCGTCGGCCATGTACACCACATGGCTGGAGACGTCCCGAGCAAAGGCCATCTCGTGGGTCACCACGATCATGGTCAGGCCGGCAGCCGCCAGCTTGCGCATGACCGCCAGCACTTCGCCCACCATCTGGGGGTCGAGGGCGCTGGTAGGCTCGTCGAACAGCAGCACTTCGGGCTGCATGGACAGGGCGCGGGCAATGGCCACACGCTGCTTCTGCCCGCCCGACAGCTGCCGGGGCCGCGCATGGATGTAGGGCGCCATGCCCACCTTTTCGAGGTTGTCCATGGCGGTGCGGCGGGCGGTCTCCTTGTCCTGGTGCAGCACATACCGCAGCCCGGCGGTGCAGTTTTCCAGCACCGTCATATTATTGAACAGGTTGAAGCTCTGGAACACCATCCCCACCCGGGCCCGGTAGGCCGAAGGGTCGAACTTGCGCTCCATGATATCCTGCCCGTGGAACAGGATCTGCCCCGCAGTGGGGGTCTCCAGCAGGTTGATGCACCGCAGCAGGGTGCTTTTGCCCGAGCCGGACGCGCCGATGACGCAGGTGACGTCCCCGGGGCTGACGGTGAAATCCACGTCCCGCAGCACCACATGGGTGCCAAAGCTCTTGGACAGGTGGCGTACCTGGATGATAGGCTCAGACATGGCTGGCGCCCTCCTTCATATCAAGATTCTGGGAGGCATGGTCGGGCTCCGGGGCGTTGTACATCCCGCTGGTATAGGCCAGGGTGTCGGTGGTGTTCAGGTCGTAGTTCTGAGGCCCGTCCAGCTTTTTCTCCCACATACGCAGCAGCCAGCTGGACAGCAGTGTCATGGTCAGATAGATCAGCATGACGATGGTGGCGCTCTCAAAGTAGGTATACAGGGCGCCCACCACGCTCTTGTGCACAAAGAACAGGTCGGTGATGGAGATGACAGACAGCACCGAGGTATCCTTGATGTTGATGATGAAGTTGTTGCCGATCTGGGGCACGATGTTGCGCAGGGCCTGAGGCATGATGACATGGATCATGGTCTGCCAGTGCCGCATACCGATGGCCATGGCGCCCTCGGTCTGGCCGGGGTCGATGGAGACGATGCCGCCCCGCACCGTCTCAGCCATATAGGCGCCGGTGTTGATGGACACGATCAGGAAGCCTGCGGACCACATTTCCAGATGGACGTTGAAGACGCTCATCATGCCATAATAGATAAAGACGGCCTGGATCATCATGGGGGTACCGCGGAACAGCTCCACATAGCACCGCAGCACCACCCGCAGCAGGCGCAGGGGGATGCGCTTGTACAGGGGGTCCCGCCGGGGGTCGATGGGGATGGTCTGCAGGGTGCCCACCGCAAAGCCGATCAGGCAGCCAAAGAGGGTGCCCACCAAAGCCAGCAGCAGCGTAGTGCCCGCGCCCCGCAGATAGGAGGGGCCGTACTGCTGCAAAATGGAGGCACATTCACGGATAAATGCGTACATGGGGGTGCTCCTTTACGGCAGGTAATGTTACTGCTGGCTCAGCGGCTGGACGCTGATGGCCTCATCCATCATGGCGTTGTAGTCGTCGGTGGTCATGGTGGCCAGCACTTCGTTGATGGCGTCCTTGAGGGCGGTGTTGCCCTGCTTCATGGAGATGCCGATGTTGATCTCCTCCTCGCTGACCTGGAAGTCGTTCTCCCCGCCGCCAAACTCCAGCATCACAAAGTCGGGGTAGGCTTCCAGGGCGGCCTGGCCGGTGGGCCGGTCGGTGACCACGATGTCGCAGGCGCCGCTGTCCAGGGCCACCAGCATGGCCGGGGCGGTCTCCTGGGCGGGCAGGATGTTGGCATCCTGGATCTGAGGCAGGCAGATGTCATACCAGATGGTGCCCAGCTGGCTGGTGCAGGTGGCGCCGGCCAGGTCTGCCACGCTGGCAGCCGAGGCGTAGGGGCTGTCCTTCTTGACCAGGGTCACGATGGATGCATAGTAGTAGGGGTCCGAGAAATCCACCTGCTTGGCCCGCTCGGAAGTGATGGACTGGCCCGCGATGACGCAGTCCACATCCCCGGTCATGACGGCGGGGATCAGGCTGTCCCAGTCCAGCTTGACGATCTGGATATCCTGACCCAGGGCCTCGGCGATCTTCTTGGCCATCATCACATCGTAGCCATAGGCATAATCGCTGGCGCCCCGGATCTGCACCGCGCCGTTGGCGTCGGTGGGCTGGGTCCAGTTGTAAGGCGCGTAGGCGCACTCCATGGCCACCGTCAGGGTGGTGGGGTCGCCGTCCCCGTCGGGGGCGCCGGCGGATGCGCCGGCCGCGCTGGAAGCAGTGGAAGAAACTGCGGAGGAGCTGCCGCCGCAGGCTGCCAGGCTGGCCGCCATCACGGCGGACAAAGCCAGGGCAAGGATCTTGTTCAGTCTCATGTTGGATACTCCTTTTCCCAAAAACCCTTCTATAAGGTAAAAAGCTGCCACAAAAGACCCGGCATCCGTGGGGGATACCGGGTCCAGAGGCTTGCGTTCAAAGCAGCAGTCCGGCGCCGCGTCGCCCGCCGCGCCGCTGCGGCCATGATGCTATTTTATTCATAGGAAGGGGATTTGTCAAGTAGGAGATGCATTCCTGCCCCCTGCCCTCCCCTTTTTCGGTCAGGAACGGGGTTTCCAGCGGCGCATGACCCCCACGCCCAGGGGATAGGGTCCGGTGTGGACGGCGATGGTGGCCCCGATCTGCAGCAGGCCCACTTCACAGCTGCTGTCCGGATACCGGGCCCGCAGGGCGGCGCGCAGCTGCATCCAGAACCGCCTGCCCTCCTCCACATCGTAGCCATAGCCCACAATGATGCGGTAGTCATCGGGGTCGGCGTTGCGCTCGGCCAGATAGCCCAAAAGCTGTTCGATGGCCTTTTCCATGCTCTTTTGGCGGCCCCGGGCCATCCCGCCCGAGAAGATCTCCCCCTCGGCAAAGTGGATCATGGGCTTGACGTTGAGCAGGTTGGCTGCGCGGCCGGTCACCTTGCCGATCCGCCCTCCCTTGATCAGATAGTCCAGGTTGCCCACCGTGAAGAAGATCTGGTTGGTGGGGCGGGTGCCCTCCAGCCAGGTCAGGGTGTCGGCCAGGGTGCAGCCGGCGTCCCGCATGGCGGCGGCATTCTCCACCGTGGCGCCCTCGCTGACGGTGGCCGCGGCGGTGTCCACCACCTCGATGACCGCGTCGGGGTAATCCTCCAGCACCAGCTGGCGGGCGTTGCGGGCACTGCCCACGCCGCCGCTCATCTTGCCGGTAAAGCACAGGCACAAAACCGGCCGGCCCGCTGCCGCCCGGGGCCGAAAGACCTTTTCAAAGTCCTCCAGGGAGGGCAGGCTGGTCTTGGGCAGGACGGCGGGCTGGTCCACCATGAACTGGTAGAAGTCCCGCACCGGCATCTCCTCCCCTTCTTTCAGGTAGGTCTGGCCGTCGGTGGAGACATAGAACGGCACCACCGTCACGTCCAGGCGGACGATCTCCTCCCGGGGCAGGTCGCAGGCGCTGTCAGTAATGATATCGAACATGATGGTCCCCCCATTCTCCCGTCCAGGGTGGGTCGTCTCAGGTGCGGTGGATGCAAGCTTCCCGCTCAGCGCCCACCGAGATATAGGTGATCTTGCAGCCGATGGCTTTTTCCAGATAGAGGATGTAGTCCTGGGCCTGGACGGGCAGATCCTCCCAGCGGCGTGCGCCGGTGATGTCGCAGTGCCAGCCCGGCATCCGCTCCACCACAGGCCGTGCGGTATCCAGCGCCTTGCCCATGGGGAAACGGGTGGTGGTGCTGCCGTCCTCCAGGGTGTAGGCGGTGATCACCGGCACCGTCTCCATGTAGTCCAGCACGTCCAGCAGGGTCAGGGCCACCTCATCGCAGCCCTGGCAGGACACGCCGTAGCGGCTGGCCACCAGATCCACAGGGCCCACCCGGCGGGGACGCCCGGTGGCTGCGCCGTACTCATGGCCGGCCTCCCGCAGCTGGTGCATCTCCTCCTCGGTCATGGCCAGCTCGGCGGCAAAGGGACCGTCCCCCACGCAGGAGGAATAGGCTTTCATGATGCCGATGGACTTGTCCAGCTTGCGGCCCGGGATGCCTGCACCGATGGGGGCGTAGGCGCCGATGACGTTGGAGGAGGTGGTGTAGGGGTAGATGCCGAAATCCACGTCCCGCAGCGCGCCCAGCTGGGCCTCGAACAGGATCTTCTTGCCGGCCTGGTCGGCCTCGTCCAGGTAAGCCCCCGCATCGCAGATATAGTCCTTAAAGATGGCGGCGTACTTTTGCAGCCAGTCCCACATCTCGTCCACGCGGATGGGCTGGGCGCCGTAGCTGCCCTCCATCACCAGGTTTTTGGAGTCCACCATGGTGACCAGGCGCTTGTGCACCGAGTCGTCCAGATGGAGCAGATCCCCCATGCGCAGGGTCTTTTTCATATATTTGTCGCCGTAGACATAGGCGATGCCCCGCTTGGTGGAGCCGAACTGCGCGCCGGTCTTGGACAGGCGGGCCTCCTCCAGGCCGTCCTGCAGGACGTGGTAGGGCATGGTGATGGTGGCGCGGTCGGAGATCTTGAGGTTGGCCGGGGAGATGGCGATGCCCTTCTCCCGCAGGCTGGCGATCTCGCCGTCCAGGTGGTGGGGGTCGATGACCATACCGTTGCCCATGACGCACACCACGTCCGGGCGCAGGATGCCCGAGGGCAGCAGGTTCAGAACGAACTTGCCCCGCTCGTTCTTGACGGTATGGCCGGCGTTGTTGCCGCCCTGGTAGCGCACCACGATGTCATAATCCTGGCTGAGCAGGTCCACCATACGGCCCTTGCCCTCGTCGCCCCAGTTGATCCCTGTGATTGCAGTAAGCATAATCGATGACCTCTTTATTGATCCAAAGAGCAGCCTTTTCCGTGCACCTTGCCCGGGATACGCTGCCCTGAACACATCGCAGCGCAGGCAGTGCCTGCACATACAGTTTTATTGTATCATGCCTGCCGTCGCAAAGCAAGCCGCAGGTTCCACAAAGGCGGGGGTCAGTTTTTGTTTTCCGGGCCCGGGCGGCGGGGCAGATGGTGCAGCGTGCCGTCCGGCTCCTGGATCATGGTGTTCTCCAGCTGGGCCCGGAAGGATCTGCGGATCTCCGCCAGGTATTCCTGCCGCAGCGCCTGCTGTTCGGCCTTTTCCGCCTCGGTCAGCCCCGCGGGGGTCTTGCTCTTGCGGGCCAGCTGGTTGATGCGGGCGATCTTTTCCTGTGTCATGGGGTGTAAGCCTCCTTTGCGCCCGGGGGGCGCTTGTGTTATACTGTTGGTCGAGGTGAGATTGCAATGCCCAATGTACCCAATTATGCCCGGGAGATGGACGCTGTGCTGCGCCGGCTGGACGGCCGGCGGCCCCGGCTCCTTCTCCACGCCTGCTGCGGGCCCTGTTCCAGCGCGGTGCTGGAGCAGCTGTGCCAGCACTTCGAGATCACCATTCTGTACTACAACCCCAACATCTGGCCCGACGCCGAATACCACCGGCGGGAACAGGAGCTGGAGCGGTTCGTGGCGCAGGCCCATCCTCTGGGGGTGACGGTGGTGGAGGACCGCTACGACCCCCGGGAATTCTACGAGGCCGCCCGGGGCCTGGAGGACGAGCCCGAGCGGGGCCGCCGCTGCACCGCCTGTTACAGGCTGCGGATGCGCCGGGCTGCCCAATATGCGGCCCAGCACGGCTTCGACTGGTTCACCACCACCCTGTCCATCAGCCCCCACAAGGACGCCGCCCGGATCAACCAAATCGGGCAGGAGCTGGCCGCCGAATACGGGGTGCCCCACCTGCCCTCCGACTTCAAAAAGAAGAACGGCTACCTGCGCTCCTTGCAGCTGTCAGCCGAATACGGACTGTACCGCCAGGATTACTGCGGCTGCATCTTCAGCGCCCGGCAGTCCCAGGCAGAGCGGGACGCCAGGGTCGGGGAGGATTAGGCGTTTTCTTCCTCGGGCAGGCGGGCCACCAGCACCGCAAACACCAGCATCCCCACACAGGGCACGATGTTGGAGGCCATGCCCGCGGTGAGGCCCGCGTACTCGGCCACCACCCCGATGATCCAGGGCATGACGATGGCGCCCAGGCTGGCCGCCGGCAGCAGGATGGCAATGCTGGTGACGGTGGTCATCCGGCCTGCCGCCGCCACTGCCGTGGGGTTCATCCCCGCCATGGCAAAGGCGAACAGGAACAGCAGCAGGATGGCCGGGGTCTGGCTGCGGGCCAGCATCAGGCCCAGATAGGTGACGATGCACCCGGCGCCCATCCCCACCATGGCCCTGCGCGGGTTTCGGAAGGGGAACACAAAGGCGATCAGCATCCGGGCGATCAGGGTAGCCCCCCACATCACCGTGACGGTGTAGGTGCTGAGGGCCCCGGCGATGATGCCGCTGTCCTTGAAGTAGGTGACCATCCACCCGGTGACGCTGGTCTCAGCGGCGTTCTGGCAGAAGATCAGCCCTACCAGCAGCCAGAACCGGGCGCTGCGCAGAAAGCTCCAGTCGATCCGTCCGCCTCCCTTTTTGCCGCCGGCCTCCTCCATGGGGGTGAGGGCGAACACCGCCCACAGCAGCCCGCCCAGGATGGCCAGCAGCAACAGGGGGGCCTTGTCCCCTGCCCGGGCTGCCGCCGCGATCAGGAAGGGGCACAGCAGCGCCCCGCAGGCATAGCAGCTGTGCATGATGTTCATGCCGCGGGTGCGGTCGGAGCTGCTGTTGCCCACCAGGACCGTGCAGGTGTTGATCACCTGGCCCTTGGCGCAGCCCGCCAGGAAAAAGCCCACCGCCAGCAGGGGCACCGCTCCCGTAAAGCCCATCAGGCCGTAACCCACCAGGTATCCCAGGGACAGGAGCAGGACGCTGGGCTTCATCCCGAGGACGCCGGGCAGCACCCCCGACACAAAGCCCGCCGCCAGGTTGCCCAGGCTCATCAGGGAGAGCAGGGTGCCCGTGACGCCGTAGGCAAAGCCATACTGCTCCTGCAGCAGGCTGACCACCACCCCGCTGGAAATGGCGCAGATGCCGCTGAAGAAAAAGGCCGCAAAGCCTGCGCTGCGCCGCCGGGCCAAAAGCTGTTGCTGGTTCATAACCCTAACCTCACTCAAAAAAGCCCCGCAGGGGCCGGCGCTGCCGGACCACCTGCGGGGCGTTGTGTCGTTGTGCCTTACCCGTTCTTTTTGAGAGGGTAGGTGATGATCTTCTTGGGGCACTTGGCCACGCAGGTGCCGCAGCCGGTGCACTTGGTATAGTCGATGCGGGCCAGGTTGTCGGTGACGTGGATGGCGTCCGCCGGGCAGTTGCGCTGGCACATACCGCAGGCGATGCAGGCGGTGGCGCATTCCTTCATGGCCACCGGGCCGCGGTCGCAGTTGGAGCACATGACCACCGGCTTGTCGGGGCCGGCATCCTGGATCATGATGACATGCTTGGGGCAGACGGCTGCACAGGCGCCGCAGCCGGTGCACTTGTCCTGGTCCACCACCGCCACTCCATTGACCACATGGATGGCGTCGAACTTACAGGCCTTGACGCAGTCGCCCAGGCCCGCACAGGCAAAGGAGCAGTCCTTGGGTCCGCCATACAGCCCGGCCGCAGCCGCGCAGCTCTGGATTCCCTTGTATTCATAGCTGGGCTTGCAGTTGTCCCGGCTGCCCTGGCACTGGACCACCGCCTTTTTGACGGTGGCGGACACCTCGGCGCCCATGATCTTGCCGATGGCGGCGGCAGCTTTGGGGCCGCCGGGGGCGCACCGGTCGCAGGGGACGCCGTCCATCACGATGGCCTTGGCATAGTCGGCGCAGCCTGCGTAGCCGCAGCCGCCGCAGTTGGCGCCGGCCAGACAGCCCGTCACCTGCTCGATGCGGGGGTCCTCCTCCACGGCCATGAACTTGGATGCAGCAACCAGGATCACCGCGCCCAGAGCGCCCACGACGGTACAGAGGACAACAGCCAATACGATACTCATTCCGTTTCCTCCTCCCTTACAGCGTGACGTTGAACAGGTTCTCGACGATGCCGCCAAAGCCCATGAAGGACAGGCTGGTGATCGCCGCCGCGATCAGGGTGATGGGCAGGCCCTTCAGGGGGCCGGGCGCGTCGCACACTTCCACACGCTTGCGCACGCCGCTGAACAGGCACATGGCCAGCATAAAGCCCACGCCGGAGCCCACCGCGCACACCAGCGCCTCGATGAAGGCGGGGACAAAGCCCAGGGTGGCCACATCGGCGCCGTAGTCGTCGATGACCAGGATGGTGACGCCCAGCACGCAGCAGTTGGTGGTGATCAGGGGCAGATAAACGCCCAGGGCGTTATACAGCGACACCACATACTTTTTGAGGAACATCTCGATGAACTGCACCAGCACCGCGATGACCAGGATGAAGACGATGGTCTGCAAATAGCCCAGCCCTGCCGGATCCAGCACAAAGATCTGGATGGGGAAGGTGACCAGGGTCGACATGAACATGACGAAGATGACGGCGCCCGACATACCCAGCGCCGAGTCCAGCTTTTTGGAAACGCCCAGGAACGGGCAGATGCCAAGGAACTTCACCAGCACATAGTTGTTCACCAGGATCATGCTGAAGAAGATGGCCGCAAGTTTGACGATCATTCCTTATCCTCTCCTTCCTGCAAATCCTTGATGGGCTGGCAGCCCACCTTGCGCTCGATGCGGGCATCCAGCTTGTCCTCCACCCAGACGCAAAGGCCCATCAGCAGACCGAAGCAGAGGAAGGCGCCGGGGGCCTGGGTCATGATGCCGATGGTGACAAAGCCCTCGGGCATCACCTGGAAGCCCAGCCAGGTGCCGCTGCCCAGGATCTCGCGGATGGTGGCCATCAGCACCACCGTCAGGGTGTAGCCGATGCCCATGCCCACGCCGTCCAGGGCCGAGTCCACCACGGTGTTCTTGCAGGCGAACATCTCGGCGCGGCCCAGGATGATGCAGTTGACCACGATCAGAGGGATGAACACGCCCAAAGCGTCATACAGGCTCTTGGTGTAAGCCTGCATGACCATCTGGACGATGGTGACGAAGCCCGCGATGATGACGATGTAGCAGGGCAGATGCACCTTTGCGGGGATGACATTGCGCAGCAGCGCGATGATGACGTTGGAACAGATCAAAACGAAGGTGAACGCGACCCCCATGCCGATGGCGTTGGACACCGCAGTGGTGATGGCCAACGTGGAGCAGGTGCCCAGAACCAGCCGGAGGACCGGGTTCTCCTTGATGATGCCATTGGTAAGGATGCTTACCTTGGAGACTTTTTCTTCCTGTGCCATTCTTACCAGCCTCCTTTATGCAAGTTCGTTGTAGCAGTTGATGCAGTCGTTGATGGCCGCAAACAGGGCGTCGGACGAATAGGTGGCGCCGCTGATGCCGTCATAGCCCTGGCCCTTGGCGATGTTGGCGGTGCCGTCCATCCCCTCGAACTGGGTCAGGAAGTCAGCCGCTGCCACACGGTCGCCGATGCCGGCGGTCTGGCTGGAAGCGTCCACATAGATGCCGGTGACGGTGCCGGCGGTGTCAAAGCCCATGATGACGTTCACCAGGCCGCCGTTGTAGCCGGTCTCCCCCGCCTGGACGGCAATGGAACCGTCGGGCGCACGCACGGCGCCGCTGACGCCGGGGGTGGTGTAGTCGGTGATCTCCTCCAGCTCGGTGGCATCCGAGACGGTGGGGATGACCTGGACATAAGCCGCCAGGGTGTCAGCTTTCTGGTTGGCCTCGATGACCGGCGCGGTGACCGAGTTGACCAGGGCCAGCAGCAGGCTGACCACCAGCGAGCTGACCGTCAGCACCAGGATGGGTTTGACGGTGCTCTCCCAATTGGAGTTTGCAGACTTTGCAGCGTTGCTCATTTGGAAGCAGCCTCCTTCCCTGCCTTCTTGGCGGACTTGACGTAGCCATAGGGAGTCTGGCGGGTGGCGTCATTGATGAAGGGCACCCACAGGTTCATGAACAGCAGCGCGAAGGACACGCCCTCGGTGTAGCTGCCCCAGTAGCGGATGGCAAAGGTGACAAGGCCCAGGCAGACGCCGTACAGCAGCTTGCCCTTCAGAGTGAAGGGGCTGGTGACATAGTCGGTGGCCATGAACACCGCGCCGAACAGCAGACCGCCGCTGAGCACCTCCACAAGGCTCTCGTGGAGGCTCTGGGTGGCGATGAGGTAGAACAGGAACATACTGCCCACATAGCTCAGCGGGATGGCGGGGCTGATGGTCCGGGTGACCACCAGGTAGACAAAGCCCAGCAGGATGGCCAGGGCGCAGGTCTCGCCCAGGACGCCGCCGTGGATGCCCATGAACAGGTCGAACAGGTTCAGGCGGGCGGGATCGGCCACCTGCAGGGGGGTGGCGCTGGCCAGCTGGTCCACTGCCGCGTCGGGATAGACCCAGGCGTTCATCTCAGAGGCAAAGCTGACGAACAGCACGATGCGGCCCACCAGGGCGGGGTTGGCAAAGTTCATGCCGATGCCGCCGAACAGCTGCTTGGTGATGAGGATGGCTGCCACACAGCCCACCGCCAGCTGGCCCAGGGGCATCCCCACGGGCACGTTCATGGCCAGGATGATGCCGGTGACCACCGCGGACAGGTCCCCGATGGGGTTGGGCCGCTTGAGCAGCTTGCAGTACAGCCACTCCAGCGCCACGCACACCACCACCGAGAAGGCGGTGACCAGCAGCGCCCGCAGGCCAAAAATGACCGCCGAGGCCACCACCACCGGGCACAGGGCCACGATCACGTTGGCCATCAGGCTGCGGGTGGTCTCATCCGAGCGCACATGGGGGGAGGCCGAAACAATAAGCTTTGTATCCATGGTTACTTATTGCCTCCTTTTTTGATCTCACTGAGATAGTATTCCTTGGCCAGGCTCATCATCTGGGTGCAGGGACGCTTGGCCGGGCAGACGAAGGCGCAGGAGCCGCAGTTGAAGCAGTAATCCACGTGCAGCTTGCCCAGCTCCTCCACATCACGGGCGGCATAGGCGGTGTTGACCTCCACCGGAGCCAGGCCCATGGGGCAGTACTCGATGCAGCGGCCGCAGCGGATGCAGGGCTCGGCTGCGGGCTGGGCGGCGCTGACCTGGCTGAGCAGGATCAGGCCGCCGGTGGTCTTGGTGGTGGGATAGCTCAGATCCTCCACGGCGGGGCCCATCATGGCGCCGCCGGCGATGACCTTGCCCAGGGTGACCTCCGGCTTGAGGCCGGCGGCCTGGATGATATCCTGGTAGGGCGTGCCCACTGGCACGATCAGGTTCTGCGGCTTGGCGCAGGCGTCGCCGTCCACCGTGACGATCCGCTCCACCACCGGCATACCGGTGGCCAGGTATTTGCCCAGCATACTGACCGAGGTCACATTCATGACGATGGCGCCGGCGTCGGCGGGCAGGCCCCCGTGGGGCACTTCCCGGCCCAGGCACTTCTCGATCAGGATCAGTTCGCTGCCGGTGCCGTAGACGCTGGGCAGCGGCTTGACGTCCACATTGGACAGGCCTTCGGTCTTCTGGCACAGCAGGTCGATGCACTCAGGCTTGTTCTTCTCGATGCCGATGATGCACCGGGGAATACCGGTGTACTGCAGCACCGCCTGGATGCCCCGGACGATATCGTCAGAGCTGGTAAGCATCTCCTGGGTGTCGCTGGTCAGCCAGACTTCGCACTCCGACGCATTGATCAGCAGCGTGTCCACCGGGCACTTGGGCTGCAGTTTGACATCGGTGGGGAAGCCTGCGCCTCCCAGGCCCACCAGGCCGCTGGCGCGGACCGCCGCCAGGAAACTGGCCTTGTCGGTGACTTTGGGCGGCTGGACGGCAGGGTCCACCGTCTGCTGGCCGTCGGTCTGGATGACCACTGCATCGCACGCCTTGCCGTTGGCCAGGCGGAAGGGCTCCACTGCGGTGACGGTGCCCGACACGCTGGAGTGGATATTGGCCGAGACGACGCCTGCGGCTTCCCCGATCAGGGTGCCCACACACACCTTGTCGCCCTTTTTGACAACGGCCTTGGCCGGGGCGCCGATATGCTGGCTCATCAGGATGCGCACCTGCGCGGGCAGGGGCATCGGGACAGGCTTGCTTGCAGCGGTCGCTTTGTCATGCGGCGTATGCGCGCCAAGCGCCGCACGTTTCAGCTTGTTCAACATGAACTATACAATCCCCCATTCTGCTTTGGGCCGCAGAGCTGCCTCCTGTGCCGGCAAAAAAGCACTGGGCGCTGCGGCTGCTGCTTGCTGATATATTTTATTGTATCATTTCCCGGATTGAAGTCAACGCCAAATAAGCTAAAAAATGTCCGAAAGTGAAAATTTCATAACGTTAGTATATCCTAATCCATCCATTTTTCGGGGAGATGCGGGTTTGCCAACAGGGCCCGGGTATGCTATACTATATGAATAACAAAGCCATGGCGGGCCGATGTTCTGCCGCCCGCCCCATAAGGAGGTCCAGACATGAAAGTTCTCAAAGCGATGCTCGTTGCCCTCACCGCGGCCGCCCTTGCCGCAACGGCGCTGCTGCTGTTGTGTCAGGCCAAAAATGCGCCGCACTACGTCCGTATTTATGACGCCGGGGACAACTGACAAAAAACGCCGAAAGGGCCCGCCGGGTGCAAGCAAGCGCCCGGCAGGCCCTTTTTTCTATCCGCAGCATCACCGTCCTCTGTGCATCCGCTTTGCCCGGTGCGCCGCTTTGTTTGACGCGGCAGGCGGGTCGAACTAATTTTTCTCCAGGCGCAGCACGGCGGCGGTGATGTCGTCGGGGCGGCCGGAAGCCGCCCGGGCCCGGGCCGTCTCCACCAGGGTGCGGGCCACCGCGTCGGGCGGGTCTTTGGCGGCGGCGGACAGCTCCAGCTGCTTGAGCACCCAGCCGGGACCGTCCACCAAAAGCCCGTCGGACACCAACACCGCCAGATCCCCGGAGCCAAGGCGTGCCATCTGGCTTTGACCGTTCACCTCCCCCAGCACGCCCATGGGCAGGCCGGCCTCCCCCACCGTGCACGCCTTCCCCTCATGTACCAGAAAGCCGGGCGCCGCCCCTGCCTTGTAGATCCGGGCCGTCCCGGTGTACAGGTCCACGCTGAGCAGATCCAGAGTCGCGCCCCCTTCCTCCCGGCTGTCCAGGGCCAGGGCCACGTTCACCAGACGGGCGGTCAGCTCGGCGGTAAAGCCCGCCCGCAGCAGCCGCCCGGTCAGTTCGGCGGCCAGGCTCCCCTCCACCGCCGCCGGGCGTCCCGTGCCCATCCCGTCGCAGAGGATCATCTGGGCGGCGGTGGGGCTGCAGAACTGCTGCACCGCGTCCCCCGACACCTCCCCCCGGGCCGGGGCGGACGCCCACCCGAACAAAGCCCGCAGGGGCGGTTTTTCGGTGAACAGGAGGGTGGTCACCTGCCGGCAGCTGAGTTTTTGGGGCGGATCGAAGCTGCGGCGGCACAGCCGGCCCACCTCCCCCGCCAGAGTGGCCAGTTCCTTTTGGCTGAAGCGGGCCCTGGGCAAAGTGACCGCCGCCCGGGTGCGGCCCAGGCTGTCCAGGGTGACCGAACACTCCACCGGGGACAGCCCCAGCGAGGTGAAGAAATCCGCCACACGCCCCGACTTATAAGGTTCAGGGCTGCCGGGGCTGGCCAGCTGATCCCCCAGCACCCCCAGCGCCTGGGCCACCGCGCTGTACTGCTCGGTGAGGGCGGCACGCATGGCGTCGGTGTGGATGCGGGCCTCCTGCCGGCTCTTGTACAGGGCAAAGGCCCGGGTCATGGCCCCCGACAGGGCCGCCGGATGGATGCACCGGGCCAGCTGCCCCGGCAGGTCCTGCGGGTCAATCTGCTGGTTCTCCTCCAGAATGGGGCGCAAAGCCTCAAACCCCGCCATGGTGACAGCGTACTCCTCCTGCCAGCAGGCGTCCCTGCGGCCGCAGTTGGCGCACAGACTGTCATGGGCGGCGTCGATGACCCAGCGGAATCCCTCCTGGCGGCGGGGCAGTCCCTCCCACACCTGGTTGACCGTGTCCGCCAGGGAGGCCAGGCTCTCGGCGGCGGTGTTCAGCCGGGCCGCCGCGACAGACAGCCGGGGCCGGGCAGCCTCATCCTGCTCCGGCTGGGCGGGCTGTGGCAGCAGCCACCGCCGCGGCAGGGCCAGATACGCCCCGGCGCCCACCGCCAGGGCCCCCAGAAATCCAAAGGCGGTCCCAGGGGGACCCGAGGCCAAAATGCCCGTCAGCGCCCCGCCCCCATACAGGGCCGCGCAGACCAGCCTGTCCCCTTGGGCCAGCAGTCCCAGGGCCGAACCGCAGCACAGGCCCACAGCGGCACAGGCCAGAGCGGCATCGGCACAGCACAGCCCCGCCGCCGCAGACCCCGCCAGGGCCAGCAGGGACTGTGCCCCGCCCCGGCAGGCCAGCACCAGGGTGACCAGCACCCCGGCGGCAAGCCCCAGATTCACCGGGCCCAGGGACAGAGACCCCAGAGCCGCCGCTCCCGTGAAGGCCAGCACCATCTGTCCGGGCCCCGGTCCGGCCGCCGGGAACCGGCGCACCAGATACCCCAGCAGCACCCCCAGTACCGCCTCGGCCCCCGCGAACAGCAGGCCGTCCCCGCCTATGTACATCCGCAGGCAGTAGGCGCTGCCCAGCAGCAGCCCGGCCCCCGCAGCCGCTCCCGCCCAGAAAGACCGGGGCCACAGCCACCGGGCCACCACCGCGCCGCCCACGGCGCACAGCAGGCAGACCGCCCGCACCCCCAGCCCACGAGCCAGCAGGGCCAGTACCGCCCCCGCCCCACAGGCCGCAAAACAATCCTCGGGCAGGCCCAGCGTCAGAGCCAGGCCCAGCGGGGACAGCTGCCCATACAGCGCCGCCCAGCCCCCTGCCAGCCCGGCGGCCAGCCCGTACAGCTGCCGCGCCGTCCGGCGCAGTCCCGCCTTGTGCCACAATGTCTGCCGCTCGCCGGCGGCCCAGCCTGTCATGCTTTTTTCCATGCTTGCGCCCCCTGTTCCTTGTTCTAGGATGATGCCTGTGTGCATATCCTAGCAGGGGGGCCGCGCGCAATTTGCCGCTTTTGGCGGTGTCGGCCCAAAGGCCCAAAAGGTTATAAAAACACCCCCGCACCGTCCAAAAAAGACCGGATACGGGGGCGTGTTTCTTTTTGGGGGGACGCGGTTACTGGGCGGCGGACAGACGTCCGATGGCTTCGCGCAGGCGCTCCACCGTCTTTTCACGGCCCATCATGCAGGCCAGATCCACCCCGCCGCCGGGGGTGCGCTGCTTGCCCGACAGGGCGATGCCCAGCGGGTACAGCAGCCAGCCGTTCTTGTGCTCCATCCGCTCGGCCAGGGCCTTGCAGGCGTCAAACAGGCCGTCCCGGTCGGCGTAATCGGTGCCCTCGTCGCTGAGCAGCAGTTCCAGCGCCTGCAGCGCCTCCAGGGCGGATGCAGGGGTAGTCTTCTGCTTCTTGTTGGTGTAAAGGGACAGATCGTAGTCGGGCAGCCGGTCAAAGAAATCCACCTGCTGGGGGATATCGCTGAGCAGCTCGCAGCGGGGCTGGAGGTTGGCGCACAGCAGATCCCGGTCCACCGGGCAGTGGATGGCCTCGTCCAGCCAGGGGTCTGCCTTCCGGCGGAACTCCTCGGGGGTCAGGCGGCGGATGTACTCCGCGTTGATGGCCCGCAGCTTGAGGGGATCGAAGATGGCCGGGGACTTGGAGATGCCTGCGGGGTCCCAGATCTGCACCAGCTCAGGCAGGGAGTAGATCTCCCGCTCGGCGTACTCCCCTTTGGGGCTCCAGCCCAGCAGGCAGATATAGTTCAGGATGGCCTGGGGCAGGCAGCCCTTGGCGATGAGGTCCTGGTAGCTGGCGTCCCCGTTGCGCTTGGACAGCTTGTGCTGGGCGTCCTTCATCACCGGAGGGCAGTGGATATACTGGGGGATATCCCAGCCGAACGCCTGGTACAGGAGGTTGTATTTGGGGGTGGAGGACAGGTATTCGCTTCCCCGGATCACATGGGTAATGCCCATCAGGTGGTCGTCCACCACGTTGGCAAAGTTGTAGGTGGGCATCCCGTCGCTCTTGATCAGGATCTGGTCATCCATCTCGCTGTTGTTCACCTCGATGTGGCCATAGACCAGATCGTCAAAGGCGGTGACGCCGGTGCGGGGGATCTTCTGCCGGATGACGTAGGGTTCCCCTGCGGCCAGCCGCGCCCTGACCTCCTCGGCGGGCAGGTCGCGGCAGCAGCCGTCGTAATGGGTCATCTCTCCCCTGGCCCGCTGCTCGGCGTGGAGGGCGTCCAGCCGCTGGGGGGTGCAGAAGCAGTAGTAGGCTTTGCCGTCGGCCACCAGCTGTTCGGCATACTGCTTGAACAGGCCCATCCGCTCGCTCTGGACGTAGGGGCCCACCGGGCCGCCGATGTCGGGGCCCTCGTCCCACACAAGGCCGGCCTCCCGGCAGGTATTGTAGATGATGTCCACCGCGCCGTCCACATAGCGCTCCTGGTCGGTGTCCTCGATGCGCAGGATGAAGGTGCCGTCCTCATGCTTGGCGGTCAGGTAGGCATACAGCGCCGTGCGCAGATTGCCCACGTGCATATACCCCGTGGGGGACGGGGCAAAGCGGGTGCGTACTTTCTTTTCCATGAAACCTCTCCTTATCGTCACGTCCCGCGGCCCGGCCGCAAAAAGGACGCTGTGGCAAAATACAGGTATTATATTACCCACTCTGAAGGGAAATGTCAATCGGCATCTAACCGCACCGCCCGGCCCGCCCCAAACCAAAAAGCCCCCGCAGCTGTCTGCGGAGGCTTGCATTTTTATTTGGCGTGGGCGCCCAGATAGGCTTTGCGGACCGCCTCGTTGGCCAGCAGTTCCTTGCCGGTGCCCTTCAGGGTGATGCGGCCGGTCTCCATCACATAGCCCACATCCGCGATCTGCAGGGCCATGTTGGCGTTCTGCTCGATGAGCAGCACGGTGACCCCCTTGCGGTTGATCTCCTTGATGATCTCAAAAATGCCCTTGACCACCAGCGGCGCCAGGCCCAGGGAGGGCTCGTCCATCATGATCAGCTTGGGGCGGGCCATCAGGGCGCGGCCCACCGCCAGCATCTGCTGTTCGCCGCCCGACAGGGTGCCCGCCGCCTGCCAGGAACGCTCTTTCAAACGAGGGAACAGCTCATAGATCCACTCCAGGTCCCCTTCCAGTCTGTCTTTGCGCAGGTAGGCGCCGATCTTCAGGTTTTCCAGCACGGTCAGGTCGGGGAACACGTGCCGCCCTTCGGGCACCAGCGTCAGGCCTTTCGAGACGATCTGGTCGGGAGGCAGGCCGGTCAGGTCCTCGCCCTGGAAATGCACCCGGCCGCTCTTTGCCTTGACCAGCCCCGAGATGGAGCGCAGGGTGGTGGATTTGCCCGCGCCGTTGGCCCCGATCAGGGTCACGATCTGGCCCTCCTCCACCTTGAAGGAGATCCCCTTGACGGCCTCGATGCCGCCGTAGCTCACATATAAATCGTCAATCCTCAGCATCGTCGGCCACCCCCAGATACGCGTCGATGACGCGCTGATCGCTGCTGATCTGCTCGGGCGTACCCTGGGCGATCAGCTTGCCAAAGTCCAGCACATAGATCTTGTCCGAGATCTGCATCACCAGATCCATATGGTGTTCGATCATCAGGACGGTCAGATGGTACTTGTCCCGGATCTGACGGATGAAGTCGGTCAGTTCCTGGGTCTCCTGGGGGTTCATGCCCGCAGCCGGCTCATCCAGCAGCAGCAGTTTGGGCTGGGTGGCCAGGGCCCGGGCGATCTCCAGCCGGCGCTGCAGGCCGTAGGGCAGGCTGGACGCCGTCTCGTCCTTCAGATGGGCCAGCCCCTGCTCCTCCAGCAGGGCCATGGCCTCGGCCCGCATCCGGGCCTCCTCCCTGGCGTTCAGCCGGAAGGTGGCGGACAGGAAGTTCTGTTTGGCCCGCATATGCTTTGCGATCAGGACATTCTCAAAAACGGTCAGGGCCCCGAACAGCCGGATGTTCTGGAAGGTGCGCGCAATGCCCCGGTGGGTGATCCGGTCGGGTGTGGGGTTGAGCCTGTGGGTGTATTTGCCCTTGTTCTGGCCCAGATAGGCCTTGTCCATCTTGCCCTGGGGGTAGTTCTCCACCAGAGGCTGGCCGCAGAAATCGATCTTGCCGTTGGTGGGCTCATACACGCCGGTGATACAGTTGAACGCGGTGGTCTTGCCGGCGCCGTTGGGGCCGATGAGGGCCACGATCTGGCCCTCATCCACATCCATCGAGAGGTTGTTCATGGCCACCACGCCGCCGAACTGCATGGTCACGTTCTCCACATGGAGGATATTCTTGCGCTCGCTCATTTGCCAGCCTCCTTCCCTTTGGCCCGGGCAGCCCGGCGCTTCCAGCTGCGCATCACAGCCGGCAGCTCACGGTCCCCCATGATGCCCCGCCGGAAGAACAGCACCACGATCATGATGATGACCGAGAACACTACCATCCGGAAACCGTTGCGCAGCAGAGGCAGCTGCAGCGACCGGCTGATGACGAAGTAGACCAGCCAGCCCAGCAGCAGCAGGGCTACGATCCACACCGGCAGTTCCTGGGTCAGGGTATGGCCCTCCTTTTTGCGGATGGCGCGGATGGCCAGCACCGCCGCCAGGATGACCGCCGCCGCAAACACCGCGATGAAGGCGATCCGTCCGGGGGATGCCGGCGCGGCGAACACCTGCTCGGAATCCAGAAAGCGGAGCCACCACTCGCTGCACGCCACATACAGGAAGGTGGCGATCACCGAGCCGGACACCGAGCCGATGCCGCCGATCACCACGATGAGCAGCAGCTCATAGGTCATGGTGGAGGTGAACACCTTGGCCTGGGCGTTGGCGGCATACATGGCGAACAGCGCGCCGCCTACCCCCGCAAAGAAGGAGGAGATGCAGAAGGACAGCATCTTGTGCCGGGCCAGGTTGATGCCCATGGCCTCGGCGGCCACCTCGTCCTCCCGGATGGCCTTGAAGGCGCGCCCATAGGAGGAATTGATCAGCAGCACGATGATGCCGATGCAGACCGCCGCCACCAGCATGGGCACAAAGGCGGACAGGCGCAGCACCACCTGGCCCGAGGCGTTTTCGATGTTGAAATCCGAAAAGGTGGGGAAACTCTTGAGCATATTGGCGCCGTTGGTGATGGGGCCCAGGGGCTGCCACTGGAACACCGCGCGCAGGATCTCGGCAAAGCCCAGGGTGGCGATGGCCAGATAGTCGCTCTTGAGGCGCAGCACCGGCAGGCCGATCAGGTAGGCAAAGACGGCGGCCACCAGGCCCGCCAGCACGATGCCCACCAGCACCCCCAGCACCATGCTGACGGCGCCGCCCACTCCGGTGGTGCCGAACAGCAGCCCGAAGGTGTCCTGCAGGGAGAACTTGACCGCCGACCCGCCGAACAGGTAGTAGACGGTGTCTTTCTGGTCCACGGGGACGGTGAGGATGGCGTAGGTATAGGCCCCCAGCAGCATAAAGCCTGCCTGGCCCAGGCTGAACAGGCCGGTGAAGCCGTTCAAAAGGTTCATGGATACCACCACCAGGGAGTAGACCGCCCCTTTCTTCAGGACGGTGAACAGCTGGCTGGTGGGCAGCAGCACCCGGGGCGCGCCGGGCACCAGGGCGGTGATGTTCTCCAGCAGGATGATCAGGGCCAGAAAGGCCGCCACCCCCGCCAGAGCGCCCCAGCTGACCGCAGTTTTCTTTTTCATGGGGGCCTCCTTATACTTTGTCGGTCGCCTTTTCACCGAACAGGCCGGTCGGCTTGAAGACGAGGATCACGATGAGCAGCGCGAAGGTGATGGCATCCGAAAAGACGGTGAACTGGGTGCTCTTGACCAGATTTTCGCAGATGCCGATGAGGAACGCGCCGATGACGGCCCCCGGGATGGAGCCAATGCCCCCGAACACTGCCGCCACAAAGGCTTTCAGGCCCGGCATGGCGCCGGCGGTGGGGGTGATGGAGGGATAGTTGGTGAAGTAGAGCATCGAGCCCACCGCCGCCAGGGCCGACCCGATGATGAAGGTGGCCGAGATGACCTGGTTGATCTTGATGCCCATCAGCTCGCTGGTCTCAAAATCCTTGGCCACCGCCCGCATGGCCATGCCCACTTTGGTGCGGTCGATCAGCTGGGTCAGGATCAGCACCAGGGCCAGCACCAGGAAGGGGGTCAGCAGCACCGCCCACCGGGTGGGGGTGCCCGCAATGGTGATGGTGTCGGACAAAAACGGGATGGTGGGATAGCTCATGGGCTGGCCGCCGGTGACATAGGTGGCGGTATTTTGCAGCAGGTAGCTGACGCCGATGGCCGAGATCATCACCGACATACGAGGGGCGGTGCGCAGGGGCTTGTAAGCCACCCGCTCGATGACGAAGCCCAAAGCCACCGTCAGCACCAGCACCAGGGGCAGGGCCAGATACAGAGGCATCCATGTGGCCAGATACACCCCTGCCAGGCCCGCCACCATAAAGACGTCGCCGTGGGCAAAGTTGATCAGCCGCAGGATCCCATACACCATGGTATAGCCGATGGCGATCAGGGCGTACTGGCCGCCCACCGCTATGCCGGACAACAGGATCGAGATAAAGTATTCCATAAGGTTGCATCCTCCGGGGGCAGTGGTGCAAATGGATTGGCGGGGGCCGCTGGGCTCCCGCCAAACCTTGCATACCTGTGTGGTTGGGTGTTACTGGGCCACGGTCTGCTGGGTCTCCAGCTCCCATGCGCCGTCGTTGGTGGAGTGCTTGATGTAGGCGGTGTCGCGGATGGCGTCGCCCACCTCGTCAAAGGCGATGTGGCCGGACACGCCGTCGTACGTGACGCCGGGCAGGGCCGCCTTGACCGCTGCGGGATCGGTGCTGCCGGCGGCCTTCAGGGCCTCCAGAGCCACATAATAGGCATCGTAGCCCATGGCGGTGACCGCCGCGATGGTGTCGTTGCCGCCGTTGTTGGTCATGGCTTCGGCGTTCTCGTTGATGTAAGCCTTGATGCCCTCATCGAAAGCCGCGTTGCCGCCCTCCTGATAGAAGGTGGAGACATACAGCTGGATATCGGTGCCCTCGGCAGCCGCCAGCACCATGTTGTCATCCAGGGTATCCGAGCCCAGGAAGGGGGCTTCGATGCCCAGGGCCGCAGCCTGCTGGATGATCTGGGTAGAGTAGGCGATGGACACGGGGGTGAAGATGACGTCGGCACCCTCGTTCTTGGCCTGGTTCAGGTAGGTGCTGAAGTCGGAGTTGTTGGTGGGGAAAGACGCGGTGACCACCGTGCCGCCCGCGGCCTCAAAGGCCTGGGTGAAGTAGGCGATCAGGCCCTGGTCGTACTCGTTGCCGGTCTCGCCCAGGCAGTAGGCCACTTTGGCGTCAAACTTGTCCTTGGCAAAGTTGGCCAGCACCGTGCCCTGGAAGGGGTCCAGGAAACAGATGCGGAAGTAGTAGTCGTTGCCTGCGGTGACGTTGGGGTTGGTGCAGGTGACGCCCACGGCGGCCAGGCCCGCGTCGTCAAACACGGGGCCGCCCGCGATCGAAACGCCCGAACCATAGCTGCCCAGCACCAGGGACACGCCCTGGCTGACCAGCTCGGCGGCGGCGGAAGGGGCCTTGTCGGTGGAAGAACCGTTGTCGGCGTAGACCAGCTCGACCTGGTAGGTCTCGCCGCCGATCTCAACGGTGGGGGTCTCAGCGTTGGCGTACTGCATGCCCAGCATCTCTTTTTTGCCGCCCGAGGCAGAGTCGCCGGTGGAGGGCTCAAAGACGCCGATCTTGACCACCTTGTCCCCCGAAGCGGTGCTGCCTGCGGCCGTGCTGCCGGCAGTCGCGGTCGTGGACGAGGAGCCGCAGCCCCCCAGCATGGCGGCGCACAGAGCGGCCGCCGAGGCCAGCGCTACAAAGCGTTTGGATTTCATAATGTTTCCTCCCTCTTGTCTGGCGCCGCTGCCCGTACAGACCCGCAGCGGCGCTTTTGCGTGTTCCCGGCAGAGCCGGTGTCCGTATCAAGAATACAGGTGTTCTTGCTGCGATATCACTATTATAAACATCCTGTGAAAAAAAGCAAGTGCAAATATCCACAGAATATGCATCCCATCCGATGGGATTTCTGAGTAAAACAGGCAAAACCTGTGCGCAAAAGACCGACTTTTACACAAAAGTGTATTTTCAGCAAGGACACACAGCAGCAAAAAAGAGGCCCGGCCCCTTTTTGCGGGGGCCAGACCTCTCTGTCTGCGTGATTTTATTTTACACGTTTTGACCAAAAATGCAAGCCCATTTTTGAATGATTGAAAGTTTTTCAGTTTTGTGTCCTCACTTGCGAAAGATATGCACCCATGCGCACTCCTCTGGACAACCGCAGCGCAAGGGGTTATACTTCAATCATATAAAGATAAAAAGGAGTAAAATACATGATACGCCCAGCAACGCCCGATGATATACAAAATATATCGAATATTTATGCATCCATACACAGCGAGGAGGAGGCCGGGCGCACCACCACCGGCTGGGTGCGCGGGATCTACCCCACCCCGGATACCGCCCGGGACGCCCTGGCCCGCGGGGAGCTGTTCGTGGCGGAGGAAAGCGGCGCCGTGGTGGGAGCGGCCATCCTCAACCAGCGGCAGGTGGACGTGTATGCCGGGGCGCCCTGGCGCTGGCAGGCCCCCGACAGCCAGGTGATGGTGCTGCACACGCTGGTGATCGACCCTGCCGCCAAGGGCCGCGGCTATGGCCGGGCCTTCGTGGCCTATTACGAGGCCTGGGCCAGAGCCCACAGCTGCACCTGCCTGCGAATGGACACCAATGCCCGCAACCTGCCCGCCCGGGCCTTGTACCGCCGCCTGGGCTATACCGAAGCGGCCATCGTCCCCTGCACCTTCAACGGGCTGGAGGGGGTACAGCTGGTCCTGCTGGAAAAGCACCTGTGAACGCCAAAAGGCCCCGCCTTCCCTAGCGAAGGGCGGGGCCTTTTCGTTCAGTTTTACGCTGGCATGCCGGCTCAGTACAGCTTGGCGCCGGCGGGGATGCGGTCATCCACCAGCAGCAGGTGCAGGCGCTCTGCGCCCTGCTCGTGGTAGACCGCCGAGATCAGCATCCCGCAGGAATCGATGCCCATCATCTTGCGGGGCGGCAGGTTGGTGATGGCGATGGCCGTCCTGCCCACCAGCTGCTCAGGCTCATAATAGGCGTGGATACCGCTGAGGATGGTGCGGTCGGTCCCCGAACCGTCGTCCAGGGTGAATTGCAGCAGCTTTTTGCTCTTGGGCACTGCGCTGCAGGCCTTGATCTTGACGGCGCGGAAGTCGGACTTGGAGAAGGTCTCGAAGTCCACCATATCCTCAAACAGGGGCTCGATCTCCACCTTGGACCAGTCGATGGTCTGGACCAGAGGGGTGGGGATGGCCTCCTGCACCGGGGCGGGCTCGGCAGCCTGCTGGGGCTGCTCCTTTGCCTCGGAGGCCTGTTCGGCCTGCTTGGGGGCGTCCAGCGGCTTCATGGTGGGGAACAGCAGCACGTCCCGGATGGAAGCCGAGTCGGTCAGCAGCATCACCAGACGGTCAACGCCAAAGCCCAGGCCGCCCGTGGGGGGCAGGCCGTACTCCAGAGCGTTGATGTAGTCGTAGTCCACCTGGGCCTTGCAGCCGGGCTCCAGGGCCTTGCGCTCGGCCACCTGGCGCTCGAACCGCTCCTTCTGGTCGATGGGATCGTTCAGCTCGCTGAAGGCGTTGCCGTACTCGGTGCAGTCGATGAAATACTCGAACCGCTCGGTGAAGGCGGGGTCGTCGGGCTTGCGCTTGGCCAGGGGGCTGATCTCCACCGGATAGTCATAGATGAAGGTAGGCTGGATCAGCTTATCCTCCACAAAGGCGTCAAAAAATTCCGCCAGGATGGAGCCGCGGGTGGGCACCTCGGGCAGGTCCACATTGTGGGCCTTGGCGGCGGCGATGGCGTCGGCGTCGGTCTTCCAGTCGTGGTAGTCCACCCCGGAATACTTCTTGACCGCATCCACCATGGTCAGCCGCTCCCAGTGGCCCATATCGATCTGGTTGCCCTGGTAGCTGATCACCAGGCTGCCGCAGATCTTCTGGGCCAGCCGCTTATACAGCTCCTCCACCAGGTCCATCATCCCGTGATAGTCGGTGAAGGCCTGGTACAGCTCGATGGAGGTGAACTCGGGGTTGTGCTTGGGGTCCATCCCCTCGTTGCGGAAGATGCGGCCCACTTCGTACACCCGGTCCATGCCGCCCACCACCAGCCGCTTGAGGTACAGCTCAGTCTCGATGCGCAGCACCATATCCATATTCAGGGTGTTGTGATGGGTGATGAAGGGCCGTGCCGACGCGCCGATCTCAAAGGGGGTCAGGATGGGGGTATCCACTTCCAGGAATCCCTTCTCGTCCAGATAGGCCCGGATCTCCTTCAAAATCAGGCTGCGCTTGGTGAAGGTGTCCTTCACATCGGGGTTGGCGATCAGGTCCACATAGCGCTGACGGTACCGCATCTCGGTGTCGGTCAGGCCGTGGAACTTCTCGGGCAGGGGGCGCAGGCTCTTGGCCAGCAGGGTCAGCTCGGTGACCCGGACGCTCAGCTCACCGGTCTTGGTGCGGAACACCTCGCCCCGCACCCCGATGATGTCGCCCAGGTCCAGCTTTTTGAAGGCGGCGTAGGACTCGTCCCCCAGCTCGTCCCGGCGGACGTACAGCTGGATGTCCCCCTTGGCATCCCGCAGGTGGGCAAAGCTGGCCTTGCCCATCACCCGCTTGGACATCATCCGGCCGGCCAAAGCAACGGTGCGGCCGGCGTCGGTCTCGTTGGGCAGGGCGGCATACTCCTCCTTCAGGTCGGCCGAATAGGCGTCCTGCGGGAACTTGGTGAGGGCAAAGGGGTCGCAGCCGGCGGCCCGCAGGTCAGCCAGCTTCTGGCGGCGCACCTGCACCTGCTCGCTCTCGGCCAAAGCCCCCGTGTTTGTCTTGATCTCTTCCATTCCTACCTCCTGCGCCCGTCTCAGCCCTTGCTGTGGGTGATGGCCAGCACCTTGTACATCACGGTGTGGCCGGCCGGCAGCAGCACTTCGGCCTGCTCGCCCACGGCCTTGCCCAGCAGGGCGTGGCCCACGGGGCTCTCATCGCTGATCTTGCCGTTGAAGGGGTCCGCCTCGGTGCGGCCCACGATGTCGTACTCCTCGGGGTCCTCGTCCTCCATCTGGATGGTGACGTGGGTGCCCACCGAGACGGTGTCCACGCTCAGCTCGCTTTCGTCGATCACGCGGACGTTCTTGATCATCTGCTCCAGCTCGGTGATGCGGTTCTCCACCAGACCCTGGGTGTTCTTGGCTTCGTCGTACTCGCTGTTCTCGGACAGGTCGCCGTGGCTGCGGGCTTCCTTGATCTCCTCCGCCAGCTCCTTGCGGCGCACCGTCTTGAGGTATTCCAGTTCCTCCTGCACAGCCTTGAGGCCGGCAGCGGACATTACGATTTCCTGTGCCATGGATCGTATCTCTCCTTATCGTTCAATTATGCGGCCAAACGCCGCTTGCAGAGCTTGCTCCATCGGGGCGCGGGCCATGCCGCCCGCACTCTATGGGCGTATCCGAACGCTCCCAACCCCTGTCCCCTTTTGCCCAAGCGGCAGATCCGCGGCGCTCCGGCGCCCTGCACCTGCGCTTTCCCGGCAAAAGATCCAGCATTGTGGGCTTTCCGATACGCACTAACTCCTCTATTATAATAGCAACCTTCGGGGATGTCAACCAAAACACCGCGCAGCCAGGCGAAAAAGGACCCCGCCGGCAGAGGGAGATTCCGGCAGGGTCCATAAGCTGGTGTCTTATTCTGTTTGCCGCGCAGCCGCGCCCGCAGGCCCCCTCAGGCCCGGCCGCCGTCCGATTCAGTCGTCGGCGCTCTCGTCCAGGTTGCCCAGTTTGCGTGCGGCTTCCACCACAGCGGGCACCAGGTTCTCAGGCAGCACCTCGTACCGCACGAACTCCTGTTCGAACCAGCCCCGGCCCTGGGTCGCCTGCCGGATGAAGGTAGTGAAGGTGGTCAGTTCGGCCAGCGGCACTTCGGCAATGATGGTCTGCAGGCCGTCCTCATCCGGCTCCATGCCCAGCACACGGCCGCGGCGCTTGGTCACATCGCCCATCACGTCGCCGGTGTTGTCCCCGGGCACATGGGCGCGGACGGTGTAGATGGGCTCCAGGATCACCGGGCCCGCCTCGGGCATGGCCGCCTTGTAAGCCAGCTTGGCCGCCATGATAAAGGCCATTTCGGAGGAGTCCACCGGGTGATAGCTGCCGTCCAGCAGGGTGGCCTTCAGGCCCACCATGGGATAGCCCGCCAGGATGCCCTTTTCAGCTGCCAGACGGACGCCCTTTTCCACCGCGGGGAAGAAGTTCTTGGGCACCGATCCGCCAAAGACGTTCTCCTCAAACTGGATGTCATCCCCCTGGCAGGGCTCGAATTTGATGATGACGTCGCCGAACTGGCCGTGGCCGCCGGTCTGCTTCTTGTGGCGGCCCTGCTTCTGCACCGGCTTGCGGATGGACTCACGGTAAGCGATGCGGGGCGCTTCCAGGCCCACTTCCACACCGAACTTGTTCTTCAGTTTGGCCTTCACCACATCCAGGTGCTGCTCACCCAGGCCGCCGATGATCTGCTGATGGATCTCGGCGTTGTTCTCATAGCTCAGGGTGGGATCTTCTTCCATCAGGCGGGCCAGGGCGCTGCTGATCTTGCCCTCGTCGCCCTTCTTGGCCACCGTCACCGCCATAAAGAAGCTGGGTTTGGGGAAGACCGGCGCCTCCAGCTTGACCACCCGGGCAGGGTCGCACAGGGTGTCGCCGGTGCGGGCGCTGACCATCTTGGCCACCGCGCCGATATCGCCTGCGCCGATCTCATCGGCGTCCGACTGCTTCTTGCCGCAGATGAACAGGGGCTTGCCCAGTTTTTCGGTGTCGCCGGTGCGGGCGTTCACCAGGCTGATGCCTGCGGTCACCCGGCCGCTGATCACACGCAGATAGCTCAGTTTGCCCACAAAGGGGTCTGCCACGGTCTTGAACACATAGGCTGCGGTGGGCTCGGCCGCATCGCAGTGGAGGTCCACCACATCGCCGTCGGCGTTCTCGGCAGGGATGGCCTCGGCATGGGCCGGGCTGGGCAGCAGCTTGTCCATATTGAACAACAGCATATCCAGCGCCTGCAGGTTCACGGCACTGCCGCAGAATACGGGGGTGATCAGGCCGTCCTTGACGCCCTTGCGCATCCCTTCCACGATCTCCTCGGTGGTAAAGGGCTCGCCGCCGAAGAACTTTTCCATCAGCTCATCGTCGGTCTCGGCGATGGCTTCGCTCATGGCCTCGATCAGGCCCTGGAACCGGTGGCCGATATCGGGCAGGTCCACCTGGATCTGCTTGCCGGCCTCATACTTGAAGGCCTTCTGGCTGAACAGGTTGATGTAGACCGGGGTGCCGTCGTCCAGACGGGCGGGCACCACGCAGGGGCAGATGCTGGAACCGAACTTGATCTTCATATCCTCCAGGATCTGGAAGTAGTTGGAATGCTCCAGGTCCGACTTGGACACGAACACCATGGTGGCCTTGTGGTTCTTGCGGGCCAGCTGGAATGCCTTCTCGGCGCCCACCGTGACGCCGCTGCGGCCCGACACGCAGACCAGCACGCTCTCGGCGGCGCGGATGCCCTCGTACTCCCCTGCCTCAAAGTCAAACAGGCCCGGCGCATCGATCAGGTTGTATTTGATGCCGCCGTACTCCACCGGCACCACCGACGCAGACAGGCTGGCCTTGCGCTTGGCCTCCTCGGGGTCGAAGTCGGAGATGGTGGTCCCGTCTTCCACGCGGCCCATCCGCTCGGAAGCGCCCGAAAAATAGACCAGTGCCTCGGCCAGCGTCGTCTTGCCGCTGCCGGCATGGCCTGCAATCAAGATGTTGCGGATATTGTTGCTTGCGTATTTCATAAAACGGTCTCCCTCATTTCCGCCCGGCGGAACATTTCTCCGCTTTTGTGGCATATTTTACAAAGATAATAACACATTTTTGCAGCGTTTTAAATGTTTTGTTCCGTTTTTGCCCCGCCAAACTTCCCGGCCAGGTTTTGTGCACTTTGTCAGCAGGGGCGGCGCGCATTGTGTTTTTCACGCTGTTACGGTATAATATCCTTGCACCATCCCCCGCCCCGCCGGGGGCCGGGGTGCGTCCGAACAGACAGGTCGCCGTTTTGCGCGGCCGGACAAAGGTTTTTAGAAAGGAGGGCCGGGGCACAAACCGCACCTGCCCCGTACCATATGAAACGCAAGGATTACATCAACTGGGACGAATACTTCATGGGCATCGCCATCCTCTCCTCGATGCGCTCCAAAGACCCCAACAGCCAGGTGGGGGCCTGCATCGTCAGCCCCGAAAACAAGATCCTGTCCCTGGGCTACAACGGGATGCCCATTGGCTGCGATGACGACCTGATGCCCTGGGACCGGGAGGGCCAGCCCCTGGACACCAAATATATGTACGTCTGCCACGCCGAACTGAATGCCATCCTCAACAGCGCCCACAACAACCTCAAGGGGGCCCGCATCTACGTCACCCTTTTCCCCTGCAACGAATGCGCCAAGGCCATCATCCAGTCGGGCATCGCCGAGATCGTCTATTACGGGGACAAGTACCACGACAGCGACTCCAGCGTGGCGGCCCGCTTCATGCTGCAAAAGGCCGGCGTCAAGCTGACCCGCTATACACCCAGCGGCCGCACGGTGTGCTTCACCCTCTGAGCCGCTCTTGACACCGGGGCGGCGCGCCGCTATAATGATTGCATATTTATGCAACCTCATTTCGATGCACGCGTAATATATGCAGAAAGGGGAATTTCCTATGGATTTCAAAGGCCGCAGTTTTCTGAAGCTGCTGGATTACACCCCCGCCGAGATCGGCGCTTTGCTGGAGCTGGCCGCCAGTCTCAAGGCCAAAAAGAAGGCCGGCGTCCCCCACGACGGGCTGCGGGGCAAAAACATCGCCCTCATTTTCGAAAAGACGTCCACCCGCACCCGGTGCAGCTTTGAGGTCGCCGCCCACGATCTGGGGATGCAGGTGACCTATCTGGACCCCGCCAGCAGCCAGATCGGCAAAAAGGAGTCCATCGCGGACACCGCCCGGGTGCTGGGCCGGATGTTCGACGGCATCGAGTACCGGGGCTATGGCCAGGAGATCGTGGAGGAGCTGGCCCGCTGCGCCGGGGTCCCGGTGTGGAACGGCCTGACCAATGAGTTCCATCCCACCCAGATCCTGGCCGACTTCCTCACCATCCAGGAGCACTTCGGCCACCTGGCGGGGATCCGCTTCGTCTATTTCGGGGATGCCCGCTACAACATGGGCAACAGCCTGATGGTGGGCTGCGCCAAGATGGGGCTCCACTTCACCGCCTGCGCCCCCAAGAAATACTGGCCCGATCCCGCCCTGGTGGCCCAGTGCGAGGCCATCGCCGCCCAGACCGGGGCCACCCTCCGCTTTGAGGAGGACCCCGCAGCCGCCGCCCGGGGCGCCCAGGTGCTCTACACCGATGTGTGGGTCTCGATGGGCGAGCCGGTGGAGGTCTGGGCCCAGCGGATCGAGGATCTGGCTCCCTACCAGATCAACGCCCGGCTGATGGAGATCGCCGGGCCCCAGGCGGTGTTCATGCACTGTCTGCCCGCTTTCCACGACCACAAGACCACCGTGGGCCGTGAGATGGGCCAGCGGTTTGGCCGGGACGCCATGGAAGTGACCGACGACGTATTCGAAGGCCACCAGAGCATCGTCTTTGACGAGGCCGAGAACCGGATGCACACCATCAAAGCGGTGATGGCCGCGACCCTGGGCTACACCGGCGCATAAAACAAGGGCCGCAGCTTCCGGCTGCGGCCCTCTTGTGCGGCGTTTTCAGTTGTGGTGCAGCAGGCCCGCGTCCGCCAGGCGGCGGCGCAGCAGGCTGCCCGCGGCCGAGGCCAGAGCCACCTTGGCCAGGTCGAAGGGGATGAAGGGCACCACGCACACCCCCAGCGCATAGGGCAGGGTGCAGCCCATCTGGACGATGAACCAGGCGGTGCCAAAGGCGTAGCTCACGGCCACACCTGCCGCCAGACCCAGCCCCGACAGCACAGGCCGGCCCCCGGTGCGCTCCACGGCCCAGCCGCCCACCAGGGCCATGGCCAGATAGCCGATCAGGTAGCCGCCGGTGGGTCCGAACAGCACAGCGGCTCCTGCGCCATACCCGGCGAACACCGGCATCCCCACGGCGCCCAGCAGCAGGTAGACCGCCACGCTGGCGGCGGCCAGGCGGGCGCCCAGCAGCCAGGCAGCCAGGCCCACCACCAGGTTGGCCATAGCGATGGGGATGGGCCCGATGGGCACCGACACCGGCCCCAGCACACACATGACAGCCGCCATCAGGGCGGCAATGGTCAGCTGAGCGGCGCTCGGTTGTTTCCCGGTCAGACGTTTCATAGGCAAGGCCTCCTTTTCAGGTATGCTTCTTTCATTCCTGCGTCCCAGTATAAAAGCTGCGGGCGCCAAAGTCAACTGCTTCAGGGAGGGATGATGTATGGGCGGCGGCAAGATGACCCGTCCCGACTTTGGGCTGGGACAGCCCGATCCGGGGCA
Organism: Faecalibacterium sp. An121; assembly: GCF_002160915.1. Taxonomy (GTDB): domain Bacteria; phylum Bacillota; class Clostridia; order Oscillospirales; family Ruminococcaceae; genus Faecalibacterium; species Faecalibacterium avium. The sequence continues at coordinate 32,070 of NZ_NFLM01000018.1, forward strand.
CCCCATGACCGAATTTTATACATTGCTGCTGGAAGGGCTGTCCGGCGCCGAGACGTTCGGACTGCCGGGGCTGTACGCCCGGTTTGACCCGCCGGCCTGGCCCATCGACCCCGAGGAGGCCCGGGACTGGGTCAGCCTGTCCCCCACGCCCCGGGAAGGGTTTGTCCGGCTGCTGGACCCCGGGCGGCTGCGGGTGCTGTACGCCGAACTGCGCTGCACCCCTGCCGGGGTGCCCTCGGCCCTGATGCTCACCCAGGAGGGATCGCGCTCCACCTGCGGGGTGCGACTGCTTCCCCCTTTCCTCTGGCCTTCGGATGAGGCGGCCCCGCCCTGGCCCGACTGTTCGATGGCCCTCACCCTGGCTCTCGGCCCTGACGCCCCCGGCCTGGCCGACGCCAGCCCCCGGACCCTGGCCCGGCGCCTGATCGACCAGACCCACGGCAAAACCTGGGTCAGCCACCCGCTGCTGGACCGCTGGGTCCAGGCCCAGGCCGCCCGCTGGCAGAAACTGTGGCGCTGAATCCCGGCGCACCTCCCGCCCCCGTACAGGGAGCGGGTTTTTCTGTATCCGGCTCAGCCCGAGGCCTCCCGCAGCATCCGCTCCATCTCGATGGCGGCCACGCTCAGCGGGCGGGTCTTGTCCTTCACCAGACTGATATACCGCTGGGGCGGCGGGTCGGCCAGCTCCAGCTGGATCACTTCCTGTTTGGCCAGGGCCTCCCGGGCAAAGTCCTCGGGCACAAAGCCCAGCCCCAGCCCATACCGCACCAGCGGCAGGATCTGGTCGGTGGTGGCCGTCTGGACGTCGGGGCGCAGCTCGGCCTCATGTTCGGCAAACAGCTGGGCGTAAAACCCGTAGGTGGAGCTGTCCGGCCCCAGGCCGATCAGGGGCAGACGGGCCAGCTGTACATAGGTAAGAGGGCTATCCAGCAGGTATGCATAGTCCGGGCCGGCCACCAGCACATCCCGGAAGGGGCGCAGCCGGCGTTCCGACAGGGGCGGCGCCACCTCCCCGCAGGAGGTACACACCACCGCCAGTTCCACCAGGCCCGAGCGCAAAGCCCCAATGGCCTGGGGGGTGGAATGGTTGGTGATCTGCAGGCGCACCCCCGGATACCGGCGCTTGAAATCCCGCAGCACCGGCAGCAGCAGCCCGTGCAGGGCCGTCTCACTGGCGCCGATGGCCACCTGGCCGCTGTGCAGGCTGCGGCGGCTGGACAGTTCGTATTCGGCGGCCTGCATCTGCTCCTGCATGATCTTCACATGGGCGAACAGCCGCTCCCCTTCCGGGGTCAGGGCCACCCCGCGGTGGCTGCGCTCGAACAGACGGCAGCCCAGTTCCTGCTCCAGCAGGTTGATGGTCCGGGTGACGTTGGGCTGACTGCCATGCAGCGCCGCTGCGGCATGGGTGAAGCTGCTGTATTTGGCCACATAATAGAAAATGCGGTAATAGTCGTAGGGCACCGGCACAGGGCGCGCCTCCTTTCATTTCAAATCCATATGGTTTGCATATAAAACATATATTTTACTTATGCCGTACAAAAAAGTATACTATCTTTCGGCATAAATTACAACAAGCGCTCTGCGGCAACTGTAAGGAGGAATCACCCGTGAACAAAGATCTCACCGTGGGCAAGCCTTCCACCGTCCTGTGGAAATTCTGCCTGCCCATGTTCGGCAGCATCGTATTCCAGCAGCTGTACAACATCGCCGACAGCCTGGTGGCAGGCAAATTCGTGGGCGAGGCGGCCCTGGCCGCCGTGGGCAACAGCTATGAGATCACCCTGATCTTCATCGCCTTCGCCTTTGGGTGCAACATCGGCTGTTCGGTGATCGTGTCCCGGTTTTTCGGGGCCCGGCAGTACGAGGACATGAAGACCGCCGTCACCACCTCCCTCATCGGCTGTGCGGTGCTCACGGCCCTTCTGATGGCGGTGGGCCTGACGGGATGCGACGCGCTGCTGCGCCTGATCAACACCCCCGCCGAGATCATGGCGGACTCGGCTTTGTACCTGGACATCTATATCCTGGGCCTTCCCTTCATGTTCTTCTACAACGTAGCCACCGGCATCTTCTCGGCCCTGGGCGACAGCAAGACCCCCTTCCTGTTCCTGGCGGCCTCCTCCATCAGCAACATCTTCATGGATATCTTCTTTGTCACCACCTTCCAGATGGGGGTGGCCGGCGTGGCCTGGGCCACCTTCCTGTGCCAGGGGGTCAGCTGTGTGCTGGCCCTGTGGGCGGTGGCGCGCCGGATGAAGGGCATCTCCACCCAGAGCCGCCCCGCCCTGTTCTCCTGGGGGATGCTGGGCAAGATCGCCGTCATCGCGGTCCCCAGCATTTTGCAGCAGAGCTTCATCTCGGTGGGCAACATCGTCATCCAGAGCGTGGTCAACAGCTTCGGGGCCAGCGTCATCGCAGGCTACTCCGCCTCCGTCAAGCTGAACAACCTGGTCATCACCTCGTTCACCACCCTGGCCAACGGCATCTCCAACTACACCAGCCAGAACCTGGGCGCAGGCAAGCCCGAGCGGATGCGCCAGGGCTACGCCGCCGGCATCAAGCTGGTGTGGGCCCTGTGCGTCCCCCTGGCCGCGGCCTACTTCTTTGGCGGCCGGCAGCTGCTGTACCTGTTCATGGACCAGCCCACCAGCACCGCCATCGACACCGGCATCCTCTTTCTGCGGGTGGTGGCGCCCTTCTACTTCCTGGTGTCGGTCAAGCTGGTATCCGACGGCGTACTGCGGGGCTGCGCGCTGATGGTCCAGTTCATGATCTCCACCTTTGCAGACCTCATTCTGCGGGTGGTGCTGGCCGTGACGCTGTCCGCCACCGCCCTGGGCTCCGACGGCATCTGGCTGTCCTGGCCCATCGGCTGGGCCGTGGGCACCGCCCTGTCCCTCACCTTCTGCCTCAAGGCCATCGGCCGGGCCAAAAACGCCGCCGCACAGCCCCTGCTGGAGGCGGCAGGCCCCGTTTCGGGCGCCCTGGCAGAGGAGGAAGCCTGACCGCAGATCCCCTGGCAGAGGTCCTCCTCGGAAGGAAACTTATAGGTGAAATTTGTTAAAGTTCACAATAAAAAACTCTCATGCATGAAGAATGTATGTCTGGTTTGTGAATTGAATTGGTGATAGCAGTTTATTATACTATAACAAAGCAAGGGAGCTTCAATGGGAGAAGGGGCTCCCTTGCTCTTATCATTTCAGTCGATGTAAGAAGCAAGCAAGAAAGAAGGATATGAGAATGAAAAAGAGCATTTCCCGCCGTCAGTTCCTGGCTGTTGTGGGCGCTGCTGCCGCAGTGGGCGCACTGAGCGCCTGCGGTTCCTCGTCCAGCTCCACAGGCACTGCTGCATCTACCGCCACTTCGGGCGCAGCTTCTGGCTCCGCTTCGGGCGACACCATCAAGGTGGGCCTGCTGGCTCCCCTGACCGGCGATGTGTCGGTGTACGGCATTGCCGTGGCCAACGGCGCCAACCTGTACATCAAGCAGATCAATGAAGCCGGCGGCATCAACGGCAAGCAGGTGGAAGTGGTCCAGATGGACGAGCAGGGCGACGCCACCCAGGCGGTCAACTGCTTCACCCAGATGGTGGACCAGGGCATCACCGCTCTGATCGGCGACGTCACCACCACCCCCACCCTGGCTGTCGTGGCTGCCACCCAGGATTACAATATGCCTATGGTCACCGCCTCCGCCACCGCCGAGGCCGTCACCTACGACGCCGAGACCGACACGGTCTATTCCAACGTGTTCCGCACCACCTTCACCGACCCCTTCCAGGGCGTCAAGATGGGCGATTACGCCACCGATAAGCTGGGCTACACCCGCGCAGCCGTCATCTACCAGATCGGCGCCGACTACAACGAGGGCCTGGCTACCAACTTTGAGGCCGAATTCGCTGCCAACGGCGGTGAGATCGTGGCCTCCGAGACCTACTCTGCAGGCGACGTGGACTTCCGCACCCAGCTGACCACCATCCTGGCAGCCAACCCCGAAGTGGTCTACTGCCCCAACTACTACGAGGATGTGGGCCAGATCCTGGCCCAGGCCGAAAGCGTCGGCCTGACCGTCCCCTTCCTGGGCGGCGATGGCTGGGACGGCGTCACCCAGTACGCCACTGCGGACCAGCTGGCGGACTGCTACTTCTGCGCCAACTACGCCACCGGCTCCAACCCCGACTTTGAGAGCGCATACGAGGCCGAGTACGGCGAGAGCTACCCCAACGGCTTTGCGCCCCTGGGCTACGATGCTGCCATGACCGTCTGCTACGGCCTGCAGGCCGCTGAGGAAGCCGGCCTGGAGCCCGCCTCGGACGAGTACAAGCAGGCTGTCATCGATGGCATCAAGGGCGGCGAGATCGAGGGCGTCACCGGCACCTTCACCTTCGACGACCACAACGACCCCGTCAAGACCGCCGCCATCCTGTCCTTCGAGAACGGCGAGGCCGTCTTCGTGGAGCAGTATTAAGCGCCGGCCCCTGGCCTGCCCCTCCGCCGGGGCGGCCTGCACCCTGGTGGTGTGCGTTTTGGCAGGGCGTATCTGAAAAGGCCCGGGCGCTGTCCCGCTTTGCCGGGAAAGCAAACGGTCCGGCCTGTTTTGGATCCTCCCTGGTGTTTTTATTGCGGAATACTGCGGAGCAATAAAAAACGGATAGTGCGGAGACCGCTCGGACATTGGCTCAGATGCTCGGATGGTCTCCGCCTTTTATTGCACCGGCAGTGCCGATGTCAAAAAGAAAGGAACTGCTACCATGACAGTGTTTTTTAGCCAGCTGATCAACGGCCTTTCGCTGGGCAGCATCTATGCGCTGATCGCACTGGGCTACAGCATGGTGTACGGCATCATCCTGCTGCTGAACTTTGCCCATGGCGATATCATCATGGTGGGCGCGTATATGTCCTGGTTCGTCATGAACCAGCTGGGCCTCGGTCCCGTGACCGCTGTCTGCGCCTCCATCATCACCTGTACTCTGCTGGGCGTGGTGATCGAAAAGATCGCCTACACGCCTTTGCGCAATGCGCCCCGCCTGTCTTTGCTGATCACCGCCATCGGCGTGTCCTTCTTCCTGGAGTACACCGCCGAGCTGATCCTGGGCTCGGGCGCTAAGGTGATCCCCTCCTATTTCCCCAACCAGGTGTTCCAGATCGGCACCGTCAACATCAGCCTGACCACCATCCTGACGCTGGTGGTGACGGTGGTGTCCATGATCGTGCTGAGCGCCCTGGTGCAGCAGACCAAGCTGGGCAAGGCTATGCGGGCCGTCTCGGAGGACATGGACGCCGCCCGCCTGATGGGCGTCAACGTCAACAGCACCATCTCCTTCACCTTTGCGGTGGGCTCCGCCCTGGCGGGCATCGGCTCGGTGCTGTACTGCTGCAGCTATCCCCAGGCCACCCCCACCATGGGTTCCATGCTGGGCCTGAAAGCCTTTGTGGCCGCGGTGCTGGGCGGCATCGGTTCCATCCCCGGGGCCATGATCGGCGGCATCGCCATCGGCCTGTGCGAAAGCTTCGTCTCCGCCATCGGCCTGTCGGCCTGGCGGGATGCCGTCACCTTTGCGATCCTGATCATCGTGCTGCTGGTCAAACCCACCGGCCTGCTGGGCCGCAAGGTGCAGGAAAAGGTTTAAGGGGGTATCCACTGTGAGCAAAGCAAAAGCAAAATACCGCGCGCTGAAAATGCCGGTGCGCTACATCATCAACACCGTGCTGGTGGTGCTGGTGTTCCTGGGTTTGCAGCTGGTCAGCCAGAATATGCTCAGCACCTACCAGAACCAGGTGCTGCTGCTGGTGGGCATCAACGTCATCCTGGCCGTCTCGCTCAACGTGGCCACCGGCTATCTGGGGCAGCTGCCCCTGGGCCACGCCGGCTTTATGGCGGTGGGCGCCTACACCTGCGCCCTGTTCACCAAATACAGCACCCTGCCTGAGCCGGTGGCCTTTGCGGCGGGCCTGGCCCTGGGCGCCGCCATGGCCTGTGTGTTCGGCATCCTGATCGGCATCCCGGCCCTGCGTCTGAGCGGCGACTACCTGGCCATCCTGACGCTGGGCTTTGGCGAGATCATCCGCATCACCCTCAACAACATCGACAACGTCCTTGGCTTTTCGCTCTTTTACGGCGCCAAGGGCCTCAAGAACATCCCCAAGTATTCCGACCTGCTGTCGGTGTTCCTGTGCGTGGTGCTCACCTGCTTTTTCATCCACACCATGCTCAAGAGCCGCCACGGCCGCGCCGTGCTGGCCATCCGCGACAACGAGATCGCAGCCGAGAGCTGCGGCATCCAGACCACCTATTACAAGGTGATGGCGTTCTCCTTCTCGGCGGCCTTTGCCGGCCTGGCCGGCGGTCTGTACGCCTGCTACATCGGCGTGCTGGACCCCGCCAACTTCGACTTTATGAAGTCCATCGAGATCCTGGTCATGGTGGTGCTGGGCGGCATGGGCTCGATGCTGGGTTCCATCCTGTCCGCCACCGTGCTGACCATCCTGCCCGAGGCCCTGCGCAGCTTTGCGGATTACCGCATGGTGCTGTATTCGGTGGTGCTGATCTTCATGATGATCTTCCGTCCGGGCGGACTGCTGGGCAGCTACGATTTCTCCCTCAGCCGCCTGATCAGCAAGGCTCTCAGTTTCAGCGGGCGCAGCGCCAAGGAGGAAACACCCCATGAGTGAATTTAAAACCAGCCTGCACAGCATTCCGTCGGGCGGCTTTCTGACCGACCGCGACAAGGACAAACGCCCCGTGCTGGATGTGCGGGGCCTGGGCATCGACTTCGGCGGCCTGACCGCTGTGGACGACTTCAACCTGATGATCGGCCGCAACGAGATCACCGGCCTGATCGGCCCCAACGGCGCGGGCAAGACCACCGTCTTCAACCTTCTGACCAACGTCTACCAGCCCAGCCGGGGTTCCATCCTGCTGGACGGTGTGCCCACCGCCGGCAAAAAGACCTTCCAGGTCAACCGGATGGGCGTGGCCCGCACCTTCCAGAACATCCGCCTGTTCAAGGATCTGACCGTCATCGACAACGTCAAGGTGGGCCTGCACCAGTCGATGAACTACCGTCTGCCCGAGGCCCTGCTGCGCCTGCCCAGCTACTGGAAGCAGGAGAAAAAGACCACCGACGAGGCCATCGAGCTGTTGAACATCTTCCATATGTCCGACCTGGCCGGCAAGCAGGCGGGCAGCCTGCCCTACGGCGCCCAGCGCCGGCTGGAGATCATCCGGGCCCTGGCCACCCGTCCCAAGCTGCTGCTGCTGGACGAGCCGGCCGCCGGCATGAATCCCTCCGAGACCGCCGAGCTGATGGAAGTCATCCGCCGCATCCGAGATGAGTTCGACATTGCCATCCTGCTGATCGAGCACGACATGAACCTGGTCATGGGCATCTGCGAGGGCATTGCGGTGCTGAACTTCGGCCGGGTCATCGCCAAGGGCACCCCCGACGAGATCCGCAGCAATCCCCAGGTCATCGAGGCTTACCTGGGCAAGAAGGAGGGCTGAGCAATGGCACAGACAATGCTGAACGTGGAGGGCATCAACGTCTATTACGGCGCCATCCACGCCATCAAGGATATCTCCTTCCACGTTGACGAAGGGGAGATCGTCACCCTGATCGGCGCCAACGGCGCAGGCAAGTCCACCAACCTCAAGACCATCTCGGGGCTGCTGCATCCCAAGGCCGGCACCATCACCTACAAGGGCCAGAACATCACCGGGATGCGCGCCCACAAGATCGTGCAGGCCGGCCTGGCCCAGGTGCCCGAAGGACGCCACGTCTTTCTGCACATGACGGTGGAAGAAAATCTGGAGATGGGCGGCTACACCCAGGAGCGCAGCTCCATCGCGCCCAATATGGAGAAGGTGTTCACCCTGTTCCCCCGCCTGAAGGAGCGCCGCCGCCAGATGGCCGGCACCCTGTCCGGCGGCGAGCAGCAGATGCTGGCCATGGGCCGCGCCCTGATGAGCAACGCCTCCATGCTGATGCTGGACGAGCCTTCCATGGGCCTGTCCCCCCTGCTGGTGCAGGAGATCTTCGACATCATCCAGGACGTCCATAAGCAGGGCATGACCATCCTGCTGGTGGAGCAGAACGCCCAGATGGCCCTGTCCATCGCCGACCGGGCCTATGTGCTGGAGACCGGCCGCATCGTGATGGAGGGCACCGGCTCCGAGCTTCTGACCAACGAAAAGGTCCGCACCGCCTACCTGGGCGGCTGACCCTTCCCCGCGTCATCCCGCGCGGGCGCATCCTTCCCCTTGCTTGCACTGCAAATACAGCAAAAGCTCCCGCCCTTGTGGGCAGGAGCTTTTTTGCGCATCTTGTTGTCAGTGGGCGGGGGTGAAATCGCCGGGGGACACCCACCCGCCCTGGTCCAGCACCTGGCGCATGATCTGCACCACGCCCTGGTCCCAATGGGGCGGCGCCAGGAAGGCCACCCGGGCCCGCAGGTCCTGGCTTCCGTTGGTCATCAAAAAGCCGTATTTGGCGGTGCACAGCATTTCGGCGTCGTTGTAGGTATCTCCAAAGGCCATCAGGTTGGCGCCCGTCAGCCCCAGGCTGCGGCCCAGGGCCCGCAGGGCAGCGCCCTTGTCCACGCCCCGGTTCATGATGTCCACCCAGTTGGGACCGGCCACCGCCACCGAGAACCGCTGTCCGAACAGCCTGCCGTAGTGCTTGTCGTACGCTGCCTGGGAGTCCCCTCTGGGCAGGTAGATGGTGTATTTGTCGGCGGGCACATCCAGGACGGTCAGGTCGTCCACATAGGCCACACGGGTATAGAATTGGGAGAACACCCGGGCGTACTGCTGGTACTGCCGCTCCACATAGGCGGTGTCCAGCCCGCACAGCACCCCGATGTCCCCTGCTTCCCGGGTGGCGGCGGCCATCTCCCGGTAATCCGCTCCGGGCATCCGGGACTGGAAGATATCCCGGCCCCGCCAGCGGATCACCCCGCCGTTGTCCCCGATCAGGGCGATATGGCCCCGCAGGTCGGGGAACATATCCTCCAGGGTATAGAGGGGGCGGCCGCTGGCCGCGGCAAAATAGACGCCCTCCTGCTCCAGTTCCAGCACCAGCCGGGCAAAATCCTGGGGCAGGCGCCCGTTTTCGTCCAGCAGGGTGTAATCCATATCCGATGCGATGAGGCCGATGTGATCCCGCTCCATAGCATATACCTCTTTTGCGCTCAGCCCATATAGCTGATGTTCAGATCGACGCCGCTGCTGCTGACGCCGCTCAGCTTGCCGGTGCAGCTGCCCTGCCACATATCGCAGTCGATGCTGGGGGCACTGACGCCGTAGTGTGCGTTCCAGATCCGGTAGCCCTGCAAAGCGGACAGCTCCAGATGGTTCTGGAACCAGCTGGTGGAGGCATAGACGCCCGGCTCATAGCCGTACTTTTTCAGCTCCTCGCAGAAGGCCACCGCGCAGGCGGTGCGCTCTGCCTTGGAAAGGTTGTCGGCCCGGCCGGTATGAGAGGATGTACTGTACTCGCTGTCAAAATAAACGGGATAATCCAGGCTGCGGCCATTGAGCACATAGGCGCAGGCAAAGGCTTCTTCCCGGGCCTCGTCCTCATTGATGGCCTGGCTGAAGATGTAGACGCCCACCTTCAGGCCCGCCGCCTTGGCCCCGGCAAAGTGGTTTTCAAACATCGAATCCAGCACCAGCGCGCCGCTGCCATAGCCGCGGTAGCCGATGCGGATGATGGCAAAGGAAGCGCCCGCGTCCTTGACCTTATTCCAGTCCACATTCTGCTGGTAGCGGGACACGTCGATGCCAAAGGTCACGTTGTCCTGGCGGACGCCGTCGGCGTCAAAGTAATAGATCTTGTCGTCGATGGTCTGCAGGCCGGTGAGGGGCTGATGGGTGGCGGCGTCGTAGTAATAGGTCTTGCCGCCCTCGGTGTGCCAGCCTGTATAGGCCGGAGCTTCCCGCTGGGGGAACAGCCAGCCAAACAGCCAGTCGAACAGCCAGGTCAGGCAGTTTTCCTCGTCCCAGTCGATGCTCTGGTTCTCCAGCATGGCGCTGAACTGGTCGGGGGTCAGGGTGATGGACCCGTTGGCGTCGGGAGTGATCGCCTCATACCGGGCGGCCAGAGGGTCCTCGGCGGCCAGTTCGGGGGTCATCTGCTGCCAGACCGCATCGCCCATCCCGTTTTCCTCATCCAGACCGGCCTGGGGCAGGGCCGCAGGCATCTCGGTCGGGGCCGCAGGCTGCGGGGCTTCCGGCTGGGCCGGCTGTTCCGGGACAGGGGTCTCGGCCTGCTCCGCTGCGGGCTGTTCCGTCCCGGCTGCGGGCTGCTGGACCGGAGCCTCGGTCTGGGCCGGGGCTTCCGGCTGCTCCTGCTGCTCCGTCTGCTCCTGGGCGGGGTCTGCCTCGGGGAGGGGCTGCAGGACCGACTGCTTTGCCGCCAGGGCGGGGAATTTTTCTTCTTCCCGATCCACCACTCCCGGCTCCACCAGAAGGGCCGTCTGGGGTTCAAAAACAGCGGCCGCATAGCCTGCGGCGCCGGTGACCGTGAGGGTCAGAGCGATGACCGCCGCTGCCACGCATTGTCCCACGTCGCGGCTCCTTCCTGCTTTTTTTGAAAACAAGGTCGAAATCTTCCGTTTCATTCCGTCTCGCTCAGCCTCCATACATCCAGATTTGTTTTAAGTATACACCAGAATGCGCTCTGCCGTCAATCTTTCCGACAGAATGCGCTGGGGTATTTCTTGCCCCGGCAGCCCTGGCGCGCAGGCAGTCTGCCGGTCACTGTGTACAACACGCTTTACCGGGCAGAATCATTGCACCCAATCGGGTAAAATTCTGTGCTATCTGCCAAAATATGCCGCCGCCCTTGCTGTCTTGACACCTGTATGGTATACTGTGTGGCACCCAATGTCGGCATTTGTACGCCCCCTGCGGGGGCTTTTGAGCGGAAAGGCGGTATTCAGATGGAAAATGTAAAAAATTTCTTAAAACGCAAAGACATCGTCATCACCCCCCAGCGTTACCTGATCGAAGCGCTGGGCGCCATGGCCCAGGGCCTGTTTGCCAGCCTGCTGATCGGCACCATCCTCAACACCCTGGGCCAGCAGCTGGGCATCCCCATGCTGGTGACCATCGGCGGGTATGCCTCGGCCATGAGCGGCCCGGCCATGGCCTGCGCCATCGGCTACGCCCTGCACGCGCCCAACTTTGTGCTGTTCAGCCTGGTGACGGTGGGCTGGGCCTCCAACGAGCTGGGCGGCGCCGGCGGGCCGCTGGCCGTGCTGCTCATCGCCATCGTGGCGGCCGAGCTGGGCAAGGCGGTGAGCAAGGAGACCAAGGTGGACCTGCTGGTCACCCCCCTGGTGACCATCTTCACCGGCGTCGGCCTGGCGCTGCTCATCGCCGCCCCCATCGGCGCGGCGGCCAACCGGGTGGGCAGCCTGATCATGTGGGCCACCGAGCAGTCCCCCTTTGTAATGGGCGTACTGGTGTCGGTCATCGTGGGCGTGGCCCTTACCCTGCCCATCTCCTCGGCGGCCATTTGCGCCGCCTTGGGCCTGACCGGCCTGGCCGGCGGCGCGGCTGTGGCCGGCTGCTGCGCCCAGATGGTGGGCTTTGCGGTGATGAGCTTCAAAGAAAACGGCGTGGGGGGCCTGGTCAGCCAGGGTCTGGGCACCAGTATGCTGCAGATGGGCAACATCGTCCGCAACCCCCGCATCTGGATCGCGCCCACACTGGCCAGCGCCATCACCGGCCCCATGGCCACCTGTCTGTTCCGCTTTGAGATGAACGGCGCCGCCGTCTCCTCGGGGATGGGGACCTGCGGCCTGGTGGGCCCCATCGGGGTGTACACCGGCTGGGTCAACGATGTGGCCGCCGGGGTCAAAGCCGGCATCACCCCCATGGACTGGGCGGCCATGGCCCTGCTGTGCCTGGTGCTGCCCGCCGTGCTCAGCGTCCTGTTCTGTGAGGCCGAGCGCCGTCTGGGCTGGATCAAAGAGGGAGACCTGAAGCTGGACTGAGGGTCTATTTGTATTCAGTGCATTAGTTTAAACTTTACGTATAAATCCGTGAACGTTCTGCTTTCCGCCGTCCGGCCTTGGCGCCGGGCGGTTTTTTGCTGCCGATCCAGGAAAATCATGCTTGTTTGCGCTATTTTCAAAGGCGGCACGCTGCCGTTTCCGCTGCCCTGTCCAAAAGGCCAAAAAGATATCATATCCTATTATTCATAAAAAATTCATAATTGCCTCATATTTCGTCTCTATTTTTTTGGTACAAAAGCAATGGAGCTCCTGCAAGGCCCCAAAAAGCAGTTTTTTGACCCAAAAAGGCAGAAATTTTATCTGTTAGCCGGGTAAAACATCTGGTCAACCGCAGCGGAATATGGTATACTTGCCCTGTCCGCAATTTGGCCGGGGCACAACTGCCCGCTGCGGCACAGGCGGAGCGTCCAATATGCAGTCATAGCAGCCGGTTCTGGCCGGCCAGGAGACGGAAAGGAATCGTGTAAACCCATGAAGATCGGAATTACCGAGCTGATCCTCGTTGTGATCGTGGCGTTCGTGTTCATCGGGCCCAGCCAGCTGCCCGAATACGCGCGCAAGCTGGGCAAGATGCTGCGTGAACTGCGCCAGTACACCAGCACCGCATCCAAAGACATCCAGGAGAACATCGTCGAGCCCCTCAACGAGATCCAGCAGCCCATCAAGGAGGCCATCTCGCCCCTGACGGACATCAAGAAGGACTTTGACAACAGTGTCAAGGATGTGACCAAGAGCTTTGCCGGCATCGGCAAGACCAGCAAGGAAGAGGCCGAGGCCAAGGCGTCCGCCGCCGAGGAGCCTGTGGAGGAGCTGGAGGAACTGAGCGAGGAGGCCCCTGCCGCCCCCGCTGCAGCGCCCGCCGCAGCCGCCGCGGCTCCCGCCGAGGAGGCAGCCCAGCCGGCCGAGGCCGCAGCCCCCGCCGAGGAAGCAGCGCCTGAAGAGCCTGCCGCCCCCAAGGCTGAAGCCGCCCCCAAGGTCGATGCAGAACAGACCGCCCAGACGGTCTGACGGGCCCCCAACCATGCAGCAAGCCGCCCGCGCGGCTGTGTAGATCAAGTCAAGTAAAGACGGGCCCGAAGCCCGGCAATGTAAAAGGAGTAACAAATTATGCGTATCGGACCTACTGAATTGTTGATGATCCTCATCGTTGTCCTGATCATCTTTGGACCCAAGAACCTGCCCAAGCTGGGCAAGATGTTCGGCAAGACCATGAAGGGCTTCAAGGAAGGCATTGAGGACGAGGACGACACAGAGCCCAAGACCAGCAGCGCTGAGACCAAGACCGACAGCAGCAAGAGCAACGAGGAGTAATTTGTGGCCACACTATTTAAGCACAGAAAAGGCGCTGAGGCGATGGGCCCCGACGGCAGCATGACGCTGGGCGGCCACCTGAAAGAACTGCGCAACCGCGTGGTATTCTGTGCGGTGTTGTACGCTGTGGCCTTTCTTGGTTTCCTGGCCGTTGCCGACCAGCTGATCAACGTCCTGACAGCCATGGCGTCGGGGTCGTTCGAGTTCATCTCCATCGATCCCCAGGAAAAGCTGATCCAGTATTTCCGGGTAGCCCTGATCGCCGCGCTGATCGTCGATATCCCCTTCATCGCCTATCATATTTATGCCTTTGCAAAGCCGGGCCTGAAAAAGACGGAGAGCTTCTTCTTCGGCCTGGTGCTGGTGATGGGCCTGGGGCTGTTCGTGGTGGGTGTACTGTTCGCCTACTTCGTCTCCCTGCCCTTCATGCTCAACTTCATGGCGAGCCTGGAAGGCGCCGACTACATCGTCCAGACCACCAGTATCGCCAGCTATGTCAGCTTCTGTATCACCATCTTCCTGATCTTCGGCGCCGTCTTTGAGATGCCGCTGGTGGTGGTGGTCCTGTCCCGGATGGGCATTGTCAGCCCCTCTCTGATGAAGAGCGCCCGGGGCGTCATGGTCGTTCTGATCTTCTTTGTGGCGGCCGTCATCACCCCGCCCGACGTTGTCTCCCAGACCATGGTGGCTCTGCCCATGTGCCTGCTGTACATCATCAGTACCTTCCTGTGCAAGATCTTCTACAAGAAGCATCAGGATGCCATGGAGGACGACGAGGACGAAGACGAGGAGGACGAGAAAGAAGCCTGAGCCTTCCCAGCCCGCAAACGAATACATGAAAAAGCCCTGTCAGGAGCGGCTGCGGCCGCCGGTCTGACCGGGCTTTTTTGTTGTCCTTTTATCGTTTCCGGGCCTGCCGGGCGGCAGCGCGGCCCGCCACCAGTCCGGAGCCAAAGGCCCAGTGCAGGTTGAAACCGCCGCAGCTGCCCGCGCAGTCCAGCGTCTCCCCCACAAAGTAAAGCCCCGGGCACCCCTTGAACTGGAAATCCGGCTCCAGCTCCTCCAGCGACAGGCCGCCCCCGGTGGTCTGGGCCTGCTTCCATCCGCAGGGGGCAGGGTCTTCAAAGCGCCAGCCCTTGCAGACCTCCGCCAGGGCCTGCCAGCCCCGGGCATCCACCTGGGCGGGAGCGCGGCCTGTCAACCCTGCCGCAGCCCAGAGGGCGGCGCCCAGCCGCCCATCCAGCAGGCCCTGCCAAAAGGCCTGGCTGTCGGGCAGATGACCCGCCCTGCGGGCAAATGCGGTAATAAACTCACGCGTTTCTACAGTTGGGAATAAGTCCAGCGCCACAGCGGGCTTTTTTGGGCCCCGTCCGGGGGCCAGCAGCCCCGACAGCTGCATGACGCAGATGCCCGACAGCCCGTAGTTGGTGAACTGGATCTCCCCTTCCTCCCGGGCCAGGGACCGTCCATCCTCCAGCAGGGTGACGGCGCCCCGGGCGCGAAGCCCCGACAGCCTCTGCATCAGGACCGGGTCGCCGCAGCGCAGAGGGGTCAGACAGGGGTACAGAGGCTCGACCCGGCCGCCGCACCGGCCCGCCAGGGCGGGTCCAAAACCGCCGGTCCCAAACTGCGGCCCGGCGCTGCCGCCCAGCGCACAGATCACCCGTCCGGCCGTCAGCAGCTGCTTTTGGCCTGCCGCCTCCACACGGACGGCATAGCCGCCCCCCTTCTGCCCCAGCTCCAGCACCCGGGCAGCGCGCCGGTCCACACCCAGGGCATTCAGCCAGCGCACCAGCAGACCGGTGAGATCGGCGGCCTGGTTGGAGTAGGGATACAGCCTGCCGGTCTCATCCGCACGGGACACCAGGCCCAGCTCCTGCCACCAGGCAGACAGCCCGGCTCCGTCGATGGAGGCCAGCAGTTTTTGGAGCGCGGCGGGGGCTGCGGTGAAGTACCGCGCCGGATCGCTGCTGGCAGCGTTGTCGAAATTGCAGCGGCCATTGCCGGTGGCCAGCAGCTTTTTGCCGGGGGCGGCGTTCTGCTCCACCAGGGTGACTTTCGCCCCGGGCCCGCCGGTCTGGGCCGCAGCGATGGCGGCCGCCAGCCCCGAAGCACCCCCGCCCAGCACCAGGATCTCTCTCATCTTCTCCCCTCCTGTGTCTATGGTACAGGGCAAGTATACCATACCGCGGCGGCCGGCGCAAAGGGGTCAGCGCGGATCCCGCAGTTCGGTCATATCGGCCCAGAACCGTTTGGGGCAGTGGGTGCGCCGGCAGCGCTCGTTCCGCCGCTGGTCGATGGCCAGCGTGTCATAAAATCGTTTCCACAGCCGCTGGTAATCGCTTTCCTTCTGGCTGGGCCGGGGCAGGTCCAGCGGGGCGCTCAGCCTGAGGATGCGGGCCTGGCCCTGCTGATGCACCAGCGCTTCCCGGTGGACCGCGTCGTAGATCAGGAAGGCTTCCTCGGGCATCCGGCTGCAAAAATGGCGGCCCAGCAGGGGCAGCACATGGTTTTTGGGGTGGATCACTGCGCCCAGCATCCCGCCGCTTTCCTCAAAGCGGACAAAGCCCTGCCATTTTTCCACTTCCCACAGCACCTGGCGGGACAGACGGCAGGCATCGGCCACCTCGGGACGGCCCAGCTGATGGAGCGCCCCCGGCCCGGCCCCGAACCCATAGTGTAAAAAGCGGAGCAGGATCAGCTCTTTCTCCTCCTGCCCCGACAAAAAGCCCACCTCCACCGTCTGGCCGGCAGACAGCTTGGACCGCACCGCCCGGCGCACCCGGGCTGCCCGGTCGGGGTCGGTGGGGATCTGCCGCACCGGACAGAGGGCGGGCTGCTCGTCTTCGGGCGCCCAGATGGCAAAGGGGATCTCGCGGTGGACAAAGCTCTCAAACACGCAGCTGTAAAAGCCCGCCAGGGTGCCGTCGTAGCCGTAGATCAGATCGGCCTGCCTCACAGGGCTTTTGCCAGACATCGGACTGCCTCCTCCTGTACAAGACGGCCGGCCAGGCGGGGCTGCATCCCACCGGCGGCCAGCTGCTGGACGGCGGGGGCGCTGAACAGGCTCAGCTGTTCACATCCCCCATTGAACACCTGAGGGTCCACCAGAGCCTGGGCGATCTGCTGACGCCGCTGGCTGCCGCAGCCACCTCTGGCCCCGGTAAACCCTCTGCATACGATAAAATATTGGGCGCGCTTGAGCACCACGCCCATCTGTTTGAGCTCGTCCAGACCAAGCGCGCTCTGGCGGCGGGCAGTGCGGATGCGCTGGGCGCTCTTGACCCCGATGCCGGGCACCCGCAGCAGCATCTCATAGGGGGCGCGGTTGACGTCCACCGGAAACTGCTCCAGATGGCGCAGGGCCCAGCCGCATTTGGGGTCCAGGTAGGGGCTGAAATTGGGGCTGCCTTCGTCCAGGATCTCCTCCGCCCGGAAGTGATAGAACCGCAGCAGCCAGTCGGCCTGGTACAGCCGGTGTTCCCGCAGCAAGGGGGGCTTGGTCTCCAGGGCGGGCAGACGGCTGTCCTCCGCCACCGGGATGTAGGCCGAGAAAAACACCCGTTTGAGGCTGTATTTCTGGTACAGGCCCTGGGTCAGCCGCAGGATCTGGTAGTCACTCTCGGGGGTGGCCCCCACGATCATCTGGGTGCTCTGGCCCGCAGGGGCAAAGGCGGGCGCATGGCGATAGAGCGCCACCTCCTGACGGCTGGCAGCGGCAGCGGCGGCGATCTGGCCCATAGGGCGCAGGATCGAAGACCGGCCCTTGTCAGGGGCCAGCCGTTTCAGACTGCCTTCACTGGGCAGCTCGATGTTGACGCTGAGACGGTCGGCCAGGCATCCCAGCTGGGCGATCAGCTCAGGGCTGGCACCCGGGATGGCCTTGGCATGGATATAGCCATTGAAATGGTAGCGATGCCGCAGCAGGCGCAGCACCTCCAGCATCCGCTCGGTGGTATAGTCGGGGGTGCCCACCACGGCGCTGGACAGGAACAGCCCCTCGATATAATTGCGGCGGTAGAACTCGATGGTCAGGTCGGCCAGCTCCCTCGGGGTGAAGGTCGCCCGGGGCAGGTCGTTGCTGCGCCGGTTGACGCAGTAGGCACAGTCGAAGGCACAGCAGTTGCTCATCAGCACCTTCAGCAGACTGATGCAACGCCCGTCGGCGGTAAAGCTGTGGCAGCATCCGGGCGCATAGCAGCTGCCCAAATGTCCGGCACGGCCCCCGCGGCCCGACCCGCTGGAGGTGCAGGCCACATCATATTTCGCACTGTCGGCCAATATGGTCAGCTTTTCCATCACCGACTGTTCCATCCCAAAATGCCCTCCCGGGGGCGCTCACCACTTGGTCTTGGTCTCCACCACGCGCCCCGCGATGTGGAGCCGGTTCAGGTCCTCGCCTTTGATGACCAGCTCGCTGTAATTGGGGTTGAACGGCTGGAGCACCACGCTGTTTCCCCGCTGGATATAACGCTTGAGGGTGCCTTCGCCCTCATCGCCGTAAATGATGACCCCCAGGTCCCCGCTCTCCAGGGTATCCTGACGGTGGACCAGGGCCAGATCGCCGTCCTGGATGCGGGGTTCCATGCTATCTCCCCGCACCACCAGATAAAAGTAATTGGCCGGGTCCTTGACCCGCGCGTATTCTTTCCCGTAGTCCTCCTCAAAGGCCAGCGCGCCATAGCCGGCCTTGACGGTGCCGATCACCGGGATCAGGCTCTCGGCATAGCCGCCAAAAAAACGGCTCTCGGTCTCGGTCAGATCGGCGGTGGGGCGGTACAGCCCCAGCAGATAGTCCGCCGTGGTGCCCAGGATCTCCGCGATCTGCGCCACCGTGGCCGGGTCGGGAGAGGATTTGCCGCTCTCCCACTTGCCTACGGCCTGCTGGGTGACCCCCAGGCGGCTGGCCAGCTCGGCCTGGCTGATGCCATGCTGCTTGCGGCACTGCTTCAACAGCTCAGAAAATGACATATCGGAACGCCCCTTTACAACCGGTTTTTGTTATTTCCATTATACAACCAAAAAGTGTTTCTGTAAAGTGTATTTCATCGAAAATGAGAAAAAAAGTTGTATTTCCTCTTGACATCCACCAAATTTTGGTTTATCATGGAGGCAAGCAAACAACCTGCGGTTGTCTTTTCGGTTGTGAAACCACCTGGAGGAGGTCCCAACGATATGAAGTGCCTGTTTTGGAAATCCCTCGTTCTGACCATTGGCCTGGGCATGATGCTGGCCCTGGGCGCTTTTGCGGAAGGCAGCATTTCTTTGCCTTTGGCTTGTGCTCTCTGTTACGGAGGGGTGCAGGCCATCCGTGCGGCATGGGCCATGGAGCAGCGTGCAGAACATTCCGCCCGCCGCCCGGCATCGGTCCGCCCGAAAGCCAGACAGCCAGTCCAGCCGGCCCCCCGCTCCGCCACTGGCAGCCAAGACCCTTTGCAGGCGGCTTCTTAATAAAACGCCCCGCCTCTCTCCGGCTTGGCCGGAAAGGGGCGGGGTTTGTGTTTTTACCTGCTTCCAGGAGAAACAGAATTTTTGGACAGGGCAAAACAGCCCATCAGCTTGTATACATCTATCATGATACAGATTTTCCCGTATTTTGCAAGCCATTCCTGTGTCCCAGGCCAAAGTTTGTGCAGAGCACCAAATATCGTCCGCAAATTTTAGTCAGAGTGCAAAAACAATGCGAGGGCCGGCCAAACGGCCAGCCCCCGCAGAGGGACCCTATCTTTCGTGACGCAAAAGTTCTTTTGTTTTGGTGCGATCAACAACAGAAGGAATATGGTTCTATTCCTCTTTGCCGCCACATCGGATGGGTGTT
>NZ_NFLM01000019.1 GCF_002160915.1 Faecalibacterium sp. An121
CAGGATCGGAGCGGCGGGAGGCTGGCGCCCGGAAAAAGCGTTGTGCAATTCCTCTAATGCACTCTTACACGCTTTTTCAGCCAGCCGACTAGAGCGACTTCTTCTTTTGGGTCCAGGGGGCCGCGCTCAGCGCGTCCTGTCCTCTTGCGCTTAGCCGGTTTTCGCAAGCGGGGCTTGGCCCGCTCTGCGAAAATCGGAGCGCTGCGCCAGCCGCATCTTCGCTGCTTCGTCCACAGGACGCGCTCGACGCGGCTGCCCTGGTCGTCGAGGGTGGGTAGGGAGTCCAGAGGGGGTAGGGCGGGACCGTCGAAAGTCCCGCCCTCCCCCTCTGGCCCCAGCGGGCAGCGTCCAGAGCGGGCAGCGTCCGCAGACCCTGCGTTTTGTTAGTTCCCTTACAAAGTGCATGATTTGCATGATTTGAATGATTTTCTCAGGGTAGAGAAAATGAATCCTCTTGCGCTTAGCCAATTTTTCCGGCGCATCAAGGATGATGCTTGTAAAAATTGGAGCGCGGCGCCACTCACGGCTCCCTGTTTCGTCCGCAGGACGCGGTCGCCGTTCGTGTAAATCATGCATTTCATTCAAATCATGCAGTTCGTCGGGTATCGAACAAACGGCGCAGTTTGTCAAGAGGGCAAAAAGCGTCAAAATGCGTCGGGTGTCGCGGCGAAGTCGTGAAAAAAGCCCCACATTCCCCCTTGACAGCGCCGCGGGGGTGTGGTACAATCATCGGGTAAAGAAAGCAGCTACGGCCATGCCGCGCTCGCCTTGCGGGTCCCTTGAGAGGCCCCGGGCTATACAGGACGCAAGCTCTCTGCAAGGAGGGCGTGCTGAGTGTGTATCTGTGCGCGGCTGCCTTGGATGAGGCGGCCGCGTTTTCTGTTGACATTATTGTTTGGAGGTGCATCGACAATCGCTACCACTGGGAAAACGAAGGAACTGGAGATCAACGGTCAGATCCGTGATCGGGAAGTCCGCCTGATCGGTGCGGACGGAGCACAAAAGGGCGTCGTCAGCATTCAGGCCGCCATGCGCGCCGCAGAGGAGGCCGGGCTGGATCTGGTCAAGATCGCGCCCCAGGCCAAGCCCCCCGTGTGCAAGCTGCTGGACTACGGCAAATACCGTTTTGAGCAGCAGAAGAAGGAGAAGGAAGCCAAGAAGAACCAGAAAGTGGTCGAGGTCAAGGAGACCCGCCTTTCGCTCAATATTGACACCAACGACTTCAACACCAAGGTGACCCAGTCGGCCAAGTTCCTGGCCGCAGGACACAAGGTCAAGGCCTCGATCCGTTTCCGTGGCCGCGAGATGGCCCACAGCGCCCTGGGCGCAGACGTGCTCAAGCGCTTTGCGGCCGCTTTGCCCCAGGCGTCGATGGATAAGCCGCCGGTGCTGGAAGGGCGCACCATGTCCATTCTGTTGACACCAAAACCCAATAAGGATTGATTCTAGGAGGATACCGAAAATGGCTAAGATGAAACTCAAGACCCATTCCGGCGCAAAGAAGCGCTTCAAGCTCACCAAGAACGGCAAGATCAAGCGCGGCCACGCCTTCCGCAGCCACATCCTGACCAAGAAGACCACCAAGACCACCCGCGGCTACCGTCAGCCCTGCTATGTGGACAGCACCAACGCCGCCACCCTGAAGCGGATGCTGCCCTACGGCTGATCGGCCCCCTTGTGTGACAGGATCGAGATTTCGTTTGTATCGTTAAAAGGAGATAAGAAAAAATGGCACGTATCAAAGGCGCAACCATGACCCACAAACGTCGCAAGAAGATGCTCAAGCTGGCCAAGGGCTTCTACGGCTCCAAGAGCAAGCATTTCAAGATGGCCAAGCAGCAGGTCATGAAGAGCGGCAACTACGCTCTGGCCGGCCGCCGCATGAAGAAGCGTCAGTTCCGCAATCTGTGGATCTGCCGCATCAATAACGCAGTCCGTCCTCTGGGCATGAACTACTCCACCTTCATGGCCGGGCTGAAGAAGGCTGGCATCGAGCTGAACCGCAAGATGCTCAGCGAGATGGCGATCAACGACCCCAAGAGCTTTGCCGCTCTGGTGGAGTCGGTCAAGAACGCCTGATAAAGTTTCCCAAGACGCCCGCGCGCACACGCGGGCGTCGATTTTGTATGTGTTGGAATGCAAGGCCCTGAACGCCTGGCAGGCAGACAGAACAGGGCCGGTGCCCTGCCGCGTTGCGCGGCCGGGACGGCTCTGTTTTTGCTTTTGGACCGAAAGGAGAGACCATGGACGAGAAGATCACCAGCCGCGACAACCCGAAGGTCAAGTACGCCTGCAAGCTGGCGGACAGCCCCGGCTTCCGGCGCAGCGAGGGCCGGTTTTTCGCGGAGGGGCGCAAACTCTGCCCCGAGCTGGCCAGGGGCGCGGCGCTGGAGCAGCTGTTCTATACCGCCGCAGCCGCCCAAAAGTGCCCGGAACTGGCCGGCTTGCCCGGGCAGCACTTTCTGGTGGAGGAGCACGTGGCCCAAAAGCTGGCCGGCGTGCCCGCCCCGCAGGGGGTGTTCGGGGTGTTCCGTACCCCGCAGCACACCTTGGACGAGGTGCGGCGCGGGGGGCGGTATCTGGCCCTCGAACGGGTGCAGGACCCCGGCAACGTGGGCACCCTCATCCGCAGCGCAGCCGCCTTTGGCTTCGACGGGGTGATCCTCTCGGAGGGCTGCGCCTCGCCCTATGCGCCCAAGACCCTGCGCGCTTCGATGGGCGCGGCGGTGCGGGTCCCGGTCATCGAGACCGGGCCGCTGCCCCCGGCGCTGGCGCGGCTGCGGCAGCTGGGCATCCGGTGCCTGGCGGCAGCGCTGGAGCATTCCGAACCCCTTGGCCCGGTCCCGGCCGAACACCCCGCCGGGGTGTGCGTGGTGGTGGGCAGCGAGGGCCAGGGTCTGGAGGGGGATACCATCGCGGCCTGTGACGCCGCCGTCCGTATCCCCATGACCGACCGTGTGGAGAGCTTGAACGCCGGCATCGCCGGCAGCATCCTGTTGTGGCATTTCCGGGAGGTAGAAGTATGAGCCGTTCCATTGATACCGTTGAAAAAGCAAGACAGGCCGGCGCAACGGAGGCCGATATCCAGCTGTGCTGGCTGTGGCTGGCTTACGTTCTGGGCCCGGGGCATCCCCGCGCCCGCAATCTCCTCCGCTGGTACGGCGCCGACCCCATCACCGTCTGGCGGAGCCGGAACAACGAGGAGTTTGGCCGGATGCTGGGCGGCGGAGCCCGGCAGCAGGAGCGGCTGCGGGATACCGAGCAGGCCCTGGCGGTCTGCCGCAGGCGCCTGGACCAGTGCTCCAGGCAGGGGATCGCCATTTTGCCCTACGGCAGCCCCGATTACCCCCGCTCCCTTCTGGACCTGCCCGACCCGCCGATGGTGCTCTACTGCATCGGGGACCCGTCCTGGCTCAACGCCGGCAGCCTGGTGGGGATGGTGGGCAGCCGCCATCCGGACGAGTACGGCCTGTGGGCCGCCTCCGAGCTGGGCCGGCAGCTGGCCCGGCAGGGCGCGGTCATCGTCAGCGGCCTGGCCGCCGGCCTGGACGGCGCCTGCCATCAGGCGGCGGTGGACGAGAAGGCCCCCACCATCGGGGTCCAGGGGGTGCCCATCGACAAGCCCTATCCCAAGAGCACCATCGAGCTGCGCCGCGCGGCGATCGAGCATGGCTGCGTGGTGGGCGAGTACGCCCCCGGTGAGGACGGCGTGGGCAAGAACGGCTTTCTGCTGCGCAACCGCCTGATCGCGGGGCTGTCCCGGGCGCTGGTGGTGGTGCAGGCCGGGGAAAAGAGCGGCACCATGTCCACGGTGGAACACGCCGAGCGGTACGGCCGGAAGATCTACGCCGTGCCCGCCGGGATGGACCGGACGCTCTCCCGCGGCTCCAACCTCCTGATCGCCCAGGGCCGCGCCGAACTGGTGATGGACGGCGCCGGCATCCTCCGCCGGATGAATGGGGAGAAGCCTGCGCCCCCGGTCCAAAAGCCCGCGCCCGCCCGGCCCAGAGCCGCCCGGAAGGAGGCCGCCGCTGGGACGCTGGAGCGGGCCGTGCTGGACCGCCTGGAGCGCGGTCCGGCCAGCGTGGAGGAGCTTTCCGCCTGCTGCCGGGCCGGTACGGCCGAGCTTTTGGCCCTGCTGATGGGGCTGGAACTGGACGGCGCAGTCGGGCCGCTGCCGGGCCAGCGGTATATTTCGCTCTGAAATGGCAGAACCTGAAACAAAAGCCCCCGCCGCCGGGGGCAGACCGAGGTAAGTGTAAGAAATGGCAAAACTGGTTATTGTGGAATCGCCCGCAAAGGCGAAGACCATTGGCAAATATCTGGGCAAGGACTACGAGGTGACGGCCAGCATGGGCCATATCCGGGACCTGCCTACCTCCCAGCTTGGCATCGATGTGGAACACGGCTATACGCCCCAGTACATCAACATCAAGGGCAAGGAGAAGCTGATCCGGGAGCTGAAAGCCAAGGCCAAGAAGGCCGACGGCGTGCTGCTGGCCACCGACCCGGACCGGGAGGGGGAGGCCATCAGCTGGCATCTGGCCGGGCTGCTGGGCATCGACCCCAGCCAGCCCAACCGGGTCACCTTCGACGAGATCACCAAGAAGGGGGTCAAGGAGGGGATGGCCCATCCCCGGCCCATCAATGAGGACCTGTTCAACGCCCAGCAGGCCCGCCGGGTGCTGGACCGGCTGGTGGGCTATAAGCTCAGCCCCTTTCTGTGGCGGAAGATCCGCCGGGGCCTGTCGGCGGGCCGGGTCCAGAGCGTGGCCGTCCGTCTGATCGACGACCGGGAGAAGGAGATCGAGGCCTTCGTGCCCGAGGAATACTGGAACGTGGACCTCACCTTGAGCAGCCACGGCAAGCGGTTCACCGCCCGGCTGGCCGCCGACGAGAAGGGCAAAAAGCTGCTGCCCCACACCGAAGCGGAGGCCCGCGCCATCGAGAAGGGGCTGGAAGGGGCCGTCTACACGGTGGGGGAACTCAAAAAGGGCAAGCGCAGCAAGCAGCCCACCCCCGCGTTCATCACCAGTACCCTCCAGCAGGAGGCGTCCCGGCGTCTGGGCTTCACCGCCACCCGCACCATGCGGGCCGCCCAGACCCTGTACGAGGGGGTGGACATCGCCGGATACGGCACGGTGGGCCTCATCACCTATATGCGTACCGACAGCCTGCGGATCTCGGACGAGGCGGTGGCCGCCGCCCGGGCCTATATCGAAGGGGCCTACGGCCAGCCGTATATCTGCCCGTACAAGCGCACCTGGAAGACCAAAAGCGCCACCGCCGCCCAGGACGCCCACGAGGCCATCCGGCCCTCGATGCCGGCCTTGACCCCCGACGAGGTGGATAAGAGCATCTCGGGGGATACCGCCAAGCTCTACCGGATGATCTGGAGCCGCTTCATGGCCAGCCAGATGGCCGACTGCCAGATGGATACCGTGTCGGTGACGGTCTGCGGCGGGGCCTACCGGTTCAAGGCCAGCGGCTTTACGGTCACCTTCGACGGCTTCACCGCCCTGTACGAGGAGGCCGCCGACGAGAAGGAGAAGAAGGAGACCGCCCTGCCCCCCCTCGAACAGGGCCAGCGGCTGGATCTGGTCCAGCTCAAGAGCGAGCAGAAGTTCACCCAGCCCCCCGCCCGCTACACCGAGGCCTCCCTCATCAAGGCCCTGGAGGAGAACGGCATCGGCCGGCCCTCCACCTATGCGCCCATCATCACCACCATCATCGACCGGGGCTATGTGGAGCGGGACCAGAAAAAGCTCAAGCCCACCCCCCTGGGCCGGACGGTGGACAAGCTGATGCTGGAGCAGTTCCCCCACATCGTGGACGTGGACTTCTCGGCCCAGATGGAGAAGAACCTGGACAAGATCGAGAGCGGCAAGGCCGACTGGCGCCAGACGGTGGACGCCTTCTACAAGGGCTTTGACGCCAGCCTCCAGGCCGCCGAAAAGAATATGGAGGGCAAAAAGATCAAGGTGCCCGACGAGCCCTCCAGCGAGGTCTGCCCCCTGTGCGGCCGGCCCATGGTCATCAAGGTGGGCAAGTACGGCAAGTTCCTGGCCTGCAGCGGCTTCCCCGAGTGCCGGGGCACCAAGCGCCTGGTCAAGGACACCGGCGGCATCTGCCCCAAGTGCGGCCAGGGCCGCATCCTGGAGCGCAAGAGCGCCCGGGGCCGGATCTACTACGGGTGCGAGCGCTACCCCGACTGCGACTTCATGACCTGGGATACCCCGGTGGCCCAGAAGTGCGAAAAGTGCGGCTCCACCCTGTTCCGCCACGGTTCCCGGCTCTACTGCGCCAAAGAGGGCTGCGGCTTTGCGATGCCGGCGCCCAAAAACACCTGACAGGAGACACCATGGATCCATTTCACATCGATATCCTGGGGGCGGGCCTGGCCGGCTGCGAGGCCGCCCTCTGGCTGGCCGGGCAGGGGGTGGCCGTCACCCTCTGGGAGCAGAAGCCGGTCCGCTTTTCCCCCGCCCACCAAAACCCCGGCTTTGCCGAGCTGATCTGCTCCAACAGCCTCAAGGCCGAGCGGCTGGACTCGGCGTCCGGCCTGCTGAAAGAGGAGATGCGGCAGCTGGGCTCGAGCCTTCTGCCGGCGGCCCAGTCGGTGCGGGTGGCGGCCGGCGGCGCCCTGGCTGTGGACCGGGACGCGTTCAGCGCCGCCGTCACCGCCCGGGTGGAGGCCCACCCCAACATCACCGTCCGCCGCGAGGAGGCGACCGCGATCCCCCAGGGCCGTCCGGTGCTGGTGGCCACCGGCCCCCTCACCGAAGGGGCCCTGGCCGCCGAGATCGCCCGCCTGACCGGGGACAGCCGGCTCCACTTTTACGACGCGGTGGCCCCCATCGTCACCGCCGAGAGCCTCGACTACGACAAGGTGTTCGCGGCCTCCCGCTACGGCCGGGGGGAGGCGGATTACCTCAACTGCCCCTTCAGCAAGGCCGAGTACGAGGCCTTTTACGAGGCCCTTGTGACCGCCCAGCGGGCGCCCCTCCACGACTTTGACCGGGAGGGGTGCGCCGCCCCCGACCCCGACGCGGTGGGCAAGAAGGCCGACACGGTGACGGTGTACGAGGGCTGTATGCCCATCGAGGTGATGGCGGCCCGGGGGGCCGATACCATGCGCTACGGGCCGCTGCGGCCGGTGGGCCTGGTGGACCCCCGCACCGGCCACCGCCCCTGGGCCAACGTCCAGCTGCGGGCCGAGAACCGCGAGCGCACCCTGTACAACATCGTGGGCTTCCAGACCAACCTCAAGTGGGGCGAGCAGAAGCGGGTGTTCTCGATGATCCCCGGCCTGGAGCGGGCGGAGTTCGTCCGCTATGGGGTGATGCACCGGAACACCTTCCTGGACGCGCCCCGGGTGCTGACGGCCCAGCTGTGCCTGAAAGAGCACCCCGACGTCTTTTTCGCCGGGCAGATCACCGGCTTTGAGGGCTATATGGAGAGCGCGGCCTGCGGCCTGCTGGCCGCCCGGAGCATCTGGGCCAGGCTGAACGGCCGGCCCTATACGCCGCCCCCGCCCGATACCATGTGCGGGGCTCTGGTGCGCTATCTGACCACAGAGAACAAGCACTTCCAGCCCATGGGGGCCAATATGGGCATCCTGCCCCCTCTGGAGGACCGTCCCCGGGACAAGCGCCTGCGCTACCTGGCCCAGGCCCAGCGGGCGGCGGCCAGTATGCAGCGCTGGGTGGATGCCCAGGCATGAGCCTGCAAACAGGCAGAAAGGAACAAGACTATGCAAATCATCGTGGATCTGATGGGCGGCGACAACGCCCCCCTGGCCCCGCTGGACGGGGCCGCACAGGCGGTCAAGGAATACGGCGTGCAGATCATCGGCCTCGGGGATGAGGCCCTGATCCGCAAGATGGCCGCCGACAACCATATCTCCCTGGACGGCATCCGGCTGGTCCACTGCTCCGAGAACATCGAGATGTGCGACGAGCCGGCCCGCGCCGTCCGCCAGAAGAAGGATTCCACCATCGTGGTGGGCCTGAATATGCTCAAGGAGGGCAAGGGGGACGCCTTCGTCTCGGCCGGCAGCACCGGCGCGCTCCATGTGGGCACCAGCCTGATCGTGCGCACCCTGCGGGGGATCAAGCGCCCGGCCCTGGCCACCCTCATCCCCGCCCAGAAAAAGCCCTACCTGCTTCTGGACGCCGGCGCCAACGTCGAGTGCCGGGTGGATATGCTGGAGGCCTTCGCCGTCATGGGCAGCTGCTATATGCAGCGGGTGGAGGGCCGGAAGGACCCCGCCGTGGCCCTGGTGAACAACGGCGCCGAGGAGTCCAAGGGCACCCCGCTGCTGCGTGAGGCCCACCAGCAGCTCAAGACCACCCCCGGCATCCGCTTTGTGGGCAACATCGAGCCCCGGGACGTGCCCTCCGGCAGCGCGGACGTGGTGGTCTGCGACGGCTTCACCGGCAACGTGGTGCTCAAGCTGACCGAGGGCGTGGCCAAGATGATCATGGGGATGATCAAGGAGATGTTCCTGTCCGGCCTTACCACCAAGCTGGCCTATCTGCTGCTGCGCGGCCCCATCGCCGGACTGAAAAAGCAGATGGACAGCGAGGAATACGGCGGCGCGCCCTTCCTGGGGGCACGGCAGCCGGTCATCAAGGCCCACGGCTCGTCCAAGGCCAAGGGGGTCAAGAACGCCATCCGCCAGGCCAAGATCTGCGTGGAGAACGATCTGTGCGGCACCATGCAGGCCGCCCTGGACGATGTGGCCGCCGCCAACGCCGCCGCCAAAGCCGCCGGCGGGGCGGAAGAATGAACCGGAAGGAGGGCGCACGGATGGCGCATCCGCTTGAAAAGATCATCGGTTATACCTTCAAGGACCCGGGCCTGCTGCTGACCGCCCTGACCCACACCAGCTACGCCAACGAGAGCCGGACCCCGGTGGCCCACAACGAGCGGCTGGAGTTCCTGGGGGACAGCGTGCTGCAGATCGTGTCGGCAGACTATCTGTTCCACGCCTACGCCGACCGCCCCGAGG
Organism: Faecalibacterium sp. An121; assembly: GCF_002160915.1. GTDB lineage: Bacteria > Bacillota > Clostridia > Oscillospirales > Ruminococcaceae > Faecalibacterium > Faecalibacterium avium. The sequence continues at coordinate 9,014 of NZ_NFLM01000019.1, forward strand.
GCGATCTGACCCGCATCCGCTCCAGCCTGGTCAGCGAGGGGGCCCTGTTCCAGTTCGCCCAGGAGATCCACCTGGGGGACTATCTGCGGCTGGGCAAGGGCGAGGAGCGCTGCGGGGGCCGGGAGAGGCCCAGCGTGGTGTCCGACGCCTTTGAGGCCCTCATCGCCGCGCTCTACCTGGACGGCGGGATGGAGACGGCCCGCCGGTTCATCCTGCCCTTCATCACCGAGGGCAAGCACGCCGAGGCCGACTACAAGACCCGCCTGCAGGAGATCGTCCAGCAGAACCCCGAGGAACGGCTGAGCTATGTGGTGGAGAAGGAGACCGGCCCCGACCACGACAAGCACTTCGTGGTGGCGGTGCGGTTCAACTCGGACTGCGTGGCCCGGGGCGAGGGCAAGAGCAAGAAGGCCGCCGAACAGCACGCCGCCCGGGAGGCCCTGAAGCTGCTGGGCGTGCTGCAGGAAAAGTAACGCATGGTACTGAAGGAGCTGGAGATCCAGGGGTTCAAGAGCTTCCCCGACAAGGTCAAAATCGCCTTCGGCCCGGGCGTCACCGCGGTGGTGGGGCCCAACGGCTCGGGCAAGAGCAACCTGTCCGACGCGGTGCGCTGGGTGCTGGGGGAGACCAGCAGCCGCCAGCTGCGCAGCGCCGGCAAGATGGAGGACGTCATCTTCGGGGGCGCCGCCCGGCGGGGGGCCATGGGCTATGCGTCGGTGCGGCTGACGCTGGACAACACCGCCCACACCCTGGACCTGGACGCCGGCGAGGTGACCATCGGGCGGCGGTATTACCGCTCGGGGGACAGCGAGTACACCATCAACGGCCAGGCCTGCCGGCTGAAGGATATCTATGAGCTGCTGCTGGATACCGGCATCGGCCGGGACGGCTACTCGATCATCGGCCAGGGCCGGATCGCCGAGATCGTGGCCGCCAAGGGCAGCGAGCGCCGGGAGATCTTTGAGGATGCCTGCGGCATCGCCAAGTACCGCTACCGCAGGACCGAGGCCGAACACCGGCTGGCCGGGGCCGAAGCCAATCTGGAGCGGCTGCGGGACATTTTGCAGGAACTGGAAAGCCGGGTGGGCCCCCTGGAAAAGGAGGCCGGAAAGGCCCGCGCCTACCTGGAGCTGGCCGCCCGGCGCAAGAGCCTGGAGGTGACGCTCTGGGTGGAGGGCATCCGGGCCGCCCGCGCGGCCATGCAGCAGCTGGCCCGGGACTGCGAGACCGCCCAGGCCGCCTACGACCGCCAGGACCAGGCGGACAAGGCCGCCCAGCGGGAGGCTGAGGAGATCCGTATGCAGGCGCAGCGCCTCACGGTGGAGATCGAGCGCCTGAATGGGGATATCCGCAGTATCACCGAACAGATCAGCACCAGCGGCAGCCGCATCGCGGTGCTGGAAAACGACCGCGCCCACGGCCGCCAGAGCGCCGAAGCCCTGCGGCAGGAGCTGGAGCAGGGGGTGTCCGGCCAGCAGGACGCCGCCCGGGAGCTCCAGCGCCAGAAGGACGCCGCCGACGAAGCCGGCCGGCAGGCCGAAGCCCTCGCCGGGCAGATCGACAGCCTGGAACAGCAGCTGGCCCAGCTGCAAAGCCGCACCGACGCGGCCAGCGCCCTCGAGGAACAGCTGCGCCGCCGGCTGGCGGAGGCCTCGGCACAGCAGACCGCCGCCCGTGTGGAGGAGGCCGCCGCCGAAGCCGCCCGGCAGGCCGCCGCCGGCCGTCTGCCCGAGGCGCAGGACGCCGCCCGGCAGCAGCAGGCGAAGCTTGCGGAGGACCAGGCCAGCCTGACCGATACGGTGCACTATCTGGAGATGCTGGACAAAAGCCAGAAGCAGCTGGCCAACGTCCGGGCGGGCCTTTCCCTCAAGCTGGCCAGCCGCCAGAAGGCCCTGGCCGCCGCCCGGGAGGAGCAGCAGACGGCAATCCGCAGCCGGGACGCCGCCGCCCAGCGCCTGGCCGTATTGCAGGAACTGGAAAAGAACATGGAGGGCTACCAGCACTCGGTCCGCGCCGTCATGCAGGCGGCCGCCGGAGGACGGCTGCGGGGGATCATCGGGCCGGTGTCCTCCATCCTGACGGTGGAGCCGGGGTGCGAGGTGGCGGTGGAGACCGCCCTGGGGGCCGCCATGCAGAACATCGTGGTGGAAAACGAGGCGGCCGCCAAAGCCGCCATCGCCCTGCTGCGCCAAAAGAACGCGGGCCGCGCCACCTTTCTGCCCCTGGATACCGTCCAGCCCGGGCTGTTCCGGGGGGAACTGCCCCTTTCGGCCCGGCTGGCCAGCAGTCTGGTGCAGGCCGACGCGCGCTACCGGGACGTCGTTTCCCACCTTCTGGGCCGGGTGGTGGTGGTGGAGGACATCCACGCCGCCGGCAAGGCGGCCCGGAGCCTGGGCTACCGCAGCCGGGTGGTCACCATGGACGGCCAGGTGGTCAACGCGGGCGGCAGCTTCACCGGCGGCAGCGTACAGCGGTCGGCGGGGCTGTTCACCCGGCGCCAGGAGATCCGGGACCTGGAAAAGAAGATCGCCTCCCTGGAGCAGGACTGCACGGTGGCCGGCGTCCGCGCCGCCCAGTGCAAGAGCCAGGTGGACGCGGTGTCCGCCGACCTGACCGCCGCCCAGGCCGAAGAGCGCACCGCCGCCGACGACCGGCTGCGGGCCGACGCCGAACGCCGGCGTCTGGAACAGGCGGTGCAGCAGGGCCGGGAGGCCGCCGCCCAGGCCGCCGCCCGGGCCGAAGCGCTGGAGGAGGAGATCCGTGCCCGGCAAAAGGACGCCGCGTCCGCGTCCGGGCGCAGGCAGCAGCAGGAAGCCCTGGCCGCCGGTCTGACCCGGCAGCTGGAGCAGCTGAGCGCCGGGGACGATGACTTTGCGGCCCGGCAGTCGGAACTGTCCGGCCGGCTGGAAGCGGCCCGCCTGGAACAGCTGGCCCGCCAAAAGGACGCCGAGCTGTGCCGCAGCCGCGTCGCGGACTGGGAAGCCCGCCTTGCGGATGCCGGCGCACGCCGCCGGGAGCTGGAGGAGAACATCCGGCAGCTGGAACAGCAGGACGCCCGCCTTGCCCAGGCCATCGGCCAGGTGCAGGACGAGACGGCCCGCAGCCGGGAGGCCATCCGCCAGAAAGAGGCCGCCATCCGGGATGCGGCGGACCGCCGGCTGGAACAGCAGGCCGCCGAGACCCGGGCCCAGGCCGCCGCCCGGGCCGCCGCCGAGCAGCGGGAGGAGGCCGGCCGTGAGATGGCCCGCCTGTCCGAGCGCAAAAGCGCGGCGGAAGGGGAGTACGACCAGCTGGCCGCCAAGCTCTGGGACGAGTACCAGCTGACCCCCACCGACGCGGCCGGGCTGTGCGTGGACTATTCGTCCATGGCCGCCCTGCGGGCCCAGGTGGCCGAGGTGCGGGGCAGGATCCGCGCCCTGGGCAGCGTCAACGTGGGGGCGGTGGAGGAGTACCAGGAGGTACAGACCCGCTACCAGACCCTGAAAGCCCAGGTGGAGGACGTGCAGCAGAGCAAGGACCGCCTGGTGCGGATGATCGGGGAGCTGAACGGCCAGATGCGGGAGATCTTCAGCCGCAACTTTGCGGCCATCAACCGGCATTTCGGCCAGGCCTTCGCCCAGCTGTTCGGCGGGGGACAGGCCGCCCTCGCGCTGGAAGACCCCGGCGACGTGCTGGGCAGCGGCATCGAGATCCAGGTCAGCCCGCCGGGCAAGGTGATCCGGAACCTGGAAGCCCTTTCGGGCGGGGAGCGGGCGCTGGTGGCCATCAGCATCTACTTCGCCATCCTGGCGGTCAACCCCTCGCCCTTCTGCATCCTGGACGAGATCGAGGCCGCCCTGGACGACGCCAACGTCACCCGCTTCGCCCAGTATCTGCGGCGGATCAGCGACAAGACCCAGTTCATCGTCATCACCCACCGCCGGGGCACCATGGAGGCCGCCGACGTCCTGTATGGGGTCACCATGCAGGAGGACGGCGTGTCCAAACTGCTCCGGCTGGATCTGGACCATGTGGACGCCAGCCTGGTGTCCTGAACGCACATACATCCCACAAAACAGCAGGAGGTTCCCCTATGGGCCTGTTCGGCAGAAAGAAAGACAAGGAAAAAACCAAAGAGAAAATGGAAAACGGCCTCAGAAAGACCCGCACCGGCTTCTGGGGCAGCATCATCAACACCCTCACCGGCGCGGAGATCACCGACGATCTCTACGACGAGCTGGAGGAGCAGCTGATCCTGGCAGACGTGGGGGCCGAAGTGGCCCTGCACCTGGTGGAGCGGCTGCGGGAAGAGGTGAAAGCCCAGCATCTCAAGACCGGCGACCAGGCCATGGACGCGCTGCGGGAGATCCTGCGCCAGGAGATGGAGCCGGAGTGCGAGATGCAGCTGGACGGCCATCCCGCCGTCATCCTGGTGATCGGGGTGAACGGGGTGGGCAAGACCACCAGCATCGCCAAGCTGGCCAGCTACTACCGCGAGCAGGGCCGCCGGGTGATGCTGGCCGCCGGCGACACCTTCCGTGCGGCCGCCAGCGAGCAGCTGGACATCTGGGCCGGACGGGCCGGCGTCCCCATCGTCAAGGCGGGGGAGGGCGCCGACCCGGCGGCGGTCATCTTTGACACCGTCAAGTCGGCCCAGGCCCGGGGCTACGATATGGTCATCGCCGATACGGCCGGACGGCTGCACAACAAGGCCAATCTGATGGCCGAGCTGTCCAAGATCAGCCGCAGCGTCCGCAAGGCCGCCCCCGAGGCCAGCCTGGAGACGCTGCTGGTGCTGGACGCCATCACCGGCCAGAACGCCATCAGCCAGGCCCGGGAATTCTGCCGCGCCGCCGACGCCAGCGGGGTCATCCTGACCAAGCTGGACGGCACCGCCAAGGGCGGATGCGTGGTGGCGGTCAAGCAGCGGCTGGGCCTGCCGGTGCGGTTCATCGGGGTGGGGGAGGCCATCGACGACCTGCTGCCCTTTGACGCGGCGGGCTTCGTGGAGGAGCTGCTGCCCCGGAAATGGAGGAGCTGACCATGAAGATCTGTGCAGCCACCGGCAATCCCGGCAAGCTCAGGGAGCTGCGCCGGATCCTGGAGGCCCAGGGCCACCAGGTGCTCAGCCAGAAGGAGCTGGGCCTCGACCTCGACCCGGAGGAGACCGGCTCCACCTTTGCGGAAAACGCGGCCATCAAGGCCGCCGCCTTTGCGGCCGCCAGCCGTCTGCCCACCGTCGCCGACGACTCGGGCCTGTGCGTGGACGCGCTGGATGGCGCGCCGGGCGTGTACAGCGCCCGCTACTGCGGCCGTCACGGGGACGACGAGGCCAACAACGACAAGCTGCTGCGGGTCATGCAGGACCTGCCCGCGGAAAAGCGGGGGGCGAGATTCGTCTCGGCGGTTTGCCTGATGATGCCCGACGGCCGCGCCCTGACCTGCATGGGGGAGTGCCCCGGCCGGGTGGCGTTTGCCCGGCAGCCCGGGGACTACGGCTTTGGCTACGACCCCCTGTTCATCCCCGACGAGCGGGGCGTGCCGGGGGGCGGCAAGCGGCCCAACACCGAACACGACAGCTACGCCCAGCTGACCCCCGAAGAGAAGGACGCCATCAGCCACCGGGGCCGCGCCCTGGAGGAGCTGGAAAAGCGTCTGCCCGCATTTTTGAGCGAGACATAAAAGGAGAGACACCATGCTTACAAGTAAACAGCGCGCCATCCTGCGCGGCAAGGCCAATACCATGGACCCGGTCTTTCAGATCGGCAAGGGGGAGATCGACCAGCCCCTCATCGACGCGGTGAAAAACTGCCTGGACGCCCGGGAGCTGATCAAGCTCAAGGTGCTGGAGACCAGCATGTACAACGCCCGGGAGGCTTCGGTGCTGCTGGCCGAGGCCACCGGCGCCGACTGCGTGCAGGTCATCGGCTCCAAGTTCGTGCTGTATCTGCAAAAGAAAAAGGACAGCGCCTACGCTGACTTGCTGAAATGAAACTGCTGCTGTACGGCGGCACCTTCGACCCGCCCCACAACGGCCACCTGAACAATCTGCGCGCCGCGGCCGGGCGGGTCCGGCCCGACCTGGTGGTGGTGATGCCCGCCGGGGTGCCCCCCCACAAGGCGGCCAGCGCCACCCCGGCCGAGCTGCGGCTGGAGATGTGCCGCTGCTTTTATGCGCTGGAAGGGACGCCCGGCCTGCCCCGGCTGACCGTCAGCGACTGGGAAGTGTGCCAGGCCCGGGAGGGCCGCCGCAACTACACCGTCCTGACGCTGGAGATGCTGGCGGCGCGCTGTCCCGGCGCCACCCTCTATCTGACGGTGGGCAGCGATATGCTGGAATCGTTCCGGACCTGGTACCGCTGGCAGGATATCCTGCGCCTGGCCCGCCTGGTGGTGGTCAGCCGCGAGATCGGGGACGACCCCGCCCTGCACCAGGCGGCCCGCGCCCTGGACCCGTCCGGCAGCCGCATCCTGATGGCGCCGGCCCGGGCCGTGCCGATGGCCAGCAGCGAGATACGCCGGCGCCTGGCTGCCGGTGAGGACTGCGCCGCCGCGCTGCCTTTGCAGGTGCGGCAGGTGATAAGCCGGGAGGGGCTGTACCAGAGCTTCGAGCCGCCCGCTCCGCCCCGCCGCTGCCGCCATCCCGGGGAGTCGTAAAAACGCGTCACTGTGTATAGGAAAGGAAGGCTGCTCTATGGATCTTGAGGAAGCAAAGGCCCTGGCCCGCAAACACCTGGGCAACAAGCGCTATCAGCACACCCTGAACGTGGAGGAGATGGCCGTCCGGCTGGCCGCCCGCTATGGGGCCGACCCGCACAAGGCCGCCCTGGCCGCCCTGCTGCACGATACCGCCAAGGAGATGCCCACCGCCCGGCAGCTGGAGCTGCTGCGCCAGTACCCGGATCTCGCCGGCGACACCGAGAACCGCCCCACCCCCGTGTGGCACGGGGTGTGCGCCGCCATCCTGGCCCAGACCCAGTGGGGGGTCACCGACCCCGAGATCCTCTCGGCGGTGGCCTGCCACACCACCGGCAAGCCGGGGATGTCCCTGCTGGACAAGATCCTCTACCTGGCCGACATGACCTGCGCCGAGCGGGACTTTGAAGGGGTGGAGCAGCTGCGCCGGCTGGAGTTCGAGGACATCGACCAGGCCATGCTGGCCGCCCTGGAGCAGTCGGTGGGCTTTGTCCGGCACGGGGGGCGGCCGTTGGACCCCATGTCCGCCGCCACCCTCGAGGACATCCGGAAGACGGCGGCCCAAAAGGACGGAAAGGTGAAGGTTTGATAAAACGGATTGCAGATTCCGCCCGAGAATGCTATACTACTAAAAGACTGTGCCGCCCGCTTGGGCGGCAACGACACACAGCCTGTGCATACAGGCCTCTGAAGGAGACTGGACTATGAGTGGAACGCCCCGCCGTATCAATACAGACCGTTCACTGGGCATGCCTTCTCCGGGGGGCAGCGCCAGTGGCGGCGGCGTGCCGCCCCGCCCCCCCGTGCCGCCCCAGGCAGACGCACCCCAGGAGGACGACGGCCAGAGCTTTTTCCGACCCCAGCCCGGGGATGCCGTGCCCCGGCCCCGGCAGGAGCCAGCGCACAGCGCCCCGGACCAGGACCCGCCGCGCGGCAAGGAGCCGCCCCGCCATTCATCCGGGGGCAAAAAGGGCGGCGGCAAAAAGAAAAAGCGCCGCCGTTCCCCCCTGTGGCTGCCGTTGGCGGTGGTGCTGGGCTGTATGGCCCTCATCGGCTGCGGGGTGATCTACGCGGTGAACTACGTCAGCCGGATCCAGGAGAGCATCCGCCCCGAGTCGGACGCCCCCTCCATCGTGGAGGAGATCCAGACGCTGGAGGAGTACAAGGGGGATGTGGTGAACATCCTGGTCTGCGGCATCGACTATGAGGAGGGCCGGGGCTACGGCGCCGACGGCAGCAACGACGGCATGACCGACATGATCCTCTACTGCCAGTTCGACATCAAGAACGGCGCGCTGCGGATGCTGCAGATCCCCCGCAACACCCTGGTGACCACCGAGAACCGCACCGTCACCCTCTCCAGCGGCAAGACCTACCGCGCCTCCAACTACCAGATCAACTCGGTGGCCCTGTCCAACGGCGGCAGCATCGCCGCCCTGGCCGAGGTGATCTACGACCAGTACAAGCTGCCGGTGGACTACTACGTCTCGATCAATATGCAGGCCCTCACCGAAGTGGTGGACAACTTCGGCGGCATCGAGGTGTATATCCCCCACGATATGGAGTACAACGGCAGCTACCTGGCCAAGGGCTACCGCAACCTGGACGGCGCGTCGGCCGAGTTCTTTGTGCGCAACCGGCACGGGAAAGGGTACGAGAACTCGGACATCGACCGCCTGAACATGCAGCGGTATTTCTATGCGGCCCTGTTCAAGCGGGCCCGCTCGATGGGCATTCAGGATATCCTCAACCAGATGCCCATTATTTTCAACAATTATATCGAGACGGATATGGACCTGGTCACCCTGGGCAAGCTGGCGGTCTCCTTCATGCGGATCGACAGCGCCAACATCATGATCGCCCAGACGCCGGTCTTTTCGGGCGGCGTGCCCTACATCGGGGCCACCGAGACCTCTGCGGGCTACTCCTGCGTGGTGCCCGACGCCGGCTCCATCGCCGAGCTGCTGAACACCTATTTCCGCACCTACACCGGCCCGGTGAGCGAAGAAGAACTGAACCTGGTCACCGACGACTGGCCGCACGGCTCGATCTCCACCAGCGCCAACATCCAGTTTGTGGGCCAGCTGGACAAGGAATCGGACGACGCCATCCTGGAAGGTGACACCGATGTGCAGGGCGCCGTGACCACCGACGGCCAGCCCGCAGGGGCGGGCCAGCAGCCGGCCGCCTGACCGATCCAAACGAAACTGTTCAAAGAAAGGGAGCTTATGGAAAACCTGAACGACAGCAAGAACCTTGCCATCCGCATTGCCAAGATCCTGGACAAGAAAAAGGCCCAGCAGCTCCGGGTGCTCAAGGTGCAAGATCTGACCGTGCTGACCGATTATTTTGTCATCGCGTCGGGCACCTCCACCACCCAGGTGGCCGCTCTGGCCGACGAGGTGCAGTACCAGCTGTCCCAGCAGGGGGTGGAGCCCTACCACACCGAGGGCTTCGACTCCAAAAACTGGATCCTGCTGGACTATTCCGGGGTGATCGTCCACGTCTTTGTGCCGGGCACCCGCACCTATTACGACCTGGAGCACCTGTGGGCCGACGCCGAGACGGTGGACGTCTCGGCCTGGCTGGAGGAGGCCGGCGGGACGGACGAGGACGCCGGGACCGCACAGTGACCGCTGTGGGGAAAGTCTTATAAAGTGAAGTAAAACGGGAGCTGATTGCAAGATGAAGTACGATTTCAAAGCCGTCGAGGCCAAGTGGCAGAAGGTCTGGGAGGACGAAAAGACCTTCCACGCCGAGATCGATCCCCAAAAACCCAAGTTCTACGCCCTGGTGGAGTTCCCTTACCCCTCCGCCGCCGGGCTGCATGTGGGCCATCCCCGCAGCTACACCGCCCTGGACGTGGTGGCCCGCCGCCGCCGCCAGTGCGGGTACAATGTGCTGTATCCGATGGGCTGGGACGCCTTTGGCCTGCCCACCGAAAACTACGCCATGAAGAACCACATCCATCCGGCCATCGTCACCAAGAAGAATGTGGACCGCTTCCGCGCCCAGCTCAAGAGCCTGGGCTTCTCCTTCGACTGGGACCGTGAGATCAACACCACCGATCCCGAATACTACAAGTGGACCCAGTGGATCTTTTTGCAGCTGTACAAGCACGGCCTGGCCTACAAGAAAGAGATGAACGTCAACTGGTGCACCGGCTGCAAGTGCGTGCTGGCCAACGAAGAAGTGGTCAACGGCGTGTGCGAGCGGTGCGGCAGCGAGGTGGTGCACCGGGTCAAGAGCCAGTGGATGCTGAAGATCACCGACTACGCCGACAAGCTGATCGACGGGCTGGACGGCCTGGACTACATCGACCGCGTGGTCACCCAGCAGAAAAACTGGATCGGCCGCAGCTACGGCGCCGAGATCGACTTCGGCACCACCACCGGCGACACCCTGACCGTCTACACCACCCGCTGCGACACCCTGTTCGGCGCCACCTACATGGTGCTGTCCCCCGAGAACAGCCTGCTGGCCCGCTGGATGGAGGAGGGCGTCATCCGCAACGCGGACGAGGTCAAGGCCTACCAGGCTGAGGCCGCCCGCAAGAGCGACTTTGAGCGCACCGAGATCAACAAGGAAAAGACCGGCGTGCGGCTGGACGGCGTCATGGGCATCAACCCGGTCAACGGCAAGCAGATCCCCATCTTCATCTCGGACTATGTCCTGGCCACCTACGGCACCGGCGCCATCATGGCGGTGCCGGCCCACGACAGCCGCGACTGGGAGTTCGCCAAAAAGTTCGGCCTGCCCATCGTCGAGGTGGTCAAGGGCAAGACGCCCTCCGACCTGGACAAAGAGGCCTTCACCGACGTGGCCACCGGCACCCTGGTCAACTCCGGCTTCCTGGACGGGCTGTCGGTCACCGACGCCAAGGAAAAGATGGCCGCCTGGCTGGAGGAGAACGGCAAGGGCCACAAGAAGGTCAACTACAAGCTGCGGGACTGGGTGTTCAGCCGCCAGCGCTACTGGGGCGAGCCCATCCCGATGGTCAAGTGCGACAAGTGCGGCTGGCAGCCCCTGCCCGAGAGCAGCCTGCCTCTGACTTTGCCCGACATCGTGGACTTTGAGCCGGGCCCCGACGGCGAGAGCCCCCTGGCCCGCCACACCGACTGGGTCAAGACCACCTGTCCCTGCTGCGGCGGCCCCGCCGTGCGGGAGACCGATACCATGCCCCAGTGGGCCGGTTCCTCGTGGTATTTCCTGCGGTATATGGACCCCCACAACCGGGACGCCCTGGCCTCCAAAGAGGCCCTGGAATACTGGTCTCCGGTGGACTGGTACAACGGCGGCATGGAGCACACCACCCTGCATCTGCTGTACAGCCGGTTCTGGCACAAGTTCCTGTATGACATCGGCGTGGTGCCCACCGCAGAGCCCTACCAGAAGCGCACCTCCCACGGCATGATCCTGGGACTCAACCCCCACAACTTTGCAAACCTCCCCGCCGACGAGCAGAAGGCCCTGCTGGAGCAGTACGGCAACCAGAAGGCCGCCGAGCGCGCCCTGGAGGAGAAGTACGGCGAGATGGCCCGGCACCCGGTGGTCAAGATGTCCAAGAGCCTGGGCAACGTGGTCAACCCCGACGACGTGGTGGCTGCCTACGGCGCCGACACCATGCGGCTGTACGAGATGTTCATGGGCGACTTTGAACAGGCGGCGCCCTGGCAGACTTCGGCCATTGCGGGCTGCAACCGCTTTTTGGACCGCGTCTGGGGCCTGTCCGAGAAGCTGGTGGAGGGCGAGGGCTACCGTCCCGCCATCGAGACCCTGATGCACCAGACCATCAAGAAGGTGGGCGCCGACATCGAGGGCCTCAAGATGAACACCGCCATCGCCCAGCTGATGACCCTGGTCAACGCCCTGTACGACAACGGCGGCGCCACCCGGGCCGAGTTCGAGACCCTGGTGCAGCTGCTCAACCCCTTTGCCCCCCACATGACCGAGGAGCTGTGGGAGAAGCTGGGCCACACCCACGACCAGCAGCTGGCCTATTACCCCTGGCCCGCCTACGACGAGGCCAAGTGCGTGGAGGCGACGGTGGAGATCGCCGTGCAGGTGAACGGCAAGGTCAAGGCGCGCCTGACCGTGCCCGCCGACATCACCGCCGCCGACGCCATCGCCCAGGCCAAAGCCGAGCCGGCGGTGGCCGCCGCCCTGGCCGGCAAGACCCTGGTCAAGGAGATCTACGTCAAGGGACGCCTGGTCAATCTGGCGGCCAAGGGCTGAAAAACGCCCCCGGCGGTCCTGGCGTTTTCACGAATTGTTAAGAAACCGGCCCGGAAAAACTTTGATAAAAAGGTTGACTGAAACGCGAAAATGCGCTATACTGTCTCTGTTAGTTACTCTGTAACAACGAAATTCCCGCCTCACGGTCCAAGGGAGGGATAAGATGTCGGAAATTCGTGTTAAAGAGGGCGAGTCGCTGGAAAGCGCACTGCGTCGCTTTAAGCGGAGCACCGCCCGCAGTGGCGTGCTCGCAGAGGTTCGTAAGCGCGAGGCTTACGAGAAGCCCTCTGTTCGCCGCAAGAAGAAGTCGGAAGCGGCCCGCAAGCGCAAGTACAAGTAATTGAGCTTTGCCCACGGTCCAAAGGACCGCTGCGTTGCTAACGCCGATGTGGGAGAACCCCGTGCGGGTTCTCCCATTTTTGTTGCACGGAAGGAGCAGCCCTATGCTGATCACCCCCGAGTATGTCTTTCAGGATGTCACCCACATCACCCCCGCCTTTCTGGCGCAGAAGGGGGTGCGGGCCCTGGTGCTGGATATCGACAACACCCTCACCGGCGACCGCAGCCAGGAGCTGAGCGCCGACGTGGCCGCCTGGCTGGAGGCTATGCGGCAGGCGGGGGTGGGCCTGACGCTGGTCTCCAACGGTTCCCGCCGCCGCGTGGAACCCTTTGCACGCCGCCTGGGCCTTGCGTATATCTCCCGCTCGGCCAAGCCCCTGCCCTTTGGGCTGATGGCGGCCCGCCGCCGTCTGGGGGTGTCCCGGCGGCAGATGGCGATGGTGGGGGACCAGCTGTACGCAGACCGCCTGGCCGCCGCCCTCTACGGCATCCCGGCCCTGATGGTGGTGCCCCGGGGCCCCGACCTGGGGGCGCAGGTGCGCCTCAAGCGCAAGTGGGAGCGCCGCCACTGGCAAGCCTACTACGACAAAGGAGGAAAACTGCTGTGACACAGCCTCACATCCGCTTTGGCCCCGCCGGCATGGGCGACAGCTTTGCCGGCATGGGCTACAAGAACAGCCTGGACATCCCCGCCTATACGGCGCAGTTCGGGCTGGACGCCTTCGAGTACCAGTGCGGGCACGGAGTGCGTCTGGGAGAGGACAAGGCCCGGCAGATGGCCGCCCTGGCGGCCGAAAAGGGGGTGCTGTTCAGCGTGCACGCCCCCTATTACATCAGCATGTCCAGCCTGGAGGAGGAAAAGCGCCTGGGCAGCATCCGCTATCTGCTCCAGAGCTGCGCGGTCTGCCGGGCGCTGGGGGGCAGGCGGGTGATCTTCCATCCGGGCAGCTGCGGCAAGCAGAGCCGTGCCGACGCCCTGGACAAGGCGATGGACACCCTGCGCCGCGCGATGGAGGCCCTGGATGAGGCCGGCTACGGGGACATGACCCTCTGCCCCGAGACGATGGGCAAGATCGGCCAGCTGGGCGATCTGGAGGAGGTGCTGGCCCTGTGCAGCGTAGACCGCCGCCTTGTGCCCTGCATCGACTTCGGGCACCTGAACGCCCGCACCCTGGGCGGCATCCGGAGCCAGGCGGACTACGCCGCCATCCTGGACCGGATGGGCGAGGCTTTGGGGGACGAGCGGGCCAGCCGGTTCCATGTCCACTTCTCCCGCATCGAGTTTTCGGCGGGGGGAGAAAAGCGCCACTGGACGCTGGCCGACACCCAGTACGGCCCCGAGCCGCAGCCGCTGATGGAGCTGCTGGCACGGCGCGGCCTTGCCCCCACCATCATCTGCGAAAGCGCCGGCACCCAGGCTGAGGACGCCGCCGCGCTGCGCCGGATGTGGCGCGCCGGGGAGCAAAAAGAGCTGTGAGAGCGCTTTTTGCCCTGTTTTTTGCCGAAACCCCTTGCCAAACAATGCGCAATTGGGTACAATATTCATAGATATGCGTGAGCATGAGATACTAAATTGATGGAGGAATTCCTTATGATTTCTGCAGGCGAATTTCGCAATGGCGTGACCTTTGAGCAGGACGGCCAGGTTCTCCAGGTCGTTGAGTTCCAGCACGTCAAGCCCGGCAAGGGCGCGGCCTTTGTCCGCACCAAGACCAAGAACGTCATCACCGGCGCGGTCATCGAGACCAGCTATAACCCCACCGCCAAGTTCCCCCAGGCGTTCATCGAGCGCCGTGAGGTGACTTACAGCTACCAGGACGGCGATCTGTACCACTTCATGGACAACGAGACCTACGACGACATCCCCGTCAACGCCAGCGACGTGCCCGACAACTTCAAGTTCTGCAAGGAGAACGAAGTGTGCAAGCTGCTGAGCTACAAGGGCAAGGTGTTCAGCGTCGAGATCCCCAACTTCATCGAGCTGACCGTCACCGAGACCGAGCCGGGCATTCGCGGCAACACCGCCACCAACACCCTGAAGCCCGCTACCGTTGAGACCGGCGCCACCCTGCGTGTGCCTCTGTTCATCAACGAGGGCGACGTGATCCGCATCGATACCCGTACCGGCGAGTATATGGAGCGCGTCTGAGTCGGAACCCAGAATGCAGCCGGGCTTGCGGCGTCTGCCGCCGGTCCGGCTTTTTGAATCGGCGGGCGTCCCGGCGCCCCGGACTGGAGGGATAGAGTATGGAACTTGTTGAAAAAGCTGCCTATTTGCAGGGCCTGCTGGAGGGCCTGGGGGTGGACGAATCCACCCGCGAGGGAAAGATCTTCCACGCGATGGGCGATCTGCTGGCCGAGATGGCCGCCAGCATGAAGGCGATGGAGCAGGATATCACCCAGGCGGAGGACCAGCTGGAGCTGCTGCGCGGCGACGTGGAGGAGCTGCAGTCCGACGTGTACGAGGACGAGGACGACGCCGATGCGCCCTGCTACGAGGTGGACTGCCCCGGCTGCGGCGAGACGGTGTATGTCACCGAGGAGGACCTGGACGCAGGGGAGGCTTTCTGCCCGAACTGCGGCTGCACCTTTGAGGTGGCCCTGGAGGACGAGGCCGAAGACAGCGAGGAAGCCGGCGGCGACGGGCAGGAGCAGGCCCAGTATGAGGTGACCTGCCAGGCCTGCGGCGCGGTGAATGTGCTGGACGAGGACACCCTGCTGTCGGGCAAGGCCCGCTGCGGCAGCTGCGGCCGCCCCCTGGAGATCGATCTGCCCGGCCAGGAGGACTGAGCCGCCCCATACACTGCAAAAACAAAACCCCTGCGGAGCGTATGGCTCTGCAGGGGTTTTTGCGTGGGCGCGGTCAGCGGAGGGCGGCCAGGGCTTTTTCGAGCCAGATGGCGCCGATATCCAAAGCGTTGTACAGCCCATGCCGCACCGACTGGCGGGCTGTGCGCTCCTTGATGGACTTGGACAGGTCGGTGGACAAAAGCGTCACCTGCACCTTGTCGGGCAGCTCCGTCCCGTCTACCGGGGCGGTGGTCAGGATCTGGAGATGCAGGACATAGGGATCGGTCATCCAGCCGTAATAGAGCTCATTGTCCTTGCGGACGAGGGGCTTGCCTTTATAGGTCATTTTGGGTTTGTAGGACATTCCAAAGCCTCCCTTGTGTATTTTTGAAGTCTGCGGCAGGGCCAGGCTGTCCGGCCCCGCCGCCGAAAGAATCCGATACATCTTAGTATAACATAAAAGCAAGAGTATTACAAATGATAAATCGGTGCAAGGCCGGCCCAAACGAAACCGCCCCGTGCTCAAACGAAATCGCCCCGTGCTCAAACGAAACCGCCCCGTGCTTGCGGCGGCACAGGGCGGTCCATTTTGCGGTATTCGGTTTGGTATGAGGAGGAATCATGTGTTACAGGGGGCGGTTGCGGCCCCGCCGTTCCTGTGAGTATAGGATACCAAAGATTTATACATAAACTGTTTTGAATCTATGAATCTTTTGTAAACTCTCCTTTGGCGCCAAACAGCGCACATACGCGGTTATTCGGGGGCTTTCATGCTCTCCACCATGCTGATGGCCCGCACCTGGCGGCGCATCATGCGGCAGACGGCCACCGTGAACAGCAGCGTCAGCGCCACGCTGTACACAAAGCTGGTGGGCTCGAGGCTGCGGATGAACATCATCTGCTCCGACTCCACCGTCCGGATGACGAACTGGTGCATGGGCGCGCCAATGGCGAGGCCCACAGCGGCGCCGATGACGCTGAGCAGCTCGATCTCCCGGAAGATGTAGCGGTAGACCTCCTTGTCGAAGAAGCCCAGGACCTTGATGGTGGCCAGCTCCTTTTTGCGCTCGCCGATGTTGACGCTGATGAGGTTGTACAGCACCACTGCGGCCAGGGCCGCCGCACAGACGATGATGAGCAGGACCACATAGTTGATGCAGGCGATGGTGCTGTCGTACATGGCGGCGCTGTCGGCGGTGAAAGCGGTGCTGGAGACGTAGTTGCAGCCCAGCAGCACGGTGCTCAGGGTCTGGCGCTGGGTCTCCGAGCTGCAGCTGGTGACGGCGTACACCGTATTCCAGGCGGGGGAGTCCACCAGGGCCTCCAGGGTCTCCTGGGTGACGTAGAGGTAAGCGCCCAGGTAGTTCTCGGTCACGCCGGTCAGGGTCAGGGGCAGATAGGAGGCGCCGGTGCCCTGCACCCAGACGGTGTCCCCGGCCTCCACGCCCAGCAGCTCGGCGGTCTTTTCGCTCAGCACCACGCTGCCCTGGGTGAAGGTGAGGGGGCTGCCGCCGTTTTGCAGGGTGAAATACTCGGTCAGCTTCTGGGGCTCCTGGGCGGCCACCAGGGTGACGCTCAGCTCGCCGGCGCCGGCGGCATCCTCCGCCACCGTGACGGTGCGGGTGTAGAAGGCGCCCCAGCTCTCCACCTCATCCCGGGCGGCCAGGGTGTCGGTGAGGCCGCCCTCCAGCTCGAGGGCCTTGTCGCTGCTCAGAGAGATGGACAGGTCGGCCTTCTGGATGGAGCCGTACTGCCGGCTGACGATCTCCACGATGGAGTCCTGCAGGCCAAAGCCGATCAGCAGCAGGGCGGTGCAGCCCGCCACGCCCAGCACGGTCATGTAAAAGCGCTTTTTGTAGCGGAACATATTGCGGGCGGTGGTCTTTTGGGAGAAGCTCATCCGGCGCCACAGGGGCTTGACCCGCTCCAGGAAGATCCGCTTGCCTGCGGCGGGGGCGCGGGGCAGAAGCAGGGCGGCGGGCTTTTCCCGCAGGGATACGCGGCAGGCCGCCAGGGTGGTCAGGCCCACCACGCCGATGCTGATGACCACGCTCAGGACGGCCAGCAGGGGATAGACCCGCAGCCGGAAGGTGGGCAGGTCGAACACGGTGGAGTAGGCCCACCAGATGACCGACGGCACCCCGAAGAAGCCCAGCAGCATACCCGCGATGCAGCCCAGCAGGCCGGCGGTGGTGCCGTAGACCAGATACTTGGCGGTGATCTCCCGGTCGGTGTAGCCCAGGGCCTTGAAGGTGCCCATCTGGGTGCGGTTCTCCTCCACCATGCGGGTCATGGTGGTGCTGGCCACCAGGGCCGCCACCAGGAAGAAGAAGACGGGGAACACCCGGGCGATGGACTCGATGCGGTCGGCGTTCTGTCCAAAGAACACAATGGACACCACGCTGTTGCGGTCCAGCACATACCACTCGCCGGATGCGATGTCGTCCACCTGCTCCTCCGCGTCGGCCAGTTGCCTGCGTGCGTCGGCCAGCTGGGCTTCGGCCTGGGCCTTCTGGGTCTCAAAGGCGGCCGCGCCCTCCTGGTACTGCTGCCAGCCCTCGTCCAGCTGCTGGCGTGCGGCCTCCAGCTGGGCCTGGGCCGCGTCAAAGGCGGTGAAGGCCTCTGCGTTGCCGGTGTTCAGGGCCAGCTGCCCTTCCAGCACCTGCAGCTTCATCCGACGCAGGGCGGCTTCGGCTTCGGCCACCAGCTCCTCGTTGGAGAGGTTGGGGGAGGAGATCAGCCCCTGGGCATACATCTGCTGTTTGCCCGCGTCCAGCTGGGCCTGGTAATCGGCCAGCTGCTGGTAGGTGGAATCGTACAGGGCCTGGGCCCGGTTGAGGATGTCCCGCAGCTCCACATAGTTGACGTCGTCCGGCTCGGCTTCCTCCAGGGCAGTCTCGGCGTTGTGCAGGATATCCTCCGCATAGCCCAGCAGGGGGTCGGCCACCCCCTTGAGGGTGACCAGCTGCTTGATCTGTTCCAGCTGCGCTTCAAAGTCCAGCACCTGGGCCTGGGCGGCCACCAGCTGGTCTGCGCCGCTGGCCATATTGCCGGGCAGGGCGGCCTTCTGGGCTTCCAGCCGGGCCGTGCCGCTCTGGTATTCGGCCTCGCCCGCCTCCAGCTGGGCTTTCGCCTCGTCCAGCTGATCCTGGGCGTCGGCCAGCTGGGCTTCGGCGTCGGCGGCCTGCTGCTCGAACTCGGCCCGGGCGTCATCCAGCTGGTCCTGGGCCTGTTGGATCAGGTCCTGACGGCGCTGCCGGGCCTGGGTATCGGCAATGGCTTCCAGACGGTCCATCACCGCCTGTACGGCGTTCTGGTATTCGTCGGAATCGTTGTCGTACTGGCCGGCCCCCGCCGCCTTGATGTAACAGGTGGTATAGTAATCCATCGTCAGGCTGCCGTCCGCCACATAGGCCGCCAGGCCCAGGGCGCCGTTGCCGGCGGTGGTGCTCTCGGTCTCGGTGGAGAAATAGAGGGGGTCGGTGACAAAGCCCACCACCGTGAGGGTCTGGGTGGACAGGTCGTCCGCGCCCGACGAGAAGGTGATGACGTCCCCCAGCCGGATGCTGCCCGCCGCGCCCTGGTCCAGCACCTGGACGGCGCATTCCCCGGCGCTTTCGGGCAGACGGCCCTCCTCCAGCACCAGGCGGTTCATGTTGGCGTCCTCCTGCAGGGTGGGGTAGACCGGCAGCTGCTGGACCCGGATGGCCAGGGTGCTGCCGCCGCGATAGCTGCCCTCGCAGTCCACCGACTTGACGGGCATCACGGCCTCGACCCCTTCCACCGCCGCGATGGCGTCGATGTCCGACTGCCCCAGGCCCAATGTGGACACCACCCGGATGTCAAAGACGTTCTGCTGGGCATACCAGGTCTGGCCGGCCCGGCGCATACCGGGGGCCACGCTGAGCAGGCCCGACAGCATCATGACGCCCAGCAGTACGATGCCGAACAGGGAGGCAAAGCGGCTTTTGTTGGCGGCGAGTTCCCGCCACATATTTTTGCGATAGGTCTTTTTCACAGCGCATCACCACTCGATCTCTTCCACCGGAACGGGGTGCTCATTGACTTCATTGGAGATGATCTGGCCGCTGCGGACCTGGACGATCCGGTCGGCCATGCCGGTCAGGGCGCTGTTGTGGGTGATGACGATGACGGTGCGCCCTGTGGCGCGGCAGGTGTTCTGCAGCAGAGCCAGCACCGACTTGCCGGTCTTGTAGTCCAAAGCGCCGGTGGGCTCGTCGCACAGCAGGATCTTGGGGTTTTTGGCCAGGGCCCGGGCGATGGCCACCCGCTGCTGTTCGCCGCCCGACAGCTGGGCGGGGAAATTGTTCAGCCGCTGGCCCAGCCCCACGCTCTCGAGGGTCTGGGCCGGGTCCAGGGGATTTTTGCAGATCTCGATGGCCAGCTCCACGTTTTCCAGCGCGGTGAGGTTCTGCACCAGGTTGTAGAACTGGAACACGAATCCCACGTCATAGCGGCGGTAGGCGGTCAGCTCCTTTTCATCGAAGCGGCTGACCTGTGCCCCGTCCAGCACGATGCGGCCCTCGTCGCAGCGGTCCATCCCGCCCAGCATATTCAGCAGGGTGGTCTTGCCGGCGCCCGAAGGCCCCACGATGATGCAGAACTCTCCCTTGTTGACATGGAAGGTCATGTGGTCTGCCGCCGCCACCCGGACGCTGCCGGTCTGGTAGTATTTTGACACATCGGTAAAACTGACAAAGGGCTCCATACAACAACCACCTTCGCTTTCCATTCCTTGCGCCCGGGGGCGCTTTACTTCTATTTTAATAGTACAACAAATCGCCCTGCACTTGCAAGCAAAAGCAGATTGTTTTAATGCAAACTTTACAAATAAGGACCAAAAACCGCCGCCCGTCCCGTCCCGGCCGCACGGCATGTGCGCAAACCTCCTCTTGACTTGCGGGCGGCGGCGTGCTACAATAGACCCAGTTTCAAAAATACAAATGCGTTGAAGGGGATAAAACGGGTCCTTCCCGCTTGCAGAGAGCCGCCGGTCGGTGTAAGGCGGCGCGGGTGTTTCCGGTTACTGGCCCCTGAGCGGCAGAGCTGAACGGCCATTCCCCAGTAGGCTCTGACGGATGCCCACCGTTACAGGGGCAGCGATTCGCCCCCGGCGGCTGATCGTGTGAGTGGCCGCATCATCTGCGGCAAAGAGAGTGGTACCACGGGACCGCCTTGTATCGACTTACAGGCTCTCGTCTCTCAAAGGCTTTGGTCCTTTGAGCGACGAGAGCCTTTTTCCATCCATTTTTTCGAAAACAGGAGGTAACCTGCCATGATGGACGCCACCAAGTACGCACCCGGATACTACCCCGCCCCTGCCGGCTACGACAGCTGGGTCAAAAAGGATCATATCGAAACGGCTCCCGCCTTTTGCAGCGTGGACCTGCGGGACGGCAACCAGGCCCTGATCGTACCCATGAGCCTGGAGGAAAAGATCGAGTTCTTCAAAATGCTGGTCAAGATCGGCTTCAAGGAGATCGAGGTGGGGTTCCCCGCCGCCAGCGAGACCGAGTATGAATTTCTGCGGGTGCTGATCGAGCAGAACATGGTGCCGGAGGACGTCACCCTCCAGGTGCTGACCCAGTGCCGCGACCACATCATCCGCCGCACCTTCGAGGCGGTCAAGGGCGCGCCCCGGGCCGTGATCCACTTCTACAACTCCACGTCGGTGGCCCAGCGGGAACAGGTGTTCCACAAGTCCAAAGAGGAGATCAAGCAGATCGCCACCGACGGCGCCCGGCTGGTCAAGCAGCTCAGCCAGGAGTACGAGGGCAATTTCCTGTTTGAGTACAGCCCCGAGAGCTTCACCGGCACCGAGCCGGACTACGCGCTGGAGGTGTGCAATGCGGTCATCGACATCATGGAGCCCACCCCCGACCGCCCCATGATCATCAACCTGCCGGTGACGGTGGAGATGAGTATGCCCCACGTCTACGCCAGCCAGATCGAATACTGCTCCAAGCACCTGCACAGCCGCGACAGCGTCATCCTCTCCACCCATCCCCACAACGACCGCGGCACCGGCGTAGCCTGCGCCGAGCTGGCGGTGCTGGCGGGCGCCCAGCGGATCGAGTGCTGCCTGTTCGGCAACGGCGAGCGCACCGGCAACGTGGACGCCATCACCCTGGCTCTGAATATGTACAGTCACGGGGTGGACCCCAAGCTGGATTTCTCGGATATGCCCGCCATCTGCGAGGTGTACGAGCGGGTCACCCGGATGCACGTCTATGAGCGGACCCCCTACGCCGGGCAGCTGGTGTTCGCGGCCTTCTCGGGCAGCCATCAGGACGCCATTGCAAAGGGGATGAACTACCGCAAGGCCACCGGCGAGCACCGCTGGACCTGCCCCTATATCCCCATCGACCCCCACGACATCGGCCGCACCTACGACGCCGACGTCATCCGGATCAACAGCCAGAGCGGCAAGGGCGGCATCGGCTTTGTGCTGGAGCAGAACTACGGCTACAACCTGCCCCCCAAGATGCGGGAGGACCTGGGCTACAAGGTCAAGGCCGTGTCCGACCACAGCCACAAGGAGCTGTCCGCCGCAGAGGTCTGCCGCATCTTTGAACAGCAGTATCTGAACAAGGAAAAGCCCTTCAACGTCAAGGAGGCCCACTTCATCCAGAAGAGCGGCATCACCGCGTCGGTCACCCTCGAGATGAACGGCGCCACCCGCGAGGTGGTCTCGATCGGCAACGGCCGTCTGGACGCGGTGGCCAACGCCATCCAGACCGCCACCGGGATGGACTTCCACCTGGACCAGTATTCGGAGCACAGCCTGGACGGCGGCTCCACCTCCCGGGCCGCCAGCTATGTGGGCCTGGTGTGGAACGACGGCACCACCACCTGGGGCGCCGGCACCGATACCGATATCATCGTGGCGGGCATCCGGGCGCTGGTGTCGGCCATCAACAACAAATAAACAGCCAAAATCATACCAATGGAGGAGAACCGTATCATGGGAATGACTCTGACTCAGAAGATCCTGGCACACCACGCGGGGCTCGCACAGGTCAAGGCGGGCCAGCTCATCAACGCCAGACTGGATATCGTGCTGGGCAACGACATCACCACCCCGGTGGCCATCAACGAATTTGAAAAGGCCGGCTTTGACAGCGTCTTCGACAAGGAGCGGGTGGCCATCGTGCTGGACCACTTTGTGCCCAACAAGGACATCAAGAGCGCCGCCCAGTCCAAGCAGTGCCGCACCTTTGCAAACAAGTACGACATCCTCAACTTCTACGACGTGGGCCAGATGGGCATTGAACACGCCCTGCTGCCCGAAAAAGGGATCGTCACCGCCGGCGACTGCGTCATCGGCGCCGACAGCCACACCTGCACCTACGGCGCGCTGGGCGCCTTCTCCACCGGCGTGGGCTCCACCGACATGGCCGCCGGGATGGCCACCGGCATGGCCTGGTTCAAGGTGCCCGCCGCCATCCGCTTTGTCCTCACCGGCAGCCTGCCCGAGCGGGTGTCGGGCAAGGACCTGATCCTCTCCATCATCGGCCGGATCGGGGTGGACGGCGCGCTGTACAAGTCGATGGAGTTCACCGGGCCGGGCGTGGCCAGCCTCTCGATGGACGACCGGCTGTGCGTGTGCAACATGGCCATCGAGGCGGGCGCCAAGAACGGCATCTTCCCGGTGGACGACGTGACCAAAGCCTACCTGGCGGGCCGCAGCCAGCGCACCCCCGTCTACTACGAGGCCGACCCCGACGCCGAGTACGAGCAGACCATCGAGATCGACCTGAGCCGGCTGGTGCCCACCGTCAGCTGGCCCCACCTGCCCGAGAATACCCGCCCCGCCAGCGAGGGCGCCGGCGTGAAGATCGACCAGGTGGTGATCGGCAGCTGCACCAACGGCCGCCTGGAGGACATGGAGGCCGCCTACGAGATCCTCAAGGGCAAGCACATCGCAAAGGGCGTGCGGGGCATCATCATCCCGGCTACGATGGCGGTGTACAAGGAGTGCATCCGCCGGGGCTGGACCGAAGCCTTCATCGACGCCGGCTGCATCGTCTCCACCCCCACCTGCGGCCCCTGCCTGGGCGGCTATATGGGCATTTTGGCTGAGGGCGAGCGGTGCGTGTCCACCACCAACCGCAACTTTGTGGGCCGGATGGGCCATGTAAAGAGCGAGGTGTACCTGGCCAGCCCGGCCACCGCCGCCGCCAGCGCCCTGACCGGCGTCATCACCGACCCCAGAACGGTCTAACGAGAGGAGCACACTGCCATGAACGCGAAAGGCCATGTATTCAAATACCCCGACAACGTCGATACCGACGTCATCATCCCCGCCCGCTACCTCAACACCCAGGACGCCAAAGAGCTGGCCTCCCACTGCATGGAGGACATCGACAAGACCTTCGTGCACCGGGTGCAGCCCGGCGACGTGATGGTGGGCGGCTGGAACTTCGGCTGCGGCTCCAGCCGGGAGCACGCCCCCCTGTGCATCAAGACCAGCGGCATCTCGGTGGTCATCGCCAAGAGCTTTGCCCGCATTTTCTACCGCAACAGCATCAACATCGGCTTGCCCATCCTGGAGTGCCCGGCGGCCGCCGACGCCATTGCGGCGGGGGATGTGGTCAGCGTGGACTTCGATACCGGCGTCATCACCGACGAGACCACCGGCGCCGCCTTCCAGGCCGAACCCTTCCCGCCCTTCATCCAGGAGATCATTGCCGCAGGCGGCCTGATGAACTCCATCAAGGCCAAAAAGCAGTAAGGGAGGGTCCGACATGGAAAAGAACATCGCTGTCATCTGGGGCGACTGCGCCAGCCCCGAGATCGTCCGGCAGGCCGTGCGGGTGCTGGACAAGGTGGCCGAGAAGTACGGCCATACCTTCCACTACACCGACGCCGCGATGGGAGGCGAGGCCATCGACAAGTACGGCGACCCGCTGCCCCAGCACGAGCTGGACAAATGCCTGGCCGCCGACAGCGTGCTGCTGGGCGCGGTGGGCGGCCCCAAGTGGGAGGGCCTGCCCGGGGACCAGCGCCCCGAAAAGGGCCTGCTGCGGCTGCGCGCCGGGATGGGCCTGTATTCCAACAGCCGCCCGGCCAAGATCTGGCCCCAGCTGGCACCCGCCAGCCCCCTCAAGCCCGAGATCGTGGCCCAGGGCATCGACTTCATCATCGTGCGGGAGCTGACCGGCGGCGTCTACTTTGGCCAGCACCGCACCGACACCCTGCCCAGCGGGGAAAAGCAGGCGGTGGACGTGATGCCCTATTCGGAGCACGAGATCGAGCGGATCGGCCGCATCGGCTTTGAGACCGCCCAAAAGCGCCGCAAAAAGCTGTGCTGCGTGGACAAGGCCAACGTGCTGGACACCAGCCGTCTGTGGCGCGCGGTGATGCACCGCATCAAGGACGATTACCCGGACGTGGAATACAGTGAGATGTTCGTGGACAACGCCGCCATGCAGATCGTCAAGAACCCGGCCCAGTTCGATGTCATCGTCACCGAGAATATGTTCGGGGATATCCTGTCCGACGAGGCGTCCATGATCACCGGCTCCATCGGGATGATCCCCTCCTCCTCCCTGGGGGACGGCACCCGGGGCCTCTATGAGCCCATCCACGGCTCGGCCCCCGACATTGCGGGCCAGGACAAGGTGAACCCCACCGCCTGCATCCTGTCGGCCGCCATGATGCTGCGGTACAGCTTCGGGATGCCGGCTGAGGCCGACTGCATCGAGCAGGCGGTAGGCCGGGTGCTGGACAAGGGCCTGCGCACCGCCGACAATATGTCCGCCGGCTGCACCTGCCTGGGCTGCGCCGCGATGGGCGACGCCATCCTGGCCGAAATGGATTGACCGGCCCGCAAAAGCGCCGCAGAACGCAACAAAAAAGCCGTATGCACCCGCTTGGATGCATACGGTTTTTGCTTTGGACGGGGGTTGCAAAGGGGACTTTTGTGTGGGTCAGAAGCCAAGGAAAGAAGTAAGGGTGTTGAGATTGTGGTCTGGCTCAAACTTTACTAGTTTTTCATCCAGCGTCAAACCGCCGTTTGATAGGGCATCCTTGAGTTCTTGAAGTTTAACATCATTCCACAAGCTGGGATAATGAATGATGAGCGGGGTTGTCCTGTCCTCAAGAATGACGCCGAAAAATGCATACCTCTCAATCGTTGGGACATTGTAAAAGGTTATCTCTGTCAGGCCGTCGCAGAGCTCAAATGCGCCGTTGTTGTACTCATCCGTTCCTGCAATGGTCTCTAAATTCTTTGGCAACTTGACTTCGGTCAGTTTATCGCACCGTAAAAATGTGCCATGGGGAATGGTAGTCACCTGGGTGTTGCTCAGGTCGATGCCGGGAGTTTCATCCGTAATATAGTTCTTAATATTACTTGGCAACTCATTTAATGTATCCGGTGCGACCAGATTGTTATTTGTGTCAAGCGGCCATGTATTGGGGTCATCTACAACGCTAGCAGATTCAAATATGGCAGATACTGTGATCTCGGCGCTGCCCGACGAAAACAGCGCGGCCATGCCGCTGCCGGCGGTTGGGACGGTGTAAAAAACGGTCATTGATTTTTTCTGTTCGTTGGTACTTTTAGTCGTTTCACCGCCGACTGTAACGCTTTTGATTACATAGCCGCGCCCGGCTGTGACTTTGACGGACAATTTGTCACCCTCAATCACTTGATCTGTGGACACTTTAATTTCGCATCCTGTTTCGGTTGGCTTGCTGACAGTGACGCTTTGCCATGCTGCGAAAGTGACGTTTACATTGCCAAGATTGGACAGCTCGGTAATATTTTTAACAGGTAATTCGTATTTATTTCTCTCATCTCCAGTTATCTTTTCTACATCACCATCGCCAATTTTAATGGATTTTATGGCCATACCAGGTTTGGGCGTGATCGAGCAAGAGACAGTGCCGTCCGAGCTGATCGTTACCTCCAATGTGCTGCCGTCATCAAGAGTGACTTTCTTAGTCTCGCCCTCTGTAAACGTTACCGGTTCACCATTGATGGTTACCGTATGCGTAGTTGCGCCCTGGCTGGAGGAGCTGTCCGGCTGGCTGGAGGGAGAGCTGCTGGAGGAAGGGGCGCTGCTGTCGTTGTCGTCGTCGTGATTGGGCCTGCTGGCCTGGCTGGAGGAGCTGGAAGAAGAACTGCTGGAGGAGCTGTTGAGCCACTCCAAAAATTCCTCCCAGCTGCACCCGGTGAGAGCGCCGGCGGCCACTGCCGCCGACAGGATGAACGCAATAGGCCGTCTCAAACGCATGATTTGCCTCCTGTGTACAAAAAAGTATACCTTTCCAGTTTGCGGACCAATCGTCCCGTTTGCGGAAAAACGCTTGCATGCCGGCGCATTTTCCTATATACTGAATGTGTAAAAAACAGCAAATCCAATCTTTCATTTTGTATACCTTCCCAAACACCCAAAACGAAGCGGCCCCCGGCTCTGTACAGGCAGAGACAGGGGCCGCTTTTGGCACAAAAACCCCCGGCCTTCTCGCGGAAGAAAGCCGGGGGCGGGGCAAATCAGGGATTATTCAAAGTTGGGGTCGTCCTTCAGCAGGTGGATGTTGTTGATGAAGGCGCTCTGCTCGGGGTCGGTGAACGGGGCAGAGGAAACGTACTTGTTCAGCTGCACCGCAGTGCGGTTGGGATCGGCAATGGTGCCGGCGCCACCGATGCAGCCGCCGGGGCAGCCCATGCCCTCCAGCAGGTAGCCGTTGTACTTGCCGGCTTTGGCCATCATCAGCAGCTTCTTGCACTCTGCCAGGCCCTGGGCCGAGGCGATCTTGACCTCGCGGTCGGGATACCACTCGTGGATCTTGTCGGCCACAGCCTTGGCCACGCCGCCCGACTGGGCAAAGCCGCGGCCTGCCGCCGAGCCGTAGTGCAGCTCCTCCTCCTCTGCGGGCAGGGAAGCATAGTCGATGCCTCTGGCCTCCATGACGCCGGCCAGCTCCTCAAAGGTGAGCACGAAATCCACGTCGCTGCGCACATGCCGGCGGGAAGCCTCCAGCTTTTTGGCGGCGCAGGGTCCGATGAAGCACATCCGGGCCTCGGGATCGGCGGCCTTGATCATCCGCGCGGTAAAGACCATGGGGGTCATGGTCATCGAGATGTTCTTGGCCATGTCGGGGAACAGGGTCTTGGCCATCATGCTCCAGGCGGGGCAGCAGGAAGTGGCCATGAAGTTCAGCTTCTCGGGCACTTCGTTCAGGAAGTCGTGGGCCTCGTCCACCGTGCACAGGTCGGCGCCGATGGCCACTTCCACCGTGTCGCAGAAGCCCACCTGCTGCAGGGCGGCCTGCAGTTTGGCGGTGGTGTTCAGGGCGGGGAACTGGTTGATGAAGGCGGGGGCCACCAGGGCATACACGCGGTCGCCGCGGTTGAAGCTCTGGATCAGCTGATAGATCTGGCCCTTGTCGGCAATGGCGCCGAAGGGGCAGTTGACCAGGCACTGGCCGCAGGATACGCACTTGGAATAGTCGATCTCAGCGCGGCCCAGCGTATCCGAGTGGATGGCGCCCATGCCGCAGGCCGACGAGCAGGGACGCTCGGTCTTGACGATGGCGTGGTAGGGGCAGACGTCCACACAGCGGCCGCACTTGATGCACTTGTCCTGGTCGATGGTGGAACGGCCGGACTCCCACACGATGGCGTTCTTGGGGCACACTTCCATACAGGGATGGGCAAGGCAGCCCTGGCACAGGTCGGAGACCTTGACCATCTTTTCGGGGCAGCGGTTGCAGGCGAACTTGATGACGTTGATGAGGGGGGGATCGTAGTACTTGGCGGCGATGTTGGCGTCTTCCAGGCCGGACACCACGCTGTTGTGCTCGTCCATGCGGCGGGTGGGCAGGCCGATGGCCAGGCGGACGCGCTCCTCAACGATGGCGCGCTCCAGGAAGATATCTTTGCGCAGCTTGCCTTCCTCACCGGGGATGATGGTGTAGGGGATCTTGCGCATCATGCTGTTGGCCTTCTCGCCCTTCACATTGGCATAGGCCATCCGGGCGACTTCGGTGAATACCGCCCGCCGGATCTGGATGACGGTGGTATTGATGCCTCTGAAGCTCATTCCAAACTCTCCTTTGCTTTGCAGAAACCTGGCCTGCGGGCCGTGCCCGTGCCATGGGTCGTGGCGGCGCCTGTCTGCGGGGAAAGACCGTCCCCCGGCGCCGCCTCATACAATTTTATTCTAGCACATTTTGCGCCCCTTGAAAAGGGATAGCCCGAAAAATCTGTCAAGAAAATAACGAATCCAAAGGGTGAAGCCGTCTTGCCTCAGACCCGGCCCAGGAACGCCGCCTGGACCCGGGCGCCGTCGTAGCGGCCCAGCCGCACCCGCACGATATCCCCGGCGGCACAGCCCGGCGCCGACACGCTGACCGGCACATACAGCCGGGTATAGCCGGTGAAGACGGTGGCCGAGACGGGGGTCTCCAGCAGCACCTGGTCCTCGGAGCCTTCCAGGCCGGCCAGCACGGCGCGGCGGACCTCCTCGGCCCGGTCGTGCATCCGGCGGCTGCGGGCCTGCTTTTCCCGCTCGTGGACCTGCTGGGGGAAATCGTAGGCCGGGGTGCCCTCCCGCCGGGAATAGGGGAAAACGTGCACCCGCAGAAAGCCCACTTCTTCCAAAAAGCCGCAGCTGCGCACAAAATCTTCCTCGCTCTCCCCGGGGAAGCCGCAGATGCAGTCGGTGGTGAAGCTGACCGGACGCCCCGCATAGGCCTGCCGCAGCTGCCGGACGACGTCCAGATACTGGGCGGTGGTGTAGGGCCGGCGCATCCGGCGCAGCGTGGCGTCGCAGCCGCTCTGGAGGCTGAGGTGGAACTGGGGGCAGAGCTTGTCCACGGCGGCCAGCCGGCGGATGCCCTCCGGGGTGAGCATATCGGGGTCCAGGCTGCCCAGGCGGATGCGCTGGATGCCCTCCACCCCGGCGCACTGCTCCACCAGCTCGTAGAGGTCGGTGCCGGTGTCGGTGCCGTAGCTGGGCAGGGAAATGGCGCTGAGCACCACTTCCCGGTAGCCCGCGCCGGCCAGCTGGCGCAGCTCGGCCAGGATGCTGGAGATGGGACGGCTGCGCACCGGGCCCCGGGCCTTGGGGATGATGCAGTAGGCGCACCGGCGGTTGCAGCCGTCCTCCACCTTGATAAAGGCGCGGGTGTGGGTCTCGAACCGGTCCACCGGCATCTCCTCGAAGGCCTCCCCCCGGGTGTGGGGGGTGACGGCCACGATCCGCTCATGGCCGTTCAGCAGCTGCATCACATGGTCCAGGATGGCGCGGCGGTCGGTGTTGCCGCAGACCAGGTCCGCCTCCAGCAGGCCGGCAGCCTGCTCGGGGAACGCCTGGGGGTAGCAGCCGGTGAGGACGGTGACGGCGCCGGGGTTCTCCCGTTTGGCGTGGCGCAGCCATTTGCGGCTTTTCTGGTCCCCGAAATTGGTGACGGTGCAGCTGTTGACGATGTAGACGTCGGCGGGCTGGCCGTCGGGCACCACCGTGAACCCGCTGCGCCGGAACAGCTGCTCCAGGGCTTCGGTCTCATTGAGGTTCACCTTGCAGCCAAGGGTATAAAAACAAACACGCATGGATGATCCTTTCACACACAGGGCAGAATAAAACACACCTGAGTATAGCGAATCAGAGCGAAAAAGGCAAGATGCAATCCTGCCGTGCTGGACAGTCGTCCCGGCGCATAAAATCACACCAGAGGCCGCCGGGTGCGGCGACACAGGAAAACGGGATGGAGGCAGAAAGCATGGTTTGCAGAAGTTTGGCTCTTGGGTGCGCGGCGGCGCTGTGTCTGTGGCTGGGGATGGCTGCCCCGTCCGCCGCCGCGCAGACGCCCGCCCTTTTGGCTGCGGCGCAGCAGGCCGCCGTGCAGGCGCCCGAGCTGTCGCTGCCCTGCCGGGCGGCGGTACTGATCGACCAGGGCACCGGCACGGTGCTGTATGAGAAAAACGCCAGCCAGCGGGTGCCCATCGCCTCGATCACCAAGGTGATGACCCTGCTGCTGACCTTTGAGGCCATCCATGACGGGCGGCTGACCCTGGATACCCCGGTGCCGGTGAGCGAACACGCCGCCAGCATGGGAGGCAGCCAGATCTGGATCGAGCCGGGGGAGCATTTTACCCTGGACGAGATGCTGCGGGCCATCTGTGTGTCCAGCGCCAACGACGCGGCCGTGGCGGTGGCCGAGCTGGTGGGAGGCAGCGAGGAAGCCTTTGTGGCCCAGATGAACGCCAAAGCCGCCCAGCTGGGGATGGAGGATACGACCTTTAAGAATGCCTGCGGCCTGGACACCGAGGGACACCTGTCCACCGCCCGGGATGTGGCCGTCATGAGCCGGGCCATCCTGAACGAGTGCCCCGAGGTGCTGCATTACAGCGGCATCTGGACCGACACGCTGCGGGGCGGCGAGACCATGCTGGTGAACACCAACAAGCTGCTGCGCCGCTATGAGGGGATCACCGGGCTCAAGACCGGCACCACCGGGGGCGCAGGGGTGTGCATCTCGGCGTCGGCCAGCCGGGACGGGCTGGATCTCATCGCGGTGGTGCTGGGGTCCAGCTCCAGCGCCGAGCGGTTCGAGGCGGCCACCACCCTGCTGGACTACGGTTTTTCCGCCTATGAGGCGGCGCCCCTGCCCGATCTGGGCGGCCGGCCCCTCTACCTGGATGTGACGGGCAGCACCGTGGAGGACGTTCCCCTGGACTATACCGCCCTGCCCGAGAGCCTTCTGGTGCCCAAAGGGGGCGCCGGGGCCCTGACGGCCCGGGTGGACCTGCCCGCCGTCAGCGGCGCGCCCCTGGAGCGGGGCAGCCAGGTGGGCAGCGTCACCATCCTGAGCGGGGAACAGCCTGTGGGCAGCTGGCCCGTCCGGGCTGCGGCAGACGCCGCCGTGCTGGATCTGGCGGGGGCGGTGCGGCTGATGGCCGAGACTTTTTTATAAGACAGGCGCCGGCCGCCGGGGCGTTTTGGACGGCAAACCCACCCCGGGACGCGGCCTGCGGAAAAGGAAATTGCAGTTTGACGCGAAAATTAACAGAATTTACAAGGACGTCCGGCGGGGGCTTGTTAAAATTGTATGAATCCCGGGGATTTTGGCCTTGACTTTATCCGGGCGGAACGGTACACTTAGAGAAAGAATCTCTGCTGTAAGCGGCCAGGGGCCTGTGGCCCTGCCGGCCGGCAGCGAAGAACATACAGGAAGGAACAGTTTGGAGGCCATAGATCATGAGCGTTTCGTTTAACACCAGGCACCTTTCTCCGTTTGTCAAAGAGGATGAGTTTGCGGCCATCTATCCCCAGGTGGCGGCGGCCCATCAGATGCTGGAATCCAAGACCGGCCCTGGCAATGACTTCCTGGGCTGGATGTACCTGCCCCGGGACTATGATAAGGAAGAGTTTGCCCGCATCCAGGCCGCTGCACAGCAGATCCGCAGCGACTCGGACGTGCTGGTGGTGGCCGGCATCGGCGGCAGCTACCTGGGCGCACGGGCCGTGGTGGAGGCTGTCAAGGGCGTCTACCACAACGAGCTGGAGCCGGGCCTGAAGATCTACTTCTGCGGCAACAGCATCAGCCCCACGGCGCTGAACGATATCATCGCCCTGTGCAAGGGGAAACGCTTCTCGATCAACGTGATCTCGAAATCCGGCACCACCACCGAGACCAGCCTGGCATTCCGCGTGCTGCGCAAGCTGCTGGAGGACCAGGTGGGCACCGAGGAAGCCAACAAGCGGATCTATGCCACCACCGACCGGGCCCGCGGCACCCTCAAGCAGCTGGCGGACAGCCAGGGCTGGCCCACCTTTGTGGTGCCGGACGATGTGGGCGGCCGCTATTCGGTGCTGTCGGCTGTGGGCCTGCTGCCCATCGCCGCCGCCGGCATCGACATCGCCGAGCTGATGCAGGGCGCCGCCGACGCCATGGACCGCTTCTCTCAGCTGAGCCCCGACAATGACGCTTACAAGTATGCCGCAGCCCGCAACATCCTCAGCCGCAAGGGCAAGCAGATCGAGATCCTCGAGTGCTACGAGCCCAACTTTGCGCTGATGAACGAGTGGTACAAGCAGCTGTTCGGCGAGAGCGAGGGCAAGGACAACAAGGGCCTGTTCCCCGCCAGCTGCATCTTCTCCACCGACCTGCACTCCATGGGCCAGTTCATCCAGGAGGGCACCCGCAATATGTTCGAGACCATCGTCAATGTCAAGACGCCGGCCCGCGACCTTTACATCGAGGAGCTGGAAGGCAACTTTGACGGTCTGAACTTCCTGGCGGGCCAGAACATGAGCGTGGTCAACCGCAAGGCGATGGAGGGCACCATCCTGGCCCACACCGACGGCGGCGTGCCCCAGCTGCTGATCGACGTGGACGACCTGTCGGCCTACAATGTGGGTTACCTGATCTACTTCTTCTGGCGTGCCTGCGCCTGCAGCGGCTATCTGCTGGGGGTCAACCCCTTCAACCAGCCGGGCGTCGAGAGCTACAAGAAGAATATGTTCGCGCTGCTGGGCAAGCCTGGCTATGAGAGCCTGACCGCCGAGCTGGAGGCTAAGCTCAAGTAAACACCCCGGTCGGCTTTGGCGGAACGGCCGAAGCCAAACGAAAGGAACTCTCCCGCCGCGAGGCGAGGAAAATACAGGAGGCATTATTATGATTAGACTGATTGTTGGCACCAAGGGTTCGGGCAAGACCAAGGCTATGATCGATATGATCAACGAATCGGTCCGCACCAGCAAGGGCAGCGTCGTTGTCGTGGAAAAGGGCATGAAGCTCACCTATGACATCGCCTCGGCTGCACGCCTCATCGACCTCGACGAGTACAAGATCCAGGGCGGCGAGATGCTCTACGGCTTTGTGGCAGGTCTGATGGCCAGCAACTATGACATCACCGATATCTACATCGACGGCATCCTGAAGGTGCTGGACCACGACGTCAACCGTCTGGGCGTGGTGCTGGACGAGATGGCCGCCATCGCAGGGGATTCGGTGCGGGTGACCGTCACCGTCAGCGCCGACGAGGCGACCCTGCCCCACAACGTCAAGAAGTATCTGTAAAAAAGATGCAAGCTCTGTAAAGCAGGGACGGGAGCCGGTGCGCCGGACAGCGCGCCGGCTTTCGCCGTGTTTTGAGCCCGGCAAGAAAATTTCTCCACTTGTACGCAATTTGGGGCTTGACACAAGCCCCCTTTGGCGCTATACTTACAAGGCAGCTTTTTAGAGGTGTACTATGCAATTTGACCTGAGGAGGTTCATGGCGTCCGGCCGCGCCGACTGGCAGCAGACATTCGACTGCGATCTGTCGGGGCGGGATTTTGCCGGCGCCCGTATCGAGGACCCTGTCACAGCCGGCTTTGCCGCCAGGGCGGAAGGGAACGAGGTGCATATGACTTTGCGGGCCAAGGCATCGGTGCATGGCGAATGCGCACGCTGTCTCGACCCTGTCTGCCTGGACGTGCAGGTGGACGCGGAGTGGACAGCCCGGGAACGGGACCTGGACGACCCTGATTTTGAGCTGCCCCTCAACGCAGAGGGGTGCCTTGATCTGGACGACTGGCTGTACCAGGAGTTCTGCTTCCAGATCCCCACGGTGCTGCTGTGCAGTGCCGACTGCCTGGGGCTGTGTCCCCAGTGCGGGCGCAAACGTCCCTGCTCCTGCCCGGCTGCGCCGGAAGAAAGCGCACAGCCGGACGCGAGGCTGAGCGTGCTGAGATCACTGCTGAATTGATATTCCATCCAAGGAGGTGCAAACTATGGCAGTACCCAAGAGACATCTTTCCAAGGCCCGCCGCGACAATCGTCGCAGCAATGTCTGGAAGCTGGAGGCCCCCACGCTGGTGAAGTGCAGCAACTGCGGCTCTTTCAAGCTCCCCCACCAGGCCTGCGGCAACTGCGGCTACTACAAGGGCGAGGAAGTCATCAAGAAGGGCTGATTTGCATTTTACTTGGTGGCATAATGGATGTATGACAGAAGGGGAGGGCGTGTTATGCCTTCCCCTTCTTCTTTGCTTTCGCTCCGGGGGGCCGCTGTGCCCGCCCTGTTTTGCGACGAGAAAGGAGACGGCCTATGGCCATCAAGATCGACACAGTGGCCCCGGGCAGCGACGCCCAGGCGCTGGGCCTGGGCCCGGGGGACGAGCTGGTGGCGGTGGACGGCAACGCCATCAACGACGCGCTGGACTACCAGTTTTACACCGACAGCCCCGGCTTTCACCTGACCGCCCGCGTGCAGGGCGCCATCCGGGAGCTGGAGGTGGCCCGCCAGCCCGGCGAGGACTTTGGGTGCAATTTTGCCACCTACCTGGGGGACAAAAAGCATTCCTGCGCCAACCGCTGCATCTTCTGCTTCATCGACCAGATGCCCCCGGGGATGCGGGAGAGCCTCTACTTCAAGGACGACGACGAGCGGCTGTCCTTTTTGTTCGGCAACTATATCACCATGACCAATATGCACCAGAGGGAGATCGACCGGATCATCCGGATGCATATTTCCCCCATCAATATCTCGGTGCATACCACCAACCCCCAGCTGCGCTCGATGATGCTGGCCAACCGCCGGGGCGGCGAGACCCTGCAATATCTGCGCCGCCTGACCGAGGCGGGCATCGCGGTGAACTGCCAGCTGGTGCTGTGCCGCGGCATCAACGACGGGGAAGAACTGCGCCGCACCCTGACCGACCTGCTCGAGCTGGGCCCTGCCGTCCAGAGCATCGCGGCGGTGCCCTGCGGCATCACCGACTACCGCCAGGGTCTGTACCCGCAGACGCCCTACGACGGCCCTTCCAGCGCCGCGGTGATCGACCTGATGGAGGACTTTGGCGAACAGGCCAAAGCCCGCTATGGCAGCCGTATCGTCTATCCCAGCGACGAGTGGTATCTGAACGCCGGGCGGCCCATCCCGCCGGCGTCGTTCTATGAGGATTTTGCCCAGCTGGAAAACGGCGTGGGGATGTGGCGGCTGTATGAGGACAGCTTCCGGGCTGAGCTGGAGCGCGCCCACGCGGTCTATCGGGAAAAGAAGATGGATGTGGTCACCGGCACCATGGCGGCGCCCCTGATCACCGCCATGATGGAGGAGCTGCACCACCAGTATCCCATGATCACGGTGACGGTGCACCCCATCCGGAACCGCTTTTTTGGCGGCAACGTGGGGGTGGCGGGCCTGGTGACCGCCACGGACATCATCGAGCAGTGCGCGGGCAAGCTGACCAGCGATGTGCTGGGGGTGCCCGAAGTGATGCTGCGCAGCGAACGGGATATGTTCCTGGACAGCATCACGGTGGAGCAGCTGGCCCAGCGGCTGGGGGTGAAGGTGGAGATCCTGCCGGCCGACGGCGGCAAAGAGGCCCGGGCCCTGCTGCGCAGCGGGCTGCATATCTCCCGCCGCAAAAAGCCCCAGAAGGAGGAAACAAGCCATGAGTAAACCCATTGTCGCAGTGGTGGGCCGGCCCAATGTGGGCAAGTCCACCCTGTTCAATAAACTGTGCGGCCAGCGTCTGGCCATTGTGGAGGATACCCCGGGCATCACCCGGGACCGCATCTTTGCGCCCTGCGAGTGGCAGGGCAGGGAACTGCTGCTGGTGGACACCGGCGGCATCGAGCCCAAGGCCACCGAGGGCATCCTGGCCCATATGCGCCAGCAGGCCCAGATCGCCATTGATACCGCCGACTGCATCGTCTTTGTGGTGGATGTGCGCTCGGGCCTGACCGCCTCGGACGAGGAGGTGGCCCATATGCTACGCCGCAGCCGCAAGCCGGTGATCCTGGCGGTGAACAAGTGCGACAGCGTAGGCGATCCCCCGATGGAGCTGTACGAGTTCTACAACCTGGGCTTTGACGAGGTGATGCCGGTATCTGCCGTCCATGGCCATGGCACCGGCGACCTGCTGGACGCGGTCTGCGCCCACCTGGATTTCTCCGAGACGGTGGTGGAGGAGGACCGGATCCCGGTGGCCATCATCGGACGGCCCAACGTGGGCAAATCCAGCCTGACCAACCGCATCCTGGGGGAAAACCGGATGATCGTGGCCGACGAGGCGGGCACCACCCGGGACGCCATCGACACCCCGGTGGACAACCAGTTCGGCAAGTTCATCTTTACCGATACCGCGGGCCTGCGCCGCCGCTCCAACATCGGCGAGGGGCTGGAGCGCTACATGGTGGTGCGCGCCCTGGCGGCGGTGGAGCGCAGCCGTGTGGCTCTGATCCTGGTGGACGCTACGGTGGGCTTTACCGAGCAGGACAGCAAGATCGCGGGCTATGCCCACGAGCAGGGCAAGGCCTGCATCATTGTGGTGAACAAGTGGGACGCCGTGGAGGGCAAGGAGACCAACACCATGGAACTGCAGCGCCGGGGCTATGCCGAGTGCTTCAGCTTTATGAGCTATGCGCCCATCCTCTTCATCTCGGCCCAGACCGGCTATAACATCGACCGGCTGATGCGGCTGATCCGGGATGTGGATACCCAGAACGGCGCCCGTGTGCCCACCGGCGTGCTGAACGAGATGCTGGCACGGGCTACGGCCCGGGTGCAGCCGCCCACGGACAAGGGCCGCCGGCTGAAGATCTTCTATCTGACCCAGGCCTCCACCCGGCCTCCCACGTTTGTGGCCTTTGTCAACTCCAAGCCCCTGTTCCACTTCAGCTACCAGCGGTATCTGATCAACCAGATCCGGGAGAGCTTCAGTCTGGAGCATACCCCCATCCGCCTGGTGGTCCGTGAGCGCGGCACCGGCCAGGTGGGCGCAAAAGATGTCTGATACTTGCAAAAAGCCGCGCACTGTGGTAAGGTAAGGCTGACAGGCGCCGGGCATACCGGCCCGGCGGCAAGATGAGGAGGTAAAATTCCATGTGGATGGACCTGGCGATCGTTCTGGCTGCGGCCCTGCAGGCATACCTGCTGGGCAGCATCGACACCGGCATTCTGGTGTCCAAGTTTATTTATCACGATGACGTGCGCAACCACGGCAGCGGCGCGGCGGGCATGACCAATATGCTGCGCACCTTTGGCAAGCGGGCCGCGGCCATGACGGCGGCAGGGGATGTGCTGAAGGGCGTCCTGGCGGTCTGCATCGGCCGGTGGCTGTTTACCTTCCTGTCCGGGGAGACTTTTTCGGCTTACCTGGGGGTGTATCTGGCGGCCATCCTGGCGGTGGTGGGCCATCTCAAACCCCTGTACTTCGGCTTCAAGGGCGGCAAGGGCGTGCTGGTGGCAGGCGGCGCCATCCTGGCTGTGCAGCCGGCCCTGATCCCCTTCCTGCTGGTGATCTTTCTGGCCTGCCTGATCCCCACCGGTATGGTGTCCCTGGGCAGCATCGTCATGGCAGTGAGCTATCCCTTTTTGACGCTGGGCTATGGCCTGCTGACCGGCCTGCCCGGCCGCGACCTGGCGGTGACCACCATCGGCGCGGCCATCATGGGAGCCATGGTGTTCTATATGCACCGCTCCAACCTCCAGCGCATCCGCGACGGCAAAGAATACCGCTTTGGCCGCAAGGGCAAGGACGGCGGCGCCCAAAACTGAATGCTACATCGAAAGAAAAGCCCCTGCTTTTGCAGGGGCTTTTGCTGTTGGATCCGATGGGCGATGACCGGCCGCCAGTCATACGCCAGCAGCCACACCGCGATGTAGACCAGGCCGTAGGTGGCATGGTATTGCTGCAGGCGTGCATTGGGTCCGCAAGTGCTCTTTAAAGCAACATAAATAAGAGAGCAGACAGCCGCCCCACTGTTTCGTAAAATATTTTGTGGATGACCGGTAGAAATATCGTTCCAAGGATGCTAAAATGAATCGCAGGCAGGAATGAGCGATGAAGGAAAATTTGTGAGAAGAAAGGAGTCTGCTGAAATGGAATTGAGGAAAGCTAAAGCAAATGAGGCTGAAATATGTTATCAATGTATAGAGGACGCGAGAGCCTATCATAAATCTTTAGGGTTTGAGCAGTGGCGCCCTGATTATCCTACGCGGGAGACCATTCTCGAGGATATTGCTCAAAATATGGGATATACCTTTGTGGATGAACAAGGGATCGTTGGATATTGTTGCATTATCATTGGCGATGAACCTGCGTATCGCCAAATAGAGGGGGCTTGGAAAACGAATAGACCCTATGCTGTGGTTCATAGAATGGCTTTCAATAAAAAGGCAAGAGGCGGTGGACGATCGAAGGAAGCGTTTGACTTGATAAAAGAGCTATGTCTATCAAAGAATATCCATGCTATCAGAGTGGATACGCAAGATGAAAACAAAGGAATGCAGCACATACTGGTCCGAGAAGGATTTGCGTATTGTGGTCTCATTCAATTTGGCGGCGGACCAAAACTGGCGTATGAGTGGGATAACGAACTTCCCGTTTATAGGGGAGACGGCAAAGCCGGCCGAGCCAGCGGGCGGACAAAATGAACGCCGCTGGAATGGGGTGATGGCGACGGCTCCGGCTCGAATGATGGTATGCCGTAAAGAAATGCACAGGAAAAATAGACAGCGGACCACAATCTTGTATGACTTCTTTGTTGCAGCTGTTCACTCTCTTGCGGCTGAGATGTAGAATGAAAAAACGCGAAAAATCGTATGCAACGCATGGTTGCAACTGCACGTTGCGGAAAAGAAACCGTATGTTGGTGGTGCTCTATCGGCAAAAAGTGTATACTGATAGCGACAGGAGGAGCACAGAATGACCTTTGGAGAAAAAATACAAAAATTGAGAAAGGAAGCTGGACTATCGCAAGAGGAACTTTCTTATCAGTTAGGAGTATCCAGACAATCAATCAGCAAATGGGAGCGTGATAATGGATACCCTGAAACTGAAAAAATTGTCCGAATGAGTAAATTGTTTCATGTATCTTTGGACTATCTTCTCAACGAAGAAGATACAGAAAAGCCAGAGATAAGCCCAGATGAAAAAGGAATTTATGTCAGTCGAGAAATGGCAAATGGTTTTCTTTTGTACCAAAAGTGGAAACATCTTAGAATTGCACTTGCCGTAGGTATCATGGTCGGAAGCCTTTCACTCTCGTTTATGTGGTCAGATATTTTCACACTTCTGTTTATGCTGGTATGGATTGTGGGGATCGTTCTTTTATTCTCTGTCAAAATAGCAGATAATCCATATAGAAAACTCTGGAATGAGCCACTACTATTTGACAAAGCCGTAGAGGCTGAATTAAATACAGCATACGCAGAAAAAAAGAAATTTCTTCAACTATTTAACTTGATCGGAATTGCCTTCATTGCATTGGGCTTTCTGTTTTTCCCTTTAATTGTTCCAGCAGAATTAACCTTAGAAAATAATATTTCTTTAGCTGCGGGAATGATTGTTGCAGGAATTGGAATATTTTTCTGTATTTATATGTCTGGTCTTGTTCGTGCCTATCGACTGCTAATTATGAATGAAGCCTATCAACAGAAAGGAAAGTGAGAATATTATGAAAAAAACATGGATTGCATTCGTGGCAATACTGACGCTTCTTTGCGGCTGTCAAGCCAAGGAAAACACAAGTGCTTTTGATTATGGCGATGATATTGCAAAAGCGCAGGAAATAGCAGTTATTTCCGCTGATACATCGGAAGTTGTTGATACGATTACTGACACAGAGAAAATCGAAGATTTTGTTTCGGCGCTGAATTTAGACCAATGGGAATTAAAAACGCTGCCAGATAATGCGGCGGAAATTGGTTCTTTCAATTTGGCGCAAGAGGAAACCATCAAACTGGGGCAGACGGATACGGATGGAACGCTATATGATATTGCTACCATTACCCTATACAATGGAGCGTATGTCAGCTTTGAAATTGGCGGATTCGATATGACGTTTGAAGTGAGCAAGGATACGGCTGATTATTTGAATGGATATTTTGGATAAAGGGAATTGTCTAAAATAGCAAACCCAGCCGAGCCAGCGGGCGGTCCGTTCGATTTTTGAAAAAGAAGATGGATTTTGTAGAAAAGGGCGGCAAGAGAATCGATCTCTTGTCGCCTTTTTCGTGACGTTTCAGATCAAAAGCGCGCTGCCGGTGTCTAAAAGTGCCTACAGCTGGGCGATGAGGGGCTGGCTCTCTTGCAGAGCGAGATACAGGATAACGGTGGGGAGTCGATCAAAGGACTTTTTACGAGAAAATGGAATGGAAAGCGATCCATACAACTTTACGGTGAAAATCGGCATTTCCATGGACGATCTCGCCTGCTGGGAAAAAGGATGCGATCAATAAAGCGTAGGATTCATTTATCTTCATTGTAACAGCTTTGAACGAAGGCAAATAGTGGACATATGGTAACCGCCCCATAATCCCCCGTCTCAGCAGATCCCATCAGTATAAGAGCAGCACTTTCTAATCCTTTTAGACACAAAAAGAGCTGCCGTGTCAAGTGCGGCAGCTCGGGGTTCCAGGG
>NZ_NFLM01000002.1 GCF_002160915.1 Faecalibacterium sp. An121
GTATAGTTTTTTGTACACAGGAGACAAATCATGCGTTTGAGACGGCCTATTGCGTTCATCCTGTCGGCGGCGGTGGCGGCAAGCGCCCTCACCGGCTGCGACAGTTTTTCGGGCCACGCGGCGGCTGCGGCCAACAGCGCCCAGGTGCAGCAGCTGATCGAATTCATCGCGGACCTCGGTCTGGAGCGGGACCTGCGGCAGGCATTGCAGAAGGGCGGCGACCTGCGCCAGGCCCTGCTCACCCTGCTGGGGCTGGAAAGCGCGGTCAACTTCAATGTGGACGATCTGACCGGCGCCCGGCCCGGCCAGCACGCGGTGCAGGTGTGGGAGGTGACCGCCCAGAGCGCCGAGGATGCCGCCGCCCTGGCGGCTTCCCAGATCCGCGCGGTGCTGGAGCAGCTGAAATCCAACGGCGTAACGGAAGGCCGCATCGGCATGGTGGAAGTAGACGGCAAATACTACGTCGTGGTGGACGTGGAAGTGACCGAGGAGAATACCTTTGAGCCGGTAAAACCTGTGAGTGATGATGACGACAGTGAGGATACGCCCTCTGCGTCGGCCCCTACGGCAACGGTTGGCGGCATGACAATCGATTTGTCAGAGCTAGACGACAATGAAATAACGGCTGCTAAAATCCTTGAATTAGCAGGGAAAGTTTCCAGCGAAAAAGACTCCATCACCGAGCTTGATTTGAGCGGCTGCACGAATTTGACCACCATTGACAACAATGCATTTGATAGCTGCAAAAATCTGACAACAGTCACCCTGCCCAGCTCTGTGACCAGCATTGGCAAGGTGGCATTTGCATACAGCGGTCTGACCTCAATCAACTTGAGCGGCTGCAAAAACTTGACCAGCATTGGCTTCGGGGCATTTGGGAAATGCAAAAACCTGACCTCAATCAACTTGAGCGGCTGCACAAGATTGGAAAGCATTGATGAATCTGCATTTATATCCAGCGGTCTGACCGAAATCAACTTGGGCGGCTGCACAAGCTTGCAAAGGATTGGCAACTATGCATTTGAAAACAGTGGCCTGACCTCAATCACCTTGCCCGCGAGCTTAACCACCATTGGCACCGCTGCATTTTGGGGCTGCTCCAGCCTGAAAAATATAACCTTTTACAATGTCCCAGAGATTGGGGATTATGCATTTTACGGCGTCATTTCTGACAATGATCCATCTGACAAGCTCATCATTCATTGCCCCGAAGGTTGCAGTGGTGACCTCCAGCAAAAATTAATAAAGAGCAAAAGTTTTACAGAAGATGACATTAACAATAAAATAAGTTTTGATGAAACCCTCACCCCCCTCGCCTACCTCCTCGGCCTCTGACCCACAGCGCCCCCGCCCTTGCAAAAGGGGCGGGGGTTTTGCTGTGCCGGCGGGTTGGGCGGGCGGCGTGGTGAAACTGTTTCATTTGACAAAACAGTTTTTTTAAACTATACTGTTCTCTATCAGCAGAAAAAGTCTAAGCGGAAAGGATGTTGCAGGGCCAAGCGCCCTGCGTGGTTTACGAGAGGGATTATGCTTACACTGGATAAAATCTATCACGCCGCCTTTGTCCTCAAGGACATCGCCCGCCGCACCGACCTGATCGAAGCGCCGCAGCTGTCCCAGGGATGCAGGCTGTACCTCAAGACCGAAAACCTGCAGGTGACCGGCAGCTTCAAAGTCCGGGGCGCCTACTACAAGATCAGCCAGCTGTCCGAGGCAGAGCGGGCCAAGGGGGTCATCGCCTGTTCGGCCGGCAACCACGCCCAGGGCGTGGCCCTGGCGGCTACCCGGATGGGCATCCGCAGCATTGTCTGTATGCCCGACGGCGCGCCCATCATGAAGGTGGAAAACACCAAGAGCCTGGGCGCGGAAGTATGCCTGGTGCCCGGCACCTACGACGACGCCCACGATTACGCCGTCCAGCTGCAGTCCGAGACCGGTATGACCTTCATCCACCCCTACGACGACGAACTGGTCATCGCGGGGCAGGGCACCATCGGCCTGGAGATCCTGGACCAGCTGCCCGACCTGGACGCGGTGATCGTGCCGGTGGGCGGCGGCGGCCTGATCTCGGGCATCGCCTTTACCATCAAGAGCCTGCGCCCGGACGTCAAGGTCTACGGCGTCCAGGCGGCGGGGGCGCCCAGTATGGTGCTCTCGATGCAGAACCACCAGTACCAGACCCTGGAGGCCGCCTCCACCTTTGCCGACGGCATCCAGGTCAAGACCCCCGGCGAGGTCACCTACCAGATGTGCGAAACGTACGTGGACGGCATGGTCACCGTCAGCGAGGACGAGATCGCGGCGGCCATCCTCTCCCTGATGGAGAATCAGAAACTGGTGGCCGAGGGCGCCGGCGCGGTGCCGGTGGCGGCAGCCCTCTACGATAAACTGCCCATCCAGGGCAAAAAGGTGGTCTGCCTGGTCTCGGGCGGCAACATCGACGTCAATATCCTCAGCCGGGTGATCACCCGCGGCCTGATCATGAGCGGGCGCAAGTCCAATCTGACCATCGCCCTGGAGGACAAGCCCGGCCAGCTGACCAAAGTATCCCGGATCGTGGCCGACTGCGGCGGCAATGTGGTGTCGGTGCAGTACGACGGTTCCGACCCCAATATGCCCATTTCCAGCTGCTTCCTCAAGCTGGGCATGGAGACCCGCGACGCCGCCCAGATCAACCAGATCCGGGCCGAACTGGCCAAAGCCGGCTTCCAGCTGGTGGGCTGACCCAAGAAAGGAGCTTTTACCATGAACGTGATCTCTACATCCAACGCGCCTGCGGCCATCGGCCCTTACAGCCAGGCGCTCGACCTGGGCGATCTGGTGTTTGTTTCGGGGCAGCTCCCGGTGGACCCCGCCACCGGCGCCATGCCCGACACGGTGGAGGCACAGGCCGCCCAGAGCCTGGCCAACATCCGGGCCATCCTGGCCGAGGCCGGCCTAACCATGGCCCACGTGGTCAAAACGGTGATCTTCCTGGCCGACATCAACGACTTCGCCGCCGTCAACCAGGTCTATGCCCAGGTATTCGCCCAGCCCTACCCTGCCCGCAGCTGCGTGCAGGTGGCCGCCATCCCCAAGGGCGCCCGGCTGGAGATCGAGTGCATCGCCAAGCGCTGAACCATCTGCAAAAAAGCAGCGCCCCTGCTCTTCCCTGCGGAAGGGCGGGGGCGCTGTCGCGTCCGGTTCAGGCGGCCAGAGGGGCAGCCGAAGCGGCTGCGGCACTGTCCGCCGTCTGGGCGGTGGGGTCCTCGGGGGTAACGATCTCGGTGTGCGCCACATGGGTGCGCAGATAGCTCACCCAGGCCGCATAACCCTCGGGCAGTAGATGGTAGCCGTCGGGCTGGGCGTACTCGGCTTTCAGGTCGCCG
The DNA here is from genome assembly GCF_002160915.1 of Faecalibacterium sp. An121. Taxonomy (GTDB): domain Bacteria; phylum Bacillota; class Clostridia; order Oscillospirales; family Ruminococcaceae; genus Faecalibacterium; species Faecalibacterium avium. Next base: position 3,369 of record NZ_NFLM01000002.1, read on the forward strand.
TTGGCGTCGGCCAGCACTTCCCACAGGTCCAGGAAATAACAGCCCTTCTCCACTGCCAGGGCGGCCAGGTCGTTGTTGACCCGGATGAACCGGGCCCCATACATCCCGCTGTGGCCCGCGCCGGCGCTGACCTCGGGCCGCACTGGCGTGATGGACTGGACGTAGATATCCGCGTCGGGCAGCAGCGCCCGGATGTTGTCCAGCATCAGGCTGTAATAATTCAAAAAGCTGGTGTAATCGGTGTCCTGGGTCAGGACGTTGGTGCCCAGCAGGATGTACACCGACTTGGGCGCATAGGAGGCCAGAGCCTCCAGCGGCACTTCCTGTACGCCGTCGATGCGGGTGCAGGTGGTCCCGTTGACCACCGCGTTGGGCCCTACCCCGCGGTAGGCGCAGTAATGGGCGTTGGGCAGGCCGGTGTCGTAGATCTGCAGCCCCTGGGTCAGGCTGTCCCCCAGAAAGACCGCGCTGTCAAAATAACTCAGGTCCACCGGCTCCGACTCGGTCACCGGCATGGACGCCAGCCGGAAATCCATCGCCGTCGAGCCGTCGGCCCGGGTCTGCACCTGCAGGGCGGTGGAGTTCTCATAGCTGAGGGTCCGCCAGGAGGCATCGGGCAGCGCCTGCTCCAGCAGCGTGATCTGGGGTTCCTGCCGGCTGGGCGGGGTGGGATACAGCTGCCTCCACAGCACCCATACGCCGCACAAAAGCACCAGCATCACCAGCGCCAGAAAGGTCGCAAACATCCTGCGCCAGCGCCTGTGCAGCACATGACGCCGGTATTCCTGATAATCTGCCATGAGGCAGCACCTCCCTTGCCCCGGCGGGGGCGAATTTTGTTGATCCTGTTCCTATTGTACCATGCCGGCCGCCGGCAGACAAGATTGGATATTAACTGCCGCCCCCTTTTCCCCAGGGGGATTTTATGTTATACTGCTATATTGATGCATCCGACATTTTTGACAGAAAGCAGGTATTTTTCATGCGCACAGACCCTTCGCTCCACTATCTGGACAATGCGGCCACCACCCTGGTGGACCCTGCGGTGGCCGATGTGATCCACCAGGCCATGCTTGACCACTGGGCCAACCCCTCCTCCCTCTACGGGCCCGGCGCCGAGAGCGAGGACGCCCTTCACCAAGCGCGGGCCGCCCTGGCCCACACCCTCGGGTGCAAAAGCCGCGAATGGTATTTCACCTCCTGCGGCAGCGAGGGGAACAATCTGGCCCTGCTGGGAGGCGTCCGCACCAAGACCTTCGGCAAAAAGATCGTCTGTTCGGGCTTTGAACATCCCAGTGTCCGCCGCCCGCTGGAAGACCTGGCCAGCGCAGGCTGGCAGGTGGTGTTCGTGCCGCCCCACGCCGACGGCAGCTTTGCGGTGGACGAGATGCTCAGCCAGATCGACCGCTCCACCGTGCTGGCGGCCTGCATGATGGTGAACAACGAGACCGGCGCCGTGTGCGACGTGGCCCGCCTGGCCCGGGAAGCCAAAAAGATCAACAGCCGGATGATGGTCCATGTGGACGGGGTGCAGGCCTGGATGCGGCTGCCGGTGCGCCTGGCCGACAGCGGCATCGACAGCTTTACGGTCAGCGGACACAAGATCCACGCCCCCAAAGGGGTGGGCGGGCTGTACCTCAGCGACAAGCTGATCCAGAGCTTCCGCCCGCCCTACCTGGGCGGCGAACAGGAGCGGGGCATCCGCCCCGGCACCGAAAACCTGCCCTATGCACTGGGGCTGGCGGCTGCCGCCCAGAAGCTGGCCCCCACCCTCGGCCAGCGCGCCGCACAGGCCCGGGCCCTCAACCAGCGGCTGCGGCAGGGTCTGGCCGCCTTCCCCACCGTGGAGATCAACAGCCCCGACGGGGCGGTGCCCGAGATCCTGAATTTCAGCGAAAACAAGGTGCGCAGCGAGACCATGCTGGCCTGGCTGGCCCAGGAAAAGATTTATGTATCCTCTGCGTCGGCCTGCGGCCGGGGCGAGCCCAGCCACACCCTGGCGGCCATGGGCCGGCCGGCCCGGGCGGTGGATACCGCCATCCGGGTGTCCTTCTGCGCCGACAACACCGAGGCCGACGTGGACGCCTTCCTGGAGCGGTTCGAGGCGGGCATGAAGACCCTGCAGGGAATTTGACATCTGTATAACAGGAGAGAAATTATGCGTGAAGTAATCATCGGTTACCAGGGGGAGATGTCCCTCAAGGGGCTCAACCGCAACCAGTTCGAGTCGGCCCTCATGAAGATCCTGCGCTACCGCCTCAAGGACGCGGGCCGTTTCCAGGTGTGGTGCGCCCAGTCCACCTTCTACATCGAGCCGGAGGACGACGCGGCGGACCTGGACCTGGCCTTTGCCCGGGTGTCCAAGGTGTTCGGCCTGGCGGCCGTCAGCCGCTGCGCCGTCTGCGACAAGGATTTTGACGCCATCTGCGCCGCGGCCGAGAGCTACCTCGGCCAGGCCCTGCGCCAGGTCAAGACCTTCAAGGTGGAGGCACGCCGGGCCGACAAGTCCTTCCCCATGACCAGCCCCCAGCTGATGCGGGAACTGGGCGCCTTCCTGCTGTCCAGGCATCCCTACCTGCGGGTGGATGTCCACCAGCCCGACTTCAAGGTGATCGTCGAGGTGCGGGACCGCGGGGCCTACGTCCACGGACCCAAGACCCCCGGCGAAGGGGGCCTGCCGGTGGGCACCAGCGGCCGGGCTCTGAATATGCTGTCGGGCGGCATCGACAGCCCGGTGGCGGCCTACCGGATGGCCAAGCGGGGTCTGGCGCTGGATCACATCCACTTCGCTTCCCCGCCCTACACCTCCGAGCGGGCCCGCCGCAAGGTGATCGCCCTGGCCCAGCGCACCACCGTCTACACCGGCAGCTGCAATCTGTTCATCGTGCCCTATACCCGTCCCCAGGAGTGCATCCGGGACAACGCCCCGCCCATGCTGTTCACGGTGCTGATGCGCCGCAGCATGATGCGGATCGCCGGGCAGATCGCCCAGCGGCAGGGCTGCGAGGCGCTGGTCACCGGCGAGAGCCTGGCCCAGGTGGCCAGCCAGACCGTCCAGGCCCTGCGCTGCACCGACGCTGCCCAGGACCTGCCGGTGCTGCGCCCCCTGATCGGGATGGACAAGACCGAGATCATCGAAACGGCCCGCCGCATCGGCACCTTTGAGACCAGCATCCTGCCCTATGAGGACTGCTGCACCATCTTCACGCCGCCCCACCCCAAGCTGCGTCCCACCCTGGAGGAGGTACTGGAGGCCGAGGCCGCCATGCCCGATCTGGCCGCCCTGGAGGCTGAGGCCGCCGCTTCGGCCCAGCGGCTGCGCATCCGCATCGACGACCAGACTGAACTGGACGACTGAAAGGAGGCCGCACCATGACAGCGGAGATCATCAGCGTAGGCACCGAGCTTCTGCTGGGCAACATCCTGAACACCAACGCCCAGTATCTCAGCCGGGAACTGGCCGATCTGGGCATCACGGTCCAGCGGCAGAGCACCGTCGGGGACAACCACCAGCGTCTGGCCGAGTGGGTGCAGTCGGCCAAGGACCGCTGCGACCTGCTGGTATTCACCGGGGGCCTGGGCCCCACCGACGACGACCTGACCAAAGAGACGGTGGCCGCCTGCTACGGGGACACCCTGGCCTTTGACCCCGAGGAGTGGGAAAAGATCACCTCTTTCTTCACCCGGATGGGGCGCCAGACCACCCCCAACAACCGCAAACAGGCCATGGTGCCGGTGCACGGCCGCAAGATCCCCAACGCCCATGGCACCGCGCCGGGAGCCTGGTTTGAGCAGGAGGGCAAATGCGCCGTCCTGATGCCGGGCGTACCGGCCGAGATGAAAGCCATGTGGACCGAACAGATCCGTCCCCTCCTGCTGGCCCGTCAAAACTGCTCCCTCCACTCCCTGACCCTGCGGGTGCTGGGGGGCGAAAGCGAGATCGAGTACCGGGTGCGGGACCTGTTGAAAAACGAAAATCCCACCGCCGCCATCTACTGCAAGACCGGCGAAAGTGAGATCCGGATCACCGCCCGGGCCGCTACTGCCGGGCAGGGTGCGGAAATGTGCCGGGCATATGCCAAAAAGTTCTATGATATTCTGGGCGATGCGGTGTATGATGAAGATGTGCCCAGCCTGGCCCACACGGTGGTGCACACCCTGGAGGCCCAGGGCCGGACCATTGCCACCGCCGAGAGCTGCACCGGCGGCCTGATCGCCCAGCAGCTGACCGGGGTGCCGGGGGCCAGCAACGTCTTTGGCTATGGCTTTGTCACCTATTGGGAACAGGCCAAGGCCCGCCTGATCGGGGTGGACCCGGCGGTCATCCGGCGCTACAACGTGGTGTCGGGGCCGGTGGCGGCCCAGATGGCCCGGGGCGCCAAAGAAGTCTCGGGGGCGGATATCGCGGTGGCGGTCACCGGGCTGGCAGGCCCGGGCGGCGGCGACGCCGTGCGCCCGGTGGGCACCGTCTACATCGCGGGGGCCGGTCCGGCGGGGGTGTATGTGGAGAAATTCCACTATGTCCGGGCAGACCGTGAAAACATCCGCGCCCGGGCGGCTCACGCCGCCCTGGAGCTGGCGCTGCGGCTGGCCCAGGGCAAGGCTCCGGCGGGCTGTTACCGACTGGAAGCCGGCGCCTGCGGGGATGCCCAGGCCCTGGAGGCCCTGAACGAGGCGCTGATCTTGTAACTTTAAAAACGACGGCAGGGGGTATGCGTGATGGCAGCGGCAAACGAGAGCCGGGTGCTCCGCTTTTTTGGGGTGGAACCGGCAGAGGTGGAACAGGCGGCAGCCGGGCTGGCAGGCCGGTGCGGCCTGGCCCATGTGGAAAGCCGGGCCCAGGGCGCCGAGACCCTGCTGGCCCTGACCGCGCCGCCCCGCGCGCTGCACCGGGCCGGGGAGCGGCTGCGCCGCGCCTTTGCCGGAGGGCTGTACGGAGCCGGGGGCGACACCCTGGCCGACTGCACCGCCCAGGCCCTGGTGGGGCGGGACAGGCTGCTGGCCTGCGCCGACCCCGAAGCCCTGGCCCTTCTGGCCTCCCGGCTGGAAGGGCGGCCTGGGATCAGCCGGGTGTTTGATTTTGGGGCGGGCAGCTGCCTGGACGCCGCTCTCATGGCCAAAGTGGATGCCCGGGTAAGCCGCGCTCCGGCCCAGGACCCCCTGGCGGACAAGCTGTGCCGGATGCAGGCCGCCGTCCATCTGACCCACGCCGACCTGGTGGCCGGCGTGCTGGCCCGGGATGGGGATACCCTGGTGCTGCTGGCCCGGCGCAAGGGCTGCTGGGTGTGCAGCGTGCCGCCGGAGGGCAGCCCCGCTCTCTGGCTGCTGGACATGATCCGGCGGGCCGCCAAGCGTCTGCCCCAGGCCAAGGGGGTCCGTTATTGCAGAGCGGGCCGTGCACACGGCGCCGCACGCCGCTGGCGGACGCGGCTGCTGCTGGCCCTTCTGCTGGCCGCGGCCGTGGGTCTGGTGCTGGCTTTGCAGGCCACCGGCGGGGACCTCTCTGCTCTGCCCCAGCTGCTGCGCAGCCTGGCGGGGGCATCCCAGCCGCCCGCCCACTCGGGAGCGATCTTTCTATAAACAAAAACAAAGGCCCCGCCTTCTTGGGAAGGCGGAGCTTTTTCTATGTTCAGAACTTTTTCCACGTCTCCGGGACGAACAGCATCAGCAGGGGGAACAGTTCCAGGCGGCCCGCCAGCATATCCACCGTCAGCACCAGTTTGGAAAAGCCCGAGTACAGCCCAAAGTTTGCCATAGGGCCTACCCCCTCCAGGCCGGGGCCGATGTTGTTGAAGGTGGCCGCCACAGCGGTGAAATTGGTCACCAGGCCCTGGCCGTCCAGGCTGACCAGCAGCACCGACGCCCCAAAGATGATGAAATAGGCCGCCATGAACACGTTGGTGGAGCGCAGGGTGTCCTGGTCCAGAGGCTTGCCGTCCACACGCACCGGCGCCACCACGTTGGGGTGCAGCGTCTGGGCGATCTCCTTGCGGATGCTCTTGGCCAGGATCATAAAGCGGCTGATCTTCATGCCGCCGCCGGTGCTGCCCGCGCAGGCGCCGATGAACATCAGCACCACCAGAATGCTCTTGGCAAAGGAGGGCCACTGGTCAAAGTCGCAGGAGGAGAACCCGGTGGTGGTGATGATGGACCCTACCTGGAAGGCAGCCTGCTGGATGGCGGTGAGGAGGTTGGGGAACAAATCGCGGATGTTCCAGCTGATGAGGGCGATGGCCGCAAAGACCACCCCCAGATACCAGCGCACCTCCTCGATGGCGGCGGCCTTGCGCCACTTGCGCCGCATCAGGTAGAAATAGGCGCTGAAGTTGACGCCGAACAGGATCATAAAGACGGTGACCACCACCTGGATGTAGGTGGAATAGCTGGCCATGCTGTCATTCTTGATGCCAAAACCGCCGGTGCCCGCCGAACCAAAGGTGATCAGCAGGGTGTCCATCAGGGGGCAGCCCCCCGCCAGCATAAAGATGATCTGCAGGACGGTCATGCCCAGGTAGATGCCATAGAGGATCTTGGCCGTGGCCTGCACCGAGGGCACCATTTTTTCCACCTGGGGACCGGGGCTCTCGGCCTTCATCAGGTTGACATGGCTGCCGCCGGTAAGGGGCAGCACAGCCAGCAGGAACACCAGGATGCCCATGCCGCCGATCCAGTGGGTGAAGCTGCGCCAGAACAAAATGCCCATGGGCAGGCTTTCCACGTCGGCCAGCACCGATGCGCCGGTGGTGGTAAAGCCGGACACCGTCTCAAACAAGGCCCCGATGGGGTCGGGGATGGCGCCCGACAGGACAAAGGGCACCGCCCCCATGATGCTGATGACGATCCAGGTCAGGGCGGCGGTGACGCAGCTCTCCCGCATGTAGAAGATCTTGCTGCGGGGCTTGATGCGGGTCAGCAGGCCCCCAATGACCAGGCACAGGGCGATGGTGAACAGGAACACCCCCAGGATGTCCCACTCGCCGTACAGGACGCTGACTGCCGCCGGGAAGGCCATCAGCCCGCCCTCACACAGCAGGATGTAGCCCAGCAGGCGGAACACTATGGCATAGTTCATCGTGCGCCTCCCTGCCCGGCCACGATATCCCGCAGGTCATGCAGGCCGTGCTGCAGGGTGACCACAATGACGGTATCCCCCAGCTGGATGGTGTCGCCGCCCCGGGGAATGATGATCTCATCCCCCCGGGTGATGCAGCACAACAGCAGGTTGGGCTTGAGGTGCAGCTCGCTCAGGGGCACGCCGGTGGCGGCGCTGACTTCGTGGACGGTGAATTCCAGGGCTTCCACCCGGTCGTCCAGGATGCGGTACAGGGTCTTGACATTGCTGCCCGCCGCGTTTTGCAGGGCGCGGACATACTGCACCACAAAGTCGCAGGTCATGTATTTGGGGTAGATGATGCTGCCCAGGTCAAAGCTGGAGAGGATGTCGTCAAACTCCAGACGGTTGATCTTGGTGACCAGTTTGGCTTTGGAGTGGTTGGAGGCGAACAGGGACAGCAGGATGTTCTCCTCGTCCATATTGGTCAGGGCCACAAAGGACTCGGCCGAATCCAGCCCTTCGCTGAGCAGGAAGCCCCGGTTGGAGCCGTCCTCGCAGAGGATCTGGGCCTGGGGCAGTTCCTCGGCCAGGTAGTCGCAGCGCTCGAGGTCCCGCTCGATGATCCGCACCTTGATCTTGCTCTCCAACAGGTACTGGCTGAGATAGAAGGCGATGGCGCCGCCCCCCACGATCATGGCGTTCTTCACCGGCTTGACCGGCAGGCCCAGCTTGACAAAGAACTGCTGGGCCTTCTCCTCGGTGGCCAGGAAGGTGACCAGGTCCCCTTTGCGCAGCACAAAGCTGCCGTCAGGGATGGTGACGGTCTGCCCCCGCTCCACCGCGCACACCAGGATATCGCATCCCATCCGGGAAGGGATATCCCGAATGGGCATCCCATCCAGCTGGTCGGCCAGGGCAAACTTGATCAGCCGCACCCGGCCCCCCGCAAAGGTGTCGATCTTGCTGGCGCCGGGGAAGCGCAGCAGCCGGGAGATCTCCTTGGCGGCGGCCATCTCGGGGTTGATGATGGCCGAAATGCCGGTCTGCTGGCGGATGAAGTCCAGCTCGTGGCTGTACGACGGGTTGCGCACCCGGGCGATGGTATGGCGGCTGCCCGCCTTTTTGGCAAACATGCAGCAGAGCAGATTCAGCTCATCCGAGCCGGTGATGGAGATAAAGACGTCGGTGTCCTCGATGCCGGCCTCGTTCAGGGTGGTGATGGAGGAACCGTTGCCCACCACGCCCAGCACATCGTAAGCCTGTACGATCTGCTCCACGCGGGCCTTGTTGGTGTCGATCACCGTCACGCTGTGGCCTTCCTCACTGAGCTGGCGGGCCAGGGCTGTGCCCACTTTGCCGCCGCCCACAAGTATGATCTTCATACAAAAGCGTCCTTTCTATTCTCACGCAGGGCCGGCCCTTGCCTGTCGGCCAATGGATGGAATACACCTTATTCTAGCACAATCGGACCCAAAGGTCTATAAGCACATGGGCCGGACAGCAAAACGGCCAGCCCGGAAAGGAGCATCCCTCCCGGCTGGCCGCGGTATCGTTTGCAGTTTGGCTGCACTCACAGCCTGGGCGCGGGCCCGGTGGAACCCCGCAGGATCAGCTGGGCGTGCAGCAGCAGGCTGCTGATGGGCACTCCGTTCAAAAGGCTGTCCAGGGCATAATAGCCGCTCTTGCCGATCTGCAGCCGGTCCTGACGGATGGTGGTCAGGGGGGGCGAGGTGTGGGCGCAGAAAGGCAGGTCGTCAAAGCCGATGATGCTCAGCCGCTGGGGCACCTGGATGCCCAGTTCCAGGCAGCGGATCAGGGCGGTGTGGGCCAGCAGATCCGAGCTGCACAGCACGGCGGTCACCCCCATGTCCAGCAGGCGGGGCAGATGGGTGTTGACGCACTCGGAAAAGGAGTAGGCATAGCCCGCCATCGACACCCCACTGGGCAGCTTGCGGCGGCGTATCTCATGGAAAAAGCTCTTATACCGCACCTGGGTGATATGGGAGCCCAGCGCCCCGCTGAGGTAGCCGATCTTCTGGTGGCCCATGCCGCACAGCGCGTTGACCGCCTGGCCGATGGCCTCGTTGTTGTCCACGCCCAGGGTGGAGATGGTGGGGTTGCCCAGGATCAGGTTGTCATACAGCACCGCCGGGGTGCGGCTGGTGGGAAATTCCTTCATCCAGGGGTCGTTCAGGGTGGCCCCCAGGATCAAGGCCCCCAGGTAGCCCTCCTGCAGCATGAAGGTGTCGTAGCTCACCGAGCGCTGCATCTCCTTGCTCATATCCACCACGCGGACGCTGTAGCCGGAAGGCTCTGCCATCTGCCGGAAGCCGGCGATGACATCGTAGCCGAAATCCTCAGGCTTTGCGTAGTCCATGTTCTCGATCAGGACGCACAGGGTGCGTACCGCCCCCCGCCGGGCCCGGGTATAGCCCAGGGTGACGGCGGTCTCGAGGATGGTTTTGCGCAAAGTTTCGCTGATATCCGGCGCGCCGTTCAGGGCTTTGGACACCGTCCCCTTGGACACCCCCACTTTTTTGGCAATATCTTCCATAGTCGGCATCTGTTTGCACCTCCTTTCCGGCCGAAGATAGTCTTTTCATGGTTTTATTATACCCATCCCGGGTCCAAAAGGCAAATGCCGGAGCCTGTACGAAACCTCAAAAAAAGTTTCGTATTTTTGTGCATCGCAGTCGCCCGTTGTTAAATCGCCTGAAATCAATGGATTTTGGTTGTACATGATTCACAAAAAATTCACGATTTTCAAAAAAAGACTTGATTCTTAGCGCAATTTGGTTTATGATAATGCCATCGCGAAACATTACGAAACTTCGCAACGCCCTTCGCACCCGTTTATGAGAAGCAAAAAGGAGGAATTGCTAATGCGCAAAAACTGGTCCGCTCCCCGCCTTCTGTCCAGAAGGGACTTTCTGCGCCTGTCTGCGGTGGCGGCCGGGACTGCCGCTGCGGGCGGCATGCTGAGCGGATGTTCCGAGGGCAGCGGCGAAAATGTCCGTCTGATGGTCTGGAGCCCGTCCCAGGACCAGGCCAAGGACAGCGGTGAATGGCTGCAGACCTGCTGCGACCGTTTTGCCGAGCTGCACCCCGAGTGGAACATCACCTTTGTCTATGGCGTCGCCGACGAGGCCGGTGCGGCAGGCACCGTCAGCCAGGATGCGGAGGCCAGCGCCGATGTGTTCATGTTCGCCAACGACACCCTCACCACCCTGACCGACGCCGGCGCCCTGGCCAAATTCGGCGGCATCTACGCCGATGAGATCAGCGCCAGCAACAGCCCCAGCCTGGTGGACAGCCTGACCATGGACGACTACATCTACGGCGTGCCCTTCACCACCAACACCTGGTTCATGTACTACGATAAGTCCACCTTCTCGGAGGACGACATCAAGAACCTGGACACCATGCTCACCAAGGGCGTGGTCAGCTTCCCCTTCACCAACTCCTGGTATCTGCCCGCCTTCTATTTCGGCAACGGCTGCACCCTGTTCGGGGACGGCACCCAGGAAGAGCTGGGCGCGGACTTTGCAGGCCAGAAGGCGGTGGACGTCACCAACTACCTGATCGACCTGTACAACAACCCCAACTTCACGGTGGACGCCGACGGTTCCGGCATGGCCGGCCTGCGCGACGGCAGCATCAAGGCCATCTTCACCGGCTCGTGGGACGCGGAGGCCATCAAGGAGATCCTGGGCGACAACATGGGCGTGGCCGCGCTGCCCACCTTCACCCTGAACGGGGAGGAAAAGCAGATGTACGCCTACGCCGGCAGCAAAGCCATCGGCGTCAACACCAACAGCAAGTACATGGTGCAGGCCATCCAGCTGGCCCTCTACCTGGGCGGCCCCGAGGCACAGCAGCTGCACTACGACCTGCGCACCGTCATCCCCTGCAACACCGAGCTTCTGGCCGACCCCGCCATCGCCAGCGACGAGCTGGTGGCCGCCCAGAACGACACCTTCAACCGCACCTCGATCCTCCAGCCTTTCGTCTCGGGCATGAGCAACTGCTGGACCCCGGTCGAGAACATGGGCAAGGGCATCCGCAGCGGGACCATCACCCACGACAACGCCGCTGAGCAGACCCAGGCCATGAACGATGCCATGAACAGCGACGGCATCTCATAAGGAAAGGGAGGATTCGTGCATGAATGCCACAAGTGCTTTAAAACTGCGCAGCAACACCCTCAAGATCGACAACCCCATCACCTGCATGGAAGCCATCAAGAACGGCGATATCTTCACCCGGCTGTCCATGGTGGTGATGGGCCTGGGCAATATGGTCCACGGCCAGGTGGTCAAGGGGCTGCTGTTCCTGGCAGCCGAGGTCGCCTACATCGCCTTTATGGTGACCAACGGCTTTTACAATCTGTCCATGCTGGTATCCCTGGGCAGCGTCGAGCGCCAGGAGGTCTGGAACGAGGAGCTCCAGATCTTTGAGTACACCCATGGCGACCAATCCATCCTGCTTTTGCTGTACGGCCTGGCCACCATCCTTGTGACCGGCGTCATGTTCTGGATCTGGCGCGGCACCCTCAAGAGCGCCTACAACGTCCAGCTGCAGGCCAAAGCCGGCAAGCACATCTTCACCTTCAGCGAGGACATCAAGGAGCTGTTCGACTCCAACCTCTACCGTCTCCTGATGACCCCCTCCATGTTCTTCATCACCGCCCTGACCATCCTGCCTCTGATCTTCATGATCTGCATGGCGTTCACCAATTACAGCAAGATCGACAACCACCTGGTCCTGTTCGACTGGGTGGGCCTGGACAACTTCCGCACCCTGTTCGACTCCAACTCGATCCTGGGCTCCACCTTCTGGAAGGTGCTGGGCTGGACGCTGGTGTGGGCCTTCTTTGCCACCTTCACCAACTACTTTGCAGGCATGATCCTGGCCATCATCATCAACCGCAAGGACACCAAGGCCAAGGGTTTCTGGCGTTTCTGCTTCGTTCTGCCCTGCGCGGTGCCCATGTTCGTCTCCCTGCTGATCATGCGCACCATGCTGCAGCCCGAAGGCGCTGTCAACGTGCTGCTGCGGCAGCTGGGCCTCATCGCGGACGGCGTGAGCCTTCCCTTCTTCACCGATCCCACCTGGGCCCGGGTGACCGTCATCCTGATCAACATCTGGGTGGGCGTGCCCTACACCCTGCTGCAGCTGACCGGCGTGCTGCAGAACATCCCCTCCGACCTGTATGAGGCTGCCACCGTAGACGGCGCCAACGCAGTGCAGACCTTCTTCCGCATCACGCTGCCCTATATGTTCTACGTCACCACCCCGTACCTGATCGCCACCTTCACCGGCAACGTCAACAACTTCAACGTCATCTACCTGCTGTCCGGCGGCGACCCCGTCACCGACCTGGCCTCCACGGCCGGCAGCACCGACCTGCTGGTCACCTGGCTGTACAAGCTGACCATCGACAAACAGTACTACAATGTGGGCGCCGTGGTCGGCATCCTGACATTCATCATCCTGGCCATCGGCTCGCTGCTGACTTACCGCCGCAGCAAGTCCTACCGTGAAGAAGGAGGCATCTGAGCATGAGCAACAATGCAAAGCAGTTAAGTGCCAAACGCATCCGGACACGCAACAACGTCATCGTCTACATCGTCCTTTCCATCCTGGCGGTGATCTGGCTGTTCCCGGTGGCGTGGGTGGTCATGACCAGTTTCCGCGCCGAAAAGGGCAGCTACGTCTCCACCTTCTTCCCCAAGAGCTTCACGCTGGACAACTACATCAAGCTGTTCACCGATACGAGCCTGCTCAACTTCCCGCAGATGTTCATGAATACCCTGTTCATCGCCATCTGCTCGTGCATCCTCTCCTCGTTCTTTTTGCTGTCGGCTTCCTTCTGCCTGTCCCGGCTCAAGTTCAAGCTGCGCAAGCCCTACATGAACATGGCCATGATCCTGGGCCTGTTCCCCGGCTTCATGTCCATGGTGGCCGTCTACTTCATCCTGAAGGCCGTGGGCCTGACCGAGGGCAACAACGTCCGTCTGGCTCTGATCCTCTGCTACTCGGGCGGCGCGGCCCTGGGCTTCCAGATCACCAAGGGCTTCTTTGACACCATCCCCAAGGACCTGGACGAGGCCGCCATGCTGGACGGCTGCACCCGCTGGCAGATCTTCACCAAGATCACCCTGCCCCTTTCCAAGCCCATCGTCATCTACACCATCCTGACCTCCTTCACCGCCCCCTGGGTGGACTTCATCTTCGCCAAGGTCATCTGCCGGGCCAACGCCGACCAGTACACCGTCGCCATCGGCCTGTGGCGTATGCTTGAAAAGGAATACATCGACAGCTGGTACACCAGCTTCGCCGCGGGCGCGGTGCTGATCTCGATCCCCATTGCGATCCTCTTCCTCAAACTGCAGAAATACTACGTCAACGGCATGGCTGGTGCGGTCAAAGGCTAATCGGGTATCTCTGAAACACACACCCCTTCTGCAACACAGCAGCCGCCAGACCGTCACTCTCTGGCGGCTGCCCTTTTGTATACATATTATAAAGGACGGTAACCTGATCCATGCAAACTGCCACCCAGAACCCTGCGGCAGCTTCCGCCCGCCGCAGGATGTACGACTCCAAAGCATTCGAGGCCCAATACCACACCGACCAGCCTCTGGGCGCCCTGTGGACCCCCCAGGCCACCCGCTTTGCCCTGTGGGCCCCTACCGCCCGCCGCGTGGAGCTGTCCCTGTATGAGGATGGCTGCTCCGGCGCGCCCCAGCTGACCACGGAACTGGCGCGCGCCGGACGGGGGGTCTGGCAGGTCCTGCTGGAAGGGGATCTGGACGGCCGCTACTACGATTTCTCCGTCACCGACAGCGAAGGCGTCACCCGCCGCACCGCCGACCCCTGGGCCAGGGCCTGCGGCCGGGACGGCGCCCGCAGCATGGTGGTGGACCTGCGCCGCACCGACCCCGAAGGCTGGCAGCAGGACGCGCCCCCGGCCCACGGCACGGAGGACATCATCTATGAGGTGCACGTCAAGGACTTCTCCCACGATCCCCACAGCGGCGTACCCGAGGCGCTGCGAGGCAAATACCTGGCTCTGACCCTCAACGGCACCACTCTGGACGGGGACGGCATCCACCCCACCTGCATCGACTACCTCCGGCAGCTGGGGGTCACCCATGTGCAGCTGATGCCGGTGTACGACTTCGGTTCGGTGCCCGAAGGCCAGGGGGACAACTACAACTGGGGCTATGACCCGGTGAATTACAACGTCCCCGACGGCTGGTATGCCACCGATCCCGACAACGGCGCCGTGCGCATCCGGGAGCTGAAGGCCGCGGTGCAGGCTCTGCACCGCAACGGCTTCCGGGTGGTGATGGATGTGGTGTACAACCACACCTATAAGCTGGATTCCTGGCTGTGGCGCACCGAGCCCTGGTATTTCTACCGCCAGAACCCCGACGGCACCCCCGCCGACGGCTCGGGCTGCGGCAACGATCTGGCCAGCGAACGCAGCATGTGCGCCCGCTACATCCTGGAATCGGTGCTGTACTGGGCCGAGGAATACCATATGGACGGCTTCCGCTTTGACCTGATGGCCCTGCTGGACACGGGCCTGATGAGCCGCATCCGCGCCGAACTGGACCGCCGCTACGGCAAAGGGGAAAAGATCCTCTACGGCGAGCCCTGGAGCGCCCACACCAGCGCCATGCGCCGGGGGGCCATCCCCTCGGGCAAGCGGGCCCTGCCCACCCTGGATGAGAACATCGGCGCGTTCTGCGACGCCACCCGGGACCTGGTCAAGGGGCATATCCTCCACGCCGAACGGCCCGGCTTTGTCAACGGCGGGTCGGCCCGGCTGTCCGCCCTGGCCTCGGCCATCACCGGCTGGGCCGGGGTGCAGGGCGGGCGCTTTGCCTCCCGGGCCCCCTCCCAGACCATCAGCTATCTGTCCAGCCACGACGACTGGACCCTGTGGGACAAGCTGGTGATCACCATGGACCCCCAGCGCGGTTTTGACCAGCCCACCCCCGCCATCCTGCGGGCCAACCGCCTGGCCGCAGCCTTCTGCTTTGGCTGCCAGGGCCATTGGTTCCTGCTGGCCGGCGAGGAGTTCGGCCGCACCAAACAGGGCCTGCAGGACAGCTTCAACGCCCCCGCCGACCTCAACCGTCTGGACTGGACCCGGGCCTGGACCGGCCCCTGGCGTCAGCTGGCGGAATACTATCAGGGCCTGATGGCCCTGCGCAAGCAGCTGCCCGCCCTGTGCGACAAGAGCGAGGCGGCGCCCCGGCGGCTGCTGGGCGCCTGGAGGCCGGGCCGCCAGTGCGCGGCTTTCCTGCTGGACAACAAGGGCCACAGCCACTGGGATCAGCTGCTGCTGATCTACAACGCCGGCCGCGCCCGGCCCGCTCCTCTGCCCGCCGGGCAATGGCAGCTGCTGGCCGACGCCGACAGCAGCACCCTCTGGGCCGAAGCGCAGCCCACCCTGCTGCAGGACCAGGCCGAGCTGCCCGAAAGCGGGGCCCTGATCCTGGGGCGTCTGCACCCATAACACGACAAGGAGCAACAAAACCTATGGATCTTCTTTTTGGAAGGCAGGATTTCGCCAGCGAAGCCTGCCAGCAGAACACCTTTTTGCTGACCAACGGCCTGGGGGGCTATTGCTCCCTGTCGGCGGCCTTTTCGGCCACCCGGGGGGATCACGCCCTGCTGATGGCCAGCCTGCGGGCCCCCACCGCCCGCTTTGACCTGGTGCACCGTATGTCCGAGCAGCTGACGGTGGGCCAGCAGACGGTCTGGCTGTCCACCCAGGACAAGGCCGGCTGTCCCGACGAGGACGGCTGGCGCCACCTGGTCCTGTTCGATGGGGACGGCCCCCGGTGGGTGTACGAGGTCGCCGGCGTCCGTGTGACCCGGCAGCTGGCCATGGACTATGGGCAGAACACGGTGGCGGTGCAGTACACCATCGAGAACCATAGCCAGGCCCCCTGCACCCTGACCGCCACCCCCTGGCTGCGGTTCATCCCCAAGGGGGGCCGCATGACCAGCCGCCGCCGCTTTGACTGGAGCGCCAGCCAGGTGCGCAGCGGCGGGCTCCGGCTCCGCTTTGCCGTGGAGGGAGGCATCGCGGAAGCCCTGCCCGACTGCCTATACGAGACGCTGCGGTTCCGTCACGATGCGCCCGACGGCCGCACCCCCACCGGCCTGTGCGGAGCGGCCGGGCGGTTCGTCTTTACCGCTGCGCCCGGGCAGACCCGTCCGTGCGCGGTGGTGCTGGGCACCGGCGCCGACCTGCCCACCGCAGGCGCCGTGCTGGCTTCCCAGGCCAGGCGCCGGCAGGAGCAGGCCGAGGCGGCCGGGCTGCACACGGCGCTGGGGCAGGCGCTGTCGGCGGCGGCCGACGCCTTCATCGTGGAGCGGGCCTCCACCCAGGGCAAGACCATCGTGGCGGGCTACCCCTTCTTCACCGACTGGGGCCGCGACACCATGATCGCCCTGCCCGGCTGCACCCTGTCCACCGGCCGCTATGAGGACGCCAGGAGCATCCTGCGCACCTTTGCCGCCAACGAACGGGACGGCCTGCTGCCCAACCTCTTTCCCGACCAGGACGCACAGCCCCAGTACAACACGGCGGACGCGGCCCTGCTGTTCATCAACTGCCTGTGGCTGTACTACACCCGCACCCAGGACGATGCCTTTGCAGCCGAGATGTGGCCCTGTGCCGCCCGGATCGTCCAGTGCTACCGGCAGGGCACCAGCCATGGCATCCACATGGACGCCGACGGCCTGCTGTGCGCCGGCGAGGGCCTGGACCAGGTGACCTGGATGGACGTGCGGATCGGCACCCATCTGCCCACCCCACGCCACGGCAAGCCGGTGGAGATCAACGCCTACTGGTACAACGCCCTGCGCATCATGGCCCGGCTGGCGCCCCTGGCCGGCGCCGACGGCGGCCCCTACGCACAGCTGGCCGCGCAGGCGGGGGCCAGCTTCCGCCAGGCTTTCTGGATGCCCGGGGAGCAGCGGCTGCGGGACGTCATCAGCCCCCAGCCCTCCCCTGCCGACACCCAGCTGCGGTGCAACCAGATCTGGGCCGTATCCATGCCCTTCACCCCCCTCACCCGGGACCAGGCCGCCGGGGTGGTGCGCAGCGTCCGTCAGGCTTTATGGACCCCCTGCGGCCTGCGCACCCTCGACCCCGCCGACCCCGACTTCCACCCCGTCTACGGCGGGCCCCAGAAGGTCCGGGATCTGGCCTACCACCAGGGGACGGTGTGGCCCTTCCCCCTGGGAGGCTACTATCTGGCCCAGCTGCGTGTGGGCGATTTCTCCCCCGCGAGCTGCCGCCAGGTGCGCCAGGACCTGGACGCTTTGCTCCCCGCCCTGCGGGAAGGGTGCCTGGGCTCGCTGCCCGAGATCTACGACGGCGGCGTGCCCGGCCCCTCCCGCGGGTGCTTTGCCCAGGCCTGGAGCGTGGGCGAGCTGCTGCGGGTCTGTGAGGCGCTGGAGCGTCCCCAGGCCGCGGGCCTGGAGGGCGGCTGGGCCCAGGCGTGAGATATCCTGCTCCTTTTGTCCATTTATTGATAGGATGTGGCGGTTTTCGCATTGAATTATCCGGCGTTCCATAGTATCCTTATTCTGCAAAAACGAGAAGGTAACGGAAGGGTTTCGATAAGGAGGTTCCCCTATGATGGATCTAGCCGCCATTTTCCACCAGGCGCGGGTGCCCATGTGCTGCGCCCTGGATCAAGACACCCTGCAGATCACCCTGCGCACCGGTCTGGAAGTGGACAGCGTCCAGCTGATCTACGCCGACCCCTACGAGGCCGGCATTGCCGGGGGCGAGGAGAGCTGGGAAGGCCGCCGGATGGCCATGCAGCCATCCTTCCGGCTGGAGCACAGCCGCCTGTGGCAGGCCGTGCTCCGCCCGCCCTACCGCCGGCTGCGCTACTGCTTCGCCCTGCAGCAGGGCCAGGAGACCTGGTACTACTACGAGGACGGCCTGCGTCCGGTGCTGCAGCTGGACGCCCGTGTGCAGTGCTTCGCCATGCCCTGGATGAATCCCGCCGACTGCATCGCCCCGCCCGACTGGGTGCGGCACACCGTCTGGTATCAGATCTTCCCCGACCGGTTCTGCCGCGGCGGCAGCGGCCGGACGGCGGACCAGCCCTGGCGCAAAGGCCCCGTCACCAACGCCCAGCGCTTTGGCGGGGATCTGGCGGGCATCACCGCCAAGCTGCCCTATCTGGCCCGGCTGGGGATCAGCGGCCTGTACCTCAACCCTATCTTTCTGGCCGCCAGCGTCCACAAGTACGACACAGCCGACTACACCCGCATCGATCCCGATTTCGGCTGCGAGGAGGATTTCCGCCGGCTGGTGCACGCCGCCCACGACCAGGGCATCCGGGTGATGGTGGACGCGGTGTTCAACCACTGCGGCCCCCACTTCGGCCCCTGGCGGGACGTGGTGGCCCATGGGCCCCACTCCCCCTACTGGAGCTGGTTCTTCGTCCATCGGTGGCCCTTTGAGGAGGGCGACACCCGGGACGGCCGGTACTACTCCTTCGCCTTCCACGGCGGGATGCCCAAGCTGAACACCAACCTGCCCGCCGTCCAGGATTATCTGATCGGGCTGTGTGAAAGCTGGGTGCGCCAGTACGACATCGACGCCATCCGCTTTGATGTGGGCAACGAGATCTCCCACGATCTCCTGCGCAGGCTGCGGGTCCGGCTGAAGGCCATCAAGCCCGGCCTCTATCTGCTGGGCGAGATCTGGCACGACGCCCCGGCCTGGCTGGAGGGGGACGAGTACGACGCCGTCATGCACTATCCCCTGCAGAGCGCCCTGCGCCGCTTCTTTGAGGACGAGAGCCAGCCCGCCCAGGCCTTTGGCTGGGATGTGGCCCGGTGTATGTCGGTATACGCACCCCAGGTCAACACCGCCCAGTTCATCCTGCTGGACTCCCACGACACCATCCGGCTGCGCAGCCGGGTGCGCAGCGAGGACGAGTACTGGCAGCAGCTGGCGGCCCTGTTCACCCTGCCGGGCAGCCCCTGCGTCTATTACGGCACCGAGGTGGTGCTGGAAGGCGGGCCTGACCCCGACTGCCGCCGCTGTATGCCCTGGGACGAACTGGACACCCCCGCAGGCCAGGCCTCCTGCCAGACGCTGCGCGCCCTCATCGCCCTGCGCCGGCAGGAACCCGCTTTGCAGGGCGGGGAGATCGCGTTCCTGGACGGGCCCGACCGGCTGGTGCGCTACCGCCGCGGCAGCGTCCGTCCGCTGGAAGTCTGCCTGAACGCGGGCCGGGAGCCCGAAGCGCCGGCTCCCACAGGTGAGGTGCTGTTCGCACGGGGCTGGGACGGGAACCGGCTGGCCCCGGGCGGCGTCCTGATCTGCCGCGTCTGATCCATATCATACAATAAGGAGCGTTTTTATGATCGATTTCAGCAAAAAGGACTGGTGGAAGGAAGCCGTCATCTACCAGATCTATCCCAAGAGCTTTCAGGATTCCAACGGGGACGGCATCGGTGACCTGCCGGGCATCCTGTCCCGGCTGGACTACCTGCAAAAGCTGGGGGTGAACGCTTTGTGGATCAGCCCGGTGTTCGCCTCTCCCCAGGTGGACAACGGCTACGATGTCTCCGACTACCGCGCCATCGATCCCATGTTCGGCACCATGGAGGATATGCGCACCCTCATCCGGGAGGCGGGGGCCCGGGGCATCGGCATCCTGCTGGATCTGGTGCTCAACCACACCAGCGACCAGCACCGCTGGTTTCTGGAGGCCTGCAAGGGCCGGGATAACCCCTGCCACGATTATTACATCTGGCGGGACGGCCAGCCCGGCGTCCTGCCCAACGAGATGCGCGCCGCCTTTGGGGGGCCTGCCTGGACCTATGTGCCCCAGCTGGGCCAATACTACTTCCATCAGTTCGCTCCCCAGCAGCCCGACCTGAACTGGGAGAACCCCGCCGTCCGCCAGGAGCTGTACGCCATGATCCGCGCCTGGATGGCCGAGGGGGTCAAGGGGTTCCGGCTGGACGTCATCGACCAGATCGCCAAGGACCCCGACCGCCAGATCACCGCCAACGGCCCCCGGCTGATGGAGTTCCTGCACGAGCTGAACCGGGAGACTTGGGGCGGGGCCAACCTTGTGACGGTGGGCGAAGCCTGGGGCGCGGATATCCCCCGGGCCCGGCAGTACAGCGCCCCCGACGGCAGCGTGTTCAGCATGGTGTTCCAGTTCGAGCAGATGTGCCTGGACCACGAGGCCGACAAGTGGGTGCCCAAAGCCATGGCCCTGCCCGAGCTGAAGGCCAGCATCGCCCGCTGGCAGCAGGGCCTGCACGGCTGCGGCTGGAACAGCCTGTTCTGGGACAACCACGACCTGCCCCGCATCGTCAGCCGCTGGGGCGACGACGGCCAAGCCCGGGTGGATTCGGCCAAGGCCCTTGCGGTGGCGCTGCACGGCCTCCAGGGCACCCCTTATATCTACCAGGGCGAGGAGCTGGGCATGACCAACGCCCCCTATCCCGTGGAGGACCTGCGGGATGTGGAGAGCATCAACGCTTACCACGAGCTGGTGGACGGAGGCAAGAGCCCCGAGGAGGCCCTGGCGCTGATCCACCGGATGATGCGGGACAACGCCCGCACCCCCATGCAGTGGACCGCCGGGGAGAACGCCGGCTTCACCACCGGCACCCCCTGGATGCGGGTCAACCCCAACCACACCGTCATCAACGCCGAGGCCGCCCTGGCTGACCCGGACTCGGTGTTCCACACCTATCGGAAGCTGATCGCGCTGCGCAAGGCATACCCCGTCTTTGTGGAGGGGGATTTCACCCTGCTGTGCCCCGAGGACCCGCAGGTGTTTGCCTATCTGCGCCGGGGCGCGGGCCAGGAGCTGCTTGCCACTGTCAACCTCAGCGGCAAGCCCGCCGCCTTCGCCCTGCCCGAGGCCTTCCGGGGCTGCCAGCCCCTGCTGGCCACCCAGGGCACGCCCGACAGCGGTGTGCTGCGCCCCTGGGAGGCTCTGCTCTACCTGCGTGACGCGATCTGAGAACGTTATCACCAACGTTACAAACAAGGGAGGGTTTCACCATGGAACTCAAACAGCAACTGTCCGCCATCACCAATGCCCGCTTTGGCTGCGGGCCCGAGGGGTGCACCGACGCCCAGCTCTACCAGGCCCTGCTGACCCTGACCCAGCAGCTGGCAGCCGGCCGGCCCGCACCCAAAGGTCCGCGCAAGCTCTATTACTTCTCGGCTGAATTTTTGATGGGCAAACTGCTCAGCAACAACCTGCTGGCCCTGGACCTCTTTGAGCCCGTGCGCGCCCTGCTGGATGCGATGGGCCGCAGCCTGGCCGCTCTGGAGGAGTACGAGCCCGAGCCCTCGCTGGGCAACGGCGGTCTGGGCCGTCTGGCTGCCTGCTTTTTGGACTCCATCGCCGCTCTGGGCCTGCCCGGGGACGGCGTGGGCCTGAACTATCACTACGGCCTGTTCCATCAGAAATTCGTGGACCGCAGGCAGCAGGAGCAGCCCGACCCCTGGATCCAGCCCGAAAGCTGGCTGCTGCCCACCGGAAAGAGCTACACCGTCCCCTTTGGCGGCTTTGATCTGGAGGCCGTGCTGTACGACATCGCCATCCCCGGCGCCCGGAGCGGCATCGCCAACCGGCTGCACCTGTTCGATGTCACCGACCCGGCCCAGCCCCCCGCCAACGGCATCGACTTTGACAAGCGGGATATCCCCCACTGTCTGACCGCTTTCCTCTACCCCGACGACAGCGACCGGGACGGCCAGCTGCTGCGGGTGTACCAGCAGTACTTTATGGTCTCGGCCGGCGCACAGCTGATCCTGGATGAACTGGAGGCGCAGGGCTTTGGTCCCGAGACCCTCAGCCAGCATGTGGCCATCCAGATCAACGACACTCATCCCTCCATGGTCATCCCCGAGATGATCCGTCTGCTGACCGGCAGGGGCCTGACCTTTGACGAGGCAGTGGAACAGGTGGAACAGACCTGCGCCTACACCAACCACACCATCCTGGCCGAAGCCCTCGAGAAGTGGCCGCTGGACTATCTGCAGACGGTGGCCCCCCAGATCGTACCCATCATCCGGGAGCTGGACAGCCGGGCGCGGCAGCGCAGCGGCGACTCCCGGGTGGCCATCCTGGACGATGCCGGCCGGGTGCACATGGCCCACATGGACATCCACTACGGCCATTCGGTGAACGGCGTGGCCGCCCTCCACACCGAGATCCTCAAATCCAGCGAGCTGAAACCCTTCTACGACCTCTATCCCGACAAGTTCAACAACAAGACCAACGGCGTCACCTTCCGCCGCTGGCTGGAGGTGTGCGACCCGGCCCTGTCCCACTGGATCACCCAGCGGATTGGCGACGGCTGGACCCGCGACCCCGAGGAGCTGGAAAAGCTGCTGCCCTTTGCCGAGGACCCCAACAGCCTGAACGCCCTGCTGGAGGTCAAGCAGCACAACAAGCGCAAGCTGCAGGCCCTGCTGCGGCAGCGCCAGGGCGTGGAGGTGGACGAGAACTCCATCTTTGACATCCAGGTCAAGCGTCTGCACGAGTACAAACGCCAGCAGATGAACGCTTTGTGGGTCATCTACAAATACTGTCAGATCAAGGGCGGCAACCGTCCGGCCCGGCCCATCACGGTGCTGTTCGGCGCCAAGGCGGCCCCCGCTTACACCATGGCCAAGAACATCATCCATCTGATCCTCTGCTTGCAGGCCCTCACCGAGTCCGATCCCGATGTCCGGCCCTGGCTGCACGTGGTGATGGTGGAGAACTACAACGTCAGCTGGGCCGAGGCCCTCATCCCCGCCTGCGACATCTCGGAGCAGATCTCCCTGGCCTCCAAGGAAGCCAGCGGTACCAGCAACATGAAGTTCATGGCCAACGGCGCCGTCACCCTGGGCACCATGGACGGCGCCAATGTGGAGATCGCCGGCCTGGTGGGCCAGGACAACATCTTCACCTTCGGCGCTTCCAGCGACGAAGTCATCGGGCTGTATGCCAACGGCGGCTATCATCCCCTGGATCACTACCACCGTCCCGGCATCGAATATCTGGTGGACTTCCTGCTGACCCCCCAGATGCTGTCCATCGGCGACCCCCAGATGCTGTGGGCGCTGTGGAACGACATGAAGTACAAGGACTGGTTCATGGCCCTGCTGGATGTGGAGAGCTATATCGCCGAGAAGGAGCGCGCCCTGGCCGCCTATGAGGACCGCACCGCCTGGGCCAAAAAGATGCTGGTCAACATCGCCCGGTCGGGCTACTTCTCCTCCGACCGCACCATCGCCCAGTACGATGCCGATATCTGGCACCTGCGCCCCGCCAAGGATTGATTTCAACCAAAAAGAGCCGGAGGGCTGTGGAACGTTCCGCAGCCCTCCGGCTTGTTTTTTTCAGCAAAGACTTAATTTGTTTGAGCCAGCAGCACCTCGGCCAGCATCCCGTACACCGCCTCGTCCAGGTGCATGGTCTGCAAAACGCCCAGCAGGGCGGCAGCGCTCATGCCGCCGTGCAGATAGCCGAAGATCTGCTCTTTGAGGTCGTACTTCATCTCTGCCTGGTACAGCAGGCGGTACAGCTGCCCTTCCAGGTCGTTGGGCAGCAGCCTGGGAGCCGCGCCGAACTGCACCTGCAGCCGGTCTTCCGGCCGGATGGCCGGGGCTTCCAGGGTGAGGATGTGCTTTTCGGGGTCATAGGACACCGCGGCCTCTGCCTCCTGCCCGTTGCACAGCAGCCGGGGCGCCTCGGGGCCCACCCCATAGAAGCAGAACGCATAGCTCCGCCGGGCGGGCACCACCGGCCGGTTGCCCTCCACCGGCCCAACGGTCAGACAGCCGGCCTCCTGCTCCCAGGTCATGCGGGTGACGGCAAAGCTGCCCTCTGTGGGGATGCTGATGCCGTCGTCTTCGTACAGCTCGAAGGAGCCGTCCGCCCCCGGGAACACCCGCACTTCCATGCAGGCGGGATTGTCGGTGCTGCTGCCCGGCTGCAGCCGGGCCATGGGCAGGATAGCCCCTGCCCTGGCCAGCACCGGGATATCCTCCAGGCTGCGGTAGAGCGTCAGCTTGCGGCCGCCGTCGTAGATGCGGCCCTCGAACAGGTCGAACCAGCGGCCCGCGGGCAGCCAGGCTTCAAAGGGGGCGGCGCCCGCCTTTTTGTCCATGGGGGTGGTGATGGGGCAGACCAGCAGCTGGGTGCCGAAATAGTACTCGTTGGGCGCGCTGTATGCCTCGGCGCGCTGGGGCTCCAGGTAGTACAGGGGCCGGATGAGGGGCTGGCCCTGACGGCTGGCCAGCACGTTCATGGTGTAGAGATAGGGCACCAGCTGGTGGCGCAGACGCAGATAGCGCTTCATCACGGTCTGGGCGATGAGGTTGTAGTTCCAGGGCTCCTTGCCGGTAAAGCGGCTGTTGGAGCTGTGCAGCCGCATGATGGGAGAGAACACGCCGAACTGCACCCACCGGGTGGACAGCTCATCGTCCTTGCCGCCCTGCATATGCCCGCCGATGTCATGGCTCCACCAGCCGTAGCCGATGTTGCTGGCGTTGGCGGTGAAGTAGGGCTGGAAATCCAGCGACTTCCACGAGATAATGGTATCCCCTGAGAAGCCGATGGGGTAGCGGTGGCTGCCCGGCCCGCTGTAACGGGAGAAGGTCAGTCCGCGCTTGCCGCCCCGCATACTGTCCAGGTAGTGGTAGTGGTTCAGCATCCAGAGGGGGTCCAGCCCGGGGATGCGGGTGCGGGTGCCCTGCTGCCAGTCCACCCACCAGAAGTCCACCCCCATCGCCTCGTTGGGATGGTGCAGGTATTGGAAATAGGCCTCCAGAAAGGCCGGGTCGGTGCTATCGAAGGGGATGGGTTCCTCCTTGCTCCAGTCCAGCCCCAGGGCCTGGGCCATGGGCCGGTAGGCCTCCTCAAAGGGGCGCACCCCGTCGGCGGGGTGGACATTGAGGGTCACTTTGAGGCCGTGCCGATGCAGCCAGCCCATGAACTCGGCCGGATCGGGGAAAAGTTCCCGGTTCCAGGTGTAGCCGGTCCAGCCGCTGCCGTACTTGGGGTCCACGTCCACCAGATGCCAGTCCATATCGATGACCGCCACCGAGAAGGGGATCTGCTCGGCCTCAAACCGCCGGATCAGCGCCTTGTATTCCTGCTCGTCGTAGCGGTGGTAGCGGCTCCACCAGTTGCCGAATACGAACCGGGGCAGCAAAGGCACCGGGCCGGTCAGGTGGTAAAAGTCCCGCAGGCAGTCCTGGTAGGCGAGGCCATAGCCAAAGAAATACAGGTCGGTCCGCTCCCCCTGGCGGGGCTCCACCCAGCCGTCGGAGCGGATCAGCAGAGACTTGCTGTCATCCAGCACCCCAAAGCCGCCCCAGCGGGACAGCAGGCCGTGCTCCAGAGGGATGGCGCCGTCGGCGGTATCCAGCGTCCGGGCGGTGCCGCCCAGGTCCTCCACCTCGTCCCCATAGTGCCACACGCCATTGTGGCTGCCGCCCTTGGCCTTGACGGTGACGGACAGCCCGCTGGGGGAAAACTTCTGCTTGTCGTACAGCAGCTGCACCCCTTCGGTGACGATCTTGAGGGTGTCCTCCGTCTCAAACACCTGGAACGCAGGGGTGGCAAAATCCCGGTTGAGAACGCACTGGGTGGGCCGGTCCTCAAAAACGCCGTCCTCGCTGTACTCCAGCCGGAACAGGCGCGGGGTCAAAACACTGATGCGATACCGCTCCCCCTGCACCACCGACGCGGTCGGGCACAGAGGATGACTTTCGATCCGATACAGTTCTTCCATATGCAGCATCCTTTCCTTCTTATCCGGTGGGGCATTCGCCCCCTCCGCAGCCCTATTATAGCAGATGGACGCAACAGTGCAAGACAAAGTTTCGGATTGTTTCGCCGCTTTTGCCAAAGCCGCCCGCCTGCGGTCTTCCGCCCGGCGCAGCGCATCATTTATTTGTTTTTTGTATACACCTGTCCGCCTTTTTGTGCTATACTGATTTTATAGAAATGTCTTATCCATGTCCTGGGCTGCCGGCCGTTCCAGGCGGAAGGCGCCTGCACGTTTTTTCGATCCGCCAGGCCCTGTGTGCCATCGTTTTCCGTCTGCCGGGCATCGAAAGGAAAGAAGTGTTGTTTGTCTTATGGAAGATCCTGCTGTGACCACCGTCCCGCCGGAGGGACTGCCGCCTCAGTATGAGGAGCTGTTGCTCCGCGCCTCTTACGACGCGCTCTCTGGCCTGCTCAACCGCGGCGCCATGGAGCAGACCATCCATCAAAGGCTCGAGGAACTTGGCCCCGGGCATCCCTGCGCCCTTTTCATCGTGGACCTGGACGACTTCAAAAAAGTCAACGACACCCTGGGCCACCGGGCCGGGGATGAGGCCATCCGCCAGTCGGCCGCCATCCTCGCCAGCATCTTCCGCGTGCACGACATCATCGGGCGGCTGGGCGGCGATGAGTTCGCGGTCTTTCTGTCGGGGGACGGCCTGAACGAGCGGGTGCTGCTGCGCAAGGCCGCCCAGATCTGCGACCGGGTGCAGCTGTCCCTGGGGGACAACGGGACCGTCATCCTGACCGCCAGCGCCGGAGGGTGGATGGGGGACAGTTCCCAGAGCTTCGAGACCATGTACCAGGCCGCCGACCAGGCCCTCTACCGGGCCAAGGAGGCGGGCAAGCACCGCTACTGCCTCAAGTCCAACGAGAGCTACCAGTCGGGCGGGGAGGAAGCCCCCCGCCCCGTGGCCGCCATCCCCCTGAATATCCTGCTGGAATCGATGGCCACCGGGGTGGCGCTGGTGGAGATGGCCTCCCAGCCCCGGCTGATCTATGTCAGCCCCAGCTTCTGCCGCCTGGTGGGGGCGGACCCCGGCGCCTATTCCCTGCCCCTGCCTCTGTCGGCCCTGATCCATCCCGACGACCTGCACGGCCTCATCCAGGCTTTCCAGGAGGGGGTGCGCCTGGGCCAGCCGGCGGAACATACCCACCGCATCCAGTCGGCGGACGGGCGGCGGTGGCTGTGGTGCCACATCCGCGCCGTGCCCATCCCCTACGACAGGCCCCTCCCGGTGCTGCTGGTCACCGCCAGTGACGTATCGGCCTACAAGACCAGCCAGCTGCAGCTGGAGGAATCCAACCAGCGGCTGCGGGCAGCCTTCGACCAGGTGGCCCAGCAGCTGTGGGAGGTGGACCTTTCCACCCGGACCTTGACCCTGTACGGGCGCGGCTCCGGCAGTCCGGACCAGACCTTCCGCTTCCCCGACCAGATGGTGGAAAGCGGGCTGATCCATCCCCGCTCGGCAGAGCCGTTCCGCCGCTTTGCCCGGGAGCTGTTCACCGGCCAGGCCCAGGGCTTTGGCAATTTCATCCTGCGCAGCCATACCAACGAGTGCTTCCGCTGGACCTCCCTGTCCTACCAGATGATCTTCGACGAGATCGGCCACGCCGTCCGGGCCGTGGGCGTGGCGGAGGAGCTGCGCAATACCTTCAAGCGTCTCAACCCCTACCGCAATCCCAAGGGGGTGATCCCCGAGGTCATGCTGGCCAGCCTGACGGCCGAGATGCGCCTGGACCTGACCCAGGACACCATCCTGGAACTGTGGATCGAGGGCAAGGACCTGACCGCCGACTACCAGCAGACCAGCTGCACCCAACTGCTGCGGGCCATCAAGGAGCGCCTGTGCCGGGACAACAGCGTCAACGGGGAGGACGATTTCCCCGCCTGCTTCTCCCCCGCCCAGATGCGCGTCCTCTACCGGGAAGGGCGGCGGTGGCTGTCCGCCGCCTATATGCGCGCCGACGCCGGGGGCAACCTGCGCCGGGTGCGCCATGTGCTGCACCTGACCGAGGACGGCCGCACCCACCACATCCAGGCGGTCGCCTGCATTTTGCAGATGCAGCTGCCTCCTGCCTGGGAGCAGGCCGTGGCCGGCCAGAGCGGCGCCTGCGACCCTGTCACACGTCTGTATACCAAGCAGTCGATGCAGCACGCCATCCAGGCCATGGTCCAGGCAGGGGCCGCCCCCGAGGCGGCGGCTGTCTTTCAGATCATGGGGCTGGCCGTCCGCCCCGGGGAGGACCCCCTGCCCGCCCGGCAGGCCCGCAGCGGCATTGCGGCGGCCCTGTCGGCGGCGCTGGGCGGCAGCTGCCTGCTGGCGCAGTACGGACCGGACCAGATCCTGGCGCTGTTCCCCCAGCAGGCTTCCAGGGAGGACCTGCACCGCCGCTTTGAGGAGGCCTTTGCCTTTGTGCGGCTGGTGGTCAACGAGGGCACCCCGCTGGGCCGGCTGCGCTTTGTGGCGGGCATCGCCCTGCGCACCGAGGACAAAACCGACTGCGACGGCCTGATCAGCCGGGCCCTCTACGCCTGCAGCCTGTGCTGGAACGCGCCGGTGGACATGGCCGTCTTTGCACAGGAGAAGGAGGACCACAGCTGGACCCAGCTGCAGGAGGCCGGCCGGTCGGACGACCAGGTCTCGGTGGGGCCCGGAGAGCCGGGCCGCCCCCTCTCGGAGGGGGAAAAGGATGTGGCGTTCAGCTGTATGTCCGCCATGCTGAACGCAGGCTCCCTGGAGGCTTCCATCCACGGGGTGCTGCAGAACCTGGGCACCTATTACCAGGCCGACCGGGTCTACATCCTCACCCTGGCCCAGGACAGCCGGGTGGTGGCCATGCCCTATGAATGGATCAGCCCCAGCAAATACAGCATCCAGCAGACGGTGTCGGGGATGCAGCTGAGCCGCTTCCCGCTGCTGGAGCGCTGCGTCCGGGAGCAGGCCCCCGTCTTTCTCACCCGGCGGCTGGCCGCCTCGGTGCAGGGCGCGGGCCAGCCCGACCCGCCCGGCCAGTGGCACTTTGCCGCCTTTCCCCTCATCCGGGGCCAGCAGGTGGACGGTTTCCTGTGCATCGAGAACGCCCGCCAGTACCCTGCCGACGCCGCCCTGTCCAGCATCCTGATCCCCTATGTGCTGCGGGAACCCGACCGCTTCAAGCGCAGCGGAGGCATCTCGGGGGACGTGGGCCAGCTGATGGGGATGCCCGACCTGCGCGCCTACATGGGCGCCATCTACTCCGTCCATTCCGGCCATTATGTCTCGCTGGGGGCGGTCTGCCTGGATATCCCGGGCCTGGCGGCCATCAACGGCACCATGGGGTTTGAATACGGCAGCAAGATGCTGTGGTATGCCTCCAAGTCCCTCACCGATGTGTTCGGGCCCTCGATGCTGTTCCGCACCGGAGAGGCGGAATTTGTGGCCCTGCTGCCCAACACCACCCGCCAGGTCTTTCTGGGCCGGTGCGGGCGGCTGCGCTCCATCCTGCAGCGGCGTTATCCCCGGGACATCCGGATGGGCTGCGCCTGGGCCGACAAGGACTTCACCGGCAAAAAGCTGGTGGAGGTGGCCCGGCAGAACATGGCCCTGGAGCCGGCCCACGCCCTCGAGCCCCCCGCCCTGCAGCTCCAGCAGACGGGTCCGACCCTTTTGACCCTGGCCGGCGGCTACCAGGCGACGGTCTACTACCAGCCCAAGGTGGACCTGTACACAGGCCGGCTGGTGGGAGCCGAGGCCCTGGTGCGCGGCATCGACCGCAGCGGCAAGGTGGCCTCCCCTTCCGCCCTCCTCCCCGAGCTGGAGGAAAACGGCGGCATCCGGGAGCTGGACCTGTTCGTGCTCAACGAGGCGCTGCGCCAGGTCGATCGGTGGCGGCAGGCCGGTTTCGGCGTCCTGCCGGTGTCGGTCAACTTTTCCCGGGTGACGCTGCGCTCGGGTTCCATCCTGGCCTCCATCCTGGCCCTTCAGAGCCGCTATCCCCAGCTGCCCGCCGCCGCCCTGGAGCTGGAGCTGACCGAACAGGCGGACGTTTTGCAGACCGCCCAGATCCGGGAGCTCATCGAGCGGTTCCGCTCCTACGGGCTGCGGGTCAGTCTGGATGACTTCGGGGCCCGGTATGCCAACCTCTCCCTGTTCACCAGCGTATCCTTTGACACCATCAAGCTGGACCGCAGCCTGACCATCCAGCTGCCCGAAAACCCCATCAGCCGGATGCTGGTGCGGGACATCGTCCAGATGTGCCAGGCCCGCCGGATGACCTGTCTGGCCGAGGGGGTGGAGACCCCCGAACAGATCGCCGCCCTGCTGGACGCCGGGTGCAGCTACGCCCAGGGCTATTATTACGACCCGCCCCTGCCCGCGGCGGAATTTGAAGAAAAATACCTGCGGCCCCATGGCGGCCCGTCCCCGTCCGACCGCACCCAGGACTTTACAAGGCAAGAAGGAGAAAAAAATGAGCAATCCTGACGACACCCGCATCCCCGCCACCATCATCGGCATCGGCGCGTCCGCCGGCGGGCTGGAGGCCCTGCAGCAGTTCTTCGACTATATGCCGGCCGACAGCGGGCTGGGCTTTGTGGTGATCCAGCACCTCTCCCCCGATTACAAGAGCCTGATGGCGGACATCCTTGCCAAGCACACCGAAATGCCGGTGCGGCAGGCCGAGGACGGCATGCCCGTCCGGCCCGACCATGTCTATCTGATCCCGCCCAAAAAGAATCTGACCATCCAGAGCGGCCGGCTGGTGCTGTCCGACTACGACCCCAGCGCCCTCAACCACCCCATCGACCTGTTTTTCAGTTCCCTGGCGGAGGAGAAGAAGGAGCACGCCATCGTGGTGGTGCTGTCGGGCACCGGCACCGACGGCACCAACGGGGTCAAGGCGGTGAAGGAGCGCGGGGGCCTGGTCATTGCGCAGGCGCCCGAGAGCGCCAAATTCGACGGGATGCCCCGCAGCGCCATCAGCACCGGCCTGGCCGATTTCATCCTGTCCCCCCAGGAGATCGCGGAGGAGATCCTCAATTTTTCCCTGACGCCGGCTCTGCTGCGCCGCCCGGGAGACGCGGCCCTGTCGGAGGAGGATGAGCTGTTCTCGGAGGAGGAGACCCTCTCCCACATCTACGCCATCCTCAAAAACGCCAGCGGCATCGACTTCACCTACTACAAGCGCTCCACCATCCTGCGGCGGATCGAGCGGCGGATGCTGGTGACCCACACCGCCACCCTGGCCGATTTTGCGCGGCTCCTGGGGGACTCGGCCGACGAGGTGCACACTTTGGTGAAGGAGATCCTCATCGGCGTGACCAACTTTTTCCGGGACCCCGCCTTTTTTGAAAAGCTCAAGTACAACGCCATCTACAAGATCGTGGAGCGGGCCGCCGAGGATGAACCCATCCGTGTATGGAGCGCAGGCTGCTCCACCGGCGAGGAGGCCTATTCCATCGCCATCCTGTTCCGGGAAGTGATGGAGGAGATGCAGGTCAGCCGGGATATCAAGATCTTTGCCACCGACGTGGACAGCCGGGCCATCGAACAGGCGGGCCGCGGGTTGTTTTCGGAGAACATCATCGACGACGTCACCCCGGACCGGCTGGCCAAATTCTTCATCAAGCAGAATGACCAGTACCAGATCTGCAAGGAAGTGCGCCGGATGATCGTTTTTGCCACCCACAACATCTTTTCCGACCCGCCCTTCGGCAAGCTGGACCTGATCAGCTGCCGCAACGTGATGATCTATTTCCAGCCGGTGCTGCGGCGGGGCCTGTTCGCCATCTTCCATCAGGCGCTCAAGAACAACGGCTATCTGTTTTTGGGCAAGAGCGAGACGGCGGGCGAGTACATCAACCTGTTCAAACCGGTGTGCAGCACCGAGAAGATCTACATCCACAAGAGCGAGGGCAAGGTGGAGGACCTGACCCCGCCCGCCTTCAACATCCCCAACATCCATGCCATCTCCCCGCTGGGCAGCCGCCAGAGCGGCGCCCATCCGGAGCCTGCCGGGGCCGAGGCGCTCTACACCCATTTCCTGGAGCAGTTCATGCCCGCCTCGGTCATCCTGAACCAGGACGACAGCGTCCTGCACTTCTTCGGCAATTACGGCGATTACCTCACCCTGGCCCCCGGCAAGGCCACCCTCAATTTCTTCTCGATGCTCCACAAGGACCTCAACCTGGCGGCCGCCACCGCCGTCAGCCGCTGCCGCACCGAGCGCAAGGCCGTCACCTACACCGGCATCGCGGTGGACTGCCCTTCGGGCCGCAAGGTGGTGGACCTGAGCGTCCAGCCCATCCCCTCCGAGGACGAGGACAGCGCCCCGCTGCTGGCCGTCCTGTTTTTGGAGAACCGGCCCGCCGCCATGAACGGCACGGTGGAAAAATACGATCTGGACGCCACCGCCGCCCGCCGCATTGCTGAGCTGGAGCACGAGTTCTCGGTCTCCCAGAGCGACCTGCGCGCCACCATCCAGCGGCTGGAGACGGTGAACGGCGAGCTGCAGGCCGCCAATGAGGAACTGCTGACCGCCAACGAGGAATTGCAGAGCTCCACCGAGGAATTGCAGTCGGTGAACGAGGAGCTGTACACCGTCAACACCGAGCATCAGCTCAAACTGGACGAGCTGACCATGATGACCAACGACCTGTCCAACTTCCTGTCCTCCACCATGATCGGTATTCTGTTTGTGGACAGCAACCTGAACATCCGCAAGTTCACCGAGTATGTGGGGCGGGAGTTCCAGCTGATGGATCACGACATCGGCCGTTCGATCCAGATCTTTGCCCACAGCTTCCCGAGCGAGGCCATTGAGGCCGACTGCCGCGCGGTGCTGAAAGACCTGATCTCGATCGACCGGGAGGTCACCGCCATGAACGGCCGGTTCTACACCCTGCGCATCGCCCCCTACCGCACCACCGAGAACAGCATCCGGGGGCTGGTCATCACCATCATCGACAGCCTGGGCGCCTCCCCTGCCCAGAGCCAGCCCAAACAGCCCGCCACCGTCTGACCCGGCAGGCAAAAAGAAAGACCGCTGCACGGCTGTGCGGCGGTTTTTGCCTGTTTGGGAAGGTATACCTTTCCAATTTGCGGACAAATCGTCCCGTTTGCGGTAAAACGCTTGAATGACGGCGCTTTTTCCTGTATACTAAGTTTGCAAAAATCGGAAAACAAACCCTTTCATTTTGTATACTTTTATAGTGCTGTTGCCCCAGAGATTGGAGAGGATGCATTTGAGGGCGTCATTTTGACACTGATCCACCTAACGAGCTCACCATTCATTGCCCTGAAGGTATCAGTACTACGCTCCGGGAAGAGTTAACACAAAGCGAAAGTTTTACAGAATCTGATTTTACTAATGGCAAGGTAGTTATTAAAGAGGACCTCACCCCCCTCGCCTACCTCCTCGGCCTCTGACCCATACAAAAAAGCCCTGCCCTTGCAAAAGGGGCGGGGCCTTTGTGTTTTACCCGTCGATGAGGAGGGCGGAGAGGTCGTTGACGTTGGTGCCGGTGGGGCCGGTGTAGAGCAGGCCGTCCACCGCCTGTAAGGCGTGGTATGCGTCGTTGTCCCGGAGGGCGGCGTCCACCTGCCAGCCCTGCGCGGCCAGCGCCGCCAGGGTGGAGCCGTCCGCATAGCCGCCGGCGGCGTCGGTGGGGCCGTCGGTGCCGTCCGACCCCACGCTGAACACAGCCGCCCGCAGCCCGGCCAGCCCGGGCGCGGCCGCCAGCGCGATCTCCTGATTGCGGCCGCCCAGGCCATGGCCGGTCAGATGCACCACCGTCTCCCCGCCGGCCAGAAAAGCCAGCCGCCTGCCCTGCCCGGCATGGGTGCGGGCCATGGCCCCCAGGAACCGTCCCGCCTCCCGGGCCTCGCAGGAGAGGCAGTCGGTGAGCAGCACCGGCCGGTATCCCCGGGCCTCGCAGGCTGCGGCGGCGGCCCGGCACAGCTGCCGCACGCTGCCGGTGATGCAGGTGGTGACGTTGTCCAGGGACTTGGGGGTCTCCCGGGCCAGCAGGGCCCGGGCCTGGGGCGAAAGGCGCAGCGCATACTTTGCGGCGATGGCCGCGGCCTCGGCGCAGGTGGAGCGGTCGGGACAGGCCGGCCCCGAGGCGATCATGTCCAGAGGGTCCCCCAAAATATCGCTGAGCACCACGCTGAACACCCGGGCCGGGGCGCAGGCCAGCGCGAACCGCCCGCCCTTGACGGCGGACAGCCGCTTGCGGATGGTGTTGATCTCCACGATATCCGCCCCGCAGGCCAGAAGCTGCCGGGTGATATCCTGCAGCTGGCCGGCGGGCAGAAGGGGCTGTTCCAGCAGGGCGCTGCCCCCGCCCGAAAGCAAAAACAGCACCCGGTCCCGGGCCGCAAGGCCCTGCACCAGCGCCAGCGCCCGCCGGGTGGCGTCAAAGCCGGCCTGGTCGGGCACGGGGTGTCCCGCCTCGCAGCAGACCACCCCGGGCAGTTCCCCCCTGACATGGCCGTACTTGGTAATGACGATGCCCGCATCCACATGGCCCAGACCGTCCAGGGCGGCGCGGGCCATCTGCCAGGCGGCCTTGCCGGCGGCCACCAGCACCACCCGGCCGCCGCCGGGGTCGAACCGCTCCAATGCCCGGGCCACCGCCGCATCGGGCAGGACCGCCTCGATACCGGCCCGGACGATGGCGTCGGCTGTCTTTCGCAGCGATCGATCCATATCCCAAACCTCCTCCTTCCGATCCGCCTCTATCGTAACACAAACGGGCGGGGGCGTCCGGCCTTTTTTGTGAATCTTTTGTGAAAAACCGCCTCTCCCGCTTTTTCTGCGCAGTTTATCCAAAACCTCTTGCATTTCGAGCCCCATTCCTGTACCATAGAGACAGATACGCCCCGAAACCAAGAGGAGGAATCCGTATGACCGTACTGGAGCAGTGCCAGGCGTGGCACGAACAAGACAAACACAACGCCATCGTCAACACCCTGGAAGCCCTGCCGGACAGCCAGCGCACCGCTGAGACCGACATGGAGCTGGCCCGGGCCTACAACAACCTGGCCGATCCGGGCAAGGTCAATGCGCGCGACCTGCTGTGGCGGGCCATCCACCGGATGGAGCCCCACCGCAGCCGGCTGCAGGATACGTACAGCTGGAATTTCCGGATGGGCTACGCCTACTACTACCTCGACATGGGGGACGCGGCGCGGCCGTATCTCGAACGGGCTTTGGCCCTGCATCCCGGGGACGACCCCAGCGTCAACACCGTCAGCGAGCTGCGGGAGATGATCGACGGCTGCGTCACCCCGCCTCCCCCGCAGCTGGACCCCGACACCGGCTCCATCCTGACCCGGGAGGACATCGACTTTTTGCGGTCCTGCGATGAAGGCACCTACGGCTATTTCTACAAGATGCTGCACCACCTGTACGAGTTGATCCAGCGCGGGATCGAGGAAGGCCGCTTTACCGAAGTGCAGGCCCGGCAGGATCTCCAGATGGCCCTTTGGTTCTGCTATGCGTGCAACAACATCGGCACCTATGAATATTACTACCAGGCCGCCATGTGGATGCCCGACTCGGAGGCTGCGGCCGACGCCGCCGGCTGCGGGATGTGGTACTACCGCTACGCCTGCGCGCTGGTCTACTGCGGCCGGCTGTCGGAGGCCCGCCGCTATGCCGAGGCAGGCGCCCTGAAAGACCCCGACTATCCCTGGACCTGGCTGCTTTTGGGCAAGCTGCGGGCGCACGACGGCTGCAAGGCGCAGGCCCTGGAAGCGGTGCAGAAGGGTCTGGCCCTGGTGCCCGGGGACTACGAATTCCTGACCTTGCAGCAGGAGATCCTGGCCGGGGCCAGCCTGGAACAGATGGAGTACCACTGGATCGATCCCACCGCGGACGGCGATCTGCAGGACGGCCAGGGCCCGCAGGAGGACGCGGACGAGAAGATGCGCGTCATCTCCTGCATCGTCACCGACCCCAAGCGGCTGCGGCAGTTCTACAAGCTGTTCCGCTGCCAGCCCACCGACTATGAGCGCAACTGCCCTTACTGCACCCTGCACTATAAGGTGCGGCGGAAGTATCCGGTGGACCTGGTGTTCCGGATGAACGAGGCGGCCATTTCCAAGATCGACCCCGACTGGCTGCACCTCCAGAAGGAGCGCCTGGACGATGGCCGCTGGCTGACCCGCCGCGCCCGGCTGGACGTCACCGGCACGCTGGACACCGTCCTGATCGATCTGGGCCGGACCGTCAGCCTGATCTACAAGGTGGACGGCGCAGAGGACCAGTTCTTCCAGGTGTGGCTGGACAGCGACGGCAACCTGACTTCTCCCCCCGACAGCGGCGAGGAGGACGGCGCAGACGATGAAGCATGACATTGGCCCGCAGCATTTTGGGAGGCCCCCATGGACTACACAAAAGAACAGCTGACCGCAGCCCGGCTGGCCGCAGACTAACCAGACAGCACAAAACCCCCGCCTGGAGCGTGCGCTGCGCTCCGAGCGGGGGTCTTTTCTTTTTCCGGCGCCGCACGCCGGAGAGGAAACGCTTTTTTACGGCCGGCCGGAGCCGTCCAGCAGGCCGTATTGCTGATACCACCCAAAGATCTGATTGTATACCAGGCGGTTGCCCAGGTACTGGCGGTAGGTGGCCGACTTCTCTTTGCCGGCCGCCTTCAGCTTTTCCATCTGTTCTTTCTCATAGGCAGCCTGTTTCTGCAGGCCGGCCAGCATGGCTTCAAAGGCTTCCAGACGGTCCATGGTTCAGCCCTCCCCGCCGCATTCTTCCCGCAGGCGCCGGCACAGCAGCAGATAGCGCTGGTGCTTTTCCTCTTTGGCAAAATGCACCTGCCGGGACTGCTCCGGGTTGCCCTCGTAGCACAGCTTCTCGCCGCCGAACTGCTCGCTGGTCAGGTCAAAGACATGGCCGTCCACCACATTGTAGCAGTGGTAGTTGCCGTCGGGGCGGCGGATGCCATACACCTGCCCGCCGAAGATATCCTGTGCCAGAAAGGCCGTGATGGAGCACTGGCCCAGGGTGGGATTCGCCGGCGACCAGCCGTCCCGCAGCCGGGGCGCACAGGTCTCGGCGCACCAGATCCCACGCAGCTTGTCGTAGAGGTCCCGCGGGGTGCGGATGCCCGGGTACGCCCCGCCGGCCGCAGGCACATCCGCCTGCTGCCACCCATAAAAGTGATATTCCTGCATCGGTATTGCCTCCTTTTGCACGAAACGGTCTTTGCCCATCCGTATACCACAAATCGCCGCGCCGTGCCATGGCCCATGTTCAGTTCCCGCCGTCGGTATCGGCGGCCGGACCGGACAGCCGGCTGCCGTCACTGCCGCAGTAATACCAGCCCTCCAGGTCCCGGTGCCAGCCCTCCAGGCTGACCCCCTTCTCCTGGTATACTTCCAGGCCCAGCGCGTCCCGGGTGTCGTCGTCCTGGAAATGCCACCACTCGCTGGTCAGGGGCGCAAAGCCCGCCCCCATCATATAATCCGCCAGCAGCTCGGCGGCTTGGTTGTTTCGGGCCAGCACCGCATAGCAGCTCAGATCGTGCATGGCGGTCTGCATTTGCAGTTCTTCCCCGGTGTCCACATCCACCAGCGTCAGATCCATGGCAATGCCCAGATTGTGGGTGGAGCCGTTCCGCGCCAGGAAGCTGCCCAGATGGTAGCGCCCGCCGGTCATCAGCTGGTAATAGGTCAGGTAGCCCTCGGGCTGCGGGGGCGTCTCGGCGGGGACGTCGGGCTGCGGCACAGTTTCCTCCGGCACGGGCGGCGGCACGGCCTCGCTGGACGCAGCCGCCTCCGAGGAGGCCGCCTCGCTGCCGGCGGACGTCTCGCCGCCCACGGCCCAGTCCAGCAGCCAGCCGTTGGTCGCATCGGACGGCACAGGCGGGTCTGCTTCCTGCCCGGCCAGCAGTTCATGCAGCAGCGGGATGCCCTCGGGCAGGTCGTCCACAGGCTGGCCGGTGTAGGTCTGCTCGGGGATGGGGTCCTGCAGGTGCTCGCCGGTGATGCGGTAGAGCTCCAGAGTGGCCTGCCGCGGCCGGTAGGCATCGTAGATCTTGAGCCGGTAGCCGTCCTCCAGCGCCGCCCGGGCGGCCTGGGCCAGCTTCTGCGCCGAAGGGTAGAGCAGAGGCGCCAGGTACTCCCCCTGCGCCAGGCAGACGTTTTCATACCCCACGATCACGGTGCCGGTGATCTCGGGGATGCCGTAGCCGTGGACCATATACCGGGAGTCATAACTATTCGTGATATCGTACAAGCACAATTCCCCGATGTAATCCGGCAGGTTGATGAGGCAGAGATCGGCGTCGATGTAGCCTTCCCCTTCCGGGGTGCGGACCCGGAACAGGCCCTCCGTTTCCTCCAGCACGCAGCAGGCGGAGACAGCCGGCAAAGTGCCCATCACCTGCTGGCGGCCGGTATCGGCGTACACTTCCAGGTCCTGGATGGGCCACACGGTGGCATAGAGGGTGGAAAGGCCGGTGGTCAGCCGGATGGGCTCGGACCGGGACGCCGCCCCCTCCGCCACCACACGCAGGCTGTAATCGGTGCCGCTGCGCAGCTTGACCTGGCAGCTGGGCTGTTCGGCGGGCTGCACCCGGGCCAGGTCGGTCCACTGCCGGGTCTGGCCGGTCTGGTATTGCAGGATGTAGCCGCTGCCCTTGGCCTCGTTCCAGCGGAAGGTGTAGCAGTTGTCCTCCTGCTGGACGGCGTTCAGGTGGATCTCGGTGCCCAGGAAGTCCTCCCGCACAAAGGTGTGCGGCGCAGACACAGGGCAGCAGAACAGGATATCCCCCTGCAGGCGGCCCAGACTGCCGGCAAACTGGATCTGCTGGCCATAGGCGGGCAGGGGCATCTGCCCCTCCTGTCCCAGATACATGGTATAGGTGGGCATCGGACGCTCCATGACCGTGCCGTCCTCGCCCAGACGGTAGAGCAGATAGCGGTCGGCCCCCTCGCCCTGCCAGGCAAAGTCGATGGCGCAGGCGTCGTCGTTTGCCCTGGCCTCAAAGCCGGTCAGGCTGGGCCAGGGGATGGCGCCGGCGTCCTCCACCTGCCAGGTGCGGGCCGCGCCCCGGCCCCGGGCGCTCAGCGGCCGGATGCGGATGCGCACCCGCCCGTCCTGCACGGCGGGCAGGGTGCAGCCGGGCTGGTCCACCGTCTGTTCCAGCAGGGTCTGGCCCTGGCTTTCCGCCTGGACCTGGTAGCGTTCGGCCCCCTGCACCTGGGGCCAGGCCAGCTGCCAGCCGTCCTCCTGGCGTGTTACGGTCAGCTGGGCGTCCGGGTCAAAGCGGGGCCTGCCCCGGTGCAGCAACAGCGCTCCTGCCGCCGCGATGAGCACCGCCAGCAGCAGGAGCAGCCACCGTTTGCGTTTGCCCCGCATGATCAAAAGACGTCTTCCACCCGCTCGGAGCCGTCGGTGCCCCGATAGGTGTAGACGGTGAAGCCGTCATAATACCAGATGCCGTCCTCCCCGTCTCCGATGCAGCTGGAGGCGTATTCGGTGGAGTTGGGCTGGCCGATGGCAGCCGCCAGTTCGGCGGCGCTGCGGCCCACATAGCTCAGGGCGGTCTGCTTGGGGTCCGCCGCCGGGACAGAAGCCGCCGGGGCGGGGGCCGGAGCGGCCTCGCTCGGAGCGGAAACCGTCGGGGCGGGAGCCGGTTCTGCTGCCGGTTCTGCTTTGGACGAAGGCGCGGCGCTCTCGGCTGCCGGTTCTGCTTCGGACGAAGGCGCGGCGCTCTCGGCCGCCGGTTCTGCCTCGGACGAAGGCGCGGCGCTCTCGGCCGCCGGTTCTGCTTCGGACGAAGGTGCGGCGCTCTCGGCTGCCGGTTCTGCCTCGGACGAAGATGCGTCGTTCTCGGCTGCCGGTTCCGCTTCAGACGAAGGCGCGGCGCTCTCGGCCGCCGGTTCTGCTTCGGACGAAGGCGCGGCGGACACAGCCGAAGGGGCGGCGCTCGGGGCCGGGGAGGCCGCAGTGCCGGCGGCTCCTCCGCAGGCGCTGAGGGCGCAGGCCAGGATCAGGACTGCGGCGATGGGATTGCGTTTGCGCATGGTTTTGGTTTCCTTTCTGTCTTGCTATCGTGTGAGGTCCAGGGGGGCGGCCTGCCAGACGCCGCCGGCCCGGACGGCCAGTTCCAGCCTGCCGTCCGCCGCAGCGGCGGGCAGATAGAGGGTGAAGGGCTCCTCCCCTTCCCCGGCGGGGGTGGCCTCGTAGACCAGGCCGTCGGCTCCCTGGAGATAGATGGGGCTGTCGGGGTCGAGGCCCGGGCACCGGATGCTGCCGGTCATCTCGACATAGCCCTCCAGGCCGGCGGCCTCGGTACAGACGGCGGATGCGGCAAAGTCCCCCGGCTGCCAGCTCTGGTCCACCTGCCGCACCGGGGCGGGCATCCGGGTGGGACGCTCCACCAGCCAGCGCAGGTTGCGCTCCACCAGCTCGATCACCAGGGTGTCGGCCTGTTCCCGTTCCAGATAGGTCAGGTTGTAGGGCATGGCCCGGGAGATGCAGGCCGCGCCATAGCGCTGCGCCAGGAAGGGATACAGCGCATTGCCGAAGGAATCCCGGAACAGCAGCAGGCTGCCGCCGGCATCGGGGTTCTGGGTGCGGATGGTGATATCCTCCGCCGAGCGCAGGCCGTTGGGATAGGTGAAGGTAAATCCCTTTTCAAAGACGGCGTCCGGCTCCAGCTCGGTCCCGGCCGGATAGGCCATGGCATACAGGTCCCCCAGGTGGGACGGCTGGAGGCTGTACCCGCCCCTGTCATCCTCCGGACCCCGGCCCAGCGCATCGGCCAGGGCGTCGGCTGCCAGGGCCGCGCCCAGGTTGTTCCAGTGGCTGTCCCAGGCAAAGTAGAGCCGGGTCTGTCCGGCCTCCTGCCGCAGCACCGAAAACAGGTCCACATAGGCCACTCCCTGCTGCCGCAGGCAGTCCGCCAGACGGCTGGCGTTGCCGGGAGAGGCGGCGGGGCGGTAGCGCGCGGGCATATACTGGGGATAGATGCTGTTCTTGTTGGGCGCGATGGTGAACACAAAGTCCACCCCCTGCCCCTGGCAGTATTCCTGGATGAGGGCCAGGGCGCGGGCTGCGGCCCAGCACTGGCGCTGGGTCAGCCGGGCGGTGCCCTGGTAGTCCGGGAGGGTCTCGGCGTAGTACAGCCAGCCCTCGCGGCCCAGCACCACGTCCTCCCCGGGCAGGGTGCCGAACACCCCGCTGCACAGCCGGGCATAGAGGGTGGCAAACGAATGCCGGAAGGCGATGTGGTCGGCCAGGTAGTCCGAGACTTCGCTCAGATACGCCCGGTTCCAGCCGCCGTCGGCGGTGTGGAGCTGGGGCCACAGGGCCAGCTGCTCATTGCCCACAGCCCGGGTGGTGTGCGCCGCCAGCATCCCGGCGCTGGGCAGGATGCTGAGCGCCAGAAACAGGCCGATGAAGGCCGCAAGGCCCGGCTTTGCACTGCGTTTCATGGGGCGCCTCCTTTAAAACTGGAAATAGATGAAGGGCACGAAGCTGGCCGCCGCCAGGTGCATCACGTCCAGCCCGTACAAGGCCAGCGTCGCCGGGTAGGACAGGCGCTCCAGCACAGGATGCTTTGCCGACAGGGCGCGGAGCTTATCCAGCACGGGCAAACTGACCACGCAGCCCAGGGCCAGCACCGCCAGGTGCAGCGGGTCGATCAGGCCGGCCAGGGCGGCGCTGCCCTCCACCGTAAAGGAGAAGCCGGTGAACATCCGCCCGATGATGGCGCCCGCCTGTTCCAGGCTGGCGGCCCGGAAGAACACAAAGCCCACCACCGCCACCAGCAGGGTGTACAGCCACCCCACCCAGCGCCAGCGGCGGCCCAGCCGCTGCACCGGCAGCAGGCGGTCCTCCGCCACCAGGAACGCCCCGTGCCACAGGCCCCAGACCACATAGGTCCAGTTGGCGCCGTGCCACAGGCCGGTGCAGAAGAACACCAGCAGTTTGTTGGCGTAGGTGCGCCACCGGCCCCGGCGGTTGCCCCCCAGGGGGATGTAAAGATAATCCCGGAACCAGCTGGACAGGGAGATATGCCACCGCCGCCAGAACATCTTGACCGAGGTGCTGGCATAGGGGTGGTCGAAGTTTTCCTTGAAGTGGAACCCGAAGATCCACCCCATCCCGATGGCCATGTCGCTGTATCCGCTGAAATCGAAGTAGATCTGCAGGGTATAGGCCACCGCCCCCAGCCAGGCCAGCCGGATATCCAGAAAAGCCGCGTCCAGGCCAAAGACGGTGTCGGCCACCCCCGCCATGGTGTCCGCGATCAGCAGCTTCTTGCTCAGGCCCAGCACAAAGCGGCGCAGGCCCTGGGCCGTCTCGGGCAGAGTGGCGCGGCGCACCCGGATCTCCCGGGCGATGTCGCGGTATTTGACGATGGGGCCCGCCACCAGCTGGGGGAACAGGCAGATGTACAGCAGCACGTCAAAAAAGCTGCTGGTCTGCAAATCGGGCTCCCGGTAGACGTCGATGACGTACGACAGCCCCTGGAAGGTGAAAAAGGAGATGCCGATGGGCAGTGTGATCTGGGGCACCGGCAGCTGCGCGCCCAGCAGGGCGTTGAGGTTCGCGGCAAAGAACCCCAGATACTTGTAAAAGGCCAGCAGACCCAGGTTGAACGCCACCGCCAGCGCCAAAAACAGCCTGCGCCTGCGGCCGGTGACCAGGAGGCCGGCGGTGTAGTTGCAGAGCACCGACGCCAGCAGCAGCACCAGATTGAAGGGGTCGCCGAAGCCGTAGAAAATCAGGCTGGCGACGGTGAGCAGGGCGTTTTTGCTCCGGATGCCCGGCATGGCCCAGTTGAGCAGGCAGACGGCGGGCAGGAAAAAGCAGACAAAGACGACCGAACTGAACGCCATAGCACCCTCCTTCCGCTCACTGGGGGAAGGTATAGACGAAGGGCGCGGTGGCCGGCGTCATCTGGTACAGGTTGAGGAGGCGGCGGTTGGCGTAGCGGTAGCGGTAGGCATACTCCAGCTCCACATCGAACATATAGGTGGTGCCGTTCCACCAGGGGATCATGACCCAGGCGTGGTCCCGGTCGTCATAGCCCACCCCGCCCGAGACCGGGTAGGCCTGGTAGCCCAGCTGCCGGGCCATGTACAGAAAGGCGCCCGCGAAGCCGTAGCAGTTGCCCCGGTGGTTCTCCAGGAAGAACTGTCCCTCCGCCATCGCCCAGTCCACGCTCCCGCGGGGGTAGTGGCTGCGGGCCAGATACCGGCCGTTGTCCCGCAGGTAGAGGTAGGCGGCGCGGAGCTTCTCCTCCTGGGTCATGGAGGGGTCGCAGCAGGCGTCCAGGGCCTGCCGCACCAGGCCGTCCAGCTGGGCATTGCCGCTGGTGTAGCGGCCGTCCGGGCCGAACTGCAGGCCGTTGTAGACGCCGTTTGTCAGGAATTCGGCGCCGTCTGCGGGGACGCAGTAGACCTCGTCCCCCAAAAGATAGACGCCGGCGGTGCGGCATTCAAAGCTGTACCCGTCCGCCGCCACCCGGTACAGCCTGCCGTCCAGCGTCACAAAGCCGGGCGCAAAGGTCCGGATGGACAGCCCGTCGCTGCTGTAACACACCGAGCCGTCCACCACCGACAGCCCCAGGGGCAGCCGGGTGAAGGTGACGCCGTCCGCTTCCACATGGTACAGCTGTCCCTCCACCGTCACAAACCCCGGCTCGAACCGCTGCCAGTCGCCCCACCCGCTGCGGTAGCGCACCTGGCCGTCCTCCGCCGTGACAAAGCCGCTGCCCTGCAGCGCCTCAAAAAGGCCGGACAGGCAGTTCTCGCTCTGGGCAAACTGCGCCGGACCCGGAGCTGCGGCGGCCGGCATGGCCAGCGCGGCCGCGCAGACCACGCAGAGCCCCATCATCCATTTGTGCTTCATGATCACTCATACCCCTTTTGTCCTGCGGCGGGTTTATGCAGGAAGTCCCGAATGTATGCAGCCGCGCGCGCCCGCGCCCGCCGTCCCGCCTTCGGCAAAAAAGCGCGTCCTGCAAGCTATATTTTCAAAAGTATAGCATCTTTTGCCGCTTTTTGCAAGAAATGTAACAGACTGCATATTTCATGTAATGAACTGCATCTTTTTGCAAAAACGCCCTCCGCCTCATTCTCCCCAAAAGACGGTCCGGGCGTTCTGGCAGAGGTTTGCCATCAGACCCGAGCCGGTGCTCACCTCGAATTTCACCACCCGCAGCCCCAGCTCCTCAAACCGGTGCCGGCAATGCACTGCACCAGGTGGACATGGGC
This sequence comes from Faecalibacterium sp. An121, assembly GCF_002160915.1. GTDB lineage: Bacteria > Bacillota > Clostridia > Oscillospirales > Ruminococcaceae > Faecalibacterium > Faecalibacterium avium. The sequence goes on from NZ_NFLM01000002.1 coordinate 47,510, forward strand.
GTCGATGATCTTCATAAGAGTCCTCCTTTGGTTTTTCTTATAGTATACAACGGACCGGGCGCAACTTCCAGCCCGCAGCGCTTGACAGCCGGCGCACGGGCTGTGTACAATAGGCTCGACAAGCGCAAACCGAACAGGCGGAGGGAATGCAGGATGCGAAACGACCGAGTCCATTGGGGCAGGCCGCTGGCTGCGGCGATGGTGCTGGTGCTGTGGGTGGCCGTCGCCAGCTTTTGGGTCACCGAACAGGTCAACCGGCAGGAGGAACAGGCCAGCTTTACCTCCTTGGCCGAAGAAGCGGACAAGCTGGCCCGCAGCATCGAGGAGCGGGTGGACAGCGACCGGGAGAAGCTGACCCTGCTGGCCGAGATCCTGGCGATGGGCGAGGAGGCCCCGGCGGAATATCTGGCGCTGTACCAGGACACCGGCAGCTTCTTTTCCCGGCTGGAACTGCTGCTGCCCGGGGACCGGGTGGTCACCGCCGACGGCGAGGAGGTCAGCGCGGCGGGCCGGCTGTCCTTTGCGCAGGAGGCCGCCCGGGGGGCCCACGTCACCGACCGGGAGACCGACCTGGACGGTCAGAGCCCGGTGGTCCGCCACTATGTGCCGGTGGTCCGCCAGGGGCAGACAGCAGCCCTGCTGTGCGGGGTGATCGAGCTGGGCGAGCTGGCGCGGGAGCTGCCCTACCAGCCCTACGGCGGCCAGACGGCGGTCTACCTCATCGACGGCGCGACCGGCGACTTCCTGGTGGATACCTGGCACACCGGCCAGCAGCCCGGCAACATCTGGGCGCTGGGCAGCCGCCCGATGGCGGAAGGCTACAACGACGCCCAGCTGCGCCAGGGCCTTGTGAACGGAGAGAGCAACTTTGTGGTCTTTCGGTCCCAGACCACCGGCGAATACCTCTATTTTTACTACACCCCCCTCGCGGTCAACCAGTGGCGGGTGGCGCTGTCGGTGCCGGAGCACCTGGTCTTTGCAAGGGCGCAGTACGTCCGCAGCCTGCTCGACCGGATGCTGGCGGCGGAGGGCGCGGCCTTCCTGCTCTACCTGTGCTGGATGGTCTATTACATCCGGCGCGAGACGCGGGAAATGGAGCGCCAGGGGTGGGAGGACGCCCTCACCGGGCTGTACAACCGCAACCGCTACCAGCACGACCTGCCCATTCTGGCCCAGGAGGGCCGCCGGGAACTGTGCTGCATCTTTGTGGACGTCAACGGCCTGCACGAGCTGAACAACACCCAGGGCCACCAGACCGGCGACCGGATGCTGCAGGAGGTAGCCCGGCAGATCCGGCAGGACTTCGGCACCCAGTGGTCCTATCGGGTGGGCGGCGACGAGTTCGTCATCTTTGCGGTGGACCGGGACCGGGAGGAGATCCTCCGCCGCACCCGGACCGCCACCCGGGAGCTGGAGCGCAAGGGCTACTACATCTCCGCCGGCGTCGCCTGGACGCCCGCCCCCGCCCGGGACCTTGCGCCGCTGCTCCAGGCCGCCGAACAGCGTATGTACGAGGCCAAACGCTCCTTCTACCAGAACGCCGCCTTCGACCGGCGGGCACGGTAGCCGCGACGGACGCTGCCTTTTGTTCTTGCGCTGCGGCTGCATTTGTGTTATTCTGTGCATAACAAAGCGCCGCAGGGTGCCCGGGGCCTTTTGCCAGAGGCCGGCCGGGAGAATAGGGAAACAGGTGCAAAGCCTGTGCGGGACCGCCGCCGTAGGGGGAGAGCTCCGGCCAAGGATGTCACTGCGTCCATGACGTGGGAAGACGGGCCGGCGCGCAGGGCAGATGTCTGCCCCCATCCCCGAGCCGGAAGACCTGCCCTGCGGTTCATACTGCGCGCCGCCCGGCTGCCTGCCGGGGCGGCGGGGAGGCAGGAGACGCGCCGCGGACGGACCAAACGCCGGCGTGGAAAATCATGGCGCAGAGCCGTTGTGCGCGCTGCGCTTTGGTTGTGCGCTGTTTTTTGGAGGGGCCGGGCCCCTCGCAGACGCTTTGTCAAGTGCCTTTCTCACAGGGTGAGGAGGGCGCTTTCTTTTTGCAGCGCGGCAGCGGACCGGCAGGCGAAAGGAGCATGAACGTATGAAACGCACCCGCTTTTTGGCATCCCTTGCGGCCCTGACCCTGGCTTTGCAGCTGGCCGGCTGCGGCAGCACGGCCCCCGGCGCGTCCCAGGCCCCGGCGGCCCTCGCCGCCCGGGAGACAGGCCACTATCCCGTGACCATCACCAACTACGACTACGCCGGCAACGAAGTCGCCTATACCTACCACCAGGCCCCGCAGCGGGTGGTGGCGGTGTACCAGGGCTCCATCGAGACCATGATCGCCCTGGGCCTGGAGGACCATGTCATTGCCTCCTACGGGCTGGACAATGCCGTCAAGGAAGAATGGCAGAACGGCTTTGCCCGGATGAACTACCAGGAGGACGTGTTCGCCCCCGACAAGGAGACGGTCACTTTGCTGCAGCCCGATCTGATCCTCTCCTGGGGATCGCTGTTCGGGGAGAAAAAGCTGGGCGACGTGACCGGCTGGAACGCCAAAGGGGTGGCCACCTATCTCAACACCAACACCCGGGCCGGCGGCCATCCCCGCACCCTGGAGAACGAGTACAGCGACATCCTCAGCCTGGGCCGGATCTTTGATGTGGAGGACCGGGCCCAGGCCCTGGTGGACGGGATGAAGTCTGCGGTGGCGGACACTCTGGCCGCCGTGGAGGGCAAAGACTCCGTCCGGGTGGCGGTGGTGGAACCCATCGGCGGGAACGTCACCAACTACGGCGCCAACTCGCTGGCGGGCGACATGGTCACCCAGCTGGGGGGCGTGCTGGTCCAGCCCGAGGGCAGCGAGATGAGCAAAGAGACGCTGGTGGTGGCCGACCCCGATGTGATCTTTGTGGTGTATATGGCCTACTCCGGCGATGACCCCGAAACGGTGATCGCCAGCCAGCTGGCGGCCATCCGGGAAGACCCCGCCCTGGCCAGCCTGTCCGCCGTGCAGCAGGGGCGGGTGTACCCCGTCATGCTGGGGGACATCTACGCCGCAGGTCCCCGCACTCTGGACGGCATCCGCACCATTGCCGCCGGGATGTATGGCGAGGAGGCAGCCTGATGGCCCGGCTGCGCAGCCGCCCGGCCTTCCTGGCCGCACTGGCCGTGCTGGGGGCGGCTTTGCCCCTGTCCCTTTTGGCGGCGGTGAGCCTGGGCACCACTTCCCTGCCGCCGGGACAGGTCTATACCGTCCTGCGGCATGAGCTGGCCCACTGTCTGGCCGGCGTCCCCATCCCCGAGGGGTGGGGCCCCGGCACTCCCCTGCACGACGTGGTCTGGCTGATCCGCCTGCCCCGCCTGGTGCTGGCGGCGGCGGTAGGGACCTGCCTGGCCCTCAGCGGAGCGGTGATGCAGGCCATTGTCCAGAACCCCCTGGCCGACCCCTATGTGCTGGGCATTTCCTCGGGGGCGTCCCTGGGAGCCTCTCTGGCCCTGCTGCTGGGCATCGGGGGCGGTTTTGTGGGCGGCATGGCCTTTGCAGGGGCTTTGGGCGCCTGCGGGGCGGTGATGTTCCTGGCAGGCCTCGGCGGCCGTCCCAATACGGTCAAGCTGCTTTTGGCAGGGTCTGCTCTGGCGGCGGTGTGCGGGGCCTTCTCCAACTTCCTGATCTACCAGGCCGACGCAGACCACGCAGCCAGCCAGGTGGCCCGCTGGACCATGGGCAGTATGGCCGCGGCCAGCTGGCCCTCCAACGGGGTGCTGGTGCCGGCGGCTTTGGCGGGCGCCGTCTTTTTCCTGACCCAGAGCCGCACCCTCGACCGGATGCTGCTGGGGGACGATGCCGCCGTCACCCTGGGGACCGACCTGCACCGGCTGCGGATGATCTATCTGGCGGTGTCCGCCCTCCTGACCGGTCTGGCCGTGTGGGCGGCGGGGATCATCGGTTTTGTGGGTCTGGTGGCGCCCCATGTGGTGCGGATCCTGTTTGGGGCCGGCCACCGGCGGCTGATCCCCCTGACAGCCCTGACCGGGGGACTGTTCCTGCTCTGGGCCGACGTGCTGTGCCGGGTGGTGCTGCCCGGCAACGAGCTGCCGGTGGGCATCCTGACCTCCATGCTGGGGGCGCCGGTCTTTTTGTGTCTGATGGCCCGCAGCCGGTACGGATTTGGAGGGAACGCCTGATGAAGCTGGAGATCCGGGAACTGAAAGCCGCGCCCGGCGGCAAGGAGATCCTTCACGGCATCGACCTGGCCGCCCACAAGGGCCAGTTCGTGGGGATCATCGGGCCCAACGGCAGCGGCAAATCCACCCTGCTCAAGTGCGTCTACCGCACCCTCCGGCCCACCGGGGGCGCCGTGCTGCTGGACGACTGTCCGCAGGAGAGCTGCTCCCCCCGCCAATGGGCCCAAAAGCTGGCCGTAGTGGCCCAGCACAACGCCTGCGCCTTTGATCTGACGGTGGAGGAGATGGTTCGGATGGGACGCGCGCCCCACAAGCGCGCCCTGGAGCGGGACACGCCCCAGGACAGGCAGACCGCCGCCCGGGCGCTGGCCGCCGTGGGAATGGCCGGGTTTGAAACGCGCAGCTTTTCCAGCCTTTCGGGCGGAGAACAGCAGCGGGTCATCCTGGCCCGGGCCCTGGCCCAGCAGACCCCCTGCCTGATCCTGGACGAGCCCACCAACCACCTGGACATCCAGTATCAGCTGGGCATGATGGACCTGGTGCGGGGGCTGGGCAAAACGGTGCTGGCCGCCCTGCACGATCTGAACATCGCGGCGGCCTACTGCGACTGGCTGTACGCCCTCCAGGACGGCCGCCTGGTGGGCAGCGGCCCGCCCCGCGCCCTCCTGACCCCCGCCTTCATCCGCAGGGTCTACCAGGTGGAGGCCCGGGTCCTCGAGATCGACGGCCAGCTGACGGTGCTCTACCGCACCAAACACACACAATAAATAAAAGCGCCCCTGCTTTCCCACAAGGAAAAGCGGGGGTGCTTTGTGTTTGGTTTCAGCCGTTCAGCAGAAATCGGCGGATGGCGTCTGCGGCGCCGCCTTCGGTGTTGCGGCCTGTCACGGTGTGGGCAGCTGCCAGGACTTCCGCCTGTCCGTTGCCCATGGCCACCCCCAGTCCGGCGGCCTGCAGGAGGGCAGCGTCGTTGCCACTGTCCCCCAGGGCCATCACATCCTTCATCCCAAGGCCCAGCGTCCGGACCAGGACCTGCACCGCAGCCAGCTTGCCTGCCCTGGGAGCGGTCAGTTCCAGGCCCCCGGGGCCGCAGTCCAGGATGAGGGCCGCATCCCCGACGGCAGCGGCAAAGCCCGGCCGCAGCTCCTGCGGGACAAAGGGCATATTGATCTTCAGCACGTCCAGGCCGGCCAGTGAGGCCGCCGGGGCGTCCAGCAGGCGGCCATGCCGGGCCACCACATTCTTATGGAACGCGCTTGGGCCCGAGGCTTCCACCCAGCGCCGCGCAGCCGCTGTCAGGTGGTAGCAGCTGCTGCGGTCTATGTACTCAACGGGGAGGTCCCAGCGCGCTGCGGCCTGTTCCACACAGGCCAGGGAGGCAGCGGAAAAGGCTCTGCGCCAAAGGCAGGCGCGGGTCCGGGCGTCCTGTATTTCGGCTCCGTCGCAGAGGATCAGCCATCCGACCCAGTCCGGCATGGGGTCCATCGCTGCAGGCAGACAGGCGGCAGGCCGGCCTGTGGCCACCACCACGGTGCACCCTCCTGCCGCCGCTCCTGCCGCCGCCTCGGCCAGACCGGACGCAAACAGGTCTGGGTCGCCGCCAAGAGCGGTGCCGTCCAGATCCAGAGCCAACAGTTTATAGTTCACAGGTGTCCTCCTTTACCATGCAGAACCGGCTGCCCCTGCGGATGCAGTCCATCAACAGCTCATACCCCGGCTGGATATGGCCGATGACGTTCACTTTCTCATCGGCGGGCAGGTCCTGGCGGATCAGCTGCACCTCCCCGGAATAGCGGCCGTAAAGGCAATTGTCCATGGTGATGCTCCCCCGCCTGCGCTCCTCACAGCGGTCCGGCTGCACCGGCGGACCGGCCTTGGCATAGGCCCGGGACTCCTGGAAGCGGACCAGCCAGCGGGGCGAATCCGGCCGGCAGGTGAACACCTTTCCATACAGCCCCTCCCAATCCGCCGTGAGGCGGACCGGCACCGGCAGCACCCCTTCGGTGCAAAAGCGGGCGATCTGGCCCAGCTGGTATGCGCTGACGCCCGGGTCACCGGCAAAAATGCCGTCCATTCCATAATTGACCGCCAGGTCGGCAAAGGCGGCCAGCGGGGCGGCCCCGCGGTGGGCTTCCAGGGTGGGCAATCCGGCGTGGAGAGGCCCCCGCAGCCCTTCATCCCCCGGGATAAAGGCATAGACCTTCATGCCGGCCGCCTGCAGCATCCGGGTGCTCTCGCGGAGAAAATCGGGGTCCAGGCCGGTCTCAGGGCGGGGATAAAAGTTGTGGATGGCGATGACATCCGGTCCCGCCGCCGCCAGGACCCTGGCCTGCTGCTCCGTGGTGGTAGAGGCATTGACCGCCACCGGCATCCGGGCGGCCAGGGCGCAGGCCTCTTCCAGGGTGAAGCCGTCATCCAGGCGCAGGCCCCACAGGCCCAGCCGCTGCGCCAGCTCCGCGATGTCCCGGCAGCCCAGCTGCCGGGCCGTCACCTCGGACACATCCGCCAGGATGCGCCAGCCCTGCCGGCGCAGCCAGCCGCACATTTCCCCCACACGGGCAGGGTAGTCGGGGGCAAATTCTTCCCCGATATGCAGTGAGATAAAAACAGGCGCACCGCCTGCCGGGCAGGCGGCAAGCGGTGCTTTCTGTTTCTCAAACTCTGTCAGGTAAGCCGACCGTCCGAGAAAATCAGGCATCGGCAACCTCCTCGGGCTTGATCATGGCGTTGGTGATCAGGAAGCCCATCACATAGCTGATGAGCAGACCCACCACATAGCAGCCCACACTGAGGGTGGCGCCGGAAGGCCCGGCCGTCATAACGAAGATGGCCAGCAGACCCGAGGGGCCCCAGGTGGTGGCAGCCACCTGCATGGCCATGACGAAGGCGCCGCCGAAGCCTGCGCCCAGACCGGCCGTGATGAAGGGACGGCCCATGGGGAGGGTGACACCGTAGATCAGGGGCTCGCCAACACCCAGGATACCTGCGGGCAGAGCGCCGGTGATGACTTCTTTCATCCGGGTGTTGCCCACCTTCTTGGCCTTGAGGTAGATGGCGATGGCCGCGCCCACCTGGCCGGCACCGGCCATGGCCAGCGCGGGGTACAGGGTGACATAGCCCAGCGTTTCCAGCTGTACCGAGTACAGGGCCACCAGGCCGTGGTGCATGCCCATGGCCACCATGGGCAGGAACAGGGCGGTGGAGATGTAGCCGGCCACGATGCGCATGATGAGGCTCTCACTCATGCAGACCTGCTGCACGATCCAGCACAGGCCGGTGGAGATGTAGCCGGTGATGGGCATGACCACCAGGATGTAAGGCACCGAGCAGACGATGAGGGTCAGCAGCGGGGTGAACATGATGTCCAGCGACTCGGGCATATACTTGCGGATGAACTTCTCCACATAGCTCAGGCACCACACGCCGATGACAGCGGCCAGGACGCCGCCGCGGCCGGCGCGCAGGATGGAATCCAGAGGCTGCACTTCATCGTACAGACCCAGGATCCGGGAGATCGTGTCGATGTTGCCAAGGCCGGTGATCATGCCCAGCATACCGCCCAGGATGGGGGTGGCGCCGAACTTCTCGGCGGCCCGGTAGCCAGCCCATGCCGTCAGGTAGCTCAGGAATGCGGCGTTGATCAGGGCCAGAAGGTTGTAAACGATGCTCCAGAAGGAGCTTTCGGCATAGTTGGGCATTACCTGGGTCATCAGGGTAGCCAGGCCCGAGCACAGGCCGGCCGCGATGACGCCAGGCAGCAGGGGCACAAAGATGTCTCCGAAGGTCTTGAGCATACTCTTGACCTTGCTCTGCTTCTGGCCCGCCTTGACAGCCGCCTTGTTGGCCTGCCAGTCGTTTTTGGTATTGGCACTGCCCGCAGCGGGGATGCCCATGCTGCGGCAGATGTCGGCGCACTTGCGGCACTTGCCGGGGCCCACCACGATCTCCACATAGCCGGGCCTGTCGTGCACCACCCCGAGGACGCCCTCGATCTTCTTGATGGCTTCCTCGTTGATCTTGCTTGCATCCTTGACCTCGATCCGCAGTCGGGTCATGCAGTTGGTGGCAGAGACGACATTCTGTTTGCCGCCCAGGTTTTCCAGCGACTGCCGGACCAGTTCTTCATTGGTCATTGCTTAGTCCTCCTTTTTGATCCGCATGGTTTTATTCGACAGGCGGCTCGCGCCGCATTGTCCACAATCATCCCTCGATGGCGGCCCGCACATGGCCGTGGGCCTGTTCGAGGCGGCGGGCGGCTTCCTCTGCCCCGCAGCCGGCCAGCAGCATGGTGATGGCGCACTTGACGCTCCCCCCTGCCGCATCGATGGCCCTGCGCGCTTCCTGCCGCTCCACGCCGGTGGCATCTATGACGATATTTTCGGCCCGCACGTGCAGCTTTTCGTTGGTCTGCATCACATCCACCATCAGATTCTGATAAGCCTTGCCGATCCGCACCATCGACGCGGTGGAGATCATATTCAGGATCATCTTCTGGGCGGTGCCCGATTTCATCCGGGTGGAGCCGGTCAGCACCTCGGGCCCTACCTCCACCTCAATAGCGAGGTCAGCAGCTTTCCCCACGGCGCTGCCTGTATTGCAGGCAATGGCGGCAGTGCGGCAGCCCACGCTTTTGGCGTATTCCAGACCTCCCAGCACATAGGGAGTACGGCCCGATGCCGCGATCCCCACCACAAAATCTTTGGCGGTCAGGCCATGGGCCTCCAGGTCGCTGCGGCCCAGTTCACGGCTGTCCTCTGCCCCCTCGATGGCCTTGAGGAAAGCTTTCTCGCCGCCGGCGATCAGCCCCACCACCATCCCGGGATCCACTCCGAAGGTGGGCGGACATTCGGCTGCATCCAGTACGCCCAGCCGGCCGCTGGTGCCCGCGCCCATATAGAACAGCCTTCCGCCCTGTTCAAAGGCTTCCACCGCCCAGTGGGCTGCCTGCGCGATCTCGGGCAGCTTTTTGGCGATCGCCAGAGGCACCCGGGCATCCTCCTCGTTGATGGCACTGACGATCTCCAGCTCGGTCATGGTATCCAGATCCATGGTGCGGGGGTTGCGCCGCTCGGTGGTCATTCCGTTCAGATTCAGTTTCATTTCTTACCCGGCCTTTCTGCTGTTAAATACACCCTGATGGAGCGTTCGTGTGACTGCATTATAGGCCTTTGAAAACAAAATGTCCACATTTTCCGGCAATTGTGGTATAATGTTTCACGATAGGATGATTTCTGAAATTCTTCTCCATGTTTTAGATATTTTTTGTGCAAAAGCCATAATCGAGGAGGTTTTTATGAAGAATGCACTGCTCCGGCTGCGGGAGAGCTGCGCCTCCCTCAGTCCTGCCGAACAGCAGATCGCCCGCTATATCATCTCAAATCCCGAGGAATCCACCCTGCTCTCGGTCCGGCAGCTGGCCCAGCGGACCTTCACGTCCCCTTCCAGCGTGGTGCGGGTCTGCCGGTCGGTGGGCTTTGAGGGATACAAGGAGCTGCGCCGTGCTCTGGTGGGAGAACTGGCCGCCCTGGGAGAGACAGGCCGTCACCCCGAGCAGGAGCTGACCGCCGGGGACAGCGTCCACGAGATCATCCAGAAGGTGACCCAAAAGAATATCCAGTCCCTGTCCGATTCCCAGCGTCTGCTGGCGCCCGACACGGTGGAGCAGTGCGCACAACTGCTGGACAACTGCCGCAGCGTGCTGCTGTTTGGGCTGGGGTCCTCGCTGTGTGTGGCCCGGGACGCCTATCTCAAGTTCCTGCGGCTGGACAAGCCCTGCGTCATCAACGAGGACTGGCACGCCCAGCTCCTTTCGGCCCGCTATGCCACCAGCCGGGACGTGGGGATCGTCTTTTCCTATTCGGGTCAGACGGTGGAAGTGATCGAGTGCATGAAAGCCATGAAGGCAAACGGCGCGCCCCTCATTGCCGTCACCCGCTATTACCCCTCCGAAGTGGCCAAGCTGGCCGACTACAATCTTTACATTGCGGCCAACGAGTCACTTTTCCGCAATGGGGCCATGTCCTCCCGTCTGGCACAGCTCAACGTGGTGGACATTCTGTACACCACTTATGCCAGCCTCCACTACGAGGACACCCTGCGCAAACTGACTCTGACCCATATCTACAAGCCCGGCGAGCCGGAAGACGCCGCGCCATAAAGCTGTATATGCGTCAGGGCGAAAAAAGCGCCCGCCAAAGATGCGGGCGCGCCAGGCTTCTTGTCCGGACTGCGGCCTGTCACGGTTTGGGCCGGGCCTTACAGTTCCAGGCCGCCGACCCATTCGGTCACTGCGGCCGGGGCGTCCAGCACGCTGCTGCGGGAGATGGAAAGCCCGTCCTCCCAAACGGCAGCGCCCGGCTGGAGCTGCTGGATGGTCTGGATGGTGCCGGCAAACCGGCTGCCGCCGTGGACGGTAAAGGGCACGATGGTCTTGCCGCTCAGGTCATAAATAGACTTTTGTGGGATACGAATACGTAAACGCTTGCATGGTTTCTGCCTCCTGTACACATTCGAATGAACAGCTGTGTCCCGCCCGGCTCGTTTGGTCTCTTGTGGAACGGGAAGTTTCCTGCTATAATGCAGAGGGCAGGACCGTTTGCTGCTTCCGATTATAAACTCCGGTTGTAACAACCGGTCAAGTCCCCCATTTTAAATTTTTTGTGAATGAACCGGGAGGCTGCCATGATCTATACCATGATGCAGGTGTGCAAAGAGGCGGATATGACCTATCAGGCCCTGAAATTTTACTGCAACGAGGGCCTTGTGCCCTATGTCAAGCGGGACCACAACAACCGCCGGGTCTTTGATGAGCGGGATCTGAAATGGATCAAGGACCTGGTCTGTCTGAAACGGTGCGGCATGAGCATCCAGGAGATGAAGGAATACCTGGAGCTGTGTTTGCAGGGCCCGTCCAGCATCCCCCAGCGCAAGCAGATGCTGGAACGCAAGCAGGAGGCCCTGCGCAGCACCATCCAACAGCTGGAGGAAAGCGTCGCCTACATCGACTGGAAACAGACCTTCTACGACGAGGTGCTGGCGGGCAAGCGCCCCTACGAGAGCAATCTCATCCCGGCCGGCGGCCAGACAGAATATGCCAAGACGGGGAGGGACCCGAATCTATGAAACTTGAAAAGCTGATCCAGGACAAGGGGCTGACGGGCACCGAAGCCGCCGTGCTGGAATACATCGTGGCAAACCTGGACCATGTGCTGCGCGACGGGGTGCGCGGGGTGGCGCGGGCCAACTTCACCTCCACCTCCACCATCATGCGGCTGGCCAAAAAGATGGGCTATGGCGGGTTTGTGGATATGTGCTACAAGCTGCGCTCGCTGGTGGAGATGCCCCAAAAGACCGAGCAGGAGGAAGTGGACTTTCTCAGCAGCTTCGGCACCGTCTCCCTGCTCAACTACAACACCTACACCCAGGTCAAGAGCTGCGCCCAGCAGATCATCCGGCAGACCGAACGGACCATCTTCATCTATGGCACCGGCTTTTCGGGCACGGCGGGCGAATACCTCTATCATAAGCTGCTGAATATGGGCAAGCACTGTCTGTTTGCCAGCGGCGGCGATTCGGTGGGCATCTTCGAGAACTCCCTGGACCGGATGGGGATGTTCATCGGCATCTCAAAGTCGGGCGAGACCTCCCTGGTGCGGGACAAGATCAAGACCGCCCAGGAGAACGGCGTCTTTACGGTGGCCATCACCGGCGACCATGAGAACAGCGTGGGCCAGTTCGCCGACATCTGGTTCCGGGTGGAGGATCTGTGGAAGCTGGACGATCTGAACGTCATGCCCAACACCTTTTTCCCCCAGACCCTGATGCTGATGGAATTGATCGCGTATGAATACCGCCGCTTGTGCAAGTCCGACAATGACCTGCCGGTGTGATTGTGTATTCCGCACAACCGTTTTCGCGCGCTGGCCGCAACCTGTTACCGATTGGGGTAACAGGTTTTCTTTTGCCCAAAAAGAGTTTACACAGGGCAATTTTTTTGGCATATTGTGTGTAAAGACAGCTGTCGCGCAAACCGGGCGGACGCGCCCCGCGGAAAACACAATGGAAAGAAGGAATCATTTCTCATGAAAGAAAAAGTCATGGACGCCATGCAGCGCTTCTCCAAAGCGATGTTCATCCCCGTCCTGATCCTGCCTATTGCTGGTATTCTGATCGCGGTCGGCAACCTGTTCACCAACACCCGTCTGATGGAAGTGCTGCCCTTCCTCAACAACCCCGTCACCACCGGTTTCGGCACCCTGCTGTCCGGCTCGCTGAACGCCATCATGACCAACCTCGGCGTCATCTTCTGCGTGGGCCTGGCGGTGGGCCTGGCCCACAAGAAGAAGTCCGAGGCGGGCTTCATCGGCCTTCTGGCTTTCCTGGTGTTCATCAACGCCATGAACCGCTTCATGGGCCTGACCGGCATCCTGGTGGAAGGCAACCTGAGCGGCACCGGCCAGACCACCGTGCTGGGCGTGCAGGTGCTGGATATGGGCGTCTTTCTGGGCCTGATGCTGGGCATCATCGTGGCCTGGATCCACAACCGCTTCTGTGAGACCGAGTTCAACAACGCCTTCCAGATCTACGGCGGCACCCGCTTTGTGTTCATCGTCCTGATCCCCCTGATGGTGGTGCTGGCCGTCGTCCTGACCTATGTGTGGCCCTTCGCCCAGGCGGGCATCAACTCTCTGGGCAGCTTCATCCAGGCTTCCGGCAACTTGGGCCTGTTCGTCTACGGTATGCTGGAGCGCCTGCTCATCCCCACCGGCCTGCATCACCTGGTCTACACCCCCTTCCTGTACACCTCCCTGGGCGGCGTCGCTGAGGTGGGCGGCCAGATCTACGAGGGCGCCCGCAACATCTACTACGCCGAGATCGCAGACCCCTCTGTGGCAGTCCTGAGCCAGTCGGTCATCTGGGACGCCCGGGGCATCTCCAAGATGTTCGGCCTGATCGGCGCCTGCCTGGCCATGTACCACACCGCGCGCCCTGAGAACCGCGGCAAGATCAAGGCCGTCCTGATCACCGCCGCCACCACCTCCTTCATCGCGGGCGTCACCGAGCCCATCGAGTTCAGCTTCCTGTTCGTGGCTCCCATCCTGTTCGTGGTCCACGCCGTTCTGGCCGGCTCCAGCATGGTGCTGCTGAACGTGCTGGGCTGCCGCGCCATCGGCCCCAACGGCTTCATCGACTTTCTGCTGTACAATGTGCCCCTGGGCACCGGCAAGACCCACTGGCCCGTCTACATCCTGGTGGGCGTCATCTACTTCGTTCTGTACTACGTCATCTTCCGCGTCCTGATCGTCAAGATGAACCTCAAGACCCTGGGCCGTGAGAGCGAGGGCATGGAGATGAAGCTGCACAGCAAGGCCGAGTACAAGGCCAAGGTGGCCGCGGGCAAGTCCGCCGGTCCTGCTGCGGACAGCGCCGTGGACGCCGCCCTCATCGTCAGCGCTCTGGGCGGCAAAGACAACATCCTCAAGGTCACCAACTGCTACACCCGTCTGCGCACCGAGCTGGCGAACCCCGACCTCGTGCAGGAGGACGTGCTGAAAAACCAGACCGGCGCCAACGCCGTCATCCGCAAGGGCAAGAACGTCCAGGTGGTCTATGGCCTCAAGGTCAATGCCGTCCGCAAGGCCGTGGACCAGGAACTGGGCTTTGCCGACCAGGAATAAACGAAAAGAGGTTTTGAAGATGAAAAAGTTTTCGATCGTCATCGCCGGCGGCGGGAGCACCTACACCCCCGGCATCGTGATGATGCTGATGGACAGCCTGGACCGCTTCCCCATCCGCAGCCTGAAATTGTACGACATCGACGCCGAGCGCCAGGAAAAGCTGGCCAAAGCCATCGCGCTGGCCATGCAGAAGGTGGCGCCGGATGTGGCGTTCTCCTACACCACCGACCCGAAGGAAGCCTTCACCGATGTGGATTTCTGTATGGCCCACATCCGCAGCGGCGGCTACCCCATGCGGGAAAAGGATGAGAAGATCCCGCTGGCCCACGGCGTGGTGGGCCAGGAGACCTGCGGTCCCGGCGGCATCGCCTACGGTATGCGCAGCATCCCCGACATCATGCAGCTGATCGATTATATGGAGGCGTACAGCCCCGACTGCTGGATGCTGAACTACTCCAACCCCGCCTCCATCGTGGCCGAGGCCTGCCGGGTCCTGCGTCCCGGCGCAAAGATCATCAACATCTGCGATATGCCTGTGGGCACCCTGCGGCGGATGAGCTACATCGTGGGCAAGGACCCCAAAGACCTGGATGTACGCTACTACGGCCTCAACCACTTTGGCTGGTGGACCAGCGTCAAGGGCAAGGACGGTACCGACTACACCCCCCAGCTCATCGACTATGTCAGCAAGAACGGCTACCTGACCGCCAAGGCCATCGAGACCCAGCACATGGATTCCAGCTGGCAGGAGACCCACCGCAAGGCCGCCGATCTGCTGGCGGTGACCCCCGACTGCCTGCCCAACACCTACCTGAAATACTACCTCTACCCCGACTATGTGGTGGCCCACAGCGACCCCAACTACACCCGCGCCAATGAGGTGGAGAACGGCCGCGAAAAGACCGTGTTCGGCGCCGCCAAGGCCATTGTGGATTCGGGCCGGTTCAACGGCGACGAGTTCTCCATCGACAACCACGCCAGCTTCATCGTGGACCTGGCCCGGGCCATCGCCTACAACACCCACGAGCGGATGCTGTGCATCGTGGAGAACAAGGGCGCCATCTCCAACTTTGACCCCCACGCCATGGTGGAAGTGCCCTGCCTGGTGGGCAACGAAGGCCCCGAGCCCCTGTGCCAGGGTGAGATTCCCACCTTCCAGCTGGGCATGATGCAGCAGCAGGTGGCCGTGGAAAAGCTGGTGGTGCAGGCTTACTGCGAGCACAGCTACCAGAAGATGTGGCAGGCTTTGACGCTGAGCAAGACGGTGCCCAGCGCCAGGGTGGCCAAAGAGATCCTGGACGATCTGATCGAGGCCAACAAGGACTACTGGCCCGAGCTGCACTAAAATATCCATCGCCCGCCGCCGCAGTGTGCCCCTGCCCTGCGGCGGCTTGTGCGTACCAAAGGAGGAAACAAGATGGAACTGATCAGTCAGAAAATGCGCACCCTGGCCCCCGAGCTGGACCCGCTGCGGATCGGCACCGGGTGGGCCCCGGAGGACCTTGCAAAGCCCCAGGTCATCATCGAGAGCACCGCCGGGGACAGCCATCCCGGCAGCGGCCACCTGCCCATCCTGGTGGAGGAGGTGCGCAAGGGGGTGGCCGAGGCCGGAGGCTATGGCGCCCGGTACGCCTGCACCGACATCTGCGACGGCGAGAGCCAGGGCACCGACGGCATCAATTACAGCCTGGCCAGCCGGGAGATCATCGCCAACATGATCGAGATCCACGCGAACGCCACCCCCTTTGACGCCGGGGTCTACCTGGCCAGCTGCGACAAGGGGATGCCCGCGAACCTCATGGGCTGCCTGCGGGTGGACATCCCCTCGGTGGTGGTGCCCGGCGGCACCATGAACGCCGGCCCCGAGATGCTCACCCTCGAGCAGCTGGGGATGTACAGCGCCAAATTTGAGCGGGGCGAGATCGACCAGGACAGGCTCAACTGGGCCAAGCAGAACGCCTGTCCCAGCTGCGGGGCCTGCAGCTTCATCGGCACGGCTTCCACCATGCAGATCATGGCCGAGGCTTTGGGCCTGGCTTTGCCCGGCAGCGCCCTGATGCCCGCCACCAGCCCCGACCTGCTGGCCTATGCCCGGCAGGCCGGCCGCCGCGCCGTCGAGATGGCCGGCTGCGACGCCATGCGCCCCAGCCGCATCGTCACCATGGACAGCTTTGAGAACGCCATTCTGGTCCATGCCGCCATCTCCGGCTCCACCAACTGCCTGCTGCACCTGCCCGCCATCGCCCACGAACTGGGCATCGAGATCACCGGCGACACCTTCGACCGGCTGCACCGGGGCGCCCGGTACCTGCTGGACGTCCGCCCCGCCGGCCGCTGGCCCGCCGAGTGCTTCTACTACGCCGGCGGCGTGCCCGCCATCATGGAGGAGATCCGGGACCACCTGCACCTGGATGCGATGACCGTCACCGGCAAGACCCTGGGCGAGAACCTGGACGAACTGAAAGCCAATGGCTTCTACCAGCGCTGCCAGAAGTGGCTGGACCAGTTCAACGCGCGCTATGGCGTCCACATCACCCGGGAGGACATCATCCGTCCCTACGACAAGGCCATCGGCACCGACGGCTCCATCGCCATCCTCAAGGGCAACCTCGCCCCCGAGGGCGCGGTCATCAAGCACACCGCCTGCCCGAAAGAGATGTATAAGGCCGTCCTGCGGGCCCGCCCCTTCGACAGCGAGGAGGAATGCCTGGCGGCCGTCCTCCACCACGAGGTGCAAAAGGGCGACGCGGTGTTCATCCGCTACGAAGGCCCCAAGGGCAGCGGTATGCCCGAGATGTTCTACACCTCCGAGGCCATTTCCTCCGACAAGGAGCTGGGCCGCAGCATCGCCCTCATCACCGACGGGCGGTTCTCGGGCGCGTCCACCGGCCCGGTGATCGGCCATTGCAGCCCCGAGGCCGTGGACGGCGGCCCCATCGCCCTGGTGGAGCAGGACGACCTGATCGAGATCGACGTCTTTGCCCGCAAGCTGAACATCGTAGGCGTCCGCGGCGAGCGCAGGACCCCCGAGGAGATCGACGCCATCCTGGCCCAGCGCCGCGCCAACTGGCAGCCCAAGCCCCGCAAGTACACCAAAGGCGTGCTGCGCCTGTTCAGCGAGCTGGCCGCCAGCCCCATGAAGGGCGCCTATCTGGACTACGACGCCCGCTGAACCAAGCCCCACCAGCCCGCAGCCCGAAGGACGGCTTCTGCCGGAATCAAAAGCTGTGAGCTCATTTTTCCCCCGACATTCCCAAACTCCAGCCAAACAGCGGCAGGGACTTCCAACAAAAGGCCCTGCCGTTGTTTTATTATCTTTTGGATGCCAAAAACGTCCCTATCCAAAAGCTGCAAAGACAAAACAGGGCCCCGGAGACCCTGCTGTAAGATACCGGCCATGCTTCATAAAACGCTTGCGCATCGCAGAAGGCATTGCACGCATCAAAAGCAACGCTCCTGCCGGAACAAGGCGGCGCCTGCCTGCTGTGGCACAACGCCGGCGACACTTTGTTCTCTTGCCATCATCATCGCCTGCACCTCGGCCAAGCAGTTCGGCCTCAGCGAGCGCTCCCTGCGGGCGTGGGAAAGCGAGGAGAAGGTTATCAGTAAGAGGTGTTGGGAGAGGTATTTTCAGAAGCTGCTGGGGATACTATGAGCTCTTTCCAGATTCCCTCTGCAAAGGCCCAGTGGCCTTGTTCCGTAAAGTGCACGCCGTCGTACGCCAGGCCCACACCCCACGCTCCGGCGTCGGCAAAACGGACCCCCAATCGCTCCGCCAGCGCTCGATACTGCACGGCCAGCTCTGCCGAGGCATCGATCAGGCGCTGCTCCTGCACCCACGCGCCGAAAGCCACCGGCGGCGGCGCGATGAGCAAGATTTTATCATGTTCCACCGTCAACTCGGCAAGGAAACGCAGCATTCTTTGTGCTGTCTCTGACGGGGTACGGCCCTGCAGCAGGTCATTGGTACCCAGCATTACCATCAATAAATCTGTGTCAGCCGGAAAGGCAGGCGCCTGTGACGGTATCGCCCGGCCATTCATCCCCCAATTCAGGATCTCCCAGCCGGTCCGCCGGGCAAGGATGTCCACCCATCGATTGTCCGCATCATATCGCCCGCCGAGCCAGCCACGCGGGTCGAAACCATAGGTGTTGGAATCACCGTAGCAGATGACTTTCACCGCTTTCCTCCTTGTATCAGTTTCTCCCACACTTCATGGTATACATCGGCCGTTCGGTCATCAAAGCAGGCGAACAGGACCGACATGCCGGCGTCCGGGTAAACCTTCATCCAGTCGGTGACCGCCTTGAGTGTGATCTCAGTCGCCGCCCGCAGCGGATAGCCATAAACACCGGTCGAAATGGCTGGAAACGCAATGCTGTGGATGCCATGCGCCCGGGCCAGCTCGAGGGAGTTCCAATAACAGCTTCGGAGCAATTTGGCGTCCTCGGCTGCGCCGCTGTACACCGGGCCGACGGTGTGGATGACGTACTTTGCCTTGAGACGGTAACCCCCTGTGATCTTTGCTTCGCCGGTTTTGCAGCCGTGCAGGGTGCGGCATTCTTTCAGCAGGTCAGGGCCGGCAGCCCGATGGATGGCTCCATCCACGCCGCCTCCACCCAGCAAACTATTGTTGGCGGCATTGACGATGCACTCTACATCCGCCTGGGTAATGTCCATAGTGCGAATCACGATGTGGTTCTTCCCTGTCAAAGCCCGGAATGTATCGAACCGACGCAGAACCGCTCTCAAGTCATCGGGCAGGTACTGCCGGCATTTTTCTTTCAGCGCATCGGGGACGCCATAAAAGCCTTCCGCTATGCTGCCAGCAATGGCAGTCAGAGTATCGCAGTCACCGCCCAGCGAGACGGCCGTGCGGATAACGTCCTCAAAACTCTCCCCTTCCAGAAATGCAGTGATGGCCTCGGGGACTGTTTCCATGCAGGACTCAACGTGATGATAAACCGGTCGTATCTCGTCACAGGTACGATCCAGCGCATAGCCGAACTGTTTCTTGATGTAATCGCGGATCTCTGCTTTGCTGTGCCCGGTCCGTGCCAGGAAAATGGCACTGGCGGTCGCCTCTGCGCCCTTGATCCCCTCAGGATGATTATGAGTGACCACAGCAGACAGGCGGGCTGCACGACGCACCTCATCCAGCGCATCAAACAGCCATGCTGCCGAAGATACCCGCATGGCCGAACCATTGCCAAAACTGCCGTAGGGCCGTGGATCTTTCTCCCGCAGCCACTGTGAAAACCTGGCGCCATACCCGGCGTCAGGGTAGCGTGCGCCGTACTTTTGCATCGCATATACGACGTTTTCTTTCACCACCTCATCCGTGAGACCTGTACTGCCGGTTTGAGCAAAGTGCCTACCACAGGCTTCAACGGTATTCATCAGTGCCTCGGCGACAGCCAGGGTCATGACGCTGTCATCGGTGAAGGTGGAATCTTTGGAGAAAAGTGGAAAATTCTTCGTCTTTCCACCTTGGTCAAACTCATAGGGGCTGCCAATGATATCTCCTAAAATGGCGCCATACATAAAATCGCTCCTTTTAACGATGTGTTTCATTGAGTGCTGTTCCACCTATTTCTCGATTGCTGTTTACAGAAATCGGTGTCTTATTCACAATTCATTTTATACTCGGCTATAGGCAATTCGGTCGATCTCTATTGCTATCATCTTTTTCGAATCCGATCGATCCAAGATTTTTTAAATGGAATGTCAAAAAACTCCCGTGCTTCCTCCAGGTTTATAACGATCCAATCGCGAGACTTATGAGGCTCCAACGTTTCCGGCAATTCTTTCAGGATGCGGTCTGCTTCCCAAGTAGCCCCAGCATTGTAACGCAATTCATTGGCTCGTTCGGAAATTTCAAAGGAGGAACGGCTCGTCTGCCAGGCATTACGGATCGTTTCCATGACATAACGGCCGGTTACTTTCTCACTGAAATAATCTTCAAGCGTCAGAGGCCGCACATAAGCAGGAAGATCACTTCCCGCGCACTCAGAAAAAATATCCAGCAACACTTGGGAAGAAGCTGCCAGAATATCGGGAGCACTTTCTGATGCATCGTCCTTTATTTCTTCCAGCAAATCAGCTACAATTGTCATCATCCGACGAAGGTACTCCCGGTAGAAAGCAGTCCCGATTTCACGCTGTACAGTGCGCACCACACTGCTGCGCATCACTTCTGTGTTTGTCAATCCTGCCTGAACACGGCAAATCACCGTGCGTCGAATCACTTCCGGTGCAACAGCTTTTACATCCTCATTGGCGCTGATCACAACAGCGGGATAATGCAGCAATCCTTCAGCTACGCCGAAATCATCATTTTTGATGGTTTCGATAGCATGTTGATTAAAGCGCGAATTTGTAAGATCATCAACAATAATAGGTGCCCCCTTTACGGTATGTTTCAGCTTTTCAATACCGGAACGTGTAAAGTCAGGAGCTGAGAGTTTGGGCTTTTGCCCAATCATCATTTTAAGAAGTGTTTCCAAAAAACTGGTTTTCCCAGCTTTGCTTTGTCCGTAAACCAGGCCGAATACCGGATAAGGAAGCAGATTTTGATTGTAACGGACCGCCATATCACGCATACAAGCCATAAACGGGGAACAGAAAAACCAGTTGGCAAACTCAAAATAACGCCGCTGCATACCAACAACATCACCATGAAATTTTTCATAGCCTGCCATATAGCTTAAAAAGAGTTGCACATCTTTGGCGACTTCTTCCTGTTCTGGATGTAAATCCAAATCGGTTCCATTGAGCCGAGCTACCGACTCATCCGGAAAAACTTCCAGTTCTGGATATTCGCTTTGGAGTTCTTTTTCTTTGGTTTTATTCACGGCAACTTGGCGACGGATCGTCTTTATTTTTTCTGGAGAAAGCAAAAGTTTTCCCTTTTTGTCTGGCTTTGGCACAGAAGGCGCCAGCTTGGCGGTCAGATTTTTAACATCCAACGCAAAGCGCACCTCTTCCCTTGCTTCTTCCAGCGGTTGAAGTACCAACGCTTTTTTGATTTGAACCGTTTTTGCAATAGGAAGCTTTTCCAGATTTTCTCCATCATCGGCAAAAAGCAAGGATTCTTTGGCTATTTGGTCCGTACTCTCATCCCGTAGCTGACAGTAACACTCCCAATACCAGTTATAAGCATCTTCATCATCCATATAACAAATATTTTCCCGCTGGCGGCCACCAAAAGCCGCATAAGACAAATTTGCGGAACCCATAATCACACGTTTTCTGCCATCCGCCGCAGAAAGAAGATAAATTTTTTCATGCGATAGCACACTATGCGCCACATAGAGACGCAGTGTTCCCTGATCAATGCGGGAAACCAGATTAAGCTTTGTCTTACTTGCAGTTTCTCTTATACGTTCTACCATCTTGCATTGGTATGCCATTACCTCCTGCAAGGAGTAGGAAATCACCTCATCACAGCCGAAAATGATCTCTGCCTCCACAAACAGATCCAAAAGGCGGTAGACAAAATCAATTCCAGAGGAGTATGTAATAGCATACAGTGTATCAAAGCCAGAAAAGAGATCTTGCCACGACATCGTCTCAACGCCAGAAAATTTCATCTTCACGACATCGAGGTTTCCGCTCTGTGACACTTCCATCTGCGCTTGTGCATCTTCCATCATGCCGAACATAGATAGGTTTTCCATCATTTCCCGCCTTTCCGTTGATTTTTTATTTTTAGAGATAGGTAAAGCAAATTGAGCAAATCGTCCTTACCTGGGTCAGTTCAGCGTTCCGCAGGAACGCGCAGCCGCAGAAAGAACTTCTGCGTTCAACTGGGGTTTGGGGCATTCTCTTGCGCTTAGCCGGTTTTTGCTGCGGGTCTTTCGACCTTGCAAAAACCGGAGCGCGGCGCCAGCGACAGCTCGCTGTTTCGTCCGCAGGACGCGCTTCGCTGTCGCTGCTCCAACAAGTATCGTCTGGCAAAGTGGATAGCCAGGCGAATTGCTTGCTGGAACTTTGGTACCAGCAAGCACTGCTTGCCGCGTCACCTGAATCTATATGGCATTCATTTCTATCGATCGATCTTTCATGACTCCTCCGCAATAGGCTCACCCGGATCAAGCAAACCAAAGTATTTTTCAAAGAAAGTTTTCAGCTTTTCAATAACAGTTTGTTTCTTCTTATCTCGTGGACTCCCGCCGCCAAAACGTGAGACCGGAGGCATCATTTGATCTATATCTGTTCCAGTCGTTTTTAATACACCGTCACGGAACGCATTGGACATAAACTTACAGGTTTCTTTCGGTTTAAGTTTTTCTTCTTGGATGAGGGTCTGGATATCTTTCTGCCGCTGCTGGCGGACAAACTTCTGCCAGTCTGCGCTGACATTGGTACTGGCATTGATCGTCTCCAGGAACTGCTCGATCAATTCTTTCTTGGAGCGCAGCTGCAGACTGGAACGGATGGCCTTATCAATGGCCACCAGAATTTCCTTATCCTTGCAGTTGTCCTTTCGATACTTCTCCACCAGCACCAGAATGTAGTCAATGTTGACCTCCACCTGCTTGACCAGTTCCATCTCAAAAACAACATCATCCATGATACTGTCTTTGTCGCCGGGCTTGGGCTTGATCTCCTCGTATACGTCGTGGTATGTACCGGTATAGTCCTGAAAATCGATCTCGGACAGAATCTCATGCCCCACAAAACGATCAAACGCAGACAAGATATTCCGTAGCCGCAGAATGTTGCCGAACAGAACGATGAAATCCTTTTTGTTTTGCTCTCCCAGAATGGGCTGTCCCAGCGGGAAGCGCTCCATCAGCTCCTCGATTCGCTGCTTATACCCCTTCTGTTCCTTGCCCTTGTCGTCGGTGTAGCCATAATAGTAATCTTCATAGGACTTCAGCAGGACGATGCCGCCCGCATCCTTATTGCCAAACAGCGCGATGGCATCATTGGTTTCTTTTTCCAGATCCCGGAAACAGACAATATTGCCGAAGGTTTTGACCGAATTCAGAATACGGTTGGTCCGGGAAAATGCTTGGATCAGGCCATGCATCTTCAGATTTTTGTCTACCCAAAGGGTATTCAAGGTGGTGGCGTCAAAGCCAGTCAGGAACATATTGACCACGAGCAGAAGATCCACTTCCCGCTTTTTCACCCGGTTGGAGAGATCTTTGTAATAATCCTGGAATCCCCTACTGGAGCTGTCATAATTGGTCTTGAAGATTTTGTTATAGTCGCCAATGGCCATGTCCAGGAAATCTCTGGAACTCTGATCCAGCAGATCTGTTTCAAAGCCTTCCTCGGCCAGCATACCGTCTGCAGGATCTTCTTCGTTGGCCGCATAGGAGAAAATGGTGGCAATGGTCAGGTCCCGATGCCGCTGAGCGATCTGCTTTTTCAGTTCCAGATAATACTTTTTGCAGACAGGAATGGAACTGACTGCAAAGATGGAATTAAATCCATTCACCCGCTGACCTTTCAAGCTGTACCAGGAATTCCGCATGGTCTTTTGATCAAAGTGATCCAGAATATATGTTACCACTTCTGAGATACGCTCCGGTGAGGACAACGCTTCCTCGGTGTCGATGGCGGTCACCTGCTTATCCCGGCCGGTATCCTTCTGTTTCATGGTGTTGATGTAATCAATGCGGAAGGGCAGCACATTGCCATCGTTGATAGCATCCACGATGGTATAGGTGTGCAGTTTCTCTCCAAATGCTTGGGCAGTGGTTTTCAAATGGGGGTTGCCGCCGCTGGCAGCATTCTTGGACATGATGGGCGTGCCGGTAAAGCCAAAAATATGGTAGTTTCTGAAATACCGGTCCACCTTGATGTTCCTGCCGCCCTTTTTGATGACGCCCCCTACGATGCGGGTGTGCATATCGCCAAACTGGCTGCGGTGGCACTCATCGAATACCAAAACAATGTGCTTATCCCGGACGGGATGGTTCGGGTTCTTAGTGATGAACACATCCAGCTTCTGGATGGTGGTGACAATGATGCGGTAAGGGTGGAAATTGCCCTTTTCGTCCCGATCCTCCAGCTGGCGCTGCAGCACCGCAGTGCTGCGGTTGCCGTTGGCCGCGCCCTTCTCGAACCGGTCGTATTCCTTGATGGTCTGGTAGTCCAGGTCCTTGCGGTCTACCACAAACAGCACCTTGTCAATGTAGGGCAGGGCCGTGGCAAGCTGCGCCGTCTTGAAGGAAGTCAGGGTTTTGCCGCTGCCTGTGGTGTGCCAGATGTAGCCGCCGGCCTCCAGGGTGCCGGTTTTCTTATAGTTGGTGGATACTTCGATCCGGTTCAAGATCCGCTCGGTGGCTACAATCTGATAGGGCCGCATCACCAGCAGAAGATTTTCCGAAGTGAACACGCAATACCGGGTCAGGATGTTCAGCAGCGTATGCCGGGCAAAAAAGGTCTTGGTGAAGTCCACCAGATCCGGGATGGTTTGATTGTTGGCGTCCGCCCAATAAGAAGTAAATTCAAAGCTGTTGGAGGTCTTTTTGCTGCGGTTCCGGGCAGATTTGTCCTGCTCCCGGATGTGGCTGTCCCGGGTTGTATTGGAATAGTACTTGGTGTGGGTGCCGTTGGAAATGACGAAGATATGCACATACTCATACAGCCCGCAGCCAGCCCAGAAGCTGTCCCGCTGGTACCGGTTGATCTGGTTGAAGGCTTCTTTGAGAGCCACGCCCCGGCGTTTCAGCTCCACATGGACCAGAGGCAGACCATTCACCAGAATGGTCACATCGTACCGGGTATCGTGGCTGCCGCCGCTCTCCTCATACTGGTTGATGACCTGCAAGAAGTTATTGTGGATGTTCTTCTTGTCGATGAGGGAAACATTCATAGTTGTGCCGTCCTCGCGGGTGAGGTTCTGCACAAAATCTTCCTGGATCATCCGGGTCTTTTCCACGATGCCATCGTTGGCGTTGGCCAGCTTGGTCTTGAAAAAGCCGTCCCATTCCCGGTCGGTAAAGCTGAAATGATTGAGCCTTTCCAGCTGACGGCGGAGATTAGCCACCAGGTCCGCCTCGCTGTGGATGGTCACATATTCGTAACCCTGCTCCCCCAGCATCTTGATGAAGGCCGCTTCCAGCGCCGCCTCACTCTGGTAGGCATCGGAGCGCTTGGTCTGGGGTTCGTATTCTGTTACTACAGTACTTTCGCTGGAGGACAGTACAAGGTTATAGGTGCTCACAGGCTCCTCCTTTCGTCAGGTTAAAGGCTTAAAAGTCAATAGCTTGTCCCGGTAGTATTCATATTGTTTTTTCCGGGCTTCAATCTCAGCGGGCAGGCCACTGGTCAAATCGTTGCAAAGGTTATCAAAGCGGTCAAGCATTTCAACTATTTCCTGCTGTTTTTGAAGTGCAGGAAGCGGAATGATTGTATTTAATATCAAAGATGAGTTTAAGTCTCCTCGCGCTCCTTGCTTCTTGGTGAGCAATTCATCATAACTTCGGCATACACAATAATAAATATAGCGATATGAAGCTACTCTATCATCAATTTCAAGATTCAAGCAATGCTGATTTGTTGTTGCCCGGATCTTATTAATTGCACACCTACCGGCAGATGCTCCTGAGATGGCAATTATTACACAGTTTTCAGGAATCCACTTTGCGGCTGTTTCAATAACTGCTTTCTCAGTAATATAGCTATCAACCTCTGTAATCTCATTAAATTTTACATCTTGTGTCCTAATCCATGGAATCCTGCCACCTTCATAATAATTCCGGTTGGATTTGCTCGGTGTGGCACCAGAACTTCTGTGAGCAACAACCTCAGCTAATTCAACATAAACAACCCCAAACACATACTGAATGAGCTTAATTATACTCTGTCTGTCTGTCTGTCTGTCTGTCTGTCTGTCTGTCTGTCTGTCTGTCTGTCTGTCTGTCTGTCTGTCAAGATTGTCGCGCCGGTCGCGGTATATGTCAAGAGGGCATCGCGGTAATATTCATACTGTTTTTGCCTTGCTTCAATCTCAGCGGGCAAGCTAATACTCAGGTCGGAGCAGATAGCTTCAAAGTTGTCAAGCACCTTAGCTATCCGGTTCTGAACATCAAATGGTGGAATAGGCAATTCCAATGATTTAACAATATCAGCATTCAGATTCTGTACCGTTCCTCTAGAAGCTTTTTGAGCCAGGGTATTTTGAATCGTTGTACTACTCAAAAGATGATAAAGGAAATCCGGGACAAATGAATCCTCAAAATCGCTGATGGATAGCCAGCCGTCATGAATACATCCGTGTATTTTGGAAATATATGGACGCCCAAAACTCATGGAGTTGGAAAGGACAAAATCTCCCGGATTTATGTGTCTGGATTTTTTTGTTCCTTCTTCCGTAATTTTTTCAGCTGTTTCAGTAATATACTTACTACCAACAGGAACATCGCCAATTTTAATCCATGGAACGCCGTTTTCGTCGGCCGTAATATAGGATTGAATTGGCCGTGGCGAAGCCCCTCTAACAATCGTAGCCACTTCGCCGAATGTCCGCCGCACAACGTTACTTGTCCCTCCCTCGCAGACATCAAAGGCCAGCAGCCTATTTTGATAATACTCATACTGCTTTTTCCTAGCGGCCAGCTCCGCAATCAGCTTTTCGGTCAACTCTGCGGTCAGCTCTGTGAAATTGTCCAGAATGCGGACAATTTCACGCTGGATTTCCAGAGGCGGAATCGGAACACAATACTTCATAACCGCTTCTTTACTTCCTCTAGGCATTTTTGCCCCTTTTGAATTTTGCATATCATACATGAAAAACTGATCTGATGATAAAACATAATAAAGAAATTTGGGCAGCAATTTGCTTATATCATTTATTTGCACGGTTAGAACATCTCCGTTTGTTCCTCCAGAACAATCAGCCAGCCATATTTTTTTCAAGTAGGGGCGAATATTTCCTATAAGAATATTTCCTTTTTCAAAAGCAATTATTTTTCCTGTTTCGGGAACGGTACTTGCGGAAATTTTTCCCAGTTTATTTTGGAGTAAATTTTCCACTCCTACATAATTATCACAGCTAACTTCAGTAGCATCGATTCTCGTCTTCGAATAATGTGCCACCTCTTTTAGCTGTACTATCGCTACCCCATCCGGGCAAAGCTGCTGGATCAATGTTTCAAGTTTGCTCATACCCACACTCACCCTTCGATCTCCCCGATGATCTTTGCAATCTCATCCCGCAGCACCTGCTCTCGGGCCACGATCTGTTCGATCTCGGCGTTGAGCTTGACGATGTCGATGACCTCCCGGGTGTCTTCCGGCTGCACATAAGTGCTGACCGAGAGGTTATATTCGTTCTGGGCGATCTCCTCGTAGGGGACGCAGCGAGCAAAATGGTCTACATCTGCCCGGGAGACAAACTCGTCCACGATGCGGCGGATGTTCTCCTCGGTCAGCTTGTTGTTATTGGTCACCTTGATGCACTCCGCCGAAGCGTCAATAAAAAGGGTGCGGTTGTCCGCCTTGCTCTTTTTCAGCACTATGATGCAGGTGGCAATGGAGGTGCCGTAGAACAGGTTGCTGGGCAGCTGGATAATGCAGTCAATGAAGTTGTTGTCGATCAGGTACTGGCGGATTTTCTTTTCCGCACCGCCACGGTACATGATTCCGGGGAAACAGACAATGGCAGCCGTGCCATTGGTAGCCAGCCAGGCCAGGGAGTGCATGATAAAGGCCAAATCCGCCTTGGACTTGGGTGCAAGGACGCCGGCTGGCGAGAATCGTGGGTCGTTGATCAAAACCGGGTTGCCGTCCCCCTCCCATTTGATGGAATAGGGAGGATTGGAGACGATGACCTCAAAGGGTTCATCGTCCCAGTGCTGGGGATTGACAAGGGTATCCTCGTGGGCGATATCGAACTTGTCGTAGTCGATATCATGCAGGAACATATTGATCCGACAAAGGTTATAGGTAGTCAGATTGATTTCCTGGCCGAAAAAGCCTTGGCGGACGTTATCCTTACCAAGGATTTTGGCCGCTTTCAGCAGCAGTGACCCTGAACCGCAGGCAGGGTCATAGACCTTATTGACCTCGGTTTTGCCTGCAACTGCCATCCGGGTAAGCAGTTCAGAAACCTCCTGCGGTGTAAAAAATTCACCACCGCTTTTACCAGCATTGGATGCGTACATACCCATCAGGTACTCGTAGGCATCGCCGAACGCGTCGATGGAGTTGTCCTTGTAATCCCCCAGTTTCATATCTGCAATGCCGTTCATCAGCTTAACAAGATTGGCATTTCGCTTGGCCACTGTAGCTCCAAGTTTGTTGCTGTTAACATCAAGGTCATCAAACAGTCCGGCAAAATTGTCCTCACTGGGACTGCCTTTGGCCGATTCCTCAATATGGCGGAAGGCTGCTTCCAGGGTCATGTTCAGGTTTTCATCTTTTCCTGCCCGTGCTCTCACATTGCAGAACAACTCCGAAGGAACCATGAAAAATCCTTTTGTGTTAATCATGTCCTTGCGGGCCTGTTCAGCATCCTCATCCGACAACTGCGTATAATCGAATCCGTCGTTGCCTGCCTCCCATTCTCCCTCGTTGATATAGTTGGTCAAGTTCTCAGAAATATAGCGGTAAAACATCATGCCTAGTACATAGGCCTTAAAATCCCAACCGTCCACACTACCCCGTAGTGCATCGGCAATGGCCCAGATGGCGCGGTGCAGTTCGTCCCTTTCTTGTTCCTTCTTCATATCGACCATTTCTTAGATTCTCCTTCGTTAATCTCCATCTGCATCGTCCATGTCTGATCCCAAAAATCCTCAAATTGCAAACCGCTCTCCATTACCCACAGGTCGGGAAAACGCACATCATTTTTTACGTTGTGTGCAGTTTTGTACACAACGTTTTCCTCTTGCCCTTTCATCCGTACGCCCCGTGCCCCATCAAACCAGCGGGAGTGCCGGTAATGTCTCCCAAAAATGGCGCCATGCAAATGGATACTCCTTTTTTGAATAGAATAACGCAGTTTCTATACTATAAAACGGACTTTTGTACACAAATGGGCAGATGGTTTTTTCTTTATTATACACAACCGAGCGAAGTACTTCAATTCCGACAACCCTTTTCCTGGGCAGAAGGGTTCTTTCATAGACCAGGCTATCCCTACATCGCCCCTCAAAAGGTGTACTATCAGTACCCCCTAAAGCGCAAAAAAGGGTACTCCCAGTCACTCCCCCAACATCAGAAACTGTGGTATCCTATTTACAAGCTCCTGTCAGGGTTGTCTACGAGACAACCTAAGGCTCTCTACGAGACACTCCCGGAACCCCAAAAAACATGGTATCCTAATCATAGCATCCCCCTTCAACCGCCCAGGTGGTACTAAGAGACACGGTAACCGGTACTACGAGACACTCCCGTCAGGGCAAATTCCCTGGTAAACTTGAATCAAACTCTCAGAACCTTGAAAAGTGAACATGCAGCCCTTTGGTACTTCCAGATCATGATACTTCCGTAACACGCGGCCCGGCCAAGAGAAGGCACGAACGGCGACCGCGTCCAGTGGACGAAACAGGGAGCCGTGAGTGGCGCAGCGCTCCAATTTTTGCAAATGGACTCTAATCCACGCAGCAAAAATTGGACAAGCGCAAGAGGAATCAACAAGATTATGGAGCGGTGCAAATCCGCCGCCAAAGGGTTCCCACTCTCAGGGATGCCGGGGGGCAAATATGAGAGAACCGTCCCATTGGGGCCGTATAGGCCCTACAAACCATTCCGCATCCAGTCAAACCGTAAACCACAAATGTGAAAGGAGGCCGTTCTATGTTGAAAAAATTAAAAATCGACCCCGAGTTTCAGAGCAAGATCCCGCCCTTGACCTTCCATGAACGCAACCAGCTTGAAACCAACATCCTGGAGGAAGGCCGCATCCTGCATCCCTTGATCGTCTGGAACGGCCTCATCGTGGACGGTCACACTCGCTACGCTATTTTAAGGCAGCACCCCGAAATCCAATACACCATTCTGGAAAAGGACTTTGCAAACCGCCATGAGGCGATCATCTGGATCTGCAAAAAACAACTGGGCCGCCGCAACCTGACGCCAGAGCAGCGCAATTATGTCCTGGGCAAACAGTATGAGGCCGAAAAACTCTCCCGCGGCGGCGCACACCCGCGCAGCGTTGCCCCGCCGTCAGAACCACCAATTGCTCAATTGAAAGGGACTGGCAGCGCCACTTGCGACCGCATTGCAGCGGAGTATGGCGTGAGCAGAAGCACGGTGCTCCGTGCAGAAACCTTTGCCAAAAGTGTGGATGTCGCAGAGAAGGCTGTTCCCGGAACACGGCAGGCCATCCTCTCCGGCAAGCTCAAAACCACCGACAAAGCTATTTCTGCCATTGCCAAGGCTCCGCAGGAGGAACGGCCCGCTCTGGTCCAGCAGCTTTATCAGCCAAAGCCGGACAAGCCCATGCGCCGCACTCCCAAAGGCGCCGCGGCCGCCCAGTACAAGGCCATCGAAGAAATATCCGCCAAGATGGAGCAGCCCGCTGGCCCCCTTGAACAAAACGATATTCTGGCCGAGTTGGAAGATGCCCTTCGCCTCATGATATCCCGCTGGAACACCTGTCTGGCGCACAACCCGGATCATCGTTCTGCCTGCCAAGCAGGCATCCGCCGCCTGGCCGAAGAGGGGGTCCATTACCTCCAGACCATGGCACAAGATGACGCCGGGCCGTCATATCAGACAGGCATTCCGCAATAAATTGCAGCAAACAGACATACCAGGAGGTGACCCGGTGAGGAAAACGCCCCCCATCAAAATCATTGTACACTATCCCCAGACCCAGCAGGGCATGCAGGAGCTGGCGCAGCGCCTGGCCGATGTCCACGCTGATGCCGTAGTTTCGGCCATCAACAAGCTGGACTGCCCCCTCAAGCAAAAGCTGGACCTGCTGCAAGCCGTGATCGACACCACCAGGGGGACCTATCAGCCCAAAAAGTCTGCCGAAGCAGAGCGTTAAAACCATGCGTCCCAGAGAGAAAACTCTTCGGGACAATTCCATAAATACGCAAATAAATCAAAACCAGAGAGCAAAGCCATTGCCTTATTGGTGTCCAATGGATATAATAAGTGCAGAGGTGATATCCATGAGCATCCAGGAGCGCAAGGCGCGCATCCTCATCAACAAGGCGGGCGGGAACGCCGGACCTGAAGGAAAAACTTACCGAGTCGCCCTGCCCGCGGCATGGGTCAAGCAACTGGGCGTCACCAGCGCTGACCGGGAGGTACTTTTGCAGTTTGACGGCGAGAGCATCACCATCCGCCGGGCCGCGGCCGCCGGCTACGACGGCTTTCTCGCACAGGCACGAAAGCACGGGCATGACCTTTTGATCTTATATTTTTACGACGGGGACACCCTCTGCACCAAGATCTGCGCCGACCGGACAAGCCGGCAGCTCGCCGTCGAAAACCTGACAGACGACCCGCTTGCCACTGCCTTTGGCGTCAACTTTTCCCCCAACTGGGAGGACCTGCGCATCTTTTTGGAGAGCCGCTGCGTCCCGTGCCAGCGGGACGGGTTGTCCCACTACCTGGCGGAACTGGGGCTGGACCGCTACGACCCGCTGGAGATCATCCGCAAGACGGCAGGGCGGATGGCGGAGGATCACTTTTGGATCAAGATTTTGGAGGGCTGACCATGTCGATCAAGTTGACCACCGGGGACCGCATCGCGGAGACCTCGTCCAAGGGCAATCAGGAAAAATGGCGGGAAAAGGGCCGCTGGTACAAACTGGACCTGTTCGGGTACGAGGGGATGGCCGAGACAGTCATCTCCACTCTGTTGGGGCAGACCAACGTGGAGGCGTTGGGGTTCCGGTATGTTCCCTACCGCATGGAGCGTCTGGAAGTCCATCGGCGGGTCCGCAACGGCTGTTCCAGCCCCGACTTTTTGCAGCCCAGCGAGAGCATCCTGACCCTTGCCGATCTCTTTCGCAAGGGAGTCGGCCCTGACTGGCAGGCCACGGTGGCCCGCCAGCCTAACTTTGCTGGCAAGGTGCGCTGGATGGTCGAGCAGACCGTCCGGCTCACCGGCCTGCAGCGGTTTGGCGCTTATCTGACCCTGTTGTTCGAAGCGGACATGCTGTTCGGCAACGAGGACCGGCATCTCAACAACATCGCCGTCCTCCGCCGGGGCGATGGATTCGACTACTGTCCCCTCTTTGATTTCGGGGCCGGGCTGCTCTCCAACATCCGGGACTACCCGCTGGACATCGACCCCAAGGCCCACGTCCGGCTGCTCCGGGCCCGCCCGCTGGATACCACCTTCACGCGGCAGGTCCATGCGGCACAGTCTCTTTACGGCCCGCAGCTTGCGTGGCATTTTACTCCCGCCGATCTTGCAAACGCCCTGGCTGAGGCCCTGACGTTCTACGCCCAGCGGGACGCCGCTTACATCGCCGAGCGGGCGGCTGTTTGTGTCGAAATGCAGCAGAAAAAGATGAAGCAGTAGGTTTGTGCTTCCCAAGCAAAATGCACCATCGTGTGTTTTAGGACGAAAATCCTTATTTGTTCTTCCGCACTCCGGCCAGGTCTCTCCCCCTGCAAAACTGCCTCCTTATTCTCATAAGATGAAAGAGGATGCGTTCCGCTCTGTGCACAAGGAGGCTTTTGGTATGTTGTTGGCTCTGCTTCACTTTTTCTCCGCCCAGTTTCTGTATCTTGCCCTGCATCTCGAATCCGGCAGCTTTCCCCGTCCCATGACCCCCCGGGAGGAAGCCGCGGCCTTTCAGGCCCTGCGCGGCGGCGACCCCGACGCCCGGGAGAAGATCATCCGCCACAACCTTCGTCTTGTGGCCCACATCGCAAAAAAGTACTATTCCCTGCCCGGCGACCAGGATGACCTCATCAGCATCGGCACCATCGGCCTGATCAAAGCGGTCAATACCTTCGACTGTTCCCGCCAGGCCCGCTTTTCCACGTATGCCAGCAGGTGCATTGAAAACGAGCTCCGCATGCAGTTCCGGCGCGAGAAAAAGACCGGGCCATCCATCTCGCTCCAAGAGGCCCTGGACACCGGCAAGGATGACTCGGCGCTGACTTTGTCGGATCTGCTGCAGGACACTGCCTGCATGGAGGAGAACTGCGAGAAAAAGGACGAGGCCGCCCGGCTGCGCGGCCTGATCTGCGCTCTGCCCCAGCGGGAACAGCAGCTCATCCGGCTGCGGTACGGCCTGGATGGCAGGCCCCCTCTCACCCAGCTGGAGACGGCGCGGCTGATGGGTATCAGCCGCAGCTATGTGTCCCGTTTGGAAACGCACGCCCTCAAGCTGCTGCGCCAGAACTGGCAGGCCTGAACCCGGACTGCAAATCGGGCGGAGCCGCCTGGCCCCGCCCTTGCTTGTTTATTTCACCACGTCATACGGCCAGGTCATGATCCCGCCGAACTCGTAAACGTCCGTGTACCCCAGCTCGGCCAGCGCCTTGGCCGCCCTCTTGCTGCGGCTGCCGCTGCGGCAGTAAACCAGCACGGTATCGTCCTTTTCCGGGATCGCTTCGGCGGCGCTCTCCCCGTCGATGGCGCCCAGCGGCAGCAGTACCGCGCCGGGGATATGGCCGCTGTCGTACTCCTCCTGCTCCCGCACATCGAGGACGATGACGTCCCCGGCCTCCATCCTCTCCCTGGCTTCTTCCTGGCTGATCTTCTGATCATGTTCCATGGTTTTTCCCTCCAAATCTTAAAAGTAAAGCAGTGAACCGTGTTGACACGATCCGTTTCATTTTGCAAACTCCTTTGCGATCTCTGTCCCTGTTTTATTCTATACAATAAGGCCCTTTGATCCCATTCCGCCGCTCCGCCTGCCTTGTAGTCTCCCTGCCCCGGTGCTATCCTATGGCTGTATGTGGGGCGCAAAGCAGGCGTTTCCGTACCGGAACGCTTCCCTCCCATCCTTAAATTTGTCTAAAATCATACTCTTAAATTCGGCAGTCTGCCAAAACTTTCTGCATTGTGCGGAAAATGATTGACAAGATTCGGACGACATGGTATTGTAGAACCGAACATAAAAGAAGGCAAGCCTGCACAGCAGGCTTTTGGTTGGATTGTTACCGGTCGTGCGGGCTAGACCAACTCCGTGGATGCTCTTGGCTTTGGATAAAGAGTGTTTGAGGGGTTTGGTCTTTTCTTTTTGCCTGGCGGTGCAAAGGGAGGCAGCGGGGTGCGCATCAAAAAGGTCATCAACAACAACATCCTATGCGTCATCGACGAAAAAGGCATCGAGAGCATCGTCACAGGCCGGGGACTGGGCTTTGGCCGCAAGGTCGGGCAGTTTGTGGACCCCGAGGCGGTGGAAAAGGTCTACCGGATGGAGGACAAGACCGTTCAGCACCGTCTGCGGGAGCTGGTGGAGCAGATCCCCCTGGAACATCTGCGCCTGACCGAGAGCCTGATCGAGGAGATCCGGGCCGCCGTTCGCCAGCCGCTGAACGAATCCCTGCTGATCACCCTGGCCGATCACATCAGCTTCGCCATCCAGCGCAAGGCTCAGGGCATCGAGTTCAAGAACCCGCTGGCCGGCAGTATCTTCTGTTATTACCCCACCGAATACCATCTCGGGCAGAAATGCCTGGACATGATCCGCGACACCTGCGGTGTGGAGCTCAACCCCGACGAGGCTGCCTTCATCGCGCTGCACATCGTCAACGCCGAGCTGAACACCGACATGAGCGAGATGTACGACATCACCCGGCTCATCGACGGCGCGGTGGAGGTGGTGGAATACTTCTATCGCGACCGGGGCGTGTTCGACCGGGAATCTCTGGATTTCAGCCGCTTTGTGGTGCATCTGCGCTACTTTGCCCAGCGGCTGTTCCAGGACAAGATGATCCCCGACAGCTCCAGCGAGGAGGACGCGGCCTTCCGGGCCACCATCGCCCGCAGCTGCGCCGAGCACTATAAATGTGCCCAGTGCATTGCGGCCTACATCCAAAACACCTGGCACAAGGACCTCTCCCAGGAGGAACTTGTCTATTTGACCATCCATCTCAAACGGGTGGCCGGGGGCCTGCGGCCAGCCACCCCGTAAAGCCACACAGGATAGTGACTGCATCGATCGTTATGTAGGCTAGACCTGTACATTTTGCCGCGGCAGTGCGCCCTGCCGGCGCCGGCAATGTGTACAGGTCTTTTTTATACCGACAGACCAAAGGAGGATTTTCATGAAAGACAAGATCTTTGGCGTATTGCAGCGTGTCGGCCGCTCCTTCATGCTGCCCATCGCCCTGCTGCCAGTGGCGGGCCTGCTGCTGGGCATCGGCAGCTCGTTCACCAACGAGACCATGCTGGAGGCCTATGGCCTGACCGGCGTCATCCACCCCGGCACCATCCCCTATACGGTGCTGGATATCATGAACCAGTGCGGCAGCGTGGTCTTCAACAACCTCGCGCTGCTGTTCGCCATGGGCGTGGCCATCGGCATGGCCAAAAAGGAGAAGGAAGTGGCCGCCCTCTCCGGCGCCATCGCCTACCTGGTCATGAACACGGCCATCTGCGCCATGATCAACGCCAGCGGCGGCGTGGAAGCCATGGCGGCCAACACCACCACCTCGGTGCTGGGCATCACCTCTTTGCAGATGGGCGTGTTCGGCGGCATCATCGTGGGCCTGGGCGTGGCGGCTCTGCACAACCGCTTTTATAAGACGCAGCTGCCCCAGGTGCTCTCCTTCTTCGGAGGCACCCGCTTTGTGCCCATCGTCTGTACTGCGGTCTACCTGCTGGTGGGCATCGCCATGTTCTATGTCTGGCCGGTGGTGCAGCACGGCATCGGCCTGCTGGGCAACCTGGTCATCAGCTCGGGCTACGCGGGCACCTTCATCTACGGCCTGATCGAGCGTGCCCTGATCCCCTTCGGCCTGCACCACGTCTTCTATATGCCCTTCTGGCAGACTGCCGTGGGCGGCACCGCCGTCATCGACGGGGTCACCGTCCAGGGCGCGCAGAACATCTTCTTTGCCGAGCTGGCTTCCAAGACGGTCACCGAGTTCTCGGTGGACGCCACCCGCTTTATGGCCGGCAAGTTCCCCCTGATGATCTTTGGCCTGCCCGGCGCAGCTCTGGCCATGTACCGCACCGCCCGTCCCCAAAAGCGCAAGGTCGTCTTTGGCCTGCTGCTGTCGGCTGCCCTGACCTCCATGGTCACCGGCATCACCGAGCCGCTGGAATTCACCTTCCTCTTTGTGGCCCCCCTGATGTACGCGGTCCACTGCGTGTATGCCGGTCTGGCCTATATGCTGATGCACATTCTCAACGTCTGCGTGGGCATGACCTTCTCGGGCGGCCTGATCGACCTGACCCTCTTTGGCATCCTGCAGGGCAACGCCAAGACCCACTGGATCTGGGTCGTGATCGTGGGTGTGGGCTACTTTGTGCTGTACTACATCACCTTCACCCTGATGATCTGCCTGATGGACCTCAAGACCCCCGGCCGTGAGCCGGACGACGAGGAGCCCAAGCTCTACACCCGCAGTGACATGAAGGAGAACGCCGGCCCCGGCGCTGCTCCCGCCGGCGACAACGTCTCGGCCACCATCCTGCGGGGCCTGGGCGGCAAGGCCAACATCTCGGATGTGGACTGCTGCGCCACCCGTCTGCGCGTGACGGTGGTGGACTCCAACAAGGTCAGCGACGGCCTGCTCAAGCAGAGCGGCGCTTCGGGCGTGGTCCACAAGGGCAACGGCATCCAGGTCATCTATGGCCCCCAGGTGGCGGTGATCAAATCCAATCTGGTGGACTTCATGGAGACTCCCGCCGCCGACAAGCTGGAGGCCGCCCCCGACTACGCCGCAGCTCCCGCTCCGGCGCCGGCGCCTGCCAAGGCCGCCCCTGCCAAGGCCGCCCCTGCCAAAGCCGCGCCGGCCACTCTGGGCGCACATATGGCCGGCACCGTGGTGCCCATGAACGAGGTGCAGGACGAGGCCTTTGCCTCCTGCGCTTTGGGCGAGGGCGTGGCCATCGAGCCCAGCGAGGGCAAGCTCTACGCCCCCGCCGACGCCCTGGTGGACAACCTCTTTGACACCCATCACGCCGTCAGTCTTGTGACCTCCACCGGCGCAGAGATCCTGCTGCACGTGGGCATCGACACCGTCAAGCTGAATGGGCAGTATTTCACCCCCCATGTCCAAAACGGACAGAAGGTCAAGAAGGGCGATCTGCTGATCAGCTTCGACCAGCAGGCCATCAAGGCCGCAGGCTATCTGTGCACCACCCCCATGATCGTCTGCAACACCGACGACTACGCCGCCGTCAAAGTCCTGACCAGCGGCGCCGTCCAGCCGGGCCAGGACCTTGTGCATCTCGAGTAACCCCTTCCGTTACACCCTGAAACCAGAAACCGGGCTTCCCTTTTACAGGGAGGCCCGGTCTTTTGTTTCCGGTTTTGGTTTTATGCCAGAGAGCCCATGGGGTCCCAGGGGGCCAGCTCGATGGGCTCGCCTTCCAGGGCCTGGCGCTGGGCATCGCTCAAAAAGCGCTTGTGGATCACGGCCTGGTAAACGAACTGGTCGAACCACTTGTCGCTGGCCACAAAGTAGCCCTTCCGGCCGGCGGTCTCACCCCAGCTGTTCTCGATCTTCCAGCGGTCGGGCCGGCCGGCTGCGTCCAGGTTGACGCCGCAGAGCACCATGGCGTGGTTCATGGCGCTGTCACGGTAGTCCAGGCGCTCGGCCTTGGTGAGGCTCAGGTCCAGCCCGCCCAGCAGTTCGCCGTACAAAAAGCTGTCGGGGTCCCAGATGCCGTCGTCGCGGCTGCCAAACTTGCCGCAGTCGCTGCCAAACCACACCGGCTCGCCCGCCTTCAGCTGGGCCACCGCCAGGGCTTTCATCTCCTCCATGGGCAGGTTGAGATGGCGCACTCGGCCTTCCACCACATTGCCCAGGTATTTGACGGTGTAGGTCTTGCCAAAGGGCTTGTCCTGGGTGGGGGCGTGGATGACGCTGACGTAGTCCTCCAGCTCCAGCCCGATGTACTTTTCATAGAAGTCCACCGGCGTCAGATCCCGGTCCACATGGTAGACGCCCTCCTTGTCGGTGTAGGCAAAGTCGAAACGGTCCACCGGGCGTCCAAAGCAGATGCACAGGGCCTTGAACAGCTCGGCCAGCATCTCGTCCTTGCGGGCGGCCGTGTCGCCGCCGGCGGCAGCCAGGGCCCGCAGCTCGATGGCGTCCTTGCGCAGCTTGGTGTTGAGCAGGCGCATCAGCTCGGCCGTGCCGCAGGACTGCGCCGTCTCGGGCATGACGCTGGCCGGCACGATGCCATACTTCCTGACGATGCTGACCATCATATCCCACTGGCCGCCGTCGCTGATGCCGTTCAGCACCCAGTCGAGGGTCCGGTCCGCCACCGGCCGTTCGGCGCAGTCCAGCACGCTCTCCAGAAAGAAGTTGATCTTCTCAAACTTGTCCCAGAAGCCCAGCCAGTTGCCCGACAGCTCGAACTTGTCCAGGCCGCACTTTTCCGCCACGATCTCCCGCATCACGTTCATGGATGCGAACAGCCAGCAGCGGCCGCTCTTTTGCTGCGCGGTGATGCCCCGGGTCTTGACCTCGACCGAAAAGCTGTCCTCCAGTTTGGCGGCCGCCATGGGATCCATGGCCGCCTTGCCCAGCGGACTGTGGGTGACGGCTGCCGTCAGCACCCGGGCCTCCCTGTCTGCGTCATAGTCTGCCTTGAAAGCGGCGATCATGGCAGGAGTGATCGATCTTGCGTGTTCCATTGCTTTTTACCTCATTTGTTTTTTCATCCGCAGCCGGCAGAGCGCCGGCGTGCTTTTTTGTTCCAAACCGGATCGGCTGCGGTCCATCGTAATACTATAACGTCCCGCCGGGCTTGTCAATCTTTTTTGGCCAAAGTCGCCCCAAAGGCCCTGCGCAGCGCATCGGCGCGGCGTGCGATCTGCACCCGGGCCGCCGGCGAATCCCGGAAGAAATCGAAACCGTGGAAGGTGCCTTCCACCTTTTCCAGCTGCACCCTGGCGCCGGCGCGGGCCAGGGCCGCGGCATAGGCGATCCCCTCGTCCCGCAGGCAGTCGAACTGCTCCACCTCCACATAGGCGTCGGGCAGCCCTGCAAAGCTGTCCGCCTCCATGGGCGAGGCGTAAGCCCGGCGGCTGCCCCAGCCGTTGCGCAGGTACAGCCGCCACATCCTCCGGTTCAGACGGGCGTTCCAGCAGGGACTGTCGGTGAACTGCCGGATGGAAAGGGTCTGCATCCGGGCGTCCGTCACCGGGTAGACCAGCAGCTGGAAGCAGAGCCGGACCTCCCCCGTATCCCGCGCCCAGAGGGCACAGGCCGCGGCTAGGTCTCCCCCGGCGCTGTCGCCTCCCACCGCGATGCGGTCCCGGCAGACCCCCAGCCGGCTGCTGTGTTCCCAGACGAACTGCATTGCGTCGCAGCAGTCCTCAAAGGCCGCCGGGAAAGCGGCCTGTTCGCTGGTGCGGTAGTGCACAAGTACCACCTTGCACCCTGCGCCCAGGCTGTAATCCATGACGTTCTGGTGGATGTAGCCCGCGTCGGCAAAGCAGAACCCGCCGCCGTGGAAGTAGACCAGACAGGGCAGCTCCCCCTGCGCCCCCACCGGCTCATAGACCGTCAGGGGCACTTTCCGTCCGTCCCGGCCGCGCGCTGTCTGCCTGGTCCGCCGCAGGCCGGGTCCCACCGGCGGCAGGGGCATCCGGGCCAGTACCCGGTTGCCCAGGGCCGCCGTCCGAGGCCCCACCAGCACACCCGGCACTACAAACAGGTGCAAAGGCGGGCAGCCCCTGGCCAGAGGATATTTGCGGTCCCGGCAGAATTTCCAGGCGGCCGCCCCCAGTGTCAGGGCCGCCGCCCATCGGATCTTTTGATGCATGACAGTTCCTCCCTTCGCTGTTTCCATTATAGCAGTCCGGGCCGCATCTGAAAAGACGCAGTGTTTCGGCGCGCCGGGGATGGCGCTTTGCGGCAAAGCGTGATACAATACAGAAAAAGGACACCGCCGCGCCTGCGGGTACGGCCCTGCACAACACCAGGAAAGGAAATCGAGCTATGAAAATCGCAGTTCCCTATGAAAACGGCAAT
Source organism: Faecalibacterium sp. An121 (assembly GCF_002160915.1). GTDB lineage: Bacteria > Bacillota > Clostridia > Oscillospirales > Ruminococcaceae > Faecalibacterium > Faecalibacterium avium. The sequence continues at coordinate 87,407 of NZ_NFLM01000002.1, forward strand.
ATCTTCCCTCATTTCGGCCGCACGGTCCAGTTCAAGCTGTACGAGGTGGAAAACGGCCAGGTGACCGCCACCCGGGTGCTGGGCACCCACGGCCAGGGCCACGGCGCTCTGGCCGGCCTGCTGGAGCAGACGGGCGTTGACGTGCTGATCTGCGGCGGCATCGGAGGCGGAGCGCAGACCGCCCTGTCCACCGTGGGCATCCGGCTGTACGGCGGCGTGTCCGGCCCGGCCGACCAGGCGGTCCAGAACCTGCTGGCGGGCACCCTGGCCTATGACCCCGCCGTCCATTGCGACCATCACGGCCAGGAGCACGGCCAGCACAACTGCCACAGCGAGGAAAAGCACGGCTGCGCCGGCAACGGCGGCTGCGGCCGCTGACCCGCTATCCAGCCCGGGCTGCAAGGAGGAGGCTATGTCCAATATCACCAAAAAAGCGCTGGAGGCATCCCTGAAAAAGATGATGCTGAAAAAGCCACTGGCCAAGATCACCATACGGGACATCACCGACGACTGCGGCATCAGCCGCATGACCTTTTACTACCACTTCCAGGACATCTACGACCTGATCGAATGGTCCTGCATCGAGGACGCTACCCAGGCATTGCAGGGCAAAAAGACCTATGACACCTGGAGCGAGGGCCTGCTGCAGGTCTTTGAGGCCGTGCTGGAAAACAAGCCCTTTGTGATGAACGCCTACCGCTGCATCAGCCGGGAGCAGATGGAGAATTTCCTGTTCCGGATGACCTATGACCTGATCCGCGGCGTGGTGGACGAAAAGAGCCAGGGCGTCCCCATCACCGAGGAGCAGAAAGCCTTCATCGCCGGCTTTTACAAGTACAGCTTTGTGGGCCTGATGCTGGACTGGATCAAGCGCGGCATGACCCAGGACTACCGCCTCCTGGTCCAGGATATCACCCTGACGGTCCAGGGCAGCGTCTCCCTTGCCATCCAGAATTTCGCCCAGGCCGGCCGCTGACGGCCCGTCTGCCCCCTTACAAACCCGCCCCGGTGTGCAGTTTTTGCGCACCGGGGCTTTTCTGCCCATACCACCCCGCCGTCCTTTTATGCTACCATTCAGGCAACACCTACACATCACCCGGAAAGGACGGTCTATCTTATGTCGAACCATTTCTCCAAGCTCACCGCAGCCGCAGCCCTGGGGGCCGCCGGAGCCGGTACCGCCGTGCTGCTGCGCCGGAAATACCAACAGCAGCAGCGGGCCTGCGCAGTCCGCCAGGCCCGGCAGCTGGCCGGCTACCGCAACACCGAACGGGGCAAACAGCACAAAAATGCCAAAGGCATCTACTACACCAGCGGCAACTACGAGGCCTTTGCACGGCCCGAAAAGCCCGCCGGGGTGGAGGACAAGCAGGCCTGGATCGTGGGCAGCGGCCTGGCCGCCCTGGCCGCCGCCTGCTTCCTGGTGCGGGACGGCCAGATGCCGGGGGACCACATCCACATCCTGGAGGCCATGGACGTGGCCGGCGGGGCCTGCGACGGCATATTCGACCCCACCCGGGGCTACATCATGCGGGGCGGCCGGGAGATGGAGGACCACTTCGAGTGCCTGTGGGACCTGTTCCGCTCCATCCCCTCCCTCGAGAAGCCGGGGGCCTCGGTTCTGGACGAATTCTACTGGCTGAACAAGCACGACCCCAACTACTCCCTCTGCCGGGCCACCGTCCGCCGGGGGCAGGACGCCCACACCGACGGCCGGTTCAACCTGAGCCAGAAGGGCTGCATGGAGATCGTCAAACTGTTCATGACCCCCGACCAGGACCTCTACGACAAGACCATCGAGGACGTCTTTGACGACGAGGTGTTCCAGTCCACCTTCTGGCTGTACTGGCGCACCATGTTCGCCTTTGAGAACTGGCACAGCGCCCTGGAAATGAAGCTCTATTTCCAGCGGTTCATCCACCACATCGCCGGTCTGCCCGATTTCAGCGCCCTCAAATTCACCCGCTACAACCAGTACGAGTCCCTGATCCTCCCCATGCAGAAATACCTGGAGGACGCCGGGGTGGACTTCCGCTTTGGGGTGGAGGTGACCAACGTGCTGTTTGAGCACCGGGACGGCAAAAAGACAGCCACCGCCCTGGAATGCCGCTGCGGCGGCAAGGAACAGGGGATCCCTCTGACCGAGAACGACCTGGTCTTTGTCACCAATGGCAGCTGCACCGAGGGCACCATCTACGGCGACCAGGACCACGCCCCCAACGGGGACGCCGAGGTGCGCACCAGCGGCTGCTGGAGCCTGTGGAAAAACATCGCCCGGCAGGACCCCGCCTTTGGCCATCCCGAGAAATTCTGCTCCGACATCTCCAAGACCAACTGGGAGTCGGCCACCATCACCACCCTGGACGGCCGCATCCTGCCCTACATCGAGGCCATCTGCCAGCGGGACCCCCGCTCGGGCCGTGTGGTCACCGGCGGCATCGTCAGCTGCCAGGACTCCAGCTGGCTGCTCAGCTGGACCATCAACCGCCAGGGCCAGTTCAAAGAGCAGGACCCCGGCAAGGTCTGCGTCTGGGTCTACGGCCTGTTCACCGACGTGCCCGGGGACTACATCAAAAAGCCCATGAAGGACTGCACCGGCTGTGAGATCACCCAGGAGTGGCTCTACCACATCGGGGTGCCGGTGGACCAGATCCCCCAGCTGGCCGCCCACAGCGCCGTCTGCGTCCCCACCATGATGCCCTATATCACCGCTTTCTTTATGCCCCGCGCCAAGGGGGACCGCCCCGACGTCATTCCCGACGGCTGCGTCAACTTTGCCTTCCTGGGCCAGTTTGCCGACACCCCCCGGGATACGGTGTTCACCACCGAATACTCAGTGCGCACCGCCATGGAGGCCGTCTACGGCCTGCTGGGAGTGGACCGCGGCGTGCCCGAGGTCTGGGGCAGCGTCTACGACATCCGCACCCTGCTGGAGAGCACCGTCTGTCTGATGGACGGGCGCAGCCCGCTGGACGCCCTGCCCGGGCCGGTCCAGATGGCCGCAAAGCCTCTGCTGCGTCTGGTGCAGGGTACCGTGGCCGAACAGCTGCTGCGCCGCTACAACATCCTGCGGCCCGGCATGATGGAATAAGCCACGCAAAAAGCCCCCCGGCCGCGGTCAGGCCGAGGGGCTGTCCTGTACCAGGGCCGGTCCTTACTGGAACCAGAAGCCCTTATAATCGTACTTGAAGGTGCGGTAGCCCTGCATGGTGCACTCGTAGGCATACTGGCGGATCAAATTGCCCTGGCTGTCGTATTCGCCATACACCATGGCCACGCCGCTGTTGACCGCCCAGTGCCCGGTGTCCGGGTCGAGGGTAGCGTTGGACACGATGCTGGAATAGGGCACCGGGAAGGAGTCCACCAGCTCCACCGTGCCTGCGTTTTCGTCGATGCGGTAGGTGTAGCTGTAACTGGCGTCCCCGTTCCCGCCGTACATCTCGGTGCTGACCGTGTCGGGCAGGTCGGGCTGGTAGCCGTCGCTGCGGGAGGACAGGGCCCAATAGTTGTTGTTGAACATCCGCAGGTAGCACACCCCTTCTTCTTCCGCGGGGGCGTATTCGACGCTGTGCTGGCCGTACTGCCATGTAAAGTCGTTCACCGGTTCCAGGCAGTATTCTTCATAGCCGGTGCCCTCCCAGAAGGCGGGATCGCCGCAGAACCAGTCGATGGCCGCCTGGCCATGGACGTCCCCCACCTTGATGGCGGTGGAGGTCTCCCGGGAGGAGACCACCAGGCTGTCGCTGTCGGGCAGGTACTGGATGGTGTTCAGGTGGATCCAGTCCTGCTCCCCTGCCTGCCAGAAGAAGGGATCGGTGGCGCCGATGGGCCGGGTCTGGCTGTGGTAGTCCGCCATCAAGTCCTTGAAATCCAGCAGCAGATCCACCTCGCCGCTGGCCAGGTCCACTTCCACCACCAGGTCTTCCACATCCACCGCGCCGGTCTGCTCCACCAGAGCCACCACCGTGCCGTCCCGGCCATAGTTGATGTCGTGATGCAGTTCATACTCGCCCAGAGGGTACACCTGTTCCACCTCGCCCAGCCCGTTGATCCGGGCCAGCTTGTTGGCCGACACGCAGGTGACGATCTCATCCCCATAGGTCAGGATGCGGTCCATGCCAAAGCCTTCCAGCACCATCTCATAGCGCATGACGCCGGCGTTGTCGAACAGGAACCCGTATCCCAGATGGCCGTTGGTGCGCATCATGGTGAACAGGCCCTCGTCCAGCGGCTCGGTGCTCGTCCCGTCGGTCACCTCCAGGACGGTGTCGTAGCCGGAATAGGGCTCGGGCATCTCGATGGTGAAGCGGACGGTCTGCCGGACGTTGCCCCAGCTGCCCCGCAGTGTCATGGTGACCTCGTTCACCTCACCGGGCACCAGGCCGATCATCTGGAACTCATGCCGGGTGGAATACTCCCGGCCCGAGCTGTCGGCGGCGACGGCGGTGAAATCCGGGATGCGCTCATCCTCCACCCGGATGGTGTACTCCACCTGGGTGGGGAAATCCGTCTCAAAATACAGATACAGACCATTGGCCCCGGTGCCGAAGGGATTCAGCACCGCCAGAGGGGTCTCTGCGGTCCAGTTGAGGTTCTGGGTGGTCTGGCCCTTGTCCAGCACAGCCCGGATCCGCTGCTGGACGGCAGTGTCATAATAAGTAAAGCCTTCCTGGTCGATGTCGGTGGGGACCAGCTGCAGCACCGTGATGCTGGCATCCGCCGAGGCGGTGCGGATCTCGATCTGGTGTTCTTCCTCCACGCCGATCAGATCTCCCACATCCACGGCCCAGCCGTCCCGTATGGCAGTCTCCTGGGAGGTGAACCACTTGCCCACGGCCGGCGCCACGACGGGAACCAGGGCCGCTATGGCCAGCAGCACCGCCAGCACTACCACAATGGGTATCCAAATGCGCCTTTTCTTTTTTGGTTTTGTATTCATCTGCATCTATCCTTTCTGGATCGCCAAATCTTTCAGAAACCGGCGCCCCGCGCTGCCGCCGGGCGCCCAAAACCATCCTAAGTATAGCACTCCATTTTTGCAACGGTATGGCCAAAACCTATATTTTACGTTGCCCATGCCACCAAAGACCGGAAAATCTTCCCAAAGCTCCCTTTTGATCCTGGCGGGCCGTTTTTGGGGACAGACAGGGTTTGACTTCCCCCGCAGAGCGTGTTATGATTCCTCTGGCACATTCGCCTTTGCAGGGAGGGTTACGCATTGAATGATAAAAAAACGGTATTGACCAGGCTCTTTTTCTCTACGCTGTATCTCAGCGCCTTCACATTTGGGGGCGGCTATGTGATCGTCACCTTGCTCAAGAAAAAATTTGTGGACGAATACCACTGGATCGGCGAGGACGAGATGCTGGATCTGGTGGCCATCGCCCAATCCGCCCCGGGCGCCATCGCGGTGAACGGGGCCATCGTGGTGGGCTACAAGCTGGCAGGGATGCTGGGGGCCGTGGTGGCCATCGTGGCCACCATCATCCCGCCTTTCCTCATCATCTCGGTGATCTCGGTCTTTTATGAGGCCTTCCGGCACAACTTCATCGTCAGCCAGATGCTGGCGGGGATGCAGGCCGGGGTGGGGGCCGTCATCGCCTCGGTGGTGTGGGAGATGGGGGCGGACGTGGTCCACAGCAAAAGCGCCTCCTCCATGGCCATCATGGCGGGGGCCTTTGCGGCCACCTGCTTCCTGGGGGTCAATGTGGTGGCGGTGGTGCTGGTGTGCGCCGGCATCGGCGTGCTGCGGGTCCTGCTGGCCCGCCGGAAAGGGGGCGCAGGGCAATGATCTACCTTCAGCTGTTTCTGAGCTTTTTGCAGATCGGGCTGTTCAGCTTTGGGGGCGGCTATGCGGCCATTCCCCTGATCCAGGGCCAGATCGTGGACCAGCACGGCTGGCTGAGCATGGCCGAATTCACCGACCTGATCACCATTTCCCAGATGACCCCCGGCCCCATCGCCATCAACTCGGCTACCTTTGTGGGCATCAAGATCGCGGGGCTGCCGGGGGCGGCCGTAGCCACCCTCGGGTGCATCCTGCCTTCCTGCGTCATCGTCACCCTCATCGCCAAACTCTACCTCAAGTATCGCAATCTGGCAGTTCTACAAGGTGTATTGGGTTCTCTGCGGCCTGCGGTGGTGGCCATGATCGCCTCGGCGGGCATTTCCATCCTGGTCACCGCCTTTTGGGGCTCCTCGGCCATCTCCCTTGCCTCCACCCAGTGGGTGATGGCAGCCATCTTCGCGCTGTGCGTTTTCCTGCTCATGAAGTGCAAGCTGGACCCCATCCTTGTCATGGTGCTGGCGGGAGTGCTCAAGCTGGTTACGGCGGCTCTGGGCCTCTCCTGACCGCTTTCCGGAGCGCGGGGCCTCCCATTTTTATACAAACAGCATTACGTCATACAGCATACAACCATTCGTATAGCATCATTTTACGATTTCCTGCAAAAAAGGACCGCTGCACAACGGCTTTCGTTCTGCAACGGTCCCTTTCTTTTTATTTTTCCAGCACGCCGGCAGCCAGGTATACCTCCCGCAGCTGGTCGTAGGCTTTTTTGGAGCTGCTGCGGCGGGCCTGGCCGATCTTATACCGCTCCTGTGCCACGATCCGGACGGCCCGGACGGCCCAGTAAGCGGGCAGCAGCCAGGGCGCCTTTTCCAGGCGGGGGTACCGCTTATGCAGCACCTCGGCGGAGGGGAAGCACTGGCGCAGCACCTCCCGGGGCATATTGTGCAGGTAGGTGCCCTGGCCTCTCTGCTGTACCTGCAGGGCCCGCTGTACCTCCCGGTTCCCGTGTACCCCTGCGCTGACGAGGTAGTCCACCACCAGGGCGGCGTCCCGGTCCAGGGCGGGAGTACCCGTCCCATCAAAGCAGGCGTTGGCGATCCGCTCCATCTGGCGGGCGAAGGCGGTCATGTGCACCGCTTCCAGCTGGCTGCGGATGCGGGCGGCATCCAGGGGCAGCCGCTGCTGACGGAACACATAGATATCCGCCAGAAAGCGGATGCCCACCCCCGAGCCGGTGAAGTGCTTGCGGAAGTGCAGCAGGCTGTGGACATAAAAGTCCTCCATCCCCATGCGGTAGATGTGCTTTTTGCCCGGCAGCAGGTTCTCCGGGTCCCACAGCCCCTGTTCCTTCTGCTCGACCCAGGCGGCCTCGTCCGCCGGCAGGCTGCGCCGGTCGGTGGCGCACTGGTGCAGCTCCACATACATGAAGGGCAGCTTCCAGTATCCATCGTGGAATCCCTTTTCGGTGTCGTCGTAGACATAATCCCGGGCTTCCATCCAGGTCCGCATCCGTCCGCTGTCCATCTGCCGGATCACCACATCCAGGTCCGCCATGCTGCGCATCAGCGGGTCGGGATAAAAAGTGCGCGTGATCCAGCCCTTTATGGGCATACAGTCGACGCCCTCCTGCTCAAAGCTGTCCAGCAGGGCCTGGATCTCATATTCCTGCATGACCCCCAGCTGGATCATCTTTTCATAGGGACGCTTCATGCTCTGCTGCAAAGGCGCCCAGGCCGCGCCCTTCTGGTTTTTGAGCACCGGGTAGATCATGCTCACCAGGCTCTGCCGCAAGATCAGATCCTCCAGCTTCTGGGTGCTGCACCCTGCGGGCCAAGGCAGCTGCGCCTGCCAGTCCTGGTGCAGGGCAGCCCGCATCAGAGCCAGCAGCAGTCCCGTTTCATTGAGATGCTTCAAATCCTCCTCGTTCCTTTCATACCTCATCCGTGCTTCGGCTTGCTCTTGCCGCCGGCTTTCCGGCCGGTCTTTTTGGTGCCGTTCAGCTTTTCCAGCAGGGCGTTCTTCCGCTCGGCCCGCCGGGCTTCCTCGTCCGGCTCGGGGGCGGGCTGGGGCGCGGCAGGCGGGGCCTGTTCCGGCTCGGGGGCAGCGCCCACGGTCTGGTACACCTGCTGTTCCTCCTTCACCTCGGGCTCCTGCACCGGGGCGGCTTCGGGCTGCTCTTGGGGACGGTCGGCCGGTTCCGGTTCATCCTGTGCCGGAGCGTCCTCCTGGGACTGTTTCCAGCTGCCCTCGGCGCCCATCTGGAGCAGCGCGTCGATGGCCTCGTCGTCCGACAGCACCTTATCCTTGCCGTCCTGGTCGCCGATCAGCTCATCCAGCACACTGCGGGGCTCCTCCGGAGCCTGGCCGGGGGTGGACCAGCCCGCGTCGCTCTGCTGGGGAATGGCCGGGCGCTGCTCGTCGGCCTCCATGGCCGTATCCGCCGGGGGCGGAGGCGGGGGCGACTGCCACGAGCGGAAGCCCCGCATCTGCTTGGAGGCGTTGACGATGCAGCCCAGGATCCGGATGCCCGACTTATCCAGCTTGTCGATGGCCTCCTGGATGGCGGGCATGGGCACCGTGTCGTAGCGGATGACCATCAGCGCCGCCTCGGCGATCTCGTTCAGACGCAGCACGTCCGAGGACTGGCCGATGGAGGGCGTATCGACGATGATGTACTCATAATGGGGGATCATCTGTTTGAGGAACTCGAACAGGGCGCCGTCCAGGTTGACCGCGTTGCGCTCCAGCACGGCGGGCAGCAGATCCAGATACCCCGTCAGGGACACCACCGCATCCTGTACGGTGGCCTCCCCTTTATACAGCGCGTTCAGGGTGCGGTTGTAGTCCACCGTCTGGAGGAACATCCCGCCCAGGCTGGGATTGCGCAGGTTGAGGTCCACCAGCAGCACATGGCGCTCCAGGTTGGAGATCTGTACCGCCAGGTTGGCCGCAACGGTGCTCTTGCCCTCACCATCCTCCGCGGAGGTAATGTAGAAGCAGTGGTTCTTGTTTTTGCCGCTGAGGCGGTTGCAGAGGATGTAAGCCGCGGCGGCAAAGTTCTGTTCGATGGAAGAGTTGCCCGTGGGCTCGCTGCTCAGCAGCTCCTTGGTGCTCTGGAAATAGGGCACATCCCGGGGGATGATGCCCAGCATCTCCAGTCCCAGGGTATCCTCCACGCTTTTGGGATCCATCAGGGTGGGCCGCACCAGGAACTCGATGCCCACGATGCCCAGGCCCAGCACCAGGCCGATCAGGCCGGTGATCCACCACCGGATGCTGACGTATCCGCCGCCGCCCGGGGTGAAGTAGGCCGCGGGCGCGTCGATCTCCATCAGGGAGCCCTGCATCAGGGTCAGGGGCATCATCCGGCGTGTGACGTTCAGGATGGAATTCATCAGTTCCACACCGGCGTCGGCGTTGGTCCACCAGAGGGTCATCTCCAGGATCTGGGTGTCGTTGTAGCGCCGGATGCTCAGGTTGCTGGCCACATCCTGGGGCGTCACCGAGATCACCTCGGCCTCGTCGATGGCGGCGCTCAGCACCCGGTAGCTGGTCATCAGATAGGCGGTGGCCTCGGTCATATCCTCGGCCAGGTTGAAATCGTGGCCGCCGGTGGTGGCGTCCTCTGAGGTCACAGCCACCGAACAGTAGATCTCATAGCTGGTGTAATTGCCCCGCACAAAGGAGATGCTGTTCAGCACAAAGCCGATGGCAAATCCCAGCACCGTCAGTCCCACCAGCAGTTTCCACCGCTTGAGGAGGGTACTCAGCAGATCCCCGATCCGGATCTCGTCTTGATTCATATCCGTTCACCTCCGTCCTTTCTGCCTGTCAATGCTTGGGCGCAGGGGGTGTTTCCTTCTCCTGCTTTTCCTTGGGGGGTTCCTCCTGCTTTTTCCTGCGGGCCTCCTCGTGTTTGCGGGCGGCCAGCCGGATCAGGAACACCATCAGGCCGATGACTCCCACCGTCAGCAGGGCCGCCAGCACCAGAGCCACGACGCTGCGCAGGGTGAACAGCGAGATGGTCCAGGTCTGCACGCTGGCCGTATCGGTCACGCGGAAGGTGTATCTCTGCTCCGCATCGCCGTTGTGCAGGATGTAGTAATCCCCCTCGGGCAGGTCGGTCAGCACCAGGTCCTGACCGTCGGAAGTCCAGGATTCCAGCATATTGTCCTGGCTGTCGTACAGGGCAAACTGCTGGTCCAGGGTGTTGGTGCGCAGCACCGCGTCCACCGGGTGGATCACCACCCGCAGCACACGGTTGGTGATCTCCAGCTGAGCGCTGCTCTCGCCGTTGACCCGGCCGTCCGCCGTCACCACCATTTCATAGGTGTCGCTGTCCGGCCGGTAGTCCCCCACCGTCTGGCTCTGCTGGATGGTGTAGGTGACGCCTTTTTCCAGGTTGGTCAGCACGGCGTTGCCGGCGCTGTCGGTGGTCAGCTGCTGGGTGAGGCCGGTGCGCTGGTTGGTGACGGTGAAGCGCGCTCCGCCGATGTTCTGGTCGGCGTACAGCTCATCCGCCACGTGCAGCACGATCTGGGTCTTTTCGGCCTCCACCTCGTGCACCTCGGGCAGCGCGCCGGTCCTTTGCTCCACCTCGGCGGTGAAGGTCTCGGTCATCGAGGCGTAGTACTCGGGCGCTCCTACCTGCTGCACCGTATAGGCGCCCAGGTACAGCTCGTCGCTCTCCCCGTAGCCCTCCTCGTCGCAGTAGATGGTATCCACCACCTGGCCGGTGGTGTAGCGCACCGTGCCGTCCATGGTGATGATGTTCTCCGCCGCGATCACCCAGAAGGTGCCGCCGCCCACCGGCAGCTGGGTGTCGGCGTCGTTCATCTGGATCCGGATGATGTTTTTGGCCGGGGACAGGCGGATCTGCACCACATAGGGCTCGGGCCAGTCGAACAGCTCATTGACATCAAAGTAGGTATCCGCCGCCAGGTCATAGCCTTCCGGCGCGTTCAGTTCGTGGAAATAATAGTTCCCCTGCCAGATCTTTTCGGGCAGATAGAAGGTGCCGTCCTCCCGGGTGGCGTACAGCCGGTAAGAGACCTTTTCGGGGTAATAGGTGTTCAGGATCTGGAGGGAGCCCTCCTGCAGGTGGGTGATGTCGGTGCGGTACAGCTCAAAGCGGATGTTTTCCTCCTGGATGGGGCGGTCGGTCTCCGCGTCCACCAGTTCCACATACACCGCCGACTTGACCCCTTCGTCGGGGTAGGCTCCTCCGCCGCCGGCGACGATCTCCTCCTCGTCGTCATCGCCACCGCCGCCGTCCCAGTCATCCCAGTTCCAGCCGCCGTCCCAGTCGTCCCAGCTGTCGCCCTCCCATTCGTCCCCGTTGGGGTAGCTGGAAGCGCCGCTGGAGGCGCCGTAGTCCTCCAGATAACCGGTGTAGTCGCTGAGGATGTACAGGCCCAGCAGTGCGATGACCAGGATCAGCACGAATACCAGGCCGCTCATCATATCGGTAGCGGGCTGCCAGAAATTGTATCTGGAATCTCCCCGTCTCTTTCTGGGCCTCATCGATTCTGCCCCACTTTCAGCATCTTCTCAAACTCCTGCACCGACAAAGGCTGGGAGAAGAAGTACCCCTGGCCCTCGGTGCAGCCGCACTTGCGCAGCATGGTCAGCTGCTCCATGCTCTCGATCCCTTCAGCCAGAAGGTTCAGATGCAGGGTCTTGGCCTGTTCAAACACCGGGGGCAGGGCCTCGGGCTTGCCGTCCAGCCCTTCGCTGCGCAGGTCCAGCTTGAGCTGGTCGGTGCTCATCTGCCCCACGCTGCTCAGCTTGATGTAATCCCCGTTGAAGCCGTCCAGAATGACCCGGAAGCCCGCCTGCTGCAGCCGGGCCACCACGTCGGTCAGCACGCCGTAGGCTTCCAGATAGGCGTGCTCCGAGATATCGATCTCCAGGTATTTGGGCGGGATGCGGTACTTTTTGAGCATATCCAAAAAGAAGTCCGCCACATCCATGGCCAGCACGTCGGTCTTGGTGACGTTCACCGACACCGGCACCGGATGCAGCCCGCCGTTGATCCAGATGCGCACCTGCTGGCACACCTTTTCCCATATGTACTGGTCCAGCTTGGTGATGTAGCCGTTGCCCTCCAGCACAGGGATGAACACCGCCGGCGAGATCACGCCCAGAGCGGGGTGGTTCCAGCGCACCAAAGCCTCCGCCCCGATCACCTTGCGGGTGTTCAGCTCATACCGGGGCTGGAGGAAGAATACGAACTCGTTGCGCTTCAGGCCGTCCAGGATCTGGGGCATCAGGATCTGCTCGTTGCCCGACGGGCGGCCCGCCGCCGCTCCGACCATGGTGCTGCGCTTGGGCAGCCGCTCCAGCAGCTCCACGATCTGCCGGGACTCCCGCCGGTCGCTGTAACGGCTCTGTTCCTCGGTGGTGGGGATGATGGTCTTGTGGAACTCCTCCAGGAACAGGGACATCTCCCGGTTCATGACATTGCGCAGGATATTGTTGGCGATGTTGAACAGGATGGACAGGATGACGCCGGCGATGGAGGTATAGAAGGCGGTATTGATGCCCGAAAGGATGTTCTCCACGCTGTTCAAAGCCGCGTCCACCGTGGTGAAACTGACCCCCTGCAGGCCCATCAGCAGGCCGATGAAGGTGCCCAAGATGCCCAGGCCGGTCATAACGCCGGGGATCTGGGCCGCCACGCTCTGCCAGCTGTACAGCCCCAGCACGTCCTCGTTCATACTGTCATCCAGGTCGCTGACGATCAGGCCGCTGTCCCGCTGCTGGCGCACCTTTTCGCGGTATTCCTGGAACAGCAGGTCCAGCCGCTTCTGGCGGAAGAACCGGTCGATCTGGAACGCCGCGATCCAGGCGGAGTTGCCCTCCGAACTGGCCGCCTGGGCGATGTTCTCCTGCCCGTTGCGCAGGCCGTTGGTGAATGAGATCACCGGCGCCAGGCAATAGATGCTGCCCAAAACGGAAATGATGCACATTCCCCCGACGACGATCAAGGACAGCAGATCGGGGGAATAACCCGCCAGCAGCAGACTGCTGACGATGATCACAACAATGAACAAATACGAAAGTCGTCTCACGACGTCGTCCACCTCCTGCAACATACCCCGGCCCTGGCGGGCAAGGCCTTTCACCAAAAAACAAAACGGCCGCAATCCAGACAAGAATTGCGGCCGAACCACCTTTCGCCGCATCTCCAGTCCCGCTTGATCTGCGTCGTTTAAGGCTTCCAACTTTGCGTCCCCACATTTCTATGGGTTTGCCAAAACGATATCCAATTTATGGGTGCACCATTGTGCTTATTCCTGAAAACATTTTATAATGTCATTTCTTTTTTGTCAAGCGGTTGGAAGCGTTTCCTGCATCTCATTTCAGAAATATACATTTTCCGAGAACTTTATGCATGGTTCCGGCCCTCGGGGGCCATCTCCACCTGCCGGTCGCAGATGGACAGGGCCGCAGGCCGGTGGGTGATGATCAGCACGGTCTTTTGGGTCATCCGGCGCAGGTTGGTCAGCAGCTTCTGTTCGGTGTCCTCGTCCAACGAGCTGGTGCACTCATCCAGGATCAAAATGGGACGCTCCGAAAACACCGCACGGGCAATGGCGATCCGCTGCATCTGCCCTTCGGACAGGCCGCTGCCGTGTTCGCCCAGGGCGGTGTCCAGGCCGTGTTCCAGCTCCCGTACAAAGCCGTCGGCGCAGGCCACCTCCAAAGCACGCCACAGCCGCTGTTCCTGGCGCATGGCGGCCGGCTCCCCAAAGGCCACGATCTCCCGGATGGTGCCGCTCATCAGCTGATTGCCCTGGGGCACATAGGCAAACAGCCCCCGCCACGCCGCTGTCAGCGGGTACTCCGCCGGGCCGGCGGCGGTCCTGGCCTTGAGGTAGCGCTGCCCTTTATCCAGGGGATACAGGCACATGAGCAGCTTGAGCAGGGTGCTCTTGCCGCAGCCGGAATGGCCGGTAAAGGCCACATACTCCCCCTTGCGCACCTCCAGGTCCAGCCCGTCGATGACGGCCAGCCGCTCCGAGACGTGGCTTTCCCCCTCAAAAGTGCGGTAGGAGAAGCTGGCGCCCCGCACGCCCAGGCTCTCAAAGGATTCCCGATAGAAGCGGGCGATCTCCCGGGCGGGGACCGGCGCCTCTCCGCCGTCATCGGGGTAAGCTTCAGCCTCCATCAGCCGCTCGGCGCTGGCGGTCATGGCATAGTATTGGGGCACCACTCCGGTGATGCCCGCCACCGGGGACTGCACTTGTCCCACCAGCTGCAGCACCGCCGCAAAGGTGCCGTACGAGATGGTCCCCTGCATGATCCCATAGCCGCAGTAGACCGCCGCCAGCAGATACCCGCCGTTGACGATCCCTCCAAAGCCGAAATAGCACAGATTGGAAAAATGGTTGCGCCGCAGCCGGGCGGCCTTGTGGGCCTCCATCTTTTGGGCGGCCTGCCGGCCGGTGCGCTCCTCCATGGCAAAAACATGGACGATCATCATACTTTCCAGCCGCTCCTGCAGGAAGGACAGTACCGCCCCGCTGGCCTCCTGGATCTGCTTGTGCAGCCGCTTGAGGACCTTTCGCAGCAGGGTGGTCACCGCCAGCACCGCCAGCCCGGCCGGCAGCACGACATAGACAAAGGCGGGCTGCAGGTACAGCAGCATCCCCAGCGCCCCCGCCAGCCGGGCCAGCATCCCTGCCAGCCCCGGCAGGATGTTCACCAGATCGTTTGCCACCACCACCGTATCCGATGTCAGCCGGGACACCCACTCCCCCGAGTGCTTGGCCTTTACGGTGGCAAAGTCCTTGTGCAGCAGGCAGTCGAACAGCCGGCTTTTCAGCCGGTTTTCCACGGTAGCCCGGGTCCACTCGGCCAGCAGGCTTACCAGTGCGTCCAGGATCATCTGCGCCAAAGTCAGCCCGGCCAGCAGCACGGCCGCCCACACGAAGGTGCGCATCCGCCCTGCCGCCGCCCCGTCGATCATCTCCCGAAACAGCATGGCATAGGCCACCCCGCTGGCCCCCAGGGCCGCTTCCATCAGCATCAGGCCCGCAACACAGCCTCTGTATTTTCCGGCCACCCGCCACAGCCACCGTGCAGCCCCCTGGCTGCGCCTGTTGTGGTTTTGCTCCATGCCCCGTCCCCTACCTTATTATAATGTGTTCTGTGCAGCGCCGTATTTGGCTTCGGCCTCGTCCGCCACTTGCCGGATACGGTCCACATAGCCGCCTTTCCACAGCAGGCACATCGTACGGTCGCAGCCCATGAGCTGGCGGTTTCCGTCCAATAATGCCGTTGCCCGGCACCCGCCGCCGCACTTATAGCGATACTGGCAGGCGTTGCACTCTGCATTTTCTGCAAGAAGGTCCCTGATGCGCCCGTTCACAAACTGCATATAATAGCTGTCGCTCAGGCCCTGTTTCAGACCAATGTCCTGCACCAGCGGGAATTTTTCCTGCTGGGGACTGGCTGTCATGGGCATACAGGGCAGCAGTCTGCCCTCTGGGGTGATATAACAGGACATCCGGGCCGCACCGCACATATAGCAGTTCAAACATTTTTCAGTTCCATCATGAGGTTCTGCAACAATTTTATAGGGCCTATTCCGACCAAGGTCTGCCACATTGCATAGAACCAAACGCTCGATAGGTTGTCCTGCTTGATAATACCAGGTGATATAAGGAATCATCGCTTCGACAAATTCTTGGTCTGTCATGGCATTGCCATCACAGTTGCGGCACCAAAGGTCTGTCATTGCAACATTGCCCACTTTTACATTTTGGACATCGCTTTTTTTCAGTGCTTCGATCGTCTGTGGCAAGGTATCCACATTGCCACGATGAATGCATATTTCAACATCGGTATAAAATCCTCGCTGGCTGCATAAGCGCAGTGCACGCAGCGCCGCCTCCTCTGCACCGGGAACACCCCGCATCCAGTCATGCCAGCCTACCCCATCAAAACTGATGGAAAAAGCAGGTTTTATCCCGCGCTGCTCAAATGCATCCAGAATCGCTTCATGCAACAGCCAGCCGTTTGTATAAATCTTTCCTATTACCATCCCATAGGAACGGATCCGGTCCACCAGCTGCCAGAAATCCTTCCGCACAAAGGGCTCGCCGCCCGTGATATCGACCTGCAGCACACCGCATTCCGCCATCTGGTCAATGAGGTCAAAAGCCTGCTGGGTGGACAGCTCCCCCAGCGCTCCCTCCGGCGCATCCATAAAGCAGTGACGGCAGCGATAGTTGCATTTTCCTGTGATGGACCAGAAGATGCTTCGTACATACCGGTTATGGTAATATTTGTAATACTGTCGTTTTTCTATTGGCTGCGGCTCTTCGCAAGATTCCACAACGCCGTTTTCCTCATACTGTTTCAGCGCCTTTTCCATTGCGTCATCCAACAGGCCGCCAGGCAGCTCTGTTTCTCCATCGCAGAGCAGCAGGGTCTGAAATGCTTCTTGTGACAGCTGATCGACCTGATTTTCGGGCTGTTTGACCAGCACCCAGGCCATTCCCTCCCAGCCACGCAGCGCATAGGGGGATTTTAGTCTATAAAACATAGGTCGTTCCTTTCGTAAATGCAGTTTACAAAAATCGGCAAACAGATCAAAAATCTGTTTGCCGATTCATTTATTTGTTTGTTTTTATGATGCTGTCAAACCATAATAACAAGACACGCCATTCTGGTTAGACCATGTTAAGCAACCGCCATTTTCACCATCCGAGGTCACCACTACATCATTGTTATCAAATAACACCAATTCAGCAGTGGCCGGCTCATATTGCGTATAACCCTTTTTCGAATCCATTACAATTCCTCCTTACTCATCGAAATAGAATCATCCAAAGCATTGTATTGTGTCAGCAGCATGTCATTTTTAGTGTTGCCCGTACTGGTTTCCCACTGCATTGTTGCACATACCATTGCTCTGTCCATGTGTGCAACCGCCATTTTCACCATCCGAGGTCACCACCACATCGCTATTGTCAAACAGGATCAGCTCGGCAGCCGCTTTGCGGTATTCCTTTTCTTATCTATATGCCTTCACCCCTCCTTCGGTTGACAATGCGTTGCAGTTTTCTATAAACACGTCCCGGAAAGGCCCGCAGCCACAAGGCCGTATAGCGCAAAGGGACGGTTTTGACATATTTCCGATAAGCCGGGCTGTCGCAGCTGGTGTATGTATCCCGTTCATCCTGATAGAAGCCGGTCATCACGCCGATCACCCAGCCGGCAGGCACCTTCTCGGACCGATAACAGTTGTCGCCCCGGATGCGGTAAGCGCCGTCCAATACCTTGACGATGCGGTGCAGCACATACTCCCCCGCCGGGCGGCGGTAGAGCACCACATCTCCCCGCTTGAGCGGCCCTTTGGGAGGTTCCAGCACCACGGTGCTCTTGCGGGCGTGGAGCAACGGCTCCATGCTCACCCCTACCGTCCAGGACAGGGCACGGTCTCCGGCAGCCAGCTGCTGTTCAATGGTCCGCTCCATCGCTCTCCAGTGCCACCTCAATGCTCTCCAGGAACGCCTGCACGTCCCGGCGGGCCGTTTCTGCGTCCACGCCCTCGTAGCGCTCCAGGGTCTTGGCTACAAGCTCCTCGGGGGTGGCGCCCTGCTCCAGCTCCTTCCAGTAGAAAGCGCCGGTCTCATTCAGCCGAATCATCCCGTTGAAGCTCTTGCTGGCCTCGCCGATGGCCACCACCATGGCCTCATCCCCCAGATGACGCAGCAAAAACCCCTTTTTGGTTTTCAGCATCTTGTTTCCTCCTCATCGTCTCATAAGAAAGCTGTGCAGCTGCCGGTTCACGGTTGCATTGCAGCAGGTAAAAGTCCACGGTCGTCATCATACGCTCCAGCAAGGTCCAGAAGCAATCGAAGCAAGGCTCCTTTTTTGGGATCAGCACCTGCTGGAAAATACGCCTGCCCGCCTCTGACATGGTCAGCCTGCGGATGCTGTTTTGGGGACTTTGCTCCAGAAAGCAAACGCCCCGCACTGGCAGCATGATGTTGCAGCCCAGCCTTTCTTTTCCCTGCCAGGGGGTGCCGCACGCATAGACCCCCTCTTTCTCCACACGGATCAACGGCTTATCGCCATTGACCACCTGGGCGCGGTCACCAAACAGATCCAGCCAAAGCCGGATGTGGGTCGTCTTGCCTGTACCACTGGGTGCAGCAAAAATATATGCCTCGCCGTCCACAGCCACCACCGCTGCGTGCATCAGAAATGCGCCATACTGCGGCATCCGGCAGCAAATGGCCCGGTAGATGCAGAGGCTTTCACAGTATCCCAGCGAAGCCGCCGGCATGGAAGCACGCTCCGTTTCGATCTCGTCCGCACTGGCACATACGGCAAAAGCCGGAGCTTCTTCTACACGATATCCCTCGCACATCTGCCAAATGTAGGAATACCTGCACCGGATCTCCACCACAACGCCCGCCAGCTTGATACAGAACTTCAAAAACCCACACGCTCCACTTCCTGGCCGGCGCACATGGCCCGGCGGATGAAAAAAGGCTGCAATGGCACCCGGATAACCAGGTCATTGCAGCCGAACCACCTTGCGCCGCAGCCAGCTGCAGACACGTCAGGCTTCATGCTTTGCGCCCCTGCATTTCTACAGGTTTGCCAAACAGATATTCTTTTTACAGAAGTATGTCACTTCTTTGTATCCATTTTAATCTTTCCCTGGCCGGTTGTCAAGGGCAAACGCCACTTTTGCGCCAAAAAGCCCCGAAGGTTCCTACCTTCGAGGCTTTTTGCACTGCATATGGAGCTGCTATCCAGATTTGAACTGGAGACCTCATCCTTACCAAGGATGCGCTCTACCAACTGAGCTATAGCAGCACAGCTGCGAGGTGTATTATAGCACACCGGGCGCAGCTTTGCAAGAGGGAATTTCAAGATTTTCTGGTTTTTTCCCGTTTTTCCCGCTCCGGGGTCTGGGGCAGCGGGGGCGCGCCGTCGGGAGCCACCTCCAGAGCGGCCTTGGCCCGCTGATCCCTGCGGTAGTGGGTGGGGGTCTGGCCGGTGGCACTCTTGAACATCTTGGTAAAGTAGTTCACATCCAGGATGCCCACCTTTTCGGCCACCACGGCCACCCGGGCGTTGGTGGTCAGCAGCAGGCGGGCGGCCCGCTCCATCCGGCGGCTGCTGATGTAGTCGGTCAGGGTCTGGCCTGTCTCCTGCTTGAACACGTTGGACAGGTAACTGGGGCTGATGTAGCACTGGGCCGCCAGGCTCTTGAGGGAAAGGCTGGAGTCCATGTGCAGGTTGACCTCGTTGATCACCTTCTGGATCAGGGGGCTGTACTGCTGCAGGGAGTATTTCTTTACATACAGGCAGTATTCCTTCACCATCCGCATCCGCAGCCGTTCCCCTTCCTCCAGGCTGGCCAGTGCCTCGATCTCAATGGCGAACCGGGACGAGATCCGGTCGATGTAATACGGGTGGACGCTGGCCTGCTCGATGGCCTTGCGCAGCAGGCTGTTCAGGATGATGGAAAAGTTCTTGAAGTCCCGCAGGGGGCTGTGCAGGCGCGGCGTCAGCTGGAACCGCCGGAAATTCTCATAGGCGGCCATGGCCTCCTCGTTGTCGCCTTTGGTCACCGCCTGCAGCATCCGGTTCTCACTGGCATAACGCTCGGCGATCAGTTCGGCGGGCAGCTGTTCGGTGAAGGACGTGTCGCTGAAACTTTCGATGCTGAGCCGAAAATGCAGGGGCATAAACTCCCGCCACTCCTCGGTGCGCAGCTCCCCCTCGGGAAAAAGCAGAGAGATGATGGCAAACAGGAGCGTCTTGATGGCGTTGTCGTCGATCTGCCGCACCCGGTTGTGGTATTCCTCCACCACCTTCTGGGCCTTTTCGTCCAGGTAAGCGCTGCACCAGGCGATGGATTCCTTGCTGCGCGGCCCCGAGGCCCAGGGCCCAATGCAGTACAGGGTATTCTTTTCGTCCGGCGAAAGGAAAAACGCGAACCGCAGCTCGAACACGCCCCGCACAAAAACCAGCCGTTTTTCGGGCACCTGATGGAGCATCATGTCCCCGAAGCCCGGCCAGTCGAACTCTGCATCCAGGGCCCGGCGCAGGCCGTAATCAAAATTCTCGATCCCCTCGAAGGGCGGGGTCATCCTGGTCAAGCCCACATTCTGCGCGCCAGTCAGCTTTTCCAGCACGCGGCTGATCTCGACCTTCATCCAATCACCTTCCGTTTCCTCAGTCTTTGATCTCGATGCTTTTCCGTATTGCCCCTTCCGCCGCGGAAGTTGTTCTCTCAAGTTTCTGTAAATACGGCCCTATTATAGCACAAAAGTTCATTTGAGAAAAGACAGGCGGCTTTGCGTGCGGGCATTTTTCACACTTCAAAGGCCCGAATTTGTTCTGAAGTATACGATTTCTTTGCCCAAAAGCCGGTAAAATCGGGCAGAATGAAAAAATTATACGGATTCCCCCAAAAATAATCCTTTCCTTTTGGGCTTCTTTTGTGCCATAATAGGAATAGTGATATATCGCCCGCCGCCGGCTGTGTCCGGCCGGCCCATACCCCCAGAAGGAGGAACGCTTCATGGCAAAAAAAGCATCCGACAACCTTACATATTACCACAATCCCAACGGCCCTACCATCGGCACGGTGTCCCGCCGGGTCATCGAGCAGGACGGCCTCACCTTTAAGGATATCGACGGCACCGGCCAGCTGACAGCCGTCAACGACTGGCGTCTGGACCCCGCCGACCGCGCCGCCGCCTATGTCAAGACCCTGACGGTGGACGAGAAGATCGCCCAGCTGTTCATCTCGGACTGGCGGATGGGCCCCGCCTGCCCCGCACCCGGCGCCGGCCACACGGTGGTCCCCGATGAGTCCGGTGTTCTGGATGACGCCGAGTTCAACGGCAAGACCATCTTTGGCGAACAGCACCTGCCCGGCACCACCACCCTGATCAAGGATTGGTTCAACCGCCATCTGATCCTCCGGGCCAACCCCACCCCCTCCTACATGGCCGACTGGCTCAACCAGCTGCACGCCGTGGCCGAGGAGTGCGAGCACTTCGTTCCCGTGCAGGTGGTCTCCAACTCCCGCAACGAAAACGGCGAGGTGGTCTTTGGCATGAACGACGCTTCGGGCGTCTTTGCCACCTGGCCCGGCACCATGGGCATTGCCGCCGCCGTCCGGGGCGAGGACGGCGACATGGCCATCATCGACAAGTTCGCAGACTGCGTCCGGCGCGAGTGGTCCGCCTGCGGCCTGCGCAAGGGTTATATGTACATGGCCGACTGCGTCAGCGACCCCCGCTGGCAGCGCACCTTCGGCACCTTCGGCGAGGACCCCGAGCTGATCGAAAAGATCTTCGAGCACCTGATCCCCGGCATCCAGGGCAGCACCGACGGCGTCACCAAGGACGGCGTGTCCATGACCGTCAAGCACTTCCCCGGCGGCGGCGCCCGCGAAAACGGCTTTGACCCCCACTATGCCGCCGGCCAGTGGAACGTCTACGCCACCGAAGGCTCTTTGCAGAAATACCACATCCCCGCCTTCCGTCCCGCCATCCAGTACCATGCGGCTTCCATCATGCCCTATTACTCCAAGCCGGCAGCCGCCAAGAGCGGCCCCCAGACCGACTGCGAAGGCAACGCCCTGCGGATGGACCCCTACGGCTTCGCCTACAATAAGGTGTTCATCGACGGTATCCTGCGCCATCAGATGGGCTTTGCGGGCTACATCAACTCGGATACCGGCATCACCCACAACATGAGCTGGGGCGTGGAGGCCCTGGATGTGCCCGAGCGGATCGGCTTTGCCGTCACGCAGTCGGGCGTGGACCTGATCAGCGGCCTGTTCGACAACGCCGAGGGCCGTGAAGCCTACGACCGCGCCACCAACGGCTACTACGACACCCACCCGGTGCCCGAAGGATTCCGCAAAGAGGACCTGGTCCTCACCGACGAGAGCCTGGACCGCGCCGTCACCCGCACCCTGACTGAGCTGTTCCAGCAGGGTATGTTCGAGAACCCCTACGCCGATCCCAAGCACGCCGCCGAAGTGGTGGCCAACGAGGAAGACTGGAACGAGGCTTCCCTGGTGCACCGTGAGAGCGTCGTCCTGCTGAAAAACCAGGATCACACCCTGCCCCTGACCAGCGACAAGCTGTCGGGCGCCAAGATCTACGCCGAAGCCTTTGCCAAGGAGGCCGAAAAGGGCGAGGCTGCCACCAAGGCCCTGCGCGAGATGCTGGCCCACTACCACCTCACCGACGATCCCGCCCAGGCCGACTACGCCATCCTGATGGTCAGCCCCTCCTCTGGCGCTTACTTCAACGCCACCCCCGGCTATCTGGAGCTGGACATCTGCGAGGACAAGACCGTCTGCGACGTCGGCCCCGACGGCAAGCCTCTGGCTCAGACCCACGTCGAGACCACCCTGTCCGGCGCCAAGTGGATCCCCGCCATCGCCGCGGCGGTCCATGCCCACGGCGGCAAGGTGATCACCAACATCAACTTCCCTCTGGCCTGGATGGTGGGCAACGTGGAGCCCTACGCCGACGCCCTCACCGCCGGCTTCGACACCTACCCCTCCGCCACCCTGGATGTCATCTTCGGCCGCTTTGAGCCCATCGGCCGGCTGCCCATCACCCTGCCCCGCGGGGACGAAGTCCTGGCGGTCAATGCCGACGGCATCTGCGCCAGCCCCAACGATGTGCCCGGCTACGACAAAGACCAGTACATGGCCGATTCCCTCAAGGACGAGAACGGCAAGGCTTACGCCTACCGCGACGCCGCCGGGAATTACTACGAGCTGAACTTCGGCCTGCGTTATTGATTTCTTTCTCTGCGGATTCCCTTCCGTATACCTGCCCGGCCGGCGCCCTCCGCTGGCCGGGCAGGGCTTTTTCGGCGCGCACCCGCAAAAAGCGGCCCCTGTCTCTGCCTGTACAGAGCCGGGGGCCGCTTCGTTTTGGGTGTTTGGGAAGGTATACCTTTCCGGTTTGCGGACCAATCGTCCCGTTTGCGGCAAAACGCTTGATTGGCGGCGCTTTTTCCTGTATACTAAATTTGTAAAAAACAGTAAATCCAATCTTTCATTTTGTATACTTTTTTGTACACAGGAGGCAAATCATGCGTTTGAAACGGCCTATTGCGTTCATCCTGTCGGCGGCGGTGGCGGCAAGCGCCCTCACCGGCTGTGACAGTTTCTCGGGCCACGCGGCGGCTGCGGCCAACAGTGCCCAGGTGCAGCAGCTGATCGAATTCATCGCGGACCTCGGTCTGGAGCGGGACCTGCGGCAGGCTTTGCAGAGCGGCGGCGACCTGCGCCGGGCTTTGCTCACCCTGCTGGGGCTGGAAAGCGCGGTCAACTTCAATGTGGACGGTCTGGCCGGCGCCCGGCCCGGCCAGCACGCGGTGCAGGTGTGGGAGGTGACCGCCCAGAGCGCCGAGGACGCCGCAGCCCTGGCGGCCTCCCAGATCCGCGCGGTGCTGGAGCAGCTGAAATCCAATGGCGTGACCGCAGGCCGCATCGGCATGGTGGAAGTAGACGGCAAATACTACGTCGTGGTGGACGTGGAAGTGACCGAGGAGAATACCTTTGAGCCGATAAAGCCCGTGAGTGATGACGATGATGGCGGGGAAGAAAACAGCGGCAGTCAGGACAAAACAATCATAGATGGCGTGACCGAAAATGCAAGCGGCTTGCTTACCATTGATGTGGCAAAGCTGGGGCTGAATGAAGATGATATAAATGCTGCGGCTATCATAGAAGAAATCAATACGCAGGCCGAAACACAATACAATTACAATCATATCGTCGAGCTTGATTTGAGCGGCTGCCAAAACTTGACCATTGACAACGGTGCATTTTTGGGCTGCACCAGCCTGCAAACCGTCAAGATGGGCAATGTAAACACCATCGAGCAGGGTGCATTTTCTAGCTGCACCGGCCTGCAAACCGTCAAGATGGGCAATGTAAACACCATCGGGCAGGGTGCATTTTCTGACTGCGACAACCTGCAAACCGTCAAGATAGACAATGTAAACACCATCGGGCAGGGTGCATTTTCTTACTGCGACAACCTGCGAACCGTCACCATGGGCAATGTGGACACCATCGGCGACTCCGCATTCCGGAACTGCATTACCCTGCAAACCGTCACCATGGGCAATTTGGACACCATTGAGCCCTATGCGTTCAGTGATCTCCGGGAGCTGCAAACCGTCACCATGGGCGATGTGAACACCATCGGGCGGGGTGCATTCAGTCACTGCTCTAAACTGCAAACTGTCAAAATGGGCAATGTAGACCTATTTTTCAATTATGCGTTCGCTGACTGCATCAGCCTCACAAACATTCGCTTCAAAATCAGTAATTTTTCAAGGATAGACCCTAATGCATTTTATAGTGCCGGCTCCAGTCCTAAAGTAACCAAGGTCAACATTTACAGCAACATAAGTGAAAATGATAAGGAAGCTGTTAGAAGCTGGTTTGATTCAGACGTTCAAGACAAAGTTGAATTTCACTCCTACGATGCGTGGGACCCCTCTCTCCTGAACATCCCCGCCCTGCCAAGCCTGTTGTGACACATACCCCCGGCTCCCGCTTGAAAGCCGGGGGCTTTTGTTTTTGAATTTTTTATGAACATCATCCAGAATTTCACACCTTGTAAGCAAAGATTATACAGAATTTTCCTAAAATTTTCCTACCTTCCCGCCGCCCAAAGTGATATACTTGTTGCAGCAAAAGTACACACGCTGTCTGGGGGCGGGGCCTTCCCGCTCCCTTCTGTTTCACCGCTTGACACCGCTCAAAGCTGAAAGGAGCATCCCTCATGCGCACTACCACTCTGCTCACCTGTGCACGCTTTGCCAAGGAGGGCGAAGCCTTCGCCCCCGTCTCCCTCCCCCATACCTGGAACGCCAAAGACGGCCAGGACGGCGGCAACGACTATTGGCGGGGCGTAGGCACCTACCAGATCGATCTGCCCGACCCCACCGACGGCAAGCGCCAGTTCATTGAGTTCAAGGGCGCCAATCATGTGGCCACCGTCTACTGCAACGGCCGTCTGCTGGGCCAGCACAAGGGCGGCTTTTCCACCTTCCGCTTTGACCTGACCGCCGCCATGCGGCCCACCGGCAACGTGCTGCGGGTGGACGTGTCCAACGCGCCCTCCGACATCTACCCCCAGACCGCCGACTTCACCTTCTTTGGCGGCCTCTACCGCGAGGTCAGCTTCATCGAGACCGCCCCCGCCCACTTCGACCTGCTCAAGACCGGCACCAGCGCCGTTTTTGTCACCCCCATGGTATCGGGTACCACCCGCCTGGACCTGTTCCCGGTGGACGCCGATGGCTGCACCGTCTCGGTGGACCTGAAAGACGCCTCCGGCGCCGTGGTGGCCTCCGCCTCCGCCCCCGCCGAGGCCCATACCGTCCTGACCCTTTCGGTCAAGGCGCCCCATCTGTGGAACGGCATGGCCGACCCCTACTGCTATACCGCCGAGGCTTCCCTTCTGCGGGGGGATGAAGTGCTGGACACCGTAGCGGTGGATTACGGTTACCGCTCCTTCCATGTGGACCCCAACACCGGCTTCTGGCTCAATGGCAAAAACACCCCGCTGCACGGCGTGGCCCGCCATCAGGACCGCCTGGACAAGGGCTGGGCCATCAGCCGCGCCGACCACGAGGAGGATATCGCCCTCATCAAGGAGGTGGGCGCCAACACCGTCCGTCTGGCCCACTACCAGCACGACCAATATTTCTACGACCTGTGCGACCATACCGGCTTTGTGGTCTGGGCCGAGATCCCCTTCATCAGCCGCTTTATCCCCGGCCAGGAGGCCCACGACAACACCCTCAGCCAGATGACCGAGCTGGTGGCCCAGAACTACAACCACCCCTCCATCTTCTTCTGGGGCATCTCCAATGAGATCCTCATCGGCAAAGACCGCGAGGACCTGCGCCAGAACCTCCGCGAGGTCAACGCCCTGGCCAAGCGCCTGGACCCCAGCCGCATGACCACCATGGCCCAGGTCACCATGACCCCCATGGAGAGCGAGCACAACATCATCACCGACGTCGAAAGCTACAACCACTATTTCGGCTGGTACTTCGGTGAGGCCGCCGACAACGGCCCCTGGCTGGATCAGTTCCACGCCATGTATCCCGACCGCTGCCTGGGCGTCTCCGAGTACGGCGCCGAGGCCATCCTCAAGTGGCACTCCGCCTACCCCGAAAACCACGACTATACCGAGGAGTACGCCTGCGAGTACCACCACGACATGCTCAAGACCTTCGCCACACGTCCCTATCTGTGGGCCACCCATCTGTGGAATATGTTCGACTTTGCCGCCGACGGCCGTGACGAGGGCGGCGTCCAGGGCCGCAACAACAAGGGCCTTGTCACCTACGACCGCAAGACCAAAAAGGACGCCTTCTACCTCTACAAAGCCTATTGGACCACCGAGCCCATGCTCCATGTCTGCGGTGTCCGCTTTGTGGACCGCGCCCCCGGCGAGCGCAATGTCACCGTCTACACCAACTGCCCCTCGGTCACCCTGATCCTCAACGGCGCCGAGGTGGCCACCCTGGAGGCCGTGGACCACGCCGCCGTCTTTAAGGACGTGCCCCTGAAGGACGGTCCCAATACCGTCAGCGCCCGGTGCGGCGACGTCGCTTCCAATACCATCATCCTCAACGGCGTGGCCGAGCACAACTACGCTTACGACCTGCCCGAGGGCAACGACGCCGCCAACTGGTTCGATGACCCCAAGGCCCGCGAGGCCCGCAAGCCCCTCAACTATCCCGAGGGCTTCTACTCCATCAAGGATAAGGTCACCGACCTGCTGGCCAACAGCGAAACGGCTGCCATCATTCACGACGCCATGGAGGTCTTTTCCAAGAGCAGCATGATGAGCATGATGGGCAGCAGCAAGGAGGACGGCGCCGGCGGCATCATGGGCACCATGCGCCTGACCGATATGATGAAGATGGCGGGCAAGTCCTTCTCCGCCGACGTCAAGCGCCAGATCAACGACGCCCTCACCAAGATCCGGAAAGGCTGACCCTTCCCTTCTGATTTCCTCTCCATTTTCACATTCCTTTCTTTTCCAACCCTCGCGAAAAGGGGCGCACCCGCAAAGGTGCGCCCCTTTTCAGTATGCCGCAAAACGGCCGCGTTCCTGCACACGCGGCCGGAAATCCCTTCCCCCGGCTGCGCTGCCTCTCACCGGTTCTGCCGCATCACGTCGAACATCTCCTTGATCTCGCTGATGGTATACCCGCGCTCCCGCATGGTCCGTGCAAAGTCGGTGTAATCCATGTCGCTGCCTGCGGTGGGCAGGACGGTGCTCTGGGAGCCGCTGCTCTTGCCGGCGCTCTGGCTGCGGCTGCCCGTGCCCTTTGTGCCGCTGCTGCGGCTGGCCGCCCGCATACTGGCTGCGGCCGCCTCCTGCTGCGCCTGGGACCGCTTGAACGCCCATTCCTCCTGGGCCAGGGCCAGCTTCTGGCTCGTGATGTCGTTGTCGAACCGCTGCTGGGCCAAAGCGTCCTGATACTGCCGCTCGGCGCTCTGGGATTCGTAGGCCTGCTGGGCCAGACCGTCCTGGCGCAGCTGCTCCTGCATCTGCCGCTCCCACGCAGCGTCGGCCTGGGCCGCCTCGTAATCCCGGTTGTCGGCGTACATGCTGTACCCGGTCTGTGCCAGCCCGCTCAGCAGCGAACCCAGACCCGTGGTGCCGCTGATGGCCAGCTGCGCGATGTTGCCGATCAGCCCCAGCACGCTCATCACATTGTTGAATCCCTGCTGCTTGCGCGCTGCCTGCTCCTGCTCCTCCTGGCTGTAATAGCCGTACAGGGTGTCCAGGCTGGACAGGTAATCGTTGTAGCGGGCGTAGTCCTGGGCCTGGGCGGATTCGTAGGCGTCCTGCTTTTGCTCCAGCTGGGTGTAGTAGTCGTCCAGCTGCCGCTGGTACAGATCCTGCGCGTTCTGTTCCTGCTGGTTCAGGGCGTCCAGCTGATCCATCAGCAGATCCCCTTCGCTGGTATAACTGTCCAGCGCCAGGTTGTACAGGGTGGGGATGATGCTGTTCAGCCCGTTCATCTGCTGCTGGTAGGCCTGCTGGGCGGCGCTGGTGGCGTAGCTGGAGCCATAGCCCCCGGTCAGGGCGGCCGCCTGGGCCGCGGCGTCCGTGCTGGCGTCGTGGGCATTCTGGCGGTAGCTCTGGGCGTACTGGCGGTAAATGGGGTCGGCCGCGTGGTCGTAGCTGAAGGTTTTCTGGCTCAGCGCCTTGTCCAGCAGCCCGTCGATCTGCCCCTGGTACTGGCTCTGGTAGGCCCCGGGCCGGCTGGACTGCCACTGCTCCAGGGCGTCGGCGGCCTGGGTCACCGTCTCGCTGGGACGGTACTGGGCTGCGGCCAGGGCGTTCTGCACCGCGTCCTTGCTGTTCAGGCCGCTGGTGCTGTATTGGATGGTGGTTTTCTTTTTGGTCGCCATCGGGCTCCTCCTTTCTCATTCGGCGCCGGCGTCCGTCCCCTCCAGGCGGCTGCGCAGCCCCTCCGAAAGGTTCTCGGTGTCGATGTTGCTCAATACGTACTGCAGCTGTTCCTGCATCTGATACAAATAGTTTCGTATCACCCGGGCGTCCTCCGGGTCCATCCGGCTGCTCAGCCGGGGCAGGCCCAGTTTGCTCAGCCCTGCAATGCTTGCCATGGCTTTCCTCCTTTCTCTCACAGGCCGCCCCTGGCCGCGGCAAAGGTGCGGCTGGCGCTGCGCAGGGTCAGCTGACCGGCGCCGGTCAGCCGCAGGCGCATCGTGTCATGCCGCCGGGGCGTCAGGGGGATGTACAGCTTTTCCTTGGCGGTGCGGGCAGCCGCGCTGGCCAGCTTTTCCCAGGGGCCGCCGTCGCAGCTGGCCCACACCGTCAGCGTGGAACCGGGCTGCGCGTCCAGCCGCAGGGTCAGCCTGCACAGGTACTGGTCCTCGTTTTCCTCCAGGCCGATGTCCCCTGTCTCCAGGGCGAAGGGGATGCTCTCCTCGGCCTCTCCCGCCCCGCCCGCCAGGACGGCGTCCTCCTCCCGGGCCGGACCGGCCGCCCACAGGGACTGCCCGTCCCAGAGATACAGCTGCCGCCCGCTGGACAGCAGCTCCAGCTGGCCGCTGGGTCCGGGGTCCTCCTGGTGCCACAGCCCCTTTTCGGTGTCGTACACCAGCAGCCGGGCGCCGCTGTCCCGGGCCAGGTAGAGATAATACCGCCCGTCCAGCCAGCCGCCGGCGGCCCGCTGGGCGCCCGCCAGACCGCTGGGGTCCAGCATCCCCGACACCTTCACCGGCAGGCTGCCGTCCCAGGCCATCACCCCTTCCGGGGAGAGATAGTACAGCGTCTCGTTGATGACGCACAGGCTCTCGGCTGCGTATTTGGCCACGCCCCGGCACCGCAGGGAGCTGAGCTGGAAATCGGAGGGCTTGGAGCCGCACAGCTTGTGCAGGGTGTTCTCCTTGAAGAACAGCACCGAGCCCATACAGGTGGCCGCGCCGGTAAAGCTGCCGTCGCTGCCCACCGTCACCGCATAGCTGTCGGCGGCGGTGTTCCGGTAGGAAAACCAGTTGGTGGGGTCCCCCAGCTTGCAGGCATAGATCACATTTTCGCCGCTGCTGCAGCCCCACACCCGGTTGTCGCACTCGGTCAGATAGTCCAGGTCGGGCACCCGCCGGGTGCAGCTCACTGCCTGCTCCGCCGTATAGGTCAGGGTGCTTTTGCCGTCCAGACTGCTCCAGGAGGCCGACTGCCCGGTCTGGACGATGCGGCCATAGAAGTGCTCCCCGCCCGGGGTGATCCGCACCATCAGCC
The DNA here is from genome assembly GCF_002160915.1 of Faecalibacterium sp. An121. Classification (GTDB taxonomy): domain Bacteria; phylum Bacillota; class Clostridia; order Oscillospirales; family Ruminococcaceae; genus Faecalibacterium; species Faecalibacterium avium. The sequence goes on from NZ_NFLM01000002.1 coordinate 117,026, forward strand.
AGTCCTCTCCCGCATCGTAGAGCACCTTTTCCCCGTCCAGGTCATCGCACAGGCCCGCCGCAGCGGCCGCCGTCCCCTGTATCGTCACGGTGTCCCACACGGCAAACGCTTCACCGATGCCGTCGGAGCGGATCTTGCAGTGATCCAGGGTCACCGCCGTCCACCGCTCCAGCGAGCTGCTGTATACTTCCAGGGTGCCGTCGGCGTTCCACGGGCTGGACTGGCTCACCACCTTCAGGAACACTTCTCCGTCCTGGGGGTCTTCGGGTTCCTGGGTGCCCCAGCTGCCCACCGTGTAGGTGTTGCCCTCTCCGTCGCAGGGCACCATCTCCACCGACGCCCCGCCGCCGCTCCAGGCCGCGCCCAGGGGCTTCAGGGTGCCGCCGGCTGTGTCAAAGGCCGCCTTGTCCGGGAAGATCAGCACCCGGGTGCCAAGACCCACCAGGGTCTTTTTCCCCTCCGACAGCACCCCGGTCAAGACGGTGGGTTCCTCCCCGCTGTCGGGGATGTAGGTCAGGCCGCCGCCGCTCACCAGCACAAAGCCATTCAGATGGTACATCCCGTCCACGTTGGCCAGGGTCCGCAGCTTCCGCCGGGGCGTCCGGGTGGACAGAGCCGGAAAGTCCCGGCTGGAGAAGTTCTCCCCCGCCGCGTATTCCGCCTCGCTGCACCCGAAAGTTTCGTTCAGCCCACCGAACACCCGCAGCTGCCGGCGGCTGTTTTTGAGGTCGGGCAATTCGGGCAGATACATCCTCTCACCTCCTCACCAGCGCATCCGCCGCACCGGGGGCGGACAGCTGCGCCGCAGCCACGCCGCAAACTCCCCCAGGATCGCGTTGCACCGGGTCATCGCACCCGCATAGCGGTCGTTTTCCCCCAAAGCCGCGTCGATCATGGCGCACAGGTAGTGGGGATACATCCCGTCAAAAGGGAAGGGCACCAGCAGTACGGCGCTGTCCTCAAGCCCTTCTGCCCACAGCTTGTCTGCGCCCACTTCCCCGTAGTCCGCCGCGCCGCCGGGCTCCACCACCCGCGCCCGGATCTCTCCATCCTGCCGGCGCAGCCATTCCTTCATCTCGTTTTCGCCCACGCTGCAGCCGGGGCGCAGGGCCCTGGCCCGGGCCACCGCTTCGCCTGCTGTCATCTGCAAGCCTCCTTTCTCTGTCACAAAAGGCCCGGCGCTCAGGCTGCTGAACGCCGGGCCGCCGGTCACTTGCCCGCTGCGCCCTCAGCCGCCGCGATGCGGGCCGCAGTCAGGTCGTCCTGCTGCTGGCTGTGCTCCAGCACCTCGGCCACCGAGCGGGGCACTTCCACCTCCACGCCCCTGCGGATCTTGTAATTGACGCCGTTCACGCTGACAAACAGATCGCTTTTGTAGCGCCCGTTGTCCTTGAACAGCCGGATACGGACCTTTTCTTCTTCCATCTTCCTGCTCCTTTCTCAGTTGGCTGCGGCCGAGGCCGAGTAGCTCGACAGGCTCTCGATCCGCACCATGTACTGCTCCACCAGCCGCTCGGCGGCGCGCATTCCCTTCCAGCCCACGCTGGCGCGCTGGTTCAGGGGGTCGTCGCCATAGCCCAGCTGCTTGACGATGTGCTCCAGGCCCCCGCCCTCCAGCTCGGTAACGCCGTAGGCATGGGCGCCCAGCACCAGGGTGCCAAACACCGCATAGTAGCCGTCGCCGTTGGCCGGGCAGGTCTCGTCCTTCCAGATCTTGGCCTCGCTGGTCTCAATGAAGCGGATGTTGCCCAATTTGCCGATCTCGCCCCGGTACATGGCCTCGGGGTCGGCGTACTTGTGCACCTCGATCCACTCCTTGCAGGTCTTGAGGTCATAGGCGGCGTAGGGGTGGATGATGGCCACATAGCTGTCCCCCAGGGTGTCGGCGTTCATGGCGCCCAGCTGAGCTGCCGCCTGGAAAAACAGTTTGGGGGTCAGCTTGCAGTCAAGGGTCAGGGCGGTGCGGCTGGTCACCGCCGTCTCGGCGCCGTCCGCACCCACCTTGGGCGCATAGATCACGTTGGTGCCGCCCGCCAGCACGTCCCGGGTCAGGGAGTCCAGGGTGCGGCCCGCCTGGCTGGCCAGGATACGGGTGGCCTGCACCACGTTGTTGTCGATGGCGGTCATCTGCAGCACGTCGGTCAGGGGGGTCCAGCCGCCGTACTGGTGCAGATCCGCCGTGATGGTGGAGACGGTCAGGGCCTGGCCGTCGGGGGTCACGCCCTCCTGCAGGGGGACGGTGGCCTTGGGCAGGCTGTCGTACTTGCGGAACTCAATGGTCTTGCCGCCGCCCACCGGCATGGGGTAGTAGTCCGCAAACTGGTCGTGTACCAGCCGGGGCTCGGCCTGGTCGATGAGGCGCTTCTCATAAAAGACCTTCATCTCGTTGGTCATGGTGCCGGTGGTGTTCAGCAGTTTGCTGTCCGTGCCCGAAGCGCCGTCCTCCGCAAACAGCTGCAAGTCAAAGATGGCCTTGTAATCTTTCATCTGTCCTGTTCCTTTCTCTTGTGTATGTGGTTCCAGCCCGCAGGCCGGCCGTACCTTGTTCACAGCCGGATCTTGGCGCCCCGCATCACTTCCCGCTCGATGGCTTCCCGCTGGGCCCGGCTCATCCGGCTGACATCGGGACTGGTGGTGGCCGCGCCGGTGGGGCGCAGGCCGTTTTCGGCCGGACGGACGCCCCGCTCCCGGACCCGGTTCACGACGCCCCGTTCCACGGCCCGGGCGGTGCTCTCCATCAGCCGGTCGTAGTTGGCTGCCCGGTAGGCGTCCCGCATCCGCATCCCCGGCATCCGCATCATCCGGCGCATATCGGGGCTTTTCAGCGCCTCCCGGAAGGAATACCCCGGGTCATACCGGCGCATCTCCGCCTCCTCCCGGGCCCATCTGCGGTGCAGCTCGTGGATCATCCGCAAAAAGGCGCCTGCCTCCCCGATGCCCAGCATGGAAGCGGGCCGCGGCTCCGGGGCCTCCTGTTTTTCTTTTGCCCCGGCAGGCTCCGGAGCCGCAGGTTCCGGGCTGCGCCGCCCGCGGCGTCCCATGGTCCCTTCCGCCATCGCCTGGCGCTTCTGCTCCCGGCTCAGGGCGGGGCCCTGCCCGAACATCTGCAGATCCACCATGCAGGCTTCGCCCTCCCGGCTGGTGTCCGCATAGCGCAGGTTGTCGGGGTAGCGCTCGGCCAGCAGGGCCAGGCCCGCCTTGACCAGGGCAAAGCCCCCTGCCACTTCCGGTCCCTCGGCCCCGGGGCCGGCTGTCACCGACACCCGCGGCCCGTCCGGCCCGTCGGACGCGGCGCTCTCCACACCGGCCCGGTCCGCCGTCATCCACACCAGGGCCTGCATCAGGATGCTGGCGCCGGCGCAGACAATGTCCTGCCCTGCGGGGGCGTAGTTGGCGTGGCCCTTCACGCTCAGCCGGCGGGTCACGCCGTCCGGGCCTTCCAGCTCACTGTAAACTGCTTTGATCATACTTGCTGCCTCCTTGTGTTGGTGTTCATGGCCCGGCGTGCCGCGGCGTCGGGAGCGGCGGGCCTTGCAGCCCGCACCGGCTCCGGCAGGCCCTTCCGGGCCTTCACCAGCTGCGCCAAACGGGTCAGCTGCTGCTGGGCCGCCTGCAGCTGCCTGGCGAGGGTGCCGTTCTGCCGCACCCGCTGGCGCACCTTCTCGATCCCTTCAAAGTCCATCATCTCCAGAGCCGCCAGGGCGGCGTCCGCGTTGGCGGGGTTGAAGAAGCCCAGCTGATAGCACTCCTTGGCCGTCTCGTTCTGGGTCAAGCGGCTGAAGGTGGATTTTTTGGCCGCCGAGATGGTGATGTCGAACACCGGCTCCCGGCTGCCCAGTTCCACCCCGGCCAGGTCTTTCACCGGCACAGGCCGCAGCATGGCGGCGCTGAAGGGCAGGTAGACATTCTGCCCTCTCTCCCCCGTGATCCGGAAGACCCGCTCCTCATCGTAGAACTGCCGCATCAGGTCGATGACCAGGTAACACTCCTGGGCAAAGGCCCGGTAGGCGCTCTTGATCATATCCCGGCTCAGCTTGCTGCCCGCCTCCTGCAGGGCCGCGATGGCCGAAGCCGCCGTCACGCCCCCCGAAGTGCCGCCCTGGCTGATGTCCCGGTTGCCGCTGATCTCCTTCAGCTCGTCCACACGGCTGTTGCGGTAGGTGATGGAGCTGGGCTGCAGCCCGGCGGTCTGCAGCTGGTGGAAACTGTCGTCGCTCAGCCGCCCCGACACATGGATGATGTCCCTGCTCAGGTCGGCCAGCTCTTCCTCGTTCACCCCCGCCCCGTCGCTGAGGACATACCGCTGCTTGGAAGCCAGCAGCACGTTCTCGTCCATGGCCTGGTTGATCCGGTCGATGGAGTTCTGGCAGTCCTTCATCACGTCGATGTACCCGAACCCCGCCGGGCTGTCCTCCTCCTGGAACAGCACGTCGAACACAAAGGGATACTTGCCGTGGTCATAAAAGCCGCGCCGGGCCAGCCGGGGATCGTTCTCGCTGGCGTACAGGGGCACCCCGTTGCAGAACTTGCAGTAGTGCACCAGCATCCGGCCGCCCGGCCCCGGCTTTTTGTAATACCAGTCCACCACCACGCTCTTGTGGGTGGTGTCGATGCTGTCGTCGTGGATGTACCGCGCCGCGTCGATGGTGCCGCCGGTGCGTCCTTTCAGCTGGGGCCAGCGCTGGGCCAGCTGGTCCGAGTCCTCCAGGCTCAGGCTGAAAAAGTGGGGGCTGTCCTGGATGTCCATGACGCCCGGCTCCCAGTACAGCATCAGGATGTTCATCGAGCGGATGGCGATCTCTCCCAGGCCCCCCTGGGCCGAGGGGTCCCAGAAGATCCCCTTGACCCCCGTGCCCTGCTTGAGCTTGCGCCACCAGCTGTCCGAATAGACCTGCTCGTAGCCCGCCTGCTCCAGCACCACCGGCAGCACGCTGGACAGGGTGCGCGCGGCGGTCTCATCGTCGGCGGCCCGGGGCATCACATTGGGCTCGGGGTAGTTGTCCATGGCGTCGGCGTGCTTGCTGGCGATGGAGTTGAACAGCCACCCGCTGGAGGGCTGGGGCTTTGCCTCCATCATCCGGTTTTTGTACTGCTTCCAGTGCGCCATCCTGAACCACAGCTCATTGTCGATCAGCCGCCGGTCCAAAGCGGCCTTGCCCGCCTTGTAGCGGTGCAGCGTGCGCTCGGCCTGGGCCACCTGTTCCGTCCCGATGACCGGCGCCGGCTGCAAAATATCTTCCTGTTCGCGCATTTTCTTTCACCTCAGATCCTGTAAAATACCGCTTTCCTGCCGGGCCGCAGGTCCAGCGGGTCGTCGGGCGCCGCCGCCGGGCAGGGCCGCGCCGGCGGCGTGATGGGGTTTTCCATCAGGACATACCGGCACTCGTCGTAGATGTGATCCTCCTGCCGGGTATCCACGTCCTCCACATTGCTTTCGTCGTACACCAGCGCCGGGATGGTCCGCACAAAGTGCTTGCAGGTGCGGAACACCTGGAACATGGGCCGGCCCTCCCCGTCGAAGGCCAGGCGGTAATGCAGCTGCATCTTGCCGGCCAGGCGGGTGTTGTCCGCCGCCGTCCAGTGCAGGCGGCCGGGGCTGCGGGCCATCATGTCCGCGATGCTCTCCCCCCGGCTCTCGTCAAAGATGGCCGGGTCCGCCACCCCGCGGATCACCCGTCCCCGCAGCTGGGGGTCGTTCTGCTCCGCCTCCCGGATCCGCCGGGCCTGCTCCACCGGGTCCAGACGCAGCCCTTCGTTGGGCCTGCCGGTGCTGCCGTACAGCTCCTTGATCCGGTAGATCCGCCCTTCCTCGTCCACCGCGTACCACCCCACCGAGAAGGGCCTGGAAAACCCGAAGTCGTAGCCGCGCCAGATCCGCCAGTGGGCCGGGATGGCAAAGGGTTCGATCACATGGGTCCAGCGCTGGTCCCGGTAGTGTTCGGGGTCGTTGCGCCACTCGGTGAACACCTGCCCCGAAAAGCTGTCCCAGCTGCCATACAGCAGCGCCTGCTTTTCCGCTTCGGGCAGGGCCGCCAGGTTGGCCAGATAGTCCGGGTCGTTGGCCAGCAGGGCCGGGTTATCGAACACGGTGGACTGGATGAACACCCTGGCCCGGGTGTAGGTGCGCTGGGTGCCGTCCGGCATCCTCACCTTATATTCCTCCAGGATGGGGGTGCCCGGCGGGGCCGGCGTGATGAACCGCTCCTTCACCCAGCCGTGCCCCACCCCGCCGGGGTTGGTGGTGGCGCGCAGGTAGACCCGGGTGCCGGGTCCTGTGGGACGGTTGCGGCTCATCATATAGCTGTACTCCTCCCACGCAAAGTGGGTCAGCTCGTCAAAGCCGATGAAGTCGAAGGCTTTGCCCTGGTAGTTGGTGCGGTCCTTGGTGTACTGCATGGCGCCAAAGTAGATCTTGGCCCCGCTGGGGAACACCCACACATGGGCGGTGGCGTTGTACTGCGCCCCCGGGAAGGCCCGCGGATAATAGTTCATGCTCTTGTCCACCAGGTCCGTCAGCTGGGGGAAGGTCTTGCGCAGGATCAGCCCCCGGTAATGGGGGATGTGGGCCTGCCGCAGCGCCTCCACCACCAGTGCATCGCTCTTGCCGCCCCCCGCCGCGCCTCCATACAGGGCTTCGGGTTCGCTGCGGGCCATGAAAGCCCTCTGCCGGGGCTGGGGCTTCCAGATCACCGGTGCGTGCCGGTCTGTCAATCCGATTCCTCCTTTCCTGCGCAGGCTTCGGGCAAAAGCACGACGCCGCATTCTTTCCGGCCCTCCTCCGGGCTCTGTTCGCCCAGGCTCCTGGCCACGGCTGCCAGATCTTTCAGCACGGCGGTGATCTCCTTCAGGGCCTTGATGTCGCCGCCCTGCGTCTTGCGCCGGCCGGCCAGGTCTTTTGCCTCCTGGGCCACAAGGCCGCTCAAAAGGTCGGTGGCCCGCTGCAATTCCGCCAGGCCGCCGCTTTTCTTCCTCGCCATCCCTTTCCTCCTTTCTGCCGTTTCCCGGCTGCCTGGCCACAGGATACCATCTTTTGGCGGCCGGGCACAGTGTGTCCTTTCGGGGCTTTTTCTCTGCGCCAAAAACCACCCTTTTCTTTTCCAAAAGCACAGATCCCGCCCCCACTTTCCTCTTTGGCTCTGTTGTGCTACAATAGATTCAAAGCACCCCCACCTTTTTTGATAAGGAGGACCCTTTCCATGTCCCATCGCGAACGCAGGCTCACCCCTGTTGGCCGAGATCATGATCCTGGGCGGCGGGGGCGATTTTCTCATCCTTCTCCAGCTGCTCCGCTACCGTCCCGCTTCCCCCGACGTCCTCTGCCTGGACCATCCCTACGAATGCGGCTTTGTCGCCTTTGAAAAGGCCGTCTGATCATCCTGGAGGTATACCGCTATGAAACTGCTCATCATCCGCCACGGCGAACCCGATTACGTCCACGACACCCTCACCGAAAAAGGCTGGCGGGAAGTCCGTCTGCTGGCCCGGCGCATCGCCCCCATGGACGTCAAACAGTATTACGTCTCCCCTCTGGGCCGCGCCCAGGACACCGCCCGCCCCACCCTGGAGCTGGCGGGCCGCACCGCCATCACCTGCGACTGGCTGCGGGAGTTCACCGGCAAGGTGGAAAAGCCCAACCTTCCCGGCCAGCAATCCATCGCCTGGGACTGGCTGCCCCAGGACTGGACCCGGGACGAGCGCTTTTTCTCGGACACCGCCTGGCTGGACAACGAGGTGATGGCCGCCGGCAACGTCCGGCAGGCCTACGAGAACGTCATCACCCACTTCGATGACCTGCTGGCGCAGCACGGCTACGTCCGGCAGGGCCGCCTCTACCGCGCCGTCCGCCCCAACAACGACACATTGGTGTTCTTCTGCCACTTCGCCCTGGAATGCGTGCTGCTCAGCCGCCTGCTCAACGCCTCTCCCATGGTGCTGTGGCACGGTTTGTGCGCCGCCCCCTCCTCGGTGACCACCGTGGTGACCGAGGAACGCCGCCCCGGCATCGCCTGTTTCCGGATGCTGCAATTCGGGGATGTGTCCCATCTCCTGGCCCACGGCGAACAGCCTTCCTTCATGGCCCGCTTCTGTGAGTGCTATGGCAATGAGGGCGAGATCTCCGACGACAACGACTGACTGTACAGCAGCAAAAAACCGCCGCGCCAGAAAGCTCTGACGCGGCGGTCTTTCTATTTCTTTATTTCCGTTTCATGCCGGATGCAGCTGTCACTGCTGCACCATCCGGATGACAGCGGCGCCGTCCTGCATGTTCACATCGATGCGGGCCCAGTCCTCGCTGCCGTAGGGCTCGATCTCGGTCTCGGTGCCGTCGCTGTTGATGAGGTACAGGTCATATCCGGCGATGTCCTCCCGGGGGAGCATGACGCTGGCCGTGACCCCCTTCATGGCAGAGACGCCGCTGCTGATGCAGGAGACGGTCATCACCTTCACCCCGTTGTCCAGGGTGCCCATGTGGACATAGGTGTCACTGAAGTTGGAGGAGGTGTCGTCCAGCTCGGTCAGACCGCTCTCCCCGTTCACATCTCCGCACTCGGCGCAGATCACATAGTCCTTGGTCTCGCCGTAGGGGCTGGTGAACCGCACCGTCATCTGGGCGTCGTCGCTGCCCCCGCAGTCGCTGTCCATATGGTCCAGCACCTGGGCGGTGTAGCGGGACGTGCCGTCGGTCCCGGCGGCAAAGCTGGACAGGGCGCCTCCCGCCAGCATACAGGCGGACAGGCTGAGCATAGCGGCGGTCTTGATCCAATTCGATTTCATCATAATTCTCACCTTTCTCCCTTTTGGGGTCGTAATACGAACGTTGTTTGTGATGTTGGGTGTCTTTATCTCCAGAGGCATCGCCTCCTTGGGGCTTGCTGCAAGGATACCATCTCCAGCTTGAGCCAGCCTTGACGGCGCCTTGATTTTTCCTGGAACTTTTCAGTCCTTTTTCACCGCCACCAGCACCCGCACCTTGCCTCCGGCGGCGCAGCCCATGCTGTCGTACCAGCCGATCAGGTGGTAGTTCTCGGCGTCCACCTTGGCCAGGGTGGTGGGGTAATACTGGCCCTTGTACCACAGGTACACCTGCATATCGTCGGCGGTCTCGTAGCGCTTCTCCCCGCTCTTTACCCAGGCGGCCCCCAGCTGGTCCACCATCACCGGCATCAGCTGGGTCATGCTGGTCACATCGCCCGAGGCATTGGTGCCCACGGCGATGCCGCCTGCCACCACCGGATACTTGACGGTGGTGTTGAGGGTGGTGTTCTCCCCGTCGATGTAGCAGCTGTAGCTTGCCCCGTCTCCCAGGAAGCCCAGGATGCTGCTCAAAAGGCCGGTGGTGTTGTCCGAGGCCACCTCCAGCAGCCAGCTGGCGATGCTGCTGGGACTGCTGGTGAGGGTCTCCCACAGGGTACTGCCCACGCTGCCGTCGATGATGCCGTACAGGATCTCGCTGGTGCTGGGCAGCAGATCCAGCAAGCTGGTGCTGCCGCTCACCTCGGTGGAGCTGTCGCTGGACACCGCGTTCACCAGGTTGCGCACATCGTCCAGCACGCCGTAGGTCCACAGGTCCCCTGTGACGTTATCCAGGATCAGCCGGTCGATCTGGCCCTCCTCGTTGGTGGTGTAGTAGCGCACATCCCCGCTGTCCAGGGTCACCCCTGCCAGCCGTTCGGGGCGGACCGTCCCGGCCATCCCGTCCGAGGTGGTGTCCAGGATCTCTACGTTTTCAGCCAGGACCTGCCCTCCCAGCGACCCGCCGTCCTGGCTGAACGTGCCGCTGGTCTGTTTTGGGTCGATGGCCTCCACCTGTTCTCCGTTTTCGTCCACGGTGATCTCCACCAGCCACCCGGCCGGGAAGTTGAGGCTTTTGTCCACGTGGACCGTCCGGGTCACCCCGTCGGTACAGGCCACAGCCACGCTCTGCTGTACATCGGCGCCGTTGTCCTCGGTCAGGCTGCGGGATGCGCTCTGCACCACCCCGTAAAAGACCGCGTCGGCCTGGTCGCCGGTCAGCACCCGCACCACCTGGTCATCCATCCCCAGCAGCAGGGTCACCACCTGGCCCACTCCGCCGCCGTTGAGGGAGGAGATCTGCGCGGCGGCGGAAGCGGTGCCAATGGTGTATTCCGTCCCCGCCACCGTCACGGCGGTGGGAGCGCTGGCCGAGGGGGACACCGCGGTGATCCGGCCTGCGGCCCGGGTGTCATAGATCCACACGGTGCGTGTGTTCTCGTTGTAATAGTAGACGTCGTACTGCTCCAGCCGGGCCGAGGCCGCAGCCTCATCGTTGCGGTAGACCGCGGCGGGCTCAAAGGGCAGCTGGGTGCTCTCCCCCGCCACGAAGGGACCTTCCAGGTTGCCCAGCAGCACGGCGGACACGTCCACCTGTCCGTCGGTGACGGTAAAGCCCAGGGTGCTGGCATAGACCTCGTTTTCCCCGTTCTCGGCCATCAGGGCGTTGTACAGCAGCACCGCGCCGGCCGACGGGGCAGTCAGCGTCTGGGACTTCTGGTAGGCCAGCCGGGCCGAGCCCAAAGCGCTGACCCCATCCACCGAGGCGGTGGCCGCCTGCGCCGACGTCAGGCTCCCTGCGTTGGGCACCGCGATGGTCACCGACCGCACCAGCAGGCTGCCCCCGCTCTGGGTATCCTCTCCCGAGATGGAGCGGATGGTGCCGGTCAGGGTCTCATAGGTGCCGTCCAACGTCACCTGAGCGGTTTGCCCCACCGTAAAGCCGGCGGCGTCCGCCGCGGGGAAATCCACCGTCAGCAGCAGGCTGCTGTCGTCCCGGATGGCGGCCACCTCCTGCCCGGCTTCCACTACATCCCCCGGGGCTACGCTGATGGACACCACCGTGCCCCCGATGTCGGCGTCGATGTACTGACCGTTCACCGCGTCCTCATAGCTGCGCTGGGCCTGGTCCAGGCTGATCTGGGCCCGCTCCACGCTGTTGGCGGCGTCCGAGCTGTCGATGGTGTACAGGACTGTGCCCTTTTCCACCATGTCCCCTTCCTCAAAGCCGGCGGTCAGCACTTCTCCCCGCACCAGCGATTTCACCTCGTAGGAGTTGGCCGCCTCGATGGTGCCCGACTCGCTGAATACGTTGGTGATGCTGCGCCGCTGGGGGGTCACTTCGATATAGGTCGTCTCTGCGGCAGCCGGGGCTGCCAACTGCCTGGCTGCCAGCACACCGGCGGCCACCAGTACGCAGCCTCCCACCGCCAGCAGCTTCCATCTGCGCCGGAGCAGGCTGCCCTTGCCGCCTGCGGCGGCCTTTGGGCTGTCCCTGTCCTCCTGTGGCTTTTGCTTGAACATTGTTGCCCCTCCTTTTTGGTTTGCAGCAGAGCCTCTGTTTGGCCCTCCTGACAGAATGCAGTATACAGGGCATTTCTTAAGCTTCCTCCTGAAGAAATTATTAAGACTCCTTTAAGGCGGGTGAACTTTTTATGAATGCCCCCGCACAGAAAAACGGCGCGGCAGGCGGAAAAACTCCACCTGCCGCGCCGCGGCGTTTCTTATTCCTGTGTGATGGGGAACAGCAGGGTGATGCGGTAATGCCCCGGCTCCCGTTCCACCCGGACATCGGCCTGCATCCGCGCCATCATGGCCTGCACGCTCTCAAGACCCACCCGCGTCCTGTCGGTCCCGGGGGCCTCGGGCAGCGCCTGGTTGGCAAAGGAAAGCCCGGCCCGCGTCTCATCCCGCACATAATCTACTTCCACCGGCTGGGACGGGTCCGCGTACTTGAGCAGGTTGGAGGTGATGTTGTCCAGCACCCGGCGCACATACTGCCCCCGCACCGTCAGCACCACATCCTCGCCGCCCAGCCGGAGGGCGCAAGCAAAGCCGTGCTGCTGCAGCTGTTCGGCCATATCCGCAAGCGGCTCCTCAAAGATCTGGGAAAACCGGGCGGGCGGGTCCATGTCCGCCGGCGCGTCCCGGGTCACCAGCGCATATTCAAACAGGTTGTCCGACATCTGCTTGATCTGCCGGGCCTTGGTGTCGATCTTGGCCAGGTATTCCTGCAGCTGGGCCTGCCCGTCGTACCGGCCTTCCCGCACGATCTCGGTATAGAGCAGCAGGGTGGTCAGGGGGGTGCGCAGGTCGTGGGACATCTCGGTGATCAGGTTTTTGACCCGGGCGTCCGCCTCGGCCTTTTCCTGGTGCTGGCGGTTGAGGGTCTTGCGCATCGAGTCCAGACAGGAGGCCAGGGTGGTCAGCTCGTCCGCCCCCTGCACCGTCACCGGGTGGTCCAGATCGCCCCCCTCCATAGCCTGGATCTCCTCGCTGAGCAGGCAGATGTACCGTACGATCCGCCTGCACCCCAGCAGAAACACCCCCAGGAACAGCGCGATGCACCCCAGCGTCAGCATCCGGGTGGCCAGCATCGCATTGGCCCGCAGCACATCGCAGTAGAGCACCGCGTCCAGCTGTCCGTCGGTAAAGAACACCGGGGCCCGGGGAGTCCAGTCGTAAAAGGGGGCCGCCTGGCCCTCGTGGTTCAGGTCCTGGCGCTCGGGCACAAAGGAGCTGTATACCAGCACGTGGTCCTGATAGAGTTCCAGCAGGGTGAAGTCGTGCTCATCCACCCATCGGGTGATGCCTTCCACGTCGGAGGCGGCCAGCTGTTCCTCGGTCACATAGCTCTGGAAGTCCTCCAGCAGCCGGACCGTCTCCTTCTGGCGCAGGTCGGTCTGTTGGGCGTAAGTCTCCAAAGCCGCCAGCACTACCACCCGCAGCACCATAAACAGCAGCACGCACCCCGCCCCGGTCACCACCAGCAGCCGGATGAACTGGGCCGTCAGCCCTTTGCGCTTAGACATCTTCCCCCTCCCCGCCTCCGAAGTGGTAGCCCTTGCCCCACACGGTGCACACGCGCTTGGGGTTCTGGGGGTCTTTTTCGATCTTGACCCGCAGGTTGCGTATGTGCACCATCACCGTGCCGTTGGACACATAAAAATAGGGCTCGTTCCACACCTTCTCATACAGCGCCTGCACCGGGAAGATCTGCCGGGGGTTCTGCATCAGCAGCCGCAGGATCTTGTATTCGGTGTCGGTCAGGTCGACCGCCTGGCCGTCCACCCACACCCGGTTGTAGTCCAGCGCCAGACGTACCCCGCCGGCGCACAGCATCTGTTCTTCCACCCGCACCCCTGCCTGGGCCTTGCCCTGGTAGACGCAGTACCGGCGCAGCAGCGCCTTGACCCGGGCGCTCAGCTCCGCAAAGGAAAAGGGCTTGGGCAGATAGTCGTCCCCGCCCGCCGTCAGCCCCAGCAGTTTATCCGACTCCTGGGACTTGGCCGTCAGAAACAGGATGGGCACGGTGGAGCTCTTGCGCAGCTCCTCGCACACCCGCAGCCCCGACATACCCGGCATCATCACATCCAGGATCACCAGGTCCACCTCCGGGCCAAATACCTCCAGGGCCCTGGCCCCGTTTTCCGCCTCCAGGATATGGTATCCCTCCCCCGCCAGCAAAATGCGTACGCCATCCCGGATGTCCGGGTCGTCTTCCACCAGCAGAATGGTCTGTGCACTCATGGCAGCATCCTCCTTTTACCATTGTTTCAATCAAAGTATACCAGCCCATTCTTGTCTTTTCCGTGAAAGATTTCTTAGGAATTCTAAAGACGGACCCAAAAGGCCCCGCCTTTTCCCTTTCGGGCAAAGACAGGGCCTGTTTTTACAGAGCAAGGGGCCATACGGTGCCCGCAGCGCCTTCCAGACGGAGGGTGACCGGCCCGGGCTCCGGGTAATAGCGGGTGGTGAACACCGCCTCGCCGCCATTGACAAAGATCTCCAGGCTGGAGGCGTCCGCCAGCACCCGCACCGAGCGGCAGGGCGTTTGCAGCTCCATGGTCCGGCGGTCCCGGCCCGCTCCCAGCGCCTCACCGGCAAACCAGAGGGAGGCTGTGGACCCGGCCTCGTCGCAGGCAAAGGTCAGCCCGCCCGCCACGGTCAGGGCAAAGCTGCCCCCAATCGCCGCCTCCAGCTCAAAGCAGGGGGATACGGCCATCTCGGCGCCGTCGGCCAGCGCCGCCGGGGCGCCCCGCAGGGCTTTCAGCTCGTCGGCGGGCGCTTGCACCAGGAGCTCCCCTTTCCGGCAAAGCTGCCGCGGAAAGGTGAGGCAGTGCTGCCAGCCGTGCTCCACCGTGGGGTTGTGATAGGGGGCGTCGGGCATCCCCATCCAGCCGAACTGCAGCCGCCGCTCCCCGTCGGCAAAGCTCTGGGGGGCGTAATAGTCAAAGCCGCCGTCCAGGGGGTGGTAGTCCCCCAGGGTGCACTCCCCCCGGAAATCCCCGTGCAGGGCAAAGAATCCGCAGCCGTACACATTCTGACAGGGGATGCCCTGGGGCGACACCAGCAAAAACCACTGTCCGTCCAGCTGGAACAGGTCGGGGCACTCCCACATATAGCCAAAGGGTTCGGGCGTGGTGATGGTGTTGATGTGCCGCCAGCGGCGCTTGTCGCTGCTGGACAGCACCAGCACCTCCCCCCGGTCCTCCCGGGTGCGGGCTCCCAGCACCATATAATAGACTCCGTCCTGCCTCCACACCTTGGGGTCCCGCACATGGCAGGAAAGCCCTTCGGGATAGTCCGCGTTGCGCATCAGGCATTCCTTAGTGTCTGCGGTCAGGCAGTCCCGGCTCACCGCCAGACAGAGATTGTGTTCCCGGCCCTCATGGATGTAGTCGTAGCGGCCGGGCAGCTTGACGTTGCCGGTATAGAACAGCCACAGCTGCCCATCCTCGCAGAGCGCCGAGCCCGAGTAGTTCCCGTGGCAGTCAAAGGGCTGGTCGGGGCAGAGCATCACCGGCTGGTGCTGCCAGTGCAGCAGGTCGGTGCTGGTGACGTGCCCCCAGTGCTTGACCCCGCCGGCCGGGTCGAAAGGCCCATATTGGTAGAACACATGGTAGGTGTCCCCCACCTTGCACAGGCCGTTGGGGTCGTTGAGCCAGCCCACCGGGGGCTGGATGTGCAGCTTCTGGCGGTGGGGGTCCGCCTTGGCCCGGGCGGCCCCCAGCCCCTCCACCAGGGGCACCAGACGTTTCAGATCCTGTTCCAGTGCATTCATACGGCAGCGTCCTCCGGTTTCCAGATCAGCCAGGTGACCGCAAAGGACACGCCGAAGGCGATGGCGATCGAGATGATGTACTGCAGGGGAGCGTGCAGGCACAGCAGCACCCCAAAGATGCCGGTGACGCCGGTGCCCGTCGCACCCAGGCCCGCCACACTGGCATACAGCGCACCGCAGGCGCCGCCGGCCAGCCCGCCGAGGAAGGGCTTGAAATACCGCAGGTTGACGCCAAAGATGGCAGGCTCGGTGATGCCCATGCAGGCGGACAGGGCCGAGGGCAGGGCCATCGATTTGACTTTGGTGTCCCTGGACTTGAGGGCGACGGCCAGAGCCGCGCCGCCCTGGCCCATGTTGGCGGCGCTGGCCAGAGGCAGCCAGTAGGTCAGGCCGTACTGGGCCAGCTGGCCCAGGTCGATGATGGTGTACATATGGTGGATGCCGGCCACCACCGTGATGGCGTACAGGCCGCCCATCACAAAGGCGCCGATGCCGAAGGGCAGGGTGATCAGGGTCTGCACCCCGCCGATGATGCCGTTTTCGATGGTGGTGAAGATGGGTCCGATCACCGCCAGGGTGAGGTAGCCGGTGACAAAGACCGACACCAGCGGAGTGACGAACAGGTCGGTCATGGCGGGCACCACCTTGTGCAGCCGCTTTTCGATCTGGCACATCACCCACACCGCAATGATCACCGGGATGACGTGCCCCTGATAGCCCACCAGAGGCACCTCATACAGCCCGCCGAACACCGGCTGCATCACCTGGACGCCCTCCGAGACGGTCCAGGCGTTCTGCAGGTCGGGGTGGATCATGATCATCCCGATGACGGCCCCCAGGAACTGGTTGCCCCCGAACACCCGCGCCGCTGCAAACCCGATCAGGATGGGCAGGAAGGTGTAAGCCGTATTGGAGAACAGCTGGGCGAAAACGTAGATGGAACCGGAAGTGTCAATGTCCAGAAAGCCGTTGTTGACCATGAAATTGAGCGCTTCCATGATCCCCATCAAAAAGCCCGACGCCACGATGGCCGGGATGATGGGCACAAAGATATCCCCCAGGGTCTTGATCAGCCGCTGGGGCAGCGGCGCTTTGGCCGCCGCGGCCTGCTTGACGTCCTCTTTGGTGCCGCCCTGCACCCCCGACAGGGCCGTGAACGCCTCGAACACCTTGTTCACCGTGCCGGTGCCGAAGATGATCTGCAGCTGTCCCTGCGCCTCAAAGACGCCCTTGGCCCCCTCTGCATCTTCCAGAGCCTTTTTGTCCACCTTGCTGTTGTCTGCGATCACCAGACGCAGCCGGGTGGCGCAGTGTGCCGCCGAAACGATGTTGCCCGCGCCGCCTACGGCATCCAGGACCTGCTGCGCTGCCTTGTTGTGATCCATGATCCTTTCTCCTTTCTGTTTTGCCCAAAAACCAGATACGCCAGCCGCACCACTCCGCCTTTTGGAATGGTAACGATTTCATTTTGTGCCCCAATTATATACGTTTTTCCGGCAAAAATCCATTGGCAGAAAAAACAAATCCCCTATTTTTATGTTATTGATTTCATAAAGTTTCAGAAAAAAGGGCGGCCTGCCCGAAGGGTTCAGGTCGCCCAAATATCCTCGCCGGAAGCATCGTCGCCGGTGGAGGCCCTTGGCCGCAGCACAAAGTCCAGCACCCGAGACTGGGGCTGGGCATGGGGCTGGGCCAGACGTTCCAACAGCATCTGGGCCGCCAGACGGCCCGCCATGCGGTAGTGCAGCTGCACGCTGGTCAGGGGGACATAGGCCACCCGCCCGGCCTCGCTGTCCCCCACAGCGGCCAGCATCAGGTCCTCCGGCACCCGGATGCCATGGCTGCGGCAGTATTGCAGGGCGCCGATGGCGATGGAATCGGTCGCACAGAACAGGCAGTCCAGATCCCCTTCCCGGGCCAGCAGACTGCCGGCCTGCTCATAGCCCGCCTCCATATTGAAAGCGGCAATGTTGGCTCGCTTGGGGCTGGGGACCAGTCCCGCTTCCTTCAGGGCATCCTCAAAGCCCCGGCGGCGGTTCAGCCCGGCGGCCAGGTCCTTCATGGTCACCCCCAAAAAGCCGGGCCTGCGCCGCCCCTTGGCCAGCATATGGGCGGTGGCGGCCCGGGCCGCCCCCCGGTCATCGTGGGACACCGAGCAGAATCCCGGGTACTCCTGGCCCAGGATCACCACCGGCAGCCGCAGGCTGGACAGGATGGTGCGGTGCTCCGGGGTAAAGATGGTTGCGATCAGGATCACGCCGTCCACCGTGTTCTGCTGCAGCAGGTTGAGCGCCGCGATCTCCTTGCTGCTGTCGTTGGCGGTATTGATCAGCAGCAGCTGGTAGCCGCTCTCCTCCAGGATGGCCGAGATTCCCTCCACCATCCGGGCGCAGCTCTCACTGGACAGCTTGGGCAGGATCACCAGCACCTGCCGGGTGCGCCGGGTGCGCAGCATCTGGGCCTGGAGGCTGGGCCGGTAACCGGTGGCCGCAGCCGCAGCCTCGATGCGGGCCCGCTTTTCCTCGCTGAGGTAGCCGCCGTTGAAATAGCGGCTGACCGCTGCCTTGGATACCCCGGCATAGGCGGCAAACTCGGTGATGTTCATGGACGGCCTCCCCTCCCTTTTGGTATCGATCTCACCTTATCTCCAGTATAGCGCGGGCAGCCGGCATAGGCAAGGGTTCGAACCGTCCAGCCCTGCCGCCCTTCAGCTGCGGCGGCTTTCCAGGGCGTACAGCCGGTACTCGCCCGCCATCACCGCGTCTTTAGGTCGCGCTCAGGTCCTCCACGGCGTCAAACAGATCCCCGGCCCGCTGGATGGCCTCGCGGCTGCCAAAGGTGCAGCGGACGCCCCGGGCCATCTGCCCGGCCAGGCTGCCGGCCTGCTGCCGCAGCCACTCTGCGGTGACGCCGCACATGGCGGCCCGGTCGGCAGCGGCGATCGGACCGGTGACCCCGCAGAAATACCGGCGGTCCGCCTCCAGTGCCTGCTGGCGGGGCTTGCGGGGCGAATCCACCTGGGCGACCGTGCCCACGATGCACTCACTCAGGCTCTCGGGGGTGTACTCTTTGGCGGCCAGGACTGCCGGCCCCTGGGCAAACTTCCGGTAGCTGCCTGCGGCATGGGGGTCGCGGTAGGTGTAGATCAGTTCAAATTCCGCCCGGCTGAGCATACCGGCCCCATAGGCGCCGCCCTGCTCCCGGATGGCCTGCCACAGATATTCATAGCTCATCACCCGGCTCAGCACCTTGCGGGCGGCGTCACCGTTCATCGGCCAGGCCAGTACGTCATAGTTCACCCCGCCCTGGATCAGGAACGCCTCGTTCCGGGCCTGGGGCAGCGGTTCATGGTAAGGCCGGGCCGGGGCGCGGCCCTGGCCGGCAAAGACGCTGCCGGGCAGCAGCTCCCGCAGCCGCTGGCAGGCGGCGGCGCTGCCATGGCAGCAGACCGTCAGGCTGCAGCGGCGCAGCAGCTTGTTCCGCACCGCCTCCAGTCGGGCCAGCAGGGCCGGCCAGTCCCGCTGCTCCAGCAGCCTGCACACAAAGCGGTACATATCCACGCCGCCGGTCCGCTCCGCCAAAGCAATATCCACCGAAAAGCTGCGGCCGGCCCGCAGGATGGCATAATCGTGCCCGCTCTGGATGAAATCGTGCTCGAAATCCAGCTTGAGCTGCTCCAAGGTCCGGGCGAGGGCCGTCTCGGCCTGGGCCCCCTCCAGTCTGGTGTCGTACAGCAGTTCGCCCAGCAGCTCCACCGCCTTGTCCAGGTTGCGCTCCAGCAGGCTGGCCCGCGCCTCGAATTTCGCGATGCAGGGCTTCTCCGCCTGGCGTCCCACCCAGTGGTCGATGGTCACAAAGCTCTCGCCCAGCCAGGTGTTCCGCAGGGTGGTCAGCTGGATGGCCGTGTGGCTGCCGCTGTCCAGCTCACCCAGCAGGCTGAGCAGCAGGGCGGCATCGCTGACCTCCTCGGGGTCCAGGGCGCCCATATCGTAATAGAAGTTCAGATACAGGCTGCCCGCCGTGGGCCGGGTGACCAAAGTCAGACCGGCCAGCTGTTCTTCCTCCGCATCCGGGAAGTGGAGCGGTTCGGCCAGGTCGGCCACCGTCAGGGGGTGGTCCAGCTGCAGCTTGCCTTCCTGCCGGGCCGAGGGCCCGTCCTCCGGCTGGGGCTTCTGGGGAACCAGGGTGACTTCAACCGGGTCGGCCTCCAGCAGCTGGGCCAGCAGGCCGGTATACCAGTCGGTGCCCACCTTCTCCCGCAGGAACGCAAAGATCTCCTCCACCCGCAGGTCCGCCATGGGGTCTCCTGTGTGCAGCCAGCCGGTCACCGCCTCAATGGCGGCCATCACGCCGTCGGGCAGATTGCCCGGGCGCTCGGTCACCTGGAACTCCAGGCTATTGATGGAGGCGGTCAGAAGCTCCTGGGGGATGCCCTCGGCGCAGATCTTTTCCACCCCGGCCCTGACTGCCGGTGCAAAACGGGCCGCCCGCTCCTGGTCGGTCCCCTTGAGCAGCAGCTCGATCACCGGCTGCTGCACCGAACTGTCAAAGACCACCTGGATATCGGTCCCCAGGCCCTGCTCCAGCAGGTACTTTTTCAGGGGGGACTGGTTGGTGGACAGCAGGGCGTCCAGCAGGATGCTGACGGCCGTCTGCTTTTCCTGCTCCTCAAAACGGCCGGTGTACCAGCCCAGAGCGCACTCCACCGGCACCGTGCCGGGGGTGTCGGTGTAGTAGGGCACCAGCCGCCGGACCCCTGTCTGAGGGACCTGCAGGGGGGTGCGGGGCCGGGGCCCGCTCCGGGGTATTTTGCTCAGATAGTGCTGGTCCAGAAAAGCCAGCTTGTCCGCCATGTCCATCCGGCCATACAGGGTGATGCAGCAGTTATCGGGGCGGTAATGGCGGCGGTAGATCTTGACGTACTGCTCATAGGTCAGCCCCGGGATGGCGGCAGGGTCGCCCCCCGACACAAAGCCGTAGCCGTTGTCCGGGAAAAGGGCCGCGTCCATGGCCGCATCCAGCCGGGCCTCGGGGGAGGCCAGAGCCCCCTGCATCTCGTTGTAGACCACCCCGCTGAAGGAGCCGTCCTCCTCCCGGTGCCAGCCTTCCTGCTCAAAGACGCTGCGCTCCTTCATCGCCAGGGGGCAGAACACCGCGTTGAGGTAGACGTCCATCAGGTTGCGGAAGTCGGCCTCATTGGGGGTGGCAAAGGGGTATACCGTCTTGTCCCCAAAGGTCATGGCGTTGAGGAACGATGCCATGCTGCTCTTGACCAGCTGCAGGAAGGGCGATGTGACCGGGTATTTCTCCGATCCTGCCAGCACCGAGTGCTCCAGGATATGGAACACGCCCGTATCGTCGCTGGGGAAGGTGCCGAACCCGATGCCGAAGGTTTTGTTCTCGTCCTGGTTCTCGATCACCAGCACGGCGGCGCCGCTCACATCGTGGGTCAGGGTGGTGGCCGTCCCGTGGAAAAGTTCGCTCTGCTCGGTCTTTATGGTGGTATAGCCGGGCCACTGCCGGCCCGAAAGGCTGTTGGGTTCCTTCATGGCTTTTTCTCCTTGTGTTTTTTCTTTATTGTATCATTCCCGGCCGGGAAAGGCAATCGCCCCGTTTTTCGCCCCATTTCCTGCCTGCAAAGGGGCCATTTCTCTCAAAATAGTGCATCTTGCACAAATACGCAGACGTAATTTCGGCGTCTTTAAACAGGAGGACCATTAAAATGTAGGGATACAGCACAAAATATTTCTAATTTCTTTTTCCGCATTGTGATATACTACGTTACACGGTAACCAATATTCCGCAGCTTTGTACAGTTGTGACTGTGCAAAGTGACGCAATCCACCCGGGCTGTCCCACACAGGGCAGGCGGTACCCTGCCGGCAGCCCCCAGCCAACAAAGGAGTAATCATTTATGGCAAACACCGGAACCACGGCCGTGCGTCCCTTTGGTATGAGGGACAAACTCGGCTACATGTTCGGTGATTTCGGCAACGACTTCACCTTCATGCTATCCTCCAGCTTTATGATGGTGTTCTACACCGATATCATGGGCGTGCCCGCAGCCATCGTCGGCCTGCTGATGATGGTGGCCCGCTTTGTGGACGCCTTCACCGATGTGGCCATGGGCCAGATCGTAGACCGCGCCAAGCCCACCAAGGACGGCCGTTTCCGTCCCTGGATCAAGCGGATGTGCGGACCGGTGGCCATCGCCTCGTTCCTGATCTACCAGTCCGAGTTCGCCGGTATGCCCATGGCCTTCAAGGTGGTGTGGATGTTCGTCACCTACCTGCTGTGGGGTTCCATTTTCTACACCTCCATCAACATCCCCTACGGCTCGATGGCTTCCGCCATTTCGCCCGAGGCCAACGACCGCACCCAGCTGTCCACCTTCCGCAGCATCGGCGCCACCCTGGCCAACCTGGTCATCGGCACCGCCACCCCGCTGCTGGCCTATGAGACCGTCAACGGCACCCCCGTCCTGAGCGGCAGCCGTATGCTGGTCATGGCAGGCCTGTTCAGCGTCTGCGCCATCGTCTGCTATCTGCTGTGCTTCAACCTGACCACCGAGCGTGTCGTCATCCCCGCCAAGACCGAGAAGTTCGAGCCCGTGGTCCTGCTCAAGCGCATCTTCACCAGCCGTTCCCTGCTGGGCATCATCCTGGCGGCCCTGTGCCTGCTGCTGACCATGCTCACCATGACCGGCATGAACCCCTACATCTTCCCCTACTACTTCAAGAACACCGCCGCACAGTCTGCGGTCGCCATGTGCTCCTCCATCGCCTCCCTGGTGGTGGTCGCTCCCCTGGCCACCATGCTGGCTTCCAAGATCGGCAAAAAGGAGACTGCCATCGCCGGCTCCCTGTTCGGCGCCATCGTCTATCTGATCTGCTTCATCCTCCATCCTGAAAGCGGCTGGGTCTACCTGGGCTTCTACACCGTGGCTTATGCCGGCCTGGGCCTGTTCAACACCATCGTCTGGGCTATGATCACCGACGTCATCGACGACAGCGAAGTCAAGAATGGCATCCGCGAGGACGGCACCATCTACTCGGTGTACTCCTTCGCCCGGAAACTGGGCCAGGCTTTCTCCGCCGGTCTGGTGGGCGCTCTGCTGAGCATCATCGGTTACTCCACCGCCACCCAGCAGGACCCCAACGTCCTGAACGGCATCTACACCATCGCCTGCATGGCTCCCATCATCGGCTTTGCCGTCATCGCCCTCGTGCTGTGGTTCGTCTACCCGCTGAGCAAAAAGCGTGTGGATCAGAACGTCGAGACTCTGAAGGCCCGCCGCGCAGGCAAGTAAACCGCCAGCTCATGTTCCTCTCCTGATCGAGAGTAACTCCAAACCTCCTAGCCATAAAACCAGAGGGGCCCCCGGCTGCAAAGCCGGGGGCTTTTCTGCTTCTTCCGCGCCGTTTTTGAACCCACCGGAAACTTTTTGTGAAAACGCTTGCCAATCCTCTCCCGGGCCGCTATACTGATAGACTGAACGTCAAAAAACAGGAGAAACGATTGTGAGGCCCAAAGTCATCGCACACCGGGGCGCATCCCACCTCGCGCCCGAAAATACATTGACCGCCTTCCGGCTGGCCGCCAGCCTGGGGGTGGACGGCATCGAATTTGATACCCTGCTGACCGCAGACGGTCATCTGGTGGTCCATCACGAATACATCACCGACCTGCACGCCGACCAGAAAAAGGTCATCCCCTGGTGTACCCTGGAGCAGCTGCGCGCCCTGGATTTCGGCAGCTGGAAGGACCCCCGTTTCGCCGGGGAAAAGATCCCCACCTTTGCCGAGGCTCTGGAGGCCTGCAGCACGGTGGAGACCATCCAGGTGGAGTTCAAGTCCCCTCTGGGAGCCAACAACACCACTGATCAGGACGCCTTTGCGGAGCTGATCCTGGAGGAGGTGGAAAGCTCCGGCCTGGCGGACAAGATCGTGGTCACCTCGTTCAACCACGGCATCCTGAGCCGTGTGAAAAAGCTGTCTCCCTGCCAGCGGGTGGGGGTGCTGACACTCAACTCCCTGGACAGCTACCTGTTCCCCCCGCCGGCCCTGCTGCAGGCCATCGGGCTGGAAAACAGCATGGAAGCCGGCCTGCCCGGGGAGGCGGAAGCCACCCAGGCCCTGATGGCCCTCTCCCAGGGACAGCCCCTGGACGAGGAGAACATCACCGCCCGCTGGGTGATGGACCGCATCTGGGCCCTTACCTCCGACCACCCCGGCGAGAACCTGTTCCAGCTGCTGCTGAGTCTGCTGGCCCAGCACGACCTGCCCGCCTACCTGGCCGGCCTGGACTTTGTTCCCGAGGTGGTCAGCTGCCAGTACAACACCTGCTTCCGGGACCGGGACCTTGTGCAGCGGGTGCAGGCCATGGGGATGGAGGCCGCCCCCTGGCCGGTGGACAGCAAGCTGGATCTGCAGAGCATCCTGGATATGC
This sequence comes from Faecalibacterium sp. An121, assembly GCF_002160915.1. GTDB lineage: Bacteria > Bacillota > Clostridia > Oscillospirales > Ruminococcaceae > Faecalibacterium > Faecalibacterium avium. Next base: position 140,550 of record NZ_NFLM01000002.1, read on the forward strand.
AGCCGGTCTCCATCGTCACCAACCGCCCCGAGCGGCTGCTGCATATGCTGGACCCCGCCTATACCCTTCCTCCCGAGGCCCAGGCCATCCTGGCATGAACCTTTCCCAGCGCTCCCGCGCCCGCCCCAGCCGGCGGTCCGGGGGCGCTTTTTGCGCACCAAATTGTCACCATTTTGCCCTTGACAAAGGAGCTTTGGCGCTCGATAATAGTTTTGTATCGAATTGTTCTTGTCCAGACAGTCCAGGGTGTAAATTGTTCAGCACCCTGCCGACCGGCAAGACAGCCAGCGCAAAGGAGTGCTTCTGTTATGTCCATCAATCCCACACACCTTTCTCCCGACGTCGAGCAGGCTCTGCTGAGCAGACCCGTCAAAGACCTGCCCCAGGTCATCCCGGCCCAGATGCGCCGGGTCAACAACCTCATCTCCCGCCGGGTGAATTATTACAGCCGTCTGAACGGGGTGGAGGATGTTACCGCCATGCACGGGTGGATCCTCGCCTATCTTTACAACTGCCGGGACCGGGAGGTCTTTCAGCGGGATATCGAGCGGGCCTTCTCCATCACCCGCTCCACCGTCACCAACATCCTGCAGCTGATGGAAAAGAAGGGCTATATCCGCCGCATGAGCGTCCCCCAGGACGCCCGCCTCAAGCGCCTGGTCCTCACCGACGCCGGCGCCCTGGCCCACCAGCAGATCATGCTCAGCCTGCGCCAGACCGACCAGTATATCTCCGGCCTGCTGACCGAGGAGGAGAACGCAGAGCTGCTGCGGCTGCTCAACAAACTGCGCGCCGGTCTGGAATAATCCAACGCTGAAATTTCTATGAACAAAATCTGAAACCTTGCCCATACAGGTTGACATCGAACATTTTTTTGGATAGAATGTTCGACGTTGAACAAATTTGTACGCAACCCAACAATAAGAGCTGCGCGTATCCAAAAGCCCAAAGCGCCGACCCCTTTGCCCAAGCGTTCCCATACCCCGCGGCCGGTGCGTTTGCCGGCAGGCAGACCGGGCCGGAAGGCTTCCCGATACGCCATAGGAGGTATGACCCATGATCAAAAAGCTGGCCTCCCATCTCGGCGAGTACAAGCGCGCCGCGATCATCACGCCGCTTCTGTCGGCGCTGGAAGCCATCATGGACGTCCTTCTCCCGCTGCTGATGTCCTACATCATCGACCAGGGCATCGAAAAGGGAGATATGGACGCCGTCATCAAGTATGGCCTGCTCACCTTCCTGGTGGCGGCCATCGCTCTGGTTCTGGGCCTGTCCGCCGGCCGCTTTGCCGCCAAGGCATCCGCCGGCTACGCAGGCAACCTGCGCGACGCCATGTTTGAGCGCATCCAGCACTATTCCTTCACCAACATCGACAAGTTCTCCACGGCGGGCCTGGTCACCCGTATGACCACCGACGTCACCAACGTGCAGAACGCCTTCCAGATGCTGATGCGGATGTGCGTGCGCGCTCCGGTGCATCTGGTCTTTGCCCTCATCATGTCGGTGATGATCAACCCGCATCTCACCGGCATCTTCCTGGTGGCCATGCTCTTTCTGCTGGTGGTGCTGGGCTGCATCATGCTGCCCACCACCAAGATCTTCGACCGGGTGTTCCGCAACTACGACAACCTGAACGCCTCGGTGCAGGAGAACGTCACCGCCATCCGGGTGGTCAAGAGTTTCGTGCGCGAAAAGCATGAGGACGACAAGTACACCAGGGCCTGCCAGGACCTGTACAACCAGTTCGTCAAGGCGGAAAGCCGCCTCAGCTTCAACAACCCCTCCATGCTGGTGGCCATCTACGGCTGCAACCTGGCCCTGTCCTGGTTCGGCGCCCATTTCGTGCTGGACGGCGTGATCACCACCGGCCAGCTGAACGCCCTGTTCGGCTACGTCATGAACATCCTGGCCTCCCTGATGATGCTGAGCATGGTGTTCGTCATGCTCAGTATGTCGGTGGCCTCCTGCCGCCGCATCATCGAGGTGCTGGACGAAAAGACCGACCTGCCCCCCGCCCAGAAGCCCGTGGATCAGGTGCAGGACGGCAGCGTGGAGTTCGACCACGTCACTTTCAAGTATAAGCACGGCACCGGCAGCCCGGTGCTCAGCGATATCACCTTCCGCATCCGGCCCGGTGAGACGCTGGGCGTCATCGGCGGCACCGGCAGCGCCAAATCCAGCCTGGTGCAACTGATCCCCCGGCTGTACGACGTGGACAGCGGCGCCGTCCGGGTGGGCGGCGTGGATGTGCGCGACTACAACCTGGATGTGCTGCGCCAGGAGGTCTCGATGGTGCTGCAAAAGAACGTCCTGTTCTCAGGCACCATCCTGGACAACCTGCGCTGGGGCGATGAGAACGCCACCGAGGAGGAGTGCATGGAAGCCTGCCGCCTGGCCTGCGCCGACGAGTTCATCCAGCGCTTCCCCGACAAGTACAATACATGGATCGAGCAGGGCGGCACCAACGTCTCGGGCGGCCAGAAACAGCGTCTGTGCATCGCCCGCGCCCTCCTGCGCAAACCCAAGATCCTGATCCTGGACGATTCCACCAGCGCGGTGGACACCGCCACCGACGCCAAGATCCGCCAGGCCTTCCGGGAAAAGCTGCCCGGCACCACCCGCATCATCATCGCCCAGCGCATTTCTTCTGTGCAGGACGCTGACCGCATCCTGGTGCTGGACAACGGCCGGATCGACGGCCTGGGCACCCATGAGGAGCTGCTCGCCACCAACAAGATCTATCAGGAGGTCTACAACAGCCAGACCCAGGGCGGCGGCGACTTCGACAAGCAGGGAGGTGAAGACTGATGGCTGAACAGAACGTGAGAACCATCCATGGCCCCGGCCGCCGCGGCGGTATGGGCCCCCGGCCCAAGGTGGCCAACCCCGGCAAGCTGCTCAAGCGAGTCCTGGGTGAGGTGCTGCGGCACTACACCCCCCACTGCATCGTGGTGCTGATCTGCATTTTCCTCAGCGCCTTTGCCAATGTGCAGGCCAGCCTGTTTTTGCAGACCCTCATCGACGACTACATCGCGCCCATGCTCCAGCAGCAGGACCCCAACTTCGGCCCCCTGATCGGCGCCCTGGCACGGATCGGCTGCATCTATCTGGTAGGCATCCTGGCCGCCTGGGGCAACGCCCGCATCATGGTCAATGTGACCCAGGGCACCATGCGGAACATCCGCATCGAGCTGTTCACCCACATGGAGAGCCTGCCCATCAGCTACTTTGACACCCACCCCCACGGCGACATCATGTCGGTGTACACCAACGACGTGGATACCCTTCGCCAGATGATCAGCCAGAGCATCCCCCAGCTGGTGTCCAGCGTCATCACCATCCTGTCGGTGTTCGTCAGCATGTGTATCCTGGATATCCCCATGACCGTCCTGACCATCTGCATGGTGGCCCTGATGCTGTTCTGCTCCAAAAAGATCAGCGCCCAAAGCGGCAAGTACTTCATCTCCCAGCAGCGGGACCTGGGCGCCGTCAACGGCTACATCGAGGAGATGCTCCAGGGCCAGAAGGTGGTCAAAGTCTTTACCCATGAGGAAAAGACCCTGCAGGGCTTCCGCGAGCTGAACGGCAAGCTGAAGGAAAGCTCCATCCGGGCCAACGGCTACGCCAACATCATGATGCCCGTCAACGCCCAGCTGGGCAACGTCAGCTACGCTTTGTGCGCCCTTCTGGGCGCGGCCCTGGCGGTCAACGGCATCGGCGGGGTCACCCTGGGCACCGTCATGGCCTTCCTGGCCCTGAACAAGAGCTTCAATATGCCCATCAGCCAGGTGTCCATGCAGGCCAACAGCGTCATCATGGCGCTGGCCGGCGCCGAGCGCATCTACGCCATGATGGACGCCCCCAGCGAGACCGACGACGGCTACGTCACCCTGGTCAACGCCAAATACGACAAGGACAACAACCTGGTGGAGAGCGACTCCCGCACCGGCATCTGGGCCTGGAAGCACCCCCACCACGACGGCACTCTGACCTACACCAAGCTGGAGGGCGACATCCGCTTCTTTGACGTGGACTTCGGCTACAATCCCGAAAAGACCGTCCTCCACGACATCAACCTCTACGGCCTGCCCGGCCAGAAGATCGCCTTTGTGGGCTCCACCGGCGCCGGCAAGACCACCATCACCAACCTGATCAACCGCTTCTACGACATCCAGGACGGCAAGATCCGCTACGACGGCATCAACATCCGCAAGATCAAGAAGTCGGACCTGCGGGCCAGCCTGGGCATCGTGCTGCAGGATACCCACCTGTTCACCGGCACCGTCATGGACAACATCCGCTATGGACGCCTGGACGCCACCGACGAGGAGTGCGTGGTGGCCGCCAAGCTGGCCAACGCCGACGGCTTCATCCGCCGCCTGCCCGACGGCTACAACACCATGCTGACCGGCGACGGCGCCAACCTCAGCCAGGGCCAGCGGCAGCTGCTGGCCATCGCCCGGGCGGCCGTGGCCGACCCGCCGGTGCTGATCCTGGACGAAGCCACCAGCTCCATCGACACCCGCACCGAGGCGCTGGTGCAGGCGGGCATGGACGGCCTGATGTATGGCCGCACCACCTTTGTCATCGCCCACCGGCTGTCCACCGTGCGCAACGCCGACTGCATCATCGTGCTGGAACAGGGCCGCATCATCGAGCGCGGCAGCCACGACGAGCTGATCGCCAAGAAAGGCAAATACTACCAGCTGTACACCGGCAACCTGGCCGAGTGACCGCCGGATAACCCCCTTTTCCCCGCCCCCGTCTTTCGTTGGGGCGGGGTTTTTATTCTTTTTCGTGAAAAACCGATTTTTTCTCTTTAAACCTGCGCTCTTTTATTGTACAATAGAAAGTAAGACTGTGAAGGCGGCGCAAGGCTGCCTGGAAGAAGGAGAAACGCTTTTCTATGGCGAAACCGAATATCAAGGTGCTGGCACTGGATCTGGACGGCACCCTCACCAACGACGACAAGCAGATCACCCCCCGCACCCGCGCCGCCCTGGACCAGGCCCTGGCCAAAGGGGTGATGGTGGTGCTGGCTTCCGGCCGCCCCACCGAGGGGGTCACCCCTGTGGCGCGGGATCTTGCCCTGGGCCAGAACGGCCGGGCGGGGGCCATCCTCTCGTACAACGGCGGTGCCATCGTGGACTGCGGCCCCGGGGCCCGCATCCTGTGGCAGCAGGTGCTGCCGGCCCCCATGGTGCCCGCCCTGTGCAGCTTTGCGGCGCAGCAGAACGTGGCCATCGTCACATACAGCCCGGAGGGCATCGTCACCGAGCGTCCCCAGGACCCCTGGGCCATGCGGGAGGGCTTCACCAACAAGCTGCCCATGGTCGGCGTGCCCGACCTGCCCGCCTACGTCAATTACCCGGTCAACAAAATGCTCATCACCCTCGACCCCATCCGGCTGCGGCCGGTGCTGCAGGCCGGCCTGGACCGCTTTGCCGGGCAGATCGACCTGTACCCCTCCAGCCCCTTCTTCATTGAGGCGGTGCCTCTGGGGGTGGCCAAGGACCGCAGCCTGGCGGCCCTGCTGGACCGGATGGGCCTGACCCGGGACAACCTGATGGCCTGCGGCGACGGGATGAACGACCGCTCGATGATCCACTACGCCGGCGTGGGCGTGGCCATGGCCAATGCCGAAGGCCCCGTCAAGGCACAGGCGGACTATATCACGGCAGCGGACAACAACCACGACGGCGTCGCAGAAGCCATCGAGCGCTTTATTTTATAAGAATGGGGAATCATACGATCATGCCTCAGCGAAATTTGGTCATTTTTGATTTGGAATGGAACATCGGCTACCATCCCTATACCTTCAACTACCACGGGGTGGAGCAGACTTTGCGGGGGGAGATCATCGAGATCGGCGCCGCTAGGGTGGATGAGGCGGGCAACGTCCTGGACACCTTCTCGATCCATCTGCGGCCCCGCATCTTCCGCAAACTGCAGCACCACATCGCCAAGGTCACCGGCCTGACCCAGGCCGACCTGGACCGGGGCGAGCCCATCCTGCAGGGGCTGCGCCGGTTCATGAAGTGGTGCGGTCCCGACGCTGAATTTGCCGAGTGGGGTCTGGATGACGTGCCGGTGCTCAAGCAGAACCTCTTTTTATGCAACCTGGACGAGAGCCGCCCCACCGTCTGGTACAACCTGCAGCAGATCTTTCTCAGCCAATACCCCCGCAAGGAGGGGGACGGCCTCACGTTGGAGAGCGTGGTCACCCGGCTGGGGCTGCCCACCGAGCGCCCCTTCCACGACGCGCTGTCCGACGCCCTGTACACCGCCGATATCTGCCGCTGCATCGACCTGGAGCGCGGCCTGGCCGAGTATCCCACCGAGGCCGAATCGCTGCGCCAGAGCCTCTGCCCCGAGCCCGGCGACTACCGGGATTTCCGCCTGTGGGAGGGCAACGTGGAGCAGTTTGCCTGGCGCAACGACCCCCGCATCCTCAGCGCGGCCTGCCCGGTGTGCGGCGCCGCCCTTGTCCCCGATGATATCTGGCTGAAAAAGGGCAGCAACAGCTGGTATACCCTGGCCCAGTGCCCCTGCTGCGCCGGCACCGACAGCGAAGCCGGCCAGGGGGTCTTTCAGCGGTACAAGCTGGCCCGCCGGGACGGCCTGCACTGGACCTATGCCCGGTGCCTCCAGATGCCCACACCCGACCTGCTGGCCCGCTGGCACAAGCAGCGCCGCCAGCAGCTGGAACGGCTGCACGCCGCCGAGGCCCGCGCCGCTGCCGCCAAAGAGGAGGGCTGAGCCCCGCCGCTTTTTGACCCTTCCACCCACAACTTGACAGATCGTTCACCGCTTTGTCATAATGGGAGGGTATACTATAATCTAGATCCGGAAGATCCAAAGCGGTCTTTGTTCCGGACAAGACCCGAAACCATCCAAGTACGATAGGAGGACGGCGCATGGAAGACATGCTTCAGTATTGGAGCACTCAGATCACATCCCTGGATTTCTGGAAGAACCTGCTGGACAGCTTTGAGGGGCTCGGACCCCTGGTGCCGGTCCTGCTGGCCATGGTGGAATCCTTTGTGCCGCCCCTGCCCCTCATCGCCATCGTGGCGCTCAACGTGGCCGCCCACGGCCCTGTGATGGGTTTTCTGTACAGCTGGTGCGGCGTGGTGGTGGGAGGCGCCATCATGTTCACCTTCTGGCGCAGGGTGGTCAAGCGGTTTTTCTGGCGGTTCGCCAGCCGCTTCGAGCTGTTCCGCAAGGCTGAAAAGTGGGTCAGCCACTGCGATGTCCCCACCCTGTTCACCCTGGCCATGCTGCCCTTCACCCCCACCTCCTTTCTGCATCTGGCCTTTGGCATCTCCGACTTTGATTCCCGCCGCTACATCCTGACTTTGCTGGCCGGCAAGGCCGTCATGATCGCCATGATGGCCCTTTTTGGCCAGTCCCTCACCAATGCGCTGGAGAATCCCCTCTACCTGGTGCTGGCCATCCTTCTGTGGGTGGGGATGTACTTTGCCTCCAAGCTCTTCTGTCAGAAACATCATCTGGACTAAAAATACACAAGGCCCGCACGGAGCATCCGTGCGGGCCTTTTTCTTTGTACTTAACCTTTGGGGCCGCCGTGGCGCAGTTCCTCGGCCGCCAGTTCCCGGTCGAGGGCCGCCTTGCGGTTATCCAGCAGCAGATCCTTGTTGTAGCGGAAGTACCGCTCACAGCCGTTCTCGGCGATGAACGCGTGGGCCGACGGGGAAACGGTCAGCTCGGTGACGAACACCACCATCTCCTGACTCTCCCCAAACGCCTGCTCCATAAAGTCGAAGGCTGCCTCCAGGGCCGCAGAAGCCTCCTCCTGTCGCTTTTCGCGGTCTGCGGCCAGGGTCTCAAAGTACCCCCGCAGCAGGTCGAAGGCCTCCTGGGTGCCCGCAGCGTGGGCCCGGCGCAAACGTCCTGCCCAGTCCCGCAGGGCGGCCGCCACCCCCAGACGGCGGGCCAGCCCCTCTTTGTCCAGGGCGCCGGCCGTGCGCTGGCGGGCCGTCTCAGCCTCATAGTCCCCGATCTGCTGTTGGAGCAGGTCCTCCGGATCGGTGGGCTCGGGGTCGGGCAGGGCGGCCAGATCCTGCTTGAGCTGCCGCAGCAGGGCATAGCAGGTGTCGGCCACATCGTTCTCCCGGCAGGAATCCCCAAACCGCGCTTTCAGCCCCGCCAGCAGCAGGCTGACCAGGGACAGCCGCTCGTCAAAGGGAGCCTGCAACAGCCGTGCAAAAGCCTCCGGCCGGGGCCGCCCGGCCAGGATCTCCTCGACCCCGTAGTTGTCCCGGTACTTATAGTACAGGTCCAGGTAAGAGGCAAAGTCCTCCGCAATGGTCCTGTGCTGCAGATACTGGCGGATGACTTCCTCATCGGCCTGCATCCCCAGCTTTTCGTAGGTGTCCAGCAGATTGGACAGATCCTCCCAGCCCCGGGCCGTGACGAACTGGGCGCCCTCCACGTCGGCGTTGATCTGATAGAAATTCTGGGGGTGCAGCTCCAGATAGCTGAGGATGGCCCCATGGACCCCCACCTTGCGGGCATATTCCCGCCAGGCGGGCAGGTCGGGCTGAATGTCCATCCGGCGCACCCGGTCCAGGGTGACGATGTCAAAATCCCGGACCGACTTGTTGTATTCGGGGGGATTGCCCGCCGCCACGATGACCCACCCCGCCGGCACGGCCTGGTTGCCAAAGGTCTTGCACTGCAAAAATTGCAGCATAGTGGGGGCCAGCGTCTCGGACACGCAGTTGATCTCGTCGATGAACAGGATGCCCTCCTGCAGGCCGGTGGCCTCCATCTTCTCATAGATCGAGGCGATGATCTCGCTCATGGTATACTCGGTCACCGACACGTCCCGGTCCCCGTAGTGCTTCTGCCGGATGAAGGGCAGACCCACGGCGCTCTGGCGGGTGTGGTGGGTGATGGTATAGGCCACCAGCGCCACCCCGCACTCCCGGGCGGCCTGCTCCATGATCTGGGTCTTGCCGATGCCCGGAGGGCCCATCAGCAGGATGGGCCGCTGACGCACCGCCGGGATGGCGTATTCCCCCAGGGCATCCTTGGCCAGATAGGCCCGCACCGTGCGTTCGATCTCTTCCTTTGCACGTTTGATATTCATAGGCTCTCTCCTCACGAATTGTTCAGATCCCGATAGAGGTCCTGTTCCTCCTCCAGGGCGGCGGCCAGCCCCTGCGCAGGGGCTGCTTCGGGCCCGGCGAACTCCTCCTCATCCAGCACCACCTTCATGGCCCAGGGAGGCACGCCCGCGTCGTCGAACCGGTCCCCCAAAAAGAGGAAGGCCGCGTCGTAGGGGGGCCGCCGGGCGGGATAGGTCCCCATGCCATCGGTGAAATACAGCAGCCCCCGCAGGTTGTGGAACTTCTTCTCCTCGCACAGCCTGGTCACATAGTCGAAGGCGGGGCGGAAATCGGTGCCGCCGCCCCCCGCCAGCTCAAAGCGATCCATCAGGTCGATCAGTTCCTCCTCGGTGGTGACCAGGTGGTCCCGCTGGACCTTGTTGTCTGCCTGGATGATGTGCAGGTTCATCCGGCGGAAGAAACTCTCCCGCTGCTTGAGCATGGCGTATGTCTCGGACAAAAAGCTGCGCACCAGGGCCCCCGAGGTGGAATAACTGGTGTCGATCACCAGGGCGATCTCCTCGATCTTTTTGTTCTCCCGCGTCTCCACCGGCTCGATCAGAGGCATATTGCCGTAGACCGACAGGCCGTAGGTGTAAAAGTTCAGATCGAAGGTGTCGGGGTCCAGCCGGGGTTCCTCCCGCAGCACGCAGAACCGGCGCAGGAACTCCCGGTAGCTGCTGCGGCTGCGGTTGGCTGCCTTGACCGCCTGGGCCAGGTTCCCCCCGTCCTCCCCGGCTTCCCGGTCGTGCAGCTCCAGCTGGGTCTCCATCCGGCGCCCGATCTTCTGCCAGTCCTTCTGGGCCTGGGGCTGGGGGACCGGCTGGTTGGGCCTGCCGGGCCGGGGCCACAGCCTGTGGTCGTCGGCGTAGAATTCCCGGGCCAGCTGCTTTTGCACCCCGGGGGTCTGGGCCAGCAGCCAGCGGTAGGCCGGGGCCGCCGCCGCCACATGGCCGCCCTCGGTCAGGGCTTCATAGGCCCGGCGGCGGACGTAGGTCAGGGGCCGGGTGATGCTCCTGCGCCCCAGCCCGTCGATGACGTTCTCCACCGCGATGTCACAGGCGGTGTGCCACAACACCGGGTCGCGTTTCCCCTGCATCCACAGATGGCGGAATACACAATGGAATATCGTATGCAGATACAACCGATTGAGATATTTCTGGTTCTCCCGGTAGAGCCGCAGCAGGGCGCTGGGCTGGTAGAACAGACTGACCCCGTCGGTGGCCAGCACCCCGCACCGCTCGTCGGGCACAGGGGTCAGGGCGCCCAGGGCCTGGTCCAAAAAGCGGAAGTCCAGATACAGCTCGCTGCGCAGCACCGCAAGCACCTCGCCGCCCATCCGGGCCTGCCATTCCTCCTGGGTCTCGGGCCGCGCCGACTGAAAGGGCGCGTTGAAGTCAACGGGCGCCTTGCGCGCCATGCAGATCACCTCCGTACAGGATCATCGGCTCAAATATCGTCGAATGTATAACGCCGCTTGGGCTTTGGCGGGGCAGCCCGGTACTCCGCGTCGGCCAGCAGGGCCGCCGCCTGGGCGTTGCCCGCCTGCCGGGCGCTGGCCGATGCCTGCGCCAGGGCCGGCCCGTCCAGCACCCCCAGATCCAGCAGGGCGCGCAGCCCCTCCTGGTCCTGGGCGCGGATCAGCCCGGCGGCCACCACAGCCCCCTGCCGGGCCAGGAAAGCCCGGTAGCGGCCCGCGGCCTCACCATCCAGCTGCCAGGGATACCGCAGCCGGTCCAAACAGAGCAGGGCCATATAGGCCGGGTCGTCCCCGCCGTGGCCCTGGGCAAAGACGGCGTCGTACTCGCCGCAGAGCAGCCGCCCGTCCCGGAAGCACTGGCGGTAGTGGTATCCCTGCCCCGAGAAGGTGTGCAGCAGGATGTGGGCGGGGGTCTCCTCGATGTCCTCCCAGTATTCGGGATAGCGGAACGCCCCCTGCACAGCGCCCCCTGCGCGGAACACCGCCCGCAGGTTGCTGGAGATGTTGTTCACCAGGGCAGACAGTCCGGTAGCCTCGTCGGGCGAGGCCTCCAGCACCACCTCGGCCAATTCAAAGCAGTTCAAAAAGACATCGCTGCCCACGGCCAGCGGCCCGCTCCCCACCGTGATCCGGCGCAGGGCCCTGCAGTTGTAAAAAGCGCAGCTGCCGATCTCCCGCAGGGTGCCGGGCAGGGCGACTTCCTCCAGGAAGCGTCCAGCGGCGGGGTGCAGGTCCTGCCCTTCCTCCGCCGGCACAGTCCGCAGGCTGCCGTCCCGTTCCCGGACACAGCGCAGCAGGGGGCCTTTGGGCTTGTCCCGCACCGTCTCGGCAAAGCAGTAGCCCCCCAGCCCGGCCAGCGGCAGAGGCCCTTTGGGCCCCGGCAGCGTCTGGGGCAGGCAGAGGACGGGACTGTCTCCATAGGCCCTGGCCAGGACCGCCCCGCCCGGGCCCAGGGTGTAGTCAAAGGTATCCAGCATAGGGCCCTCCATCCAAAACAAAGCGCCCCCGCAGCGTCAGTTCTGCCGCCCGGAAGCGCTCTGTGGTTTGTTTCGTCAGCCTGCGGCCGCCTGGGTCAGGCAGTCCTGCATCCCATCCAGGACAGCCTGGCTGGTATAGGTGCTGCCCGCCACCACGTCCACCCGGTCGGCCGAGCCGGCCTGGGCCAGCTCCTCCGCCAGCTGCGCGGCAGCCACGCCCCCCAGTGCGGGGGTCTCGCCCGAGGCGTCGGCCTGTACGTCCGATACCATCCCGCTGGAGATGGTCACCGTCACCGTCACCTCACTGATGTAGCCCTGCTGCACCGAGGTATACACCCCGTCGTGGAGCAGGACACTGTTCGGGTTCTCTCCTCCGGGCACGGGTCCTGAGCTGCGGATATAAAACAGCAGGCCCACCGCCATCAAAAAGGTGACGACCGCCATCAACAGAGCATTGCGCCAGATCCGTTTGGGCATAAGCGCAAAGCGCCTCCTTTCGTTTTGTCGTTTTTACTGAGGACAGGCAGGCGCCTGTGCGGGCTTGAAGCTGTCCCGCAGGGTGACCACCCGGTTGAACACTCCGGGGTGCTTGGAATCCGGGGTGAAGAAGCCGTTGCGGACGAACTGGAACTTGTCCCCGGGCTTGGCGCCTTCCAGGGCCATCTCCAGCTTGGCCCCCGCGCAAACGGTGACGCTGTCGGGGTTGAGGTAGTCCTTGTAGGTGGTGCCTTCGGGGAGGTTGTTCATGTTCTCGCGGGTGAACAGCTTGTCGTACAGCCGCACCTCCGCCTCGATGCAGTGGTCGGCGCTGACCCAGTGGATGGTGCCCTTCACCTTACGGCCGTCGGCGGGGCAGCCGCAGCCGGTCTCCAGGTCCGCGGTGCAGTGGATGGCGGTGATCCGGCCCGCCTCATCCTTGTCCACGCCGGTGCAGCGTACGATGTAGGCGCCCATCAGGCGCACTTCGCTGCCCACCGTCAGCCGTTTGAACTTGGGAGGCGGCACCTCGGCAAAGTCCTCCTCCTCGATCCACAGCTCCCGGCTGAAGACCACCTGCCGGGTGGAGCTGTCGCAGGCCTCCCGGTTGGGGTTGTTGGCCAGGGCAAACGTCTCGGTCTGGCCGGCGGGGTAGTTGTCCACCACCAGCTTGACCGGGTGCAGCACCGCCACACGGCGCTGGGCGCACAGGTCCAGCTCACTGCGGACGCAGGCCTCCAGCTGGCGCACATCGATCAGGTTGTCGCACTTGGCGATGCCCGCCTCCCGCACAAAGGTGAAGATGGAGCTGGGGGTATAGCCGCGGCGGCGCAGGCCGCAGAGGGTGGGCATCCGGGGATCGTCCCAGCCGTCCACCATGCCGGTCTCCACCAGTTCGCGCAGATACCGCTTGCTCATCACCGTGTTGGTGACGTTCAGCCGGGCGAACTCCCGCTGCTTGGGGAACTCGGTGCCAAACAGGTTGGTGATCACCCACTCATACAGGGGGCGGTGGTTCTCAAACTCCAGGCTGCACATGCTGTGGGTGATCCCCTCGATGGCGTCCTGGATGGGGTGGGCAAAGTCGTACATGGGGTAGATGCACCACTTGTCCCCCTGGCGGTGATGGGACTCATACTTGATGCGGTAGATGGCCGGGTCCCGCATATTCATGTTGGGGCTGGCCAGGTCGATCTTGGCGCGCAGGGTCTTTTCCCCTTCCTTGAACTCCCCTGCCCGCATCCGGCGGAACAGGTCCAGGTTCTCCTCGGGGGTACGGTCCCGCCAGGGGGAGGGACGGCTGGGCTTGCCTGCGTCCGAGCCGCGGTACTCCCGCATCTCGTCCCGCGTCAGGTCGTCCACATAGGCCTTGCCTTCCAGGATCAGCTTCTCGGCATAGGCGTAGCACTGCTCAAAGTAATCGCTGCCATAAAAGACGCCGCCGTTGGGGTCGGCCCCCAGCCAGTGCAGGTCCTCCAGGATGCTGTTCACATACTCCACGTCCTCCCGGGCGGGGTTGGTATCGTCCAGGCGGAGGTTGAACTTGCCCCCATAGGCCTTGGCGATGGACCAGTTGATATAGATCGCCTTGGCGCTGCCAATGTGCAGATAGCCGTTGGGCTCGGGCGGGAATCGGGTATGGATCTCGCTGACCTTGCCCTCGGCCAGGTCGGCGTCAATGATATCGGTCAAAAAGTTTTTGTCTGCCATCTTGTTCTCCCTCATACTGCTCTGTAACGCCTTTGGCCCCAAAGCCGCAGGCAGGCGCGCGGTCAGAATACGCCCCTATAATGGTATATCATACAACATTTTCGCCTTTCCTGCAAGAAGGACCGGCGCAGTTTTCCCTTTTTATTCACCTTCCGTAATTTTTCTGCCGTCCATTCGTGCAGAATGCTTGACATCCGGGGCGAAGTATCGTATAGTTCTGCTTGGTATAAGAAATTCGCGCTTCGGGCTGTCTGTACATTGCAACCCAAAGCACAGGCAAATGAGGAAAAGGAATTATGATAGACCTGGTCAAAAACGCCTTTAAAAAGGAAACCATGCTTGCAAACGTCCGCTTTTTTATCCTGCTCAACCTGGGTCTGGTGCTGACCGCGCTGGGCATCGTCTGGTTCAAGACCCCCAACCACTTTGCCTTCGGGGGCACCTCGGGCCTGTCGGTGCTGCTGTCGGCCCTGTTCCCCCAGTTCAACGTGGGCTTTTTCATGTGGGTGCTGAACATGGCCCTGGTGGTCCTGGGCTTTTTCACCCTGGGCATCAGCTGTATGGGCTGGACCGTCTACTCCTCGATGGCCCTCTCCTTCTACGTCTCCCTGTGTGAAGCCATCTGGCCCATGACCGCCCCCTTCACCAACGACACCCTGCTGGAGCTGATCTTTGCGGTGCTGCTGCCCGCCATCGGCAGCGCCATCGTGTTCAACATCGGCGCTTCCACAGGCGGCACCGATATTGTTGCCCTCATCCTGACCAAACATTCCTCCCTGAACATCGGCACCGCCCTGATGGCCAGCGATATCCTGATCGTCAGCGGCGCGGCCCTCATTTTTGGCGTCCAGACCGGCCTGTACTGTATCCTGGGCCTGATCGGCAAGTCCTTCGTGGTGGACGGCGTCATCGAGAGCATCAACCAGCGCAAGGTGTGCACGGTGGTCACCTCCAACCCCGAGGACGTCACCGACTTCATCCTGGACGAGCTGCACCGCTCGGCCACGGTGGAGGAGGCCCAGGGCGCCTACACCGGCAAGAGCATGACCGTCATCATGACGGTGCTCACCCGCCGGGAGGCTACCCATCTGCGCAACTTTTTGCGGATGAACGACAACCACGCCTTCATCACCATCGTCAACTCCAGCGAGATCATCGGCAAGGGCTTCCGGGCCGTGTGACGATAAGTCATACTTATTCCAAATCTGCCGCCCGAAAGGGCGGCTTTTTTGGGGTTTTTACCAGAATTTGACCCACGCCGGGCAGCAACTCCCCCATTCTGGCGGTAGGAAAATGCCGGCGGATATGATACAATACCCATGGAACCGAAGGCCGCGGCCTCCAGCCGCCCCATGAGAGAAGAAGGAGTGTTTTCTGATGACTGAGTACAAGCCTTTCAAAGAGGGCAAGGTGCGCGAGATCTATGACGTGGGCGATGCCCTGGTCATGGTGGCCACCGACCGTATCTCCGCCTTTGACGTGATCCTCAAGAACAAGATCACCAAAAAGGGCGCCGTCCTGACCCAGATGAGCAAGTTCTGGTTCGACTATACCAAAGACCTGCTGCCCAACCATATGATCTCGGTGGATACCGCCGATATGCCCGCCTTTTTCCGCCAGCCCCAGTTCGAGGGCAACAGCATGCTCTGCCGCAAGCTGACCATGCTGCCCATCGAGTGCATCGTCCGCGGCTACATCACCGGCAGCGGCTGGGCCAGCTACCAGAAGACCGGCAAGGTGTGCGGCATCACCCTGCCCGAAGGCCTGCGGGAGTCGGACAAACTGCCCGAGCCCATCTACACCCCCAGCACCAAGGCAGATCTGGGCGACCATGACGAGAACATCTCCTACGAGCAGAGCATCGATGTGCTGGAAAAGCACTTCCCCGGCAAGGGCGCAGAGTACGCCCAGAAGCTGCGGGACTACACCGTGGCCCTGTACAAGAAGTGCGCCGACTACGCTTTGAGCCGCGGCATCATCATTGCCGACACCAAGTTTGAGTTCGGCCTGGACGAAGCGGGCAACATCGTGCTGGGCGACGAGATGCTCACCCCCGATTCCTCCCGCTTCTGGCCCCTGGAGGGCTATGAGCCGGGCCACGGCCAGCCCTCCTTCGACAAGCAGTTCGTCCGCGACTGGCTGAAGGCCCATCCCGACAGCGACTACCTGCTGCCCCAGGACGTCATCGACAAGACCATCGCCAAGTACCTGGAAGCTTACCAGCTGCTGACCGGCAAGGAACTGTAATTTTTTGAATGCAAAAAACGCCCCCGGGAGGCTTTCCGTCTCCCGGGGGCATCTGTTTAAGACGCGCTTTTTGGGGCGCAGCCGCCGTTACTCGATCTCAATGAGATTGGTGTTGGCGGCAGGCAGTTCCTTCTCGGTCTGGGGATGGGGCAGGGTGATCTTCAGCACACCATCCTCAAATTTGGCGCGGACGTCCTCTTTCTTGACATCCTCACCGACGTAGAAACTGCGGGCGCAGGTACCGGAGAAGCTCTCACGGCGCACATAGCGGCCTTGCTTGTCTTTCTCCTCGTTGCTGTGCGAACGGACCGCCTGGATGGTCAGATAGCCGTTGTTCAGCTCCATCTGGACGTCCTCTTTCTTGCAGCCCGGCAGATCGACGGCCACTTCATAGGTGGTGCCGGTATCCTTGACGTCGGTCTTCATCATGTTCGCGCCGCGCTTACCAAAAACCTGGCGGGACCCGCGGTCCAGCTCCCGATCCATATCCTCAAAGAACGGATCAAACCAATCATCGAACAGATTCTCATGAAAAACAGCAGGCAGAAGCATAAGTCAAACCTCCAATCGCTGCCCTTGCGGGCCGATACTTTGCCGCCGGTGTGGAAGGGCCCGGATGCTTTTTACATCCCATCGCCCTTCCTCCTGAGCACGGCTTTAGTATAGCACCAACTTTTAGCACTGTCAAGCATAGAGTGCCAAAATTAATTTTTCTATCACACTCTGTCCATCTTTCATGCAATTTTCCGCTTTTTCAAACGCATCATCGCAGTTTCAAAAATCCGCATCTCTGTCCACAAGTTGCGTCCGCACTCAGAAAAAGGCGTCGTAGCTGTCGTACTCCTCCGCCTCGGCCCGCTTTTCCTCCAGTACGGCGGCAGCCTGCTCCAGCTGGCCGGGGGTCGCCCCGCACTCGCTGACCAGCGCCCGCACCGCCGCTGCCAGATCCCCACCAAACAGGGTATCCAGCCGCTCCCGCATACAATAGACCCCATAGGCCCGCCGTGTGACGGTGGGGGTATAGACATTGCGGTTCGACTCCTTTGTCACCTGCACCCAGCCCTTGGCCTCCAGTCTGCTCAAAAAACTCAGCAGGGTGCCGTCGGCCCAGCCCCGGCTCTCCAGCTGCCGGCCGATCTGCTGCCGTGTGGCCGGGGGCGGCGCCTGCCAAAGCGCCAGCAGCACCTGTTCCTCCGCCCCGGACAGGGGCCTGCATCGCTGCGGGATCCCGTACATACGCCCGCTCTCCTTTCTTTTTTCTTATACATTTGTCTTGGTTTTGTCCATTATACCAGCTTCAGGCCCGGCGCACAAGGGCGCATTCTCCTGTTTTCTCCTCGTTTTTCGCCTATCTTTTACATTTGTATTAGATATTGTATTTGTATGGCGCACATTTGTGTGTTCTGCGCCATCACAGCCCCTTTGTGCCGGCCTTTTTGTGCAAAAGAGCTCTTGTTTTTGCCGCCGCAAAACCTTTATACTGTTTTATATCGATCGCATCTGTTCCGCCGGACACCGGCGGGTTTGGATAGGACGGAGGAATGTACTATGGCACGAGTTTACAATTTCAGCGCCGGTCCCAGCATGCTGCCCGAGCCGGTCCTCAGGAAAGCTCAGGCGGAGCTTCTGGACTACCACGGCAGCGGCCAGAGCGTCATGGAGATGAGCCACCGCAGCAAGTGGTTCGAACAGATCATCCAGGACACCGAGGCCTCCCTGCGCCGGCTGATGCAGATCCCCGACAACTACAAGGTCGGCTTTTTCCAGGGCGGCGCCACCCAGCAGTTCGCCATGGTGCCCCTCAACTTCATGACCACCGGCAAGGCCGACTACATCGTCACCGGCAACTTCTCCAACCTGGCCGCCAAAGAGGCTGCCAAGTTCGGACAGGTGAACGTGGTGGCCTCCAGCAAGGACAAAAACTTCACCTACATCCCCGACGTCAGCGCCATCCCCTATGACGCCGACGCCAGCTACATCCACATCTGCCAGAACAACACCATCTTCGGCACCCAGTATGTGGAGCTGCCCCAGGTAGACGGCATCCCCCTGGTGGCCGACATGAGTTCGATGATCCTGTCCCGCCCGGTGGATGTGACCCAGTATGGCTGCATCTACTTTGGCGTGCAGAAAAACGTGGCCCCCGCCGGCATGGCCATCGCCATCATCCGGGAGGATCTGCTGGGCCACGCCGCCGACACCGTCCCCACCATGATGAACTACACCACCCTCATCAACAAGGACAGTATGTATAACACCCCGCCCTGCTGGTGCATCTATATGACCGGCCTGGTGCTGGATTACCTCGAGCACGAGGTGGGCGGCCTTGCGGCCATGCAGCAGATCAACGAGGCCAAGGCCAAGGTGCTGTATGACTATCTGGACAGCCAGGACTTCTACCGCAACCCGGTGGAGCACCGCTACCGCAGCACCATGAACGTCACCTTCACCAGCCCCGACCCCGACACCGACAAAAAGTTCTGCGCCCAAGCCGCCGAGGCCGGCCTGGTCAATCTGAAGGGCCATCGCCTGGTGGGCGGTATGCGGGCTTCCATCTACAACGCCATGCCCCCTGCCGGCATCGACAAGCTGGTGGAATTCATGGAAGCGTTCCGCAAGGCCAACGCTTGAGCACAGGAGGGACAGGAAATGTTTACCATTCAGACACTCAACGCCATCAGCCCGGTGGGGCTGGCAAAGCTGCCCAAAAACCTGTTTGAGGTGGCGGTGGACACAGACGCCCCCGACGGCATCCTGGTGCGCAGCGCCGACCTGCTGAACACTGAGTTCAAACCCAATCTGCTGGCCATCGCCCGGGCCGGGGCCGGGGTGAACAACATCCCCCTGGACCGGTGCAGCGAGCAGGGCATCGTGGTGTTCAACACCCCCGGCGCCAACGCCAACGCCGTGGCCGAGCTGGTGGTGGGGATGCTGATCGCGGGCAGCCGCAACGTGCCCGCGGCCTCCGGCTGGGCGCAGGGCCTGGCCGGCGACCCCAACCTGAAAAAGGATGTGGAAAAAGGCAAAAAGCAATTTGTGGGCAATGAGATCGCGGGCAAGACCCTGGGCGTCATCGGTCTGGGCGCCATCGGTTCCCGGGTGGCCAACTGCGCCCTGTCCCTGGGGATGGACGTCTACGGCTACGACCCCTATATTTCCATCGACGCCGCCTGGAACCTCAGCAGCCAGGTGCACCACTGCGTCAACCTGAACGATATGCTGCCCCTGTGCGACTATCTGACCATCCATGTGCCCTATCTGCCCACCACACGGGACACCATCAACGCCCAGACCCTGGCCCTGTGCAAGGACGGCGTCAAGCTGCTCAACTACGCCCGGGGCGAGCTGGTGAACAACGCCGCCCTGCTGGAGGCCCTGGAGAGCGGCAAGGTGTCCGTTTATATGACCGACTTCCCCGCCGAGGAACTGCTGGGCAGGTCGGGGGTCATCTGCACCCCCCATCTGGGCGCCTCCACCCCCGAGGCCGAGGACAACTGCGCCATCATGGCCGCCCAGGAGCTGAGCGACTACCTGCGCAACGGCAACATCACCCATTCGGTCAACCTGCCCGATGTGCAGCAGCCCCGGGCCGGGGGCCGGCGGATCTGCGTCATCCACCGCAACGAGCCGGGCATCATCAGCCAGGTCACCGCCCTGACCACCGCCGCCAGCCTGAACATCGAGAACATGGTCAACAAGAGCAAAAAGAACATGGCTTACACCATGCTGGACGTCACCGGCGCCATGACCGGCGAGCTGAAGGAAAAGCTTTCCGCCATCCCCGCCGTCATCCGGGTCCGCATCCTGTGACCGCCTGATCCACAAAAATGCCCCCGGGCCTGTCTGCACACCGCAGCGGCCCGGGGGCATTTTCTCTTGTTTTAACGACGGGCCGTCACTCCAGGCCGATCTGCCGGGCGTATTCCTCCAGCAGTTCCCGCTCCAGGAAGGGCGTCTTGACCCCCATCCGGTCCCGGTAGGTCTCGTGGCCCTTCCCAATGACGGCGATCAGGTCGCCGGGCTGGGCGTGGTCCACCGCGTAGTGCAGCGCGTCCAGACGGTCGGGGATCTCCACGAACCGGGCGTCGGGGTTGCCCCGCAGCATCCCCTGACGGATGTCGGCCAGGATGTCCTCCACCTTTTCAAAGCGGTTGTTGTCCTCGGTCAGGATGGAGAAATCGGCCATCCGGGCACAGATCTCTCCCATGCCGTACCGCCGCAGTTTGGAGCGGTTGCCGCCGCAGCCAAACACCACCACCAGCCGGTGGGGGTCGTACGCACGCAGGGTGGTCAGCAGGCTCTCGGTGGACACCTCGTTGTGGGCGTAATCCAGCAGGACGGTGAACTTTTTGCTGATGGGCACCAGCTCCACCCGGCCCTTGACTACACAGCGGCCCAGACCGTCGTGGATGGCCTGGTCGGGCAGGTCCAGCACCTTGCTCACCGCCAGGGCCGCCAGGGCGTTGTAGACGCTGAACTGGCCCGGCATATTCACCTTGACGTCCATTTCATCCCGGCCGCTGACGTGGAATGTCACCCCCAAAAAGTCGTGGGTGCGCAGCAGCTGGCAGTCGCTGGCCCGGTAGTCGGCCCGGCTGTCCATCCCGTAGGTCACCAGGGCGCAGGTGTGGCCCTCCAGCAGCGCCTGCGTGTTGGGGTCGTCGATGTTCACCACGCCCACATCGCACCGCCGGAACAGCTGGCCTTTCCAGCTGCGGTACTCCTCAAAGCTGGCGTGCTCCCCCGGGCCGATGTGGTCGGGAGAGAGGTTAGTGAACACGCCCACCTGGTAATGGATACCCGCCACCCGGTCCATCATCAGCCCCTGGCTGGATACCTCCATCACCACCGTGTCGCAGCCCGCGTCCACAAAGGTGCGGAAGTATCTTTGCAGCTCATAGCTCTCGGGGGTGGTGTTGGCGGTCTCCTCGTGACGGCCCATATAATAGACCCCGTTGGTGCCGATCATCCCCACCTTGCGGCCCGCCGCCTCCAGCACGCTGCGGATCATGTGGGCGGTGGTGGTCTTGCCCTTGGTGCCGGTCACGCCTATCATGGTCATCCGGCGGGCAGGGCTGCCGAACAGGTTGGCGCTCATCAGGGCCATGGCCCGGCGGCTGTTGTCCACCTTCAGCACCGTCACCCCCGCAAGGCCGCTCAGGTCAATGTCGTGCTGGATGACGACGGCCGCCGCTCCTTTGGCTGCGCAGTCGGCGGCAAAGTCGTGGCTGTCCCGCTGGGTGCCCACGATGCAAACGAACAATACCCCCGGGGCTGCCTTCCGGCTGTCATAGACGATGTCGGTGATGTCGGTATCCAGGCTGCCCTGCACCAGCGTACAGGCCACCCCCTGGGTCAACGCGGATAGCTTCATACTGTGTCACTCCTCATTGGTCGTCCCCTCCAGGGGGGCGTCTGTGCCTTCTTGTCCGGCCTCCTGCCCGGCCGTGTCCGGCTGGCCGTCCTGCGGCTGGCCGGACGCTGCCTCGGCGCCATCCTCCGGCGCTGCGGCTTCCGTCTGTTCCGGCGGCAGATAGCCCGAGGGCAGGTCGGGCGTGCCCTGGGCAAAGATGGCCTGCAAGGTGCCGTCGGTCCGCACATGGCTGCAATCCAGCTGGCCGGTGTCGGTCTCGGCGCAGCCCTTGCCCTCTTTGTTCAGCAGCATATATTCGGCGTAGTCCATCTTGTAGTCCAGCTCGTTCAGGGTGCCCAGCAGCACGCTGATCCGGTCCTGATAGAGGAAGGCCAGCTGTTCCACATCGGCGTATTCGATCCGGGTCACGTCCTCCAGCAGGCCGTGCTCCTCCAGCGCCCCCAGCAGGGTCTCCAGGGCCCTCATGCGGCTGTCCGCCGTCTGGCCCGTCTGGCTGTCCGCCGCCTGACTGGAGGCCTCTCCCTCCGGCGGCACGGCATAGGCCAGCTGGTCGCCGGGGGTCACGCTCACCGGGTCCCCGCCGTACAGCACCGGCAGCCCTTCGGGCTGCACCGGCTCCGCCGCCAGGATCTTGAGCCCCGCCGACAGGCTGATCCATCCGGTGGGGGTCTGCATGGCATAGGCAGGGGCTGCGGGGGTCACCTGCACCACCACCGTACTGGGGTATACCCGCTGCACCTGGATCTGTTCCAGCAGGGGAAACTCTTTTTCCAGCTGGGCGGCCTTGGCCTCGGGGTCAAAGCTGAAGATGTTCTCCTCCACCTGCACCCCCAAAGCATCCAGGATCTGGCTGCTGGTGTAGGGGCCCGCCTGGGCGAGGTCCGCCCCGTCGGGACCGGCCACCCGTATGGCGTTGATCTTGAACAGCATGGTCATGGTCAGGTAGATGCCCGCCCCCGCCACGCACAGCACCAGAAAAGCCGCGGTCAGCCGCCGCATCATCCGGCGGCGGCGCAGCATCTTGCGGGTCACCCGGCGGCGTCTGCGGGCCTCCTGGCGGGGCGGAGCGGGCCGGGCCGGCCGCGCGGCCTGGGGACGTCTGTCCCGGGCGGGACGGGCCGTCTGGGGCCTGCGGCTGTCGCCGCGGGGCGGCCGGGCCCGTCCCCCTGTGGGGAACTGCACCGTATTGTCCCGGCGGGGCGGATGCTCATAAAAGAAGCTGTCCTCCACCCGCTGGCCTGGGCTGCGGCTTTCGAACCGTATCCCTTCGGTATATTGTCCCGGCGTGCGATACGGATCGTTATTCACCGGCCGGTTGGGGGCCGGGCGTCTTCCCTGCCCCTGGGTGCGGCGCGGGACGGCCTGCCCGGCCGGCCTGCGTCTGCGCTGCTTTGCGGGCATACCGCCCCCCTCCTTTCTCACAAAGTATGCGGGGCCTTACGGCTCCCGCAGCAGGTCCTGCAGCCGCCGGACGATCTGGTCCAGGCTGTCGTCCACCGACAGGGTGCGGGCATTGCGGCCCATCCGGGCCAGTCTGCCCTCCTCGGCCAGCAGCTGCCGTACCTCGGCCACCAGCTTTTCGCCGGTCAGATCCTTTTCTTCGATGACCACCGCCGCGTCCACCTTGGCCAGCTCCAGCGCGTTGTAATACTGGTGGTTCTCGGCCACGTTGGGACTGGGGATCAGCACGGAAGCCCGGCCTGCGGCCTCCAGTTCGGCCAGGGTCAGCGCGCCGGCCCGGCTGATCACCAGGTCTGCCGCCGCCAGCAGCTCGGGCATATTGTCGATGTATTCCCGCACCACCAGGTTTTCGCCCCGGGCAAAGCCCTTCTGCTTTTCCAGGTCCCGGAACAGCTGCACGCCGTACTGGCCGGTGGCGTGCAGATGCAGGATGTCCCTGTGCTCCTTCTGCTCCCAGGCGCACAGGTCGGCCACCACCTCATTGATCCGCCTGGCCCCCAGGCTGCCCCCAAAGGACAGGATGACGGTGCGGTCCCCGGCGTGCAGCTTGGCGCGGGCTTCGGCCCGGCGGGCCGCCCATCCAAAGACCTCGGGGCGGACAGGGTTGCCCACCACCACCGTCTTGCCGGGGGCGCCCAGACGGTCCGCCCCGGCCTGCACGGCGGCAAAGACCACATCCACCTCGGGGGCCAGCAGCTTGTTGGTCACCCCGGGGAAGGCGTTCTGTTCGTGGATCGCCGTCTTGATGCCGTGTTTGGCGGCGGCCCGTACCACCGGGCCCGACACATACCCGCCGCAGCCGATCACCAGATCGGGCTGCACCTCTTTGAGGATGGCCCTGCAGCGGGGGCCTGAGCGGGCCAGGTTCCACACCGTGACCAGGTTGCGGCGCAGGTTCTCCAGGGAAGGCCGCCGCTGGAAACCGGTCACCTCGATGTGGTGGAAGGGATAGCCCGCCTGGGTCACCAGACGGTATTCCATCCCCTCTTGCCGGCCCGCAAAATGGATCTCGGCGGCGGGGTCCGCCCTCCGCAGGGCCCCCGCGATGGCCAGAGCCGGGTTGATATGGCCGGCCGTGCCGCCGGCTGCGATCAGTACACGCATATGGATGATTCCTCCTGTCTGCCGGGCTGTTTACAGCTGTGCCCGGTGCTGTGCGCCGGAGCGGCGCAGATTACCCAGTACGATGGGCGGGCGGGCCGTGGTCTGCCGCACCTGCTCCATCCGGGCGGCCCGGCGTGCCTCGGCGGCCTGGGCGCCGTTGCGCCCGATGTGGATCATGACCCCCATCTCAGCCATCAAAAGCAGCAGGCTGGTGCCGCCCGAGGAAAAGAAGGGCAGGCTGATGCCGGTATTGGGCAGGGTGTTGGTGACGACGGCCACATTGCAGAACACCTGCCAGCCCACCTGGGCCATGATGCCCACCCCCACCAGGGTGCTGAACCGGTCGGACGCCTGAAAGGCGATCAGGAACCCCTGCACCAGCAGCAGCACGAACAGCAGGATGACCACCACGGCCCCCACAAAGCCCAGTTCCTCGCACACCACGCTGAAGATGAAGTCGTTGGTGCACTCGGGCAGCCAGAGCTGCTTTTCCACGCTGTTGCCCAGGCCCAGGCCGGTCAGACCGCCCGAGCCGATGGCGTACAGGCTCTGAAGGGTCTGATCGGTCATCTTGTTGAGGTCCTGGGTCCAGCCGTCCAGACGGTCCTGCAGGTAGGGGATGGAGTCGATGTGGGAGAGGATGGTCTCCAGCAGCAGCACGGCGGCCGCCGCGCCCCCGTAGGTGATGATGCCGCCGCTGCCGTTCAGCAGCAGGATGCTGCCCACGATGGCGCACATCAGCACGATGCCCGACATATGGGGTTCCAGCGCCAGCAGCACCACCACCGGCAGCAAAGGCGCCAGGGGAACGGCCAGCTCCCGCACCACCTTCTGGAACAGCCACTGGCCAAAGTTCCCCACAGTCCGCCTGGCCGAAGGATCTCCCTGGGGCCTGGGATGGGGGGTGCGGCTGGCCAGGTGCGCGGTGAGCAGGATCATCTCAAACTTGACCAGCTCGGACACCTGCAGCGTGGGCAGGCCCTTGAAATTCAGCCACCGGCGGCAGCCGTTCAGGGGTTCGCAGAACAGCACCACGATCAGCAGCAGGATGCTGACCAGATACCCCGCCCATACGAATTTGCGGATGAACCGCAAGTCGAAATACGAAAACAGGAACATCACCCCCATGCCGATCAGGGCATAGAGGGCCTGCGATTTGATGTAGTGATAGCTGTCCCCCATGCGGAGGTAGCCCGTGGTATAGCTGGCGCTGAACAGCATCACCAGCCCGAAGATCACGATCAGGATCAGGGTCGCCAGCCAGCTGATCAGCAGCGGGGTCCACGGCCCGGGGTCCCGCTGAAAGACCACCACCGGCCCCCGCGGGTCGGGGTGTCTTCTGTGTGCAACCGCCATAGAAAACCTGCCTTTCTCTCTGCGCGTTCAAAACTGCGCCGTACGCAAAGCGGCCAGGGTGCCTGCCAGCGCCAGAGCGCAAAAGACATAGAAAGCGGCCACCGGGCCGCCCTTTCGGCGCAGCCAGGCGTCCAGGCTGCCCGCCTTGAACAGGGGCCGGCCCCGCATCCGGCGCCACAGCCCCTGCAGCACCGCCGCCAGCCCCTCCGCCCAGAAGGGCAGGCCCAAAGCCAGGGCGATATCCGCCCGTCCGATGGACAGGGGGATCCCCCCCACCGCCCCGGCCAGGAACAGGCAGCCCACCGCCCCGGGCATCAGCCGGGCGGGGTAAAAGTTCCACAGCAGGAACGCCATCAGCGCCCCCGCCAGGGCCGCAGGCAGCACCGCCAGCGGGAAAAATCCCAGGATGGTCTCGGCCCCCATCAGGCCCAGCATGGCCACAAAGGCGGCCCCCGCCACAGCCCCGTCGGTGGGGCCGGCCAGCCGGGCCGATTCGGCCAGGGCCACCAGCATCGCCGCCCACAGGGGCGCCGCAGCGGCCCCCAGCTCGACGTAGCCCGCCAGGGGCACCGTCAGGCCGGTGGGCATATATTCGCCGGCCCACAGAGCGGCCACCGTCACAGCGGCGGCAGCCCCCTCCAAAGCCAGCCGGGGCCCTGTCCGCAGCCCCAGTACCTGCCGGGGCCGCAGCCGGACCAGATCGTCCGCAAGGCCCGCCGCGCCCAGCAGGAAGCCGGCGCTCAGCCCCAGCATCAGACGGCCGGTCAGGCCGCCGCCCAGCAGTTCAGGCTGCACTAGGCAGACCACCACCCAGCCCACGCCCACCGCGGCCAGGGTGCCGATGATGAAGCACAGCCCGCCCATGGTGGGCAGGCCCCGGGGCGGCTGGGGCTGTGGTTCCTCCTTGTCCTTGCTTTGCGGCTGGCCGCCGGGGCCAGTCTCCTTCTCGGGCGGGACGAGGGCCCGCAGCAGCGGGACCAGCAGGTTCCCGACCGCGGTCGTCAGCGCAAACCCCAGCACCGACGCCACGATCAAGGCAAAACGTATCATGTCAGGTTATCTCCGATCGGTCGATTTAGTCTCCGTTCTCTTTCGGACCGTCCTGGGCGGCGGCTGCGGCGTCCTGCAGCTCCTTCATCCGCTCCACGGCGTTTTCCAGGGCCATGGCGCGGCTCCCTTTGAACAGCACCGCATCCCCCGGCTGGGCCGCCTTGGCCAAAAAGCCCGCGATCTCCTCGTAGTTGTTGGCGTGGATGGTGCGGACCCCCTTGGCGGCCGCCACCGTGGCGGTGCGGCGGGCCAGTTCGCCGTAGGTCATCAGCAGGTCGATGTTGCTCCGGGCCACCAGGCGGCCCAGCTCCTCATGGGCGGCACGGGCCTGATCCCCCAGCTCCAGCATATCGGCCAGCACCGCGAAGCGCCGCTTGCAGGGGTACTCCTTGAACATCTCCAGCGCCGCCTGCATACTGTTGGGGTTGGCGTTGTAGCAGTCCTGGATGATCCGCACCCCGTGGCTGTCCATCATCTGCTGGCGCATACCGGTCTGGCGGAACTCCTTCATCAGGCGGATGGCCTCCTTGGGGGTCAGCCCCAGCTGGCTGGCGGCGCAGTAGGCCGCCAGGGCGTTGGCCACATTGTGGCGGCCCAGAGCGGGGATGTGCACCATAAAGCAGCCGTTCTCGGCGTCATCCAGCAAAAAGCTCATCCCGTCGTTTTCCTGCCGGATGGCGGAGGCATACACGTCGGCCTCCTGGCTGGTCATGCTGTACCACACCGGGCGCACATGGGCGGGCAGTTCCGCCTTGCGCAGGAACGGGTCATCGTAGTTGAGGACCAGCGGCGCGCCCTCGGGCATCCCGTCGCAGATCTCCAGCTTGGCCTTGCAGATGTTCTCCTGGCTGCCCAGGTTGCCGATGTGGGACAGGCCGATGCAGGTGATGACCCCCACATCGGGCCGGGCGCAGCGGGACAGCCGGCTGATCTCCCCTGCATGGTTCATCCCCATCTCGATCACCGCATATTGGGTGCTGCCGTCGATCTGGAACAGGGTGCGGGGCAGGCCCAGCTCGTTGTTCTGGTTGCCCTCGGTCTTGATGGTTTGGCCCAGCCCGCTGAGGGCGACGGCGCAGAATTCCTTGGTGGTGGTCTTGCCCACACTGCCGGTCACGCCCACCACTTTGGGGGCGAACTGGGCGCGGTAGTTGGCGCCCATCTGCATCATGGCCTGGTAACTGTCGGGACAGAGGATGGTCTTTTCTTCGGGCACCCCCTCCACCGGGTGGTTCAGCACCACCCAGGCGGCGCCGGCCTCCAGGGCCCGGGCCGCAAAGTCATGCCCGTCAAAGTGCTCTCCAGGGAAAGCCACAAAGACGCACCCGGAGATCACCTCCCGGCTGTCGGTGGTCACCAGGGTGATGTCCTGCCCGTCGGCAAGGCGCTGGGCAGGGACCAGCCCTGCCAGAAGGGTCTTTGCTGCGATGTGTTCCATTCGTTCCTATCCCCTTTCATAATGGTTCTTACAGGATTGCCGCTTTTATTATAAAGCCCTGCGGCAGGCTCTGGCAAGCCGGACGGCCTGCTTTTCGCCCATCCTTCACTTTTAGCCGCAGGTGATGGTGACGATGGTGCCCAGCTGCACCCGGTCGCCGGGGGCGGCGCTCTGGCTCTGTACCAGGCCCTGGCTGTCCCCTTCGATGGTGCAGTTCAGTCCGGCGGCCAGCAGCATCTGCCGGGCAAAGTCGGCGCTCTTGCCGGTCAGGTCGGGCACCTCGGTGGTCTGTCCGCCGTAGCCCTCCGTGTACAGATAGACGGTGGTACCGCTGGGCACGGTGGTGCCCGCCGTGGGATACTGCCAGGTGACCGGGGCGGCGGTGTTGTCGGTGGTGCTCTCCACCAGATGGTGGGCCAGGCCCCGGATGTTCAGGGACACCTGGGCGTTGCTCCACTCGGTGCCCACCAGATTGGGCACCTTGACGGTGGTGCCGCTGCGGTCGATGCCGTCGGTGGCGATGCCCAGATAGGGGGCGATCTCACTGATGATGTTGCCCACCACCGGCGCGGCCAGCACCGAGGAATAGTCGCTGTTGACGTTGTTGGGGTCGTCCAGCATCACATAGACCAGGATCTCCGGGTCGTCTGCCGGCAGCACCGCCACGAAGGAGGCCGCCTTTTTGTAGTCGCCGTCGGCGCGGCGGTCCATGTTCAGCAGCTCGGAGGTGCCCGACTTGCCCCCGATGCGGTAGCCGGCCACATAGGCGCGGTAGCCGCCGCTCTGGGTGGTGCCGTCCCCCACTTCGTACTCCATGATCTGGCGGATGGTCTCGCTGGCCGTCTCGCTGATCACCTGACGGCGGACATTGGCCCCGATCTGCTGCACCACGTTGCCGTTGGCGTCCACGATCTGGTCCACCACATGGGGGGTCACCAGGTATCCCCCGTTGACCGACGCCGCAATAGCGGTGCACACCTGCAGGGGGGTGACCGCCATGGACTGGCCGAAGGCCGAGGACGCCAGCTCCACCTCGCCCATGTTCTGGTCGGTGTAGTACTGCATATAGGACGTCTCGTTGGGCAGGTCCACGCCGGTGCGCTCGGTGAAGCCGAAGGCCTGGAAATAGTCATAGAAGGTCTGCGCACCCAGGCGCTGGCCCAGCTGGATGAAATAGATGTTGCAGCTGTTGCGCAAAGCGTCGGCCAGGTTCTGCATCCCGTGGCTGTGGCGTCCGGCGCAGTGGTAGGTCTGTTTGGCCACGGCATAGGCGCCGGAGCAGTTGAGGGTGGTATTGTAAGAGGCTTTGCCCGAGTCCAGGCCCATGGCGGCGGTGATGACCTTGAACACGCTGCCGGGGTAGTAGAGCTCGGTGATGGTCTTGTTTTTCCACATGATGTCCCGGAAGTAGCCCGAGTAGTCCGCCTCGGGGTCCAGGATGCGGTTGCCCTCCTCGTCGGTGACGTAGCTGCCGTCCTCGTTTTGGAGGTAGATGCCGTACAGTTCGGGTTCCGCCCGCACCAGTTCTTCCAGGTAGGCCTGGTTGGCGGTGTAATTGTTGGGGTCGTTGGGGTCGAAGTCCGGCTTGGAGGCCATGGCCAGGATCCCGCCGGTGTTCACGTCCATGACGATGGCGCAGCCCCGGTTCTCCACCGTGTTGGCCGCCACCGCCTCCACCAGGTATTTCTCCACCACTTCCTGGATGGTGCTGTCCAGCGTCAGCACCAGACTGTTGCCGTCTTTGGCGTCGTAGGTGACGGCGCTGCTGTCCGCGATGGCGTTGCCCCGGGCGTTGCGGATGGTGATGGTGCGTCCGTCGGTACCCGACAGCACATCGTCGTAGGACTTCTCCAGCCCATAGGCCCCGTCGCCGTCCGCGTTGGTGAAGCCCAGCACCGCCGCCGCGAACGCCCCATAGGGGTAGTTGCGCTGGTAGGTGCGGGAGGAGGACACCGACAGCCGGCCGGTGCCCTGGGCCGCATTGCGGGTGCTGACGTATTCCTCGATGGATTCCTTCACCGCGTTGTTGACCTTTTCGGCCAGCACCTGGTAGGAGGAATCGATGCTGCTGAGGGCCGCATACACTTTCTCATACTGCTGGGTGTACTCCGCCGAGGCCGTGTTGACGGAATCCAGGCTGACGCCGTCCCCCGACAGCAGCCGCAGGGTGATCTCCCGGCTGATCTCGGCGCAGGCCGCGGCGTCCAGGGTGCGGACGGTGCTCTCGGTCTCCTGGCCGGCTTCGTCGGTGCCGGTGAGGGTCTGGCTGTTGTACAGCGCGCTGGAATAGCTGGGGTCGCACCAGATGTCCCACACCACACTGGTGGAGGCCAGCACCTTGCCGGTGGCGTCGTAGATCTCCCCGCGGGTGGCCTGGATGGTGCTGTCCAGCAGCTGCTGGTCGCTGGCGTACCGGCTGAACATCTCGCCGTTGCGGATCTGTATGTTGTACAGGCTGCCCACCACGATGGCGGTCGCCAGCGCCACCGCCCCGATCGAGACGGCCAGCCCCACCTTCCGGGTCCGGGAAGGGATGGGCGCATAATCTGGGTCGCGGCGGAGGGAGCTGCCTTTCCGCCTGCGGTCGTTTGGTTGGTTCATCTGCTTCTCCTGACGGCGGCTCCCGGGCCCCAATGCCCAAAGGCCGCCTGAAACCGAAAAAGCGTGCGCAGCGGCACGCTTCCCCGGGTGATATGCCTCCCGGTCGCCCTGGGAGGCTCTGCTTTTTTACTGTGCGTCTGCCGGCGGCTCGATGGTGCGCAGCAGGCTGGACACCCCTGCCTGCAGGGTATCGGTCCACTTCTCCACGGCACTCTCGCGGCGGGTCAGAACGCTCTGGTCGTCCAGGCGGATGTAGGTGATCTGACTGTCGTCGATCTTCATCAGGCCCAGCCGGCCCGCCGCGTCCTCGACGCGGTTGATGCTGGACTGGACGTTGATGGTGGTGGTGTAGTAATCATTCTGGCTCTGGGCCGAGACAAGGGCGGCCTTGGCCTGCCGGATGTCCCCGCTCAACTCTACGATGCGGGCTTCGCTGAACAGCAGCGCCACCGACAGCCCGGCCAGAAGCCCCAGCGCAAGGATCTGCACGCCGTGCTGCATCATGGCCCGAAGGGGTGAAAGACTGCGCTTGCCCCCCTGTTCGACCCGCAGATCTACCCGCCGGCCGGGCTGGGGCGCCGGGCGGCGGACCGTCTGTGCACTGTAATTGTAATCATATGCAGGCTGACCCATGATGTATCCTCTTCCCTTCTGCGCTCGCCCCTGTGGGGCGGCGCCTTACAATTTTTCCAAAACACGCAAATGGGCCGAACGGCTGCGCCGGTTGCCGGCCAGCTCGTCGGGCTTCGCTTCGATGGGTTTGCGGGTGATCAATTTCGCCTTGGCCCTGCCGCCGCAGACACAGACAGGGAACTCAGGCGGGCAGGTGCAGGCGGTCGCCCAGCGGCGGAACTTGTTCTTCACCAGCCTGTCCTCCAAAGAGTGGAAGGTGATGACGCACAGCCTCCCGCCCGGGGCCAGCGCCCCGAAGATGGCCTCCAGTCCGTCATCCAGCGCGTCCAGCTCGTGGTTGACCGCTATGCGCAGCGCCTGAAAGCTGCGCCGGGCCGGGTTCTTGTCCTTGCGGCGCACCGCAGGGGGCACAGCCGACGCCACCAGCCCCGCCAGCTGGAGGGTGGTCTGGATGGGGGCCTGGGCACGGGCCTCCTCGATGCGGCCCGCGATCTGCCAGGCATAGGGTTCCTCGCCGTAATCCCGCAGGATGCGGGCCAGCTCCTCCCGGGGGAGGGTGTTCACCAGGTCGGCCGCGCTGGTGCCTTCCTGGCTCATCCGCATATCCAGCGGCGCGTCGGCCCGGTAGGAGAACCCGCGCTCCGCGTCGTCCAGCTGGTGGCTGGATACGCCCAGATCCAGCAGGGCGCCGTCGATCTGAGGGATGCCCAGATCAGCCAGAGCCTGCGCCGCATAGCGGAAATTGATCTGCACCACCGTGGCGGGCAGCCCCGCCAGACGCTGGCGTGCGGTCTGCACCGCGTCGGGGTCCTGGTCCAGAGCCACCAGCCTGCCTCCGGCCGCTGCGTCCAGCCGGCTGGCGATGGCCCGGGAATGGCCCGCACCCCCCGCCGTGCCGTCCAGATAGATGCCGCCGGGCCGGATGGCCAGCCCTTCCAGGCATTCCTCCAGCAGCACCGGCACATGGGCAAACGAGGCCGGGTCAAAAGCCTGCTGTTCCTGTTCCGTGGCCATTGGCCTCGCCCCCTTTCGGTCCAAAATCAAAACTACAGCCCGCCCCGGGATCAGATGTGCAGCTCCCGCAGGCGGGCGGCGCGCTGTTCGTTGGTGATGGCGGCGCGGCGGGCATCCCACCGGGCTGCATCCCAGATCTCCACATGGCTGCGGTTGCCGATCACCGCCGCCGTCCTTTCCAGCCCTGCATACTGCCGCAGGCTGGCGGGCAGCAGGATGCGGCCCTGCTTGTCCGGCGCCACCTCGCAGGCGGTACTGAACAAGTCCCCCGTGATCTCCCAGCTGGTCACCAGCTCGTCGGCGCCCAGGCGCTGGGAGATGCGTTCCACTTCCTCCATGGGCAGGGCGAACAGGCACTGGTCCAGCCACTCCATCACCACAAAGCTCTCGCCCATCCCTTCCCGGAACCTGGCCGGGAAGTTCAGGCGGCCTTTGGCGTCGATGGTGCAGTCATACCGTCCAAAGAACACTGCCGCCGCCCCCCTTTTTGTGGAGCAGGATGGGGACAGCTCCCCACTTCTCCCTACTTTACTCCACTGATACGACTTTATTGTAACAAAACGGGTCACCGATTGCAATAGGTTTCGCCCGACTTTTTCAGTCAATTTCTTTCACAGTGTATAAAATGTACGACTCATTTTTCCCCGGAGCGCATTCTGCGCACAAAAAAGCCCCCTCTGCCCCACAGGGCAGAGGGAGCCAAACGGCATATGGTTTACGGCTGCTTTTTGGGCGGCTGGCGCAGGCTGGAGCGGACGCTCTTGACCTGGGAGGCGTTGGCGATCATGACCTCCTCGGTGTTTTTGAGCATATTGTCGCAGTAGTCTGCGGTGGTCTGGCGCAGGGTGCGGCTCTCGGCCTGGGCCTGGGCCAGGATCTCCGAGGCCCGCTGCTGGGCGTTCTTGACGATCTCCGACTCGCTCACCAGCACCCGGGCCCGCTCTTCCGCCTTGCGGACGATGGCCTGGGCCTGGGCGTTGGCCGAATCCACGATCTGGGCCCGGTCGTTCACGATGGACTGGGCCTGGCGCAGCTCGTTGGGCAGGTTGGCCCGCACCTCGTCCAGGTAATCCCGGATCTGGTCCACATCCACGATCCGCTTGCCCCCGCTCAGGGGCACGCTGGCGCTCTCCTGCAGAGCATCCTCGATGGTATCCAGCAGTTCATTCACGTTCATACACACTCTCCCCCTTCCGCTCCGGCCTGGTCTGCCCGGGGCATGGTATAGCGCCACAGCAGCACCCGGCCGTACCGGTACTGCTTGCGCAGGGTCAGCCGGCCCACCTGGGCAGGCAGCACCAGCTTGGCTTCGCTCTCGCACAGGACGATCCCGCCCGGTGCCACAGCCTTCTCCACCAGCGGCAGGATCTCCTCCAGCATCCCCTGGCGGAAAGGCGGGTCCAGCAGCACCAGGTCGAACTGCTCGCGGCAGGCGCCCAGCCAGCGGACGGCGTCCCCCACGCTGACCCGGCTGCGGTCAAACACGCCGCAGGCCTTGCAGTTGCGCATCACGACTGCGGCGGCATCCCGGTCCTGGTCCAAAAAGACGCATCGGGCCGCGCCTCTGGACAAGGCCTCGATGCCCAGCTGGCCGCTGCCTGCAAAAAGATCCAGCACCCGGGCCCCCGGCAGGTCGAACTGGACGATGCTGAACATCGCCTCCTTGACCTGGTCCAGGGTGGGGCGGGTCACATCGGTGCCGGGCAGCGACTCCAGCCGGCGGCCCCGCGCTTCACCTGCGATCACACGCATCTGCATCCGCTCCTTTCAATGGCAGGTTGTTCATTTCATTATTGCAGAGCAGGGCCCGCTTGTCAAGATGCAGGCCGGCGGCCGGCCCCAATGCCTCCGTTTTTGCCAAAATTTCCTCCCGCCGGCCCCGCAAATTCTTTATTCGTTCATATCTTTGTGCTATCATGAAGCTGGTTATGTATGTAAAATCCGGTCCTGTCCGGACACAGAGGAGCCTTGCAACAGATGGAACGCACCGAACATTACGACTGGAACGACGGCTGGCTGTTCACCCCCCAGTTCGACCCCTCGCTGCTGGAACCGGACTGTTCCGGCCTGGAGCTGGAGCCGGTCCGCCTGCCCCACACCGTCAAGTCCCTGCCCTTCAATTACTGCAACGAAAACGACTATCAGATGATCAGCGGCTACCGCCGGGTGTTCACCGCCCCCCGCAGCTGGGAGGGCCGCACCCTGCTTCTGACCGTCGGGGCGGCGGCCCATGACGCCACGGTCTACTGCAACGGCCAGCGGGCGGGCCATCACGCCTGCGGCTACACCGCCTTCACCGTCAACCTCACCGGCATGGTGCGGCTGGGGGAGGAAAACGTCCTGGCCATCCGCTGCGACAGCCGCGAGACCCTGGACATCCCGCCCTTCGGGGGCCAGACCGAGGAACTGACTTACGGGGGGCTGTACCGCGGGGTGGCCCTGGAGGTCAAAGAGAACGCCTGGCTGCGGGATGTGTTCATCCAGGCGGGGGCGGAGGGGGATTTCCGCATCTATTCTGCTGCCGAAGGCGAGACGGTGGGCTGCACCCTGGAGGCCGAGATCCGCGCCCCTTCCGGGCGGCGGGCCGTCTACACCGGGGAACTTTCCCTGCCCATCACCGGCAGCCTGAACGGGGTGCAGCCCTGGAGCTGCGAGCACCCCACCCTCTACACCCTCACCCTGCGGCTGATCCGGCCCGGCACCCTGGGCCTGCCCGACCGCGTGCTGGACCAGAAGGTGATCCGGTTCGGCTTCCGCACCATCCAGTTTGTGGCCGGCGGGCTGTACCTCAACGGCGCCCGTGTGGAGCTGCGGGGGCTGGCCCGCTTCCAGAGCTACCCCTACCAGGGGTACGCCATGCCCGACAGCATCCAGCGGCTGGACGCCCAGGCCCTGCGCAAGGAACTGGGCTGCAACGTGGTGCGGTGTTGCTGCCCGCCCAGCCCGGCCTTCCTGGACGCCTGCGACGAACTGGGCCTGCTGGCCTATGTGGAGATGCCGGGCCGCAGGCACATCGGCGGCCCCGCCTGGAAGGCCCAGGCCCTGCAGAACTGCCGGGAAATGGTCTGCCAGTGCCGCAACCACCCCAGCGTCTTTTTGTGGGGGGTGCGGGTGGCCGGCAGTGCCGACGACGACGCTTTCTATAAAAAGACCAACGAGGCCGCCCGCCGGCTGGACCCCACCCGTCCCACCGCCGGCAGCCGCCGGCTCAAAAAGAGCCATCTGTTCGAGGACGTCTACGCCTACGACGATTTTTCCTTTGGCGGGGCCGGGCCGGGATGCCAGCCCCGGGCCGCCGTCACCCCCGACCTGCGCAAGGGCTACCTGATCAGCGCTTTTGGGGGGATGATGTACCCCACCAAGAGCTTCGACCCCGGCGCCCAGCGTCTGAGCCAGGCCCTGCGGTGCGCCGCCGTGCTGAACGACGCCGCCGCCCAGCAGGGCGTGGCGGGCTGCGTGGGCTGGACCATGGCCGATTACAACACCCATCCCTCCTACGGCAGCGGGGACCATGTCAGCTACCACGGGGTGATGGACCTGTTCCGCAACGAAAAACTGGCGGCAGCCGTCTTTGCCAGTCAGAAGGACCCCCGGGTCCCCTCCGATATCGTATTCCAGGTCTCCCCGGCGGCCGGCTTCGGGGATATGCCCGCGGGCTACCCCGGCGGATGCTGGGCCTTCACCAACGCCGACGCGGTGCGGATGTACCGCGGGCGGGACTTCATCGCCGAGTTCCGGCCCGACCGCCAGGGCCGGTTCGCAGCCCTGGCCCATCCCCCCATCCAGATCGACGATTTCGTGGGGGTGCTGCTGGAAAAATACGAGGGCATCGGCCACAGCGAGGCGGTGCAGCTGGCCGGCTGCCTCAACGCCCTCCGGCGGGACCCCGCCGCCCCTTCCCCCCTGCTGCGGGCCCGGCTGACCCGGCTGCTGCGGACCCTGCGGATGAACGAGGCCACCCTGAGCCGGCTGTACCACACCTATATCGGGGCGCTGGGCGGCCCTGCCGTCCGCTACCAGTTCGACGCCATCTGGAAAGACCGGGTGGTACGCACCATCGTGCAGGAACCGGTGCAGCGGGTCCGGCTGGAATGCACCGTCCGCAACGCCATCCTCACCGACGGCCCCACCTGGGACTGCGCCACCATCGCCCTGCGCGCCATCGACCAGAACGGCTGCCTGCTTCCCTATTGCAGCGAGGCGGTGCAGCTGACCGTGGAAGGTCCCGCCCAGCTGCTGGGCCCTGCGGTGGTGCCCCTGCGGGGCGGCATGGCGGGCGCCTACCTGGCCACCACCGGCCACCCCGGCCGCGCCACCCTGCATTGCAGGATGGAGGGTGCCTTGCCCACGGAGGCCTCGGTCATCATCCGGCGGAGGGAGGCGTAAACTGTATTTTACGATTGCTTTGCAGTCTGTTCAAAGTTTCATCATTTCCGGCTGGCATACTAAAGGCCGGTATATAAGTACAATGGACGGCCTTTCCGCCCGCCGGGCAAAGGCCATCAAGATTGGAGCCATTTGAGCTATGCGTGAAAAATTCCGTCGTTTTATGGCAGGCCGCTACGGCACCGACGCCCTGAACCAGTTTCTGAGCATCCTGGCCGTGGCGCTGCTGCTGGTCTCGCTGATCACCCGGGTGGGGCTGTTCACCTGGCTGGGCCTGGCAGCCCTGATCTACTGCTATTTCCGCACCTTCAGCCGCAACATCTCCCGCCGCACCGAGGAGAATTACAAGTTCTACACCATGCAGGAGCGGGTCTCGGGCAAGCTCAAGGGGGTCAAGCGCCGCTGGGCCGACCGCAAGACCTACCGCTACTACCGCTGTCCCAAGTGCCGCCAGATGCTGCGGGTGCCCCGGGGCCGGGGCCGGATCGAGATCTCATGCCCCCGGTGCGGCACCCAGTTCATCCGCAAGAGCTGAGCGATGTTTGGCTATATCATCCCGGACCAGCAGGCCATGACCCCCGAGGCCCAGCAGCGCTACCGGACCGCCTATTGCGGGCTGTGCCGGCGCACCGCAGCGCTGCACGGTATGGCCGGCCGGCTGACTTTGAGCTATGACCTGACCTTTCTGGATCTGCTGCTGTGCAGCCTGTACGAGGGCGAGACCCCCGAGACGGTCGAGACCGGCCGCTGCCCGGTGCACATGATCCGCCCCATCCAGTGGCGGTACAGCGGCCCCACCGACTATTGCGCCGACATCGGGCTGGCCCTCCACTATTACAGCGCGAAGGACAAGTGGCAGGACGACCGCAGCCTGCCGGGCCTGGGCTACATGAAGCTGCTGCAGGCCCGCCGCCAGGAGGCGGAGGCGCGCTGGCCCCGTCCGTGCCGCGCCATCACCCGAGGGCTTGCGCAGCTGGCCGAATATGAGACCGCCGGCTGCGAGGACCTGGACCTGGTGTCCGGGTGCTTTGGGGATCTAATGGCCGAGCTGTTCGATTACAAACAGGACCGCTGGTCGCCCGAACTGCGGGCTGTGGGCGCGAATCTGGGCAAATACATCTATCTGCTGGACGCATGGGACGATCTGCCCCGGGACCTGCGCCGCGGCTCTTACAACCCCCTCAAGAGCCTTTCCGCCGCCCCCGACTACGAGGAACAGATGCGGGAGATCTTCGAGCTGCTGCTGGCCCAGGCTGCGGCCGCTTTCCGCCGTCTGCCCTGCGTGGAGGACGCCGACCTGCTGGAAAACATCCTCTATTCCGGCGTGTGGCTGAAATATCATGTGGAAAACCGGCGCAGACAGTCCCGATGAGGTCAGTAGGGGCTTGCTTTTTGCGCCTCGATACGCTAGAATAGATAAGATTCTTGAACGAACCAGGGGCCATCCCCCCTTTTGACAGATAGAGACGTGAGGAAGTTATCCCATGAGAGATCCCTATGAGGTACTTGGCATCCAGCGGGGTGCCAGCGAGGAAGAGATCAAAAAGGCCTACCGCGCCAAGTGCAAGCGCTGGCATCCTGACCTGAACCCCAACGACCCGACGGCCGAGGAGCACTTCAAGGAGGTGCAGGCCGCTTACGACGCCATCATGAAGGGGGACACCGGTCCCCAGAATCCCGGCGGCTACAGCCAGCAGGGCTATGGCGGTTACAGCCAGCAGAGCTACCAGCAGGGCGGCTATACCCAGGACGGCTTCGACGGCGGGTTCTACGGCTTCGATCCCTTCGGCTTTGGGTTCGGGGGCTTCGGCACCTACGGCGGCTACAGCCAGCAGGGGCCCAGCGCCTATGCCGGCGACTCCGCCGAGATGCAGGCGGCCCGCAATTTCATCATCAACCGCCGCTATGCGGAGGCCCGCCGCGTGCTGGATGACCAGCGCCAGCGCAGCGCCCGGTGGTACTATTACTCCAGCCTGGCCTACCAGGGTCTGGGCCGCACGGTGGACGCCATGCAGGATGCCCGCCGCGCGGTGCAGATGGAACCGAACAACAGCGAATACCGCGCAAACCTTGAGCGGATGCAGGGCCCCAGCCAGGCCTACCGGGCCACCCAGAGCACCTACAATCCCGGGGGCGGCATCATGCGGTGGTGCTGGTCCATGATCCTGCTCAACCTGCTGTGCAACTGCTGCTGCGGCAACCGCTTCTTCTACCGGCCCTTCGGCTTCTGATCTCCGTCTTTCCACGCCCCGCCCCTTTGCCAAGAAGGGGCGGGGTTTTGCCGTCTTGGGTCGGGCGCTGTATCCTTGTCCTAAATTTGACGCGCTCTTGACATTTTGGAAAAATGGTGCTATCTTGATAGTGGGGTAGTTTGCACACATTTTCAGCGTTTCGTACCGGACTGCCTGCTTCTGCCCCTGAGGAAAGGATGTTTGAATCATGACCCGTACTTTTTATAGACAGCTGTCGGCGGCGCTGCTGGCGCTGGCCCTGCTGCTGGCCTGCGGGCTGCGCGCGGGGGCGGTGGGCGCTGCGGACAATTTCACCGCCACCCTGCCCGTTTCGGTGACCTTCTGGGAAGAGGACAGCGAAAGCCTCTCCGTGGTCAGCGACGGCGTGGATGACGGCCGCGAAGCCACCCTCATCCGCCAGTCCAACGGCACCTACACCCTGGTGCTGCCCATCCAGACCGTCTCGACGGTGGTGTTCACCGGACACCTGTCCGGGCTGACCATCGGTGACATCCCCTACGACGGGGAAGTGACCGGCAGCTTTGACGACAACACCGCCGTGCTGACCATCCGCAACCTGCCCTCCTCGGTGCTGACGGGCAGCAATGTCAGCCGCTCCCTGCTGGTGACCTGCGCCATCGAGATGGACGTGGACCTGCTGGGCGAGACCACCAAAACCGCCCGGATGTGCATCGCCGTGCTGTAAACGCATCGCCTGCGCGAAAAAGGCTGCGGGGCTCATCGCCTGCCGCAGCCTTTTTTTGCCCGGTCAGAAGCGGTCGATCAGGTCGTTGGCCATCTGGTCCAGACGGCCCACAGCGTGCTCGGCCCCTTTGGCCATCTTGCGGGCCGCCCGGCGTACGCCCCGGGGGTCCTGATGGACTGCGGCCATCACGCCCGCGGCCCCCACTGCGGCCCCTGCCGCCAGGCCCAACAGCATGCCGGCGGCAGATCTCACCTGTTGTTCTTTCATCTCAGTGCCCTCCTTTTTCGTCCAGACCCGCTGCCGCAAAGGCAGCTGCGGTCGTGCATCCGGGAAGCGGAAAGCTTCCCCAACACGTCTTCCAGGGTGCATCTGAAAACTCCCCCACGCTGATTTATTCTACCAAAAAGCACCATCTGCTGCGTTGCATTCGCTTGCATTCCATCGTCAGGAGTGCGGCGCTCATGCGCCTTGCAGCTGGCACTTTTTGGTGAATCTCTCAGCATGTTTGACTTCTCAGATACACCCTAGTATCCCCGCGGGGCGCCGGGATATCCAACCTGTCAAATAAAGGAGGCTTGCCTTTTGTTCCAACCTTCTGAACCCAAAAAAGTCCTGTGCATCCACGACCTGTCCGGGGCGGGGCGGTGCAGTCTGACCGTCATCCTGCCGGTACTGGCCGTGATGGGCGCCCAGCCCATCCCCCTGCCCACCATGCTGCTGTCCACCCATACCGGCGGCCTGGGCGACCCCGCCCGGCAGGACTGCGGGGCCTTTGGCCGCGCCGCCCTGGAGCATTACCGCAGCCTGGGCCTGGAACCCGACTGCATCTACACCGGCTATCTGGGCAGCGAGGACCTGGTCTGCTTAGCCGCCGAGGCTTTCCGTCTGTGGCCCGGCGCGCTCAAAATCGTGGACCCTGTCATGGCGGATGGGGGCAGGCCTTACAGCGGGTTTGGCCCCGGACTGATCCAGGCGGTGGGGCAGCTGTGCCGCTCCGCCGACCTCATCCTGCCCAACCTCACCGAGGCCCGGCTGCTGCTGGGCCAGGACCCCGCCCTGCCCGAGGGCTCGGTATCGGAGCAGGAGGCCCTTGACCTGGCCGGCCGGCTGACCGGCCTTGCGGGCCGGGCGGTGGTCACCGGGCTGCCCATGGGCAAGTTCGTGGGCTGCGCCGGCGCGGGCGAGGAGCCCTTTGTGGTGCGCCACCTGCACATGGACCGCAGCTTCCCCGGTACCGGGGACCTGTTCGGGGCCATCGTCACCGGGTCGCTGCTGCGGGGCAACGCCCTGAGCGCCGCCGCCGACGCGGCCGCCGGCTTTGTGGCCCAGGCCATCCAGCACACCCCCCGGGACGCGGACACCCGCTGCGGGGTGTGGTTCGAGCCTCTGCTGCCCCGCCTGGCGCCTATGAGGGAGATGTGAAATGGAGGAAAAGATGCCACAGAAACCCACCCTGAACATCGTCCTGGTGGAGCCCCGCATCCCCCAAAACACCGGCAACGTGGCCCGCACCTGCGCCTGCACCGCCTGCCGGCTGCACCTTGTGGGACCGATGGGTTTTGCGATCGACGATAAAAAATTGAAGCACGCGGGGCTTGACTATTGGCCCATGCTTGATATAACATATTATCAGGGACTTGAGGAGTTCTTTGCAAAGAACAGCGGCCCCTATTATTATTTTTCCACCAAAGCGCCGCGCCGCTACACCGACGTGGCCTACCCTGACGGCGCCTACCTGGTGTTTGGCCGGGAGGACGCCGGGCTGCCCGAAGCTCTTCTGGCCGCCAACCAGGACTGGTGCATCCGCCTGCCCATGCGGGAAGGCGCCCGCAGCCTGAATCTGTCCAACAGCGTGGCGGTGGGCGTGTTCGAGGTGCTGCGCCAGTGGGATTTCCCCGAGCTGCTGGACCATGGCCACCTGCGTGATTATGAATGGAAGTGAGGACCTGAGTATGAACAAGACCGCCATCCTGACCGATTCCTCCTGCGACATCCCCCAAGAACTGGCCGACAAATACGGCATCGATATCATGAGCTTCCATATCATGCTGGACGGCGTGGATTACCTGGAGCGGGTCAGCTGCACCAACGAAGAATTTTACGGCCTGATGCGCAAAGCCAAGGGGGTGCCTTCCACCGCCGCCATCACGCCTCTCCAGTTCTGCGAGAAATACTGCCAGTACGTGGATGAAGGGTACACCGACCTTGTGCACATCTGCATCAACCGGTCCGGCTCCTCCACCTACGACAATGCGGTGATCGCCCAGGGGATGCTGCGGGAAGAGCGCCCTGAGCACAAAATGCGCATCCACCTGCTGGACAGCCACACCTATTCGATGGTGTTCGGCTGGTATGTCTGCGAGCTGGCCCGCAAGCTGCGCAATGGCGCCGAACTGCGCCATGTGGTGCGGGAATTTGAGACCCAGATGGACAAGATGGAGATCGTCCTGGGACCTTACAGCCTGCGCCAGATGAAAAAGAGCGGCCGCATCTCGGCGGCGGCAGCCTTTGCAGGGGAGCTGCTGGGCCTGCGCCCCATCATCACCCTGATCGACGGCAAGACGGTGGTGGAAAGCAAGGTGCGCGGGGACGACAAGGTGATCCCCGCCATGATCGACCTGTGCAAAAAGCGCACCGCCGGGGTGGATGACTTCGAATACATCATCGGCCATACCGGCATCCCCCAGGCCGAGGACCTGCGCCGGGCCTGCAAAAAAGCCTTCGGCCAGGAACCTCTGGTCGTCTTTGAGCTGGGCGGCGTGGTGTCGGCCAACACCGGCCCCGATACTTTGGCCATCGCCTACACCGGCAAGCTGCGCTGAATCTCTTTTTGACCTCCGGGACGTCCCGGCCGGTCTGTGCCCTCTGCAGGGCGCGGACCGACCGGGGCGTTTTTTCTCTTGCCTTGCCGGCCCTTTCTGTGCTATACTATCCGGTAGCGTGCGCACAGGCGCACCCCTCAAATCCAAATAACGTTCTCAGAGCAACTTAGGATTTTAGGCTCCCCGGCAGGACCGCTGCCGGGCCAAACCTCCGGGGGCTGGCGGCCCCGGCAGGTCAAAATCTTTCCGCCGGGAGTATTGCAATGATGCGAAAGGAATCCCTGTCCGTCCTCAAACTGGTCCGCTGCGCGGTGGTGGCCGCCATCTATGTGGCTCTGTGCCTTGGCCTTGCCCCCTTCTCCTACGGGGCCATCCAGGTGCGCGTGGCAGAGGCGCTGTGCCTGCTGCCCATCTTTGGCCCTGAGTATATCATCGGCGTCACCCTGGGCTGCGCTCTGGCCAATCTGCTGGGCTCCACCTTCATCGACGTGGTCTTCGGCACCCTGGCCACCTTCCTGGCCTGCCTGTGCACCTACGCGCTGCGCCGCGCACGGGTCAAGGGCCTGGCCATCCCGGCGGCTCTGCCCCCCATTTTGTGGAACGCCGCCATCGTGGGGCCCGAGATCGCCATTTTCTTCTCGGACTCCCCCGCCACCCCCGCCCTGGTGCTGTTCAACGCTTTGACGGTGGGCGCCGGCGAAGTGATCAGCTGCGGGGTGCTGGGCGTGGCCCTGGCCCGCCTGATCGAATCGGACCCCCGCCTGCGCCGGCTGTTCTCGGACGAGGGGGTCCGCACCGCCTGACACACCGAAAGGAGGCCCCTTATGGCAGATACAAGCCTGGTCTTTTGGGACTGGAACGGCACCCTGATGGATGACGTCCGTTACAGCGTGGCCTGTCTGAACGGCCTGCTGGAGGAATACGGCTACGAGCAGCGGTATTCGCTGGGGCGCTACCGGGAGATCTTCGGCTTTCCCATCGAGGCCTACTACCGGCGGGCCGGGTTCGACTTTGACCGCGACCCCTATCCCGTTCTGGCCGACAGCTATATGCAGCGCTACAACGCGGACATGGACGCCTGCCCCCTGACGGCGGGCGCGGCCCGCGCCCTCGAGACGGTGGCGGGCCGGGGTATCCGGCAGGCCATCCTGTCGGTATCCCGTCAGGATTATCTGGTGCAGCAGGCCGGCCATCGGGGCATCGGCGGGCTGTTCCAGGAGATGCTGGGGCTGAAGGACATCTACGGCGCCGGCAAGGTGGACCTGGGGCGGCAGTATCTGGCAGGCAGCGGGGCCGACCCCGCCCGCTGCGTCATGGTGGGGGACACCGACCACGACGCCGAGACCGCCCGGGCCATGGGGGTGCGCTGCATCCTCTACACCGGCGGCCACCAGAGCCGCGCCCGTCTGGCCGCCACAGGCTGCCAGCTGATCGACAGCCTGGAACAGCTGCCCGGGCTTCTGTGATCGCGTTTTCTGCCGCCTTGTGCCCCGGCTTTGGGCCGCACAGGGCGGCATTTTTGCTCTGTTCACAGAAATTTTACCTGAAACCGCCCCAAATGTTTGACACCCCTTCCCGCTTTGGTGTATCATAGAGGCGGCGTGCCCGGGCTGCGGCCCGGCTGATCCTGCTTTCAGCATCACTGCTTTTTGATAGACAGACCATCCTGTATTTTGAGGTGAAACTATGTCCCTGGTAGAAAAAATCTTTGGCACTTTCTCGGACCGGGAGTTGAAGAAGATCAACCCCATCACCAAGAAGGTCCTTGACCTGGAGCCCACCTACGCAGCCATGTCCGACGGCGAGCTGCAAGCCCAGACCCCCGCCCTGAAAGAGCGGCTGGCCAAGGGCGAGACGCTGGACGACATCCTGCCCGACGCCTTTGCGGTCTGCCGCGAGGCCGCCTGGCGGGTGTTGGGCATGAAGCACTTCCCGGTGCAGATCACCGGCGGCATCGCCCT
Organism: Faecalibacterium sp. An121; assembly: GCF_002160915.1. Lineage (GTDB taxonomy): Bacteria > Bacillota > Clostridia > Oscillospirales > Ruminococcaceae > Faecalibacterium > Faecalibacterium avium. The sequence continues at coordinate 184,712 of NZ_NFLM01000002.1, forward strand.
GCACCGCGCCAACATCGCCGAGATGCAGACCGGCGAGGGCAAGACCCTGGTGGCCACCCTGCCCGCCTACCTGAACGCCCTCAGCGGCGAAGGGGTGCACGTGGTCACCGTCAACGACTACCTGGCCAAGCGCGACAGCGAGTGGATGGGCAAGCTGTACCGCTGGCTGGGGCTGACGGTGGGCCTGATCGTCCCCGGCCTGGACGGCGCCGCCCGCCGCAAGGCCTACAACGCCGATATCACCTACGGCACCAACAACGAGTTCGGTTTCGACTACCTGCGCGACAACATGGTGACCTACAAGGCCAACATGGTCCAGCGCGGTCATGCCTACGCCATCGTGGACGAGGTGGACTCCATCCTCATCGACGAGGCCCGCACCCCCCTGATCATCTCGGGCCGCGGGGAGGACTCCTCCTCCCTCTACACCCAGGTGGACCAGTTCGTCCGTTCGCTGCGCAAGAGCGTGGTGGTGGAGCTGGAGAGCAAAGAGGAGGCTGACGACCAGGCCGACGGCGACTATGTGGTGGACGAAAAGCACAAGACCGCCACCCTGACCGCCAGCGGCATCCGCAAGGCGGAGGAATATTTCAAGGTGGAGAACCTGGCCGCCGCCGAGAACATGACCCTGGTGCACCACATCGAGCAGGCCATCAAGGCGCACGGCGTCATGAAAAAGGACATCGACTATGTGGTCAAGGACGGCGAGGTCATCATCGTGGACGAGTTCACCGGCCGTCTGATGATCGGACGCCGCTACAATGAGGGCCTGCACCAGGCCATCGAGGCCAAGGAAGGCGTCCACATCGCCTCCGAGAGCAAGACCCTGGCCACCATCACCTTCCAGAACTACTTCCGTATGTACAAAAAGCTGTCCGGCATGACCGGTACAGCCCGCACCGAGGCCACCGAGTTCACCGAGATCTACGGCCTGAACATCGTCACGGTGCCCACCAACAGGCCCAACATCCGCAAGGACTACCCCGATGTGGTCTACTCCACTGTGGCGGGCAAGTACCGCGCCGTCATCGACCAGGTGATGGAGTGCCATGCCAAGGGCCAGCCGGTGCTGGTGGGCACGGTCAGCGTGGAAAAGAGCGAGATCCTGGCCAAGATGCTCCAGAAGCGCACCCGGGACTTCAACGTCCTGAACGCCAAGAACCACGAGCGCGAGGCCGAGATCGTGGCCCAGGCCGGCAAGAAGGGCGCCATCACCATCGCCACCAACATGGCAGGCCGCGGCACCGACATCATGCTGGGCGGCAACGCCGAGTTCATGGCCAAGGCCCAGATGCGCAAGGAGCAGTTCTGTGAAAAACTGCTCAACCCCGAAGCACCCCAGGACGCCCTGCCCGAGCAGGTGGAGGATCTGCTGATCGAGGCGGACGGCCACAGCGAGACCACCGACGCCAACATCCTGGCGGCCCGGGCCCGCTTTGACCAGCTGTACCGCCAGTACAAGGAGGAGATCGCCAGCGAGGCCGAGGAAGTACGGGCCGCAGGCGGCCTGTTCATCATCGGCACCGAGCGCCACGAAAGCCGCCGCATCGACAACCAGCTGCGGGGCCGCGCCGGCCGCCAGGGAGACCCGGGTGCCTCCCGCTTCTACCTGAGCCTGGAGGACGACCTGATGCGCCTGTTCGGAGGCGAGCGGGTCCAGAACCTGATGAACAGCATGGGCCTGGACGAGGATACCCCCATCGAGACCCGGATGATCACCTCCACCATCGAGAGCGCCCAGAAGAAGCTGGAGGGCCGCAACTTCGAGATCCGCAAAAACGTGCTGCGGTACGACGACGTCATGAACCAGCAGCGCGAGATCATCTATGGCCAGCGCCACAAGGTGCTGGACGGCGAGGACGTGAGCGCCGACATCCACAAGATGCTGCGGGACAACGTGGACAGCAGCTGCGCGCTGTTCCTGGCCGGCGAGGACAAGGATACCTGGGACTTCGCCGCCCTGCGCCGCCACTACAACGGCTGGCTGGCCACCGAGAACGACTTCCAGTATACCGACGAGCAGCGCGCCGGGCTGACCCAGCAGGAAGTGGCCGACAGCCTGTACGACCGCGGGATGAAGGTGCTTGCCGACAAGGAAGCCCGCTACGGCGCCCCCCTCATGCGGGAGCTGGAGCGCATCTGCCTGCTGCGCTGCGTGGACCGCTACTGGATGGACCACATCGACAACATGGACCAGCTGCGCAAGGGCATTTCGCTGCGCAGCTACGGCCAGAAGGACCCTGTGGTGGAATACCGCATCGAGGGCTTCGATATGTTCGACCAGATGGTGGACTCCATCCGTGAGGACACCGTCAAGATGCTGCTGATGATCGAGGTCCGCCCGGTGCAGCCCGGCCAGCAGCCTGCCCAGGCTCCGGCCGCCCGGCCCGCTCCCGCCCCTCAGGCAGCCGCACCGGCTGCGCAGGCCCAGCCTGCACCGGCCCGGGCGCCCATCCCGTCGGCCAACCCCAGCTCTGCCGACGTGGCGGCCCTGCGCCAGAAGATGACCGGCCAGAGCGCCGGCGCCAAGGCAGCCGCTGCGGGCCAGGTGGCAGGCGCCGCCAACAAGCCCGTTCGGGTGGGCAAGATCGGCCGCAACGATCCCTGCCCCTGCGGCAGCGGCCTGAAGTGGAAAAAGTGCACCTGCCAGCAGTATCACCCCGACCTCTACCCCTCCAAGAAATAAGCCGATCCTAAAATAAAACGCCCCCGCCCTTCTCAGAAGAAAGGCGGGGGCATTTTGCGGTTCTCAGCAGCGGATCTCGTCCCAGGCGCTCTGGCCGTCCAGGGTGGAGGCGTCTACGTCCAGATAGGCGCAGATGGTCTTGGCGATGGTGCCAAAGCACATCCGGGTGCCCAGATCGGCGCCGGGGCGGACGTGCTTGCCATACACCAGCCAGGGCACATACTCCCGGGTGTGGTCGGTGGTCTTGGTGTAGGAGGGGTCGCAGCCGTGATCGGCCGTGACCATCAGGATATCATCCTCCCGCATACCGGGCAGAAAGCCCTCCAGGAAGCGGTCGAACTCGGTGGCGGCGGCAGCATAGCCGGCCACGTCGCGCCGGTGACCGTACAGCATATCGAAATCCACCAGGTTGATGAAGGCCAGACCCTCAAAATCCCGGGTCTGCAAAGCCTGGGTGAAGGCGATGCCGTTGGTGTTGCCGGTGGTCTTGATCTTCTCGGTCAGACCCTGGCCGTCAAAGATATCGTAGATCTTGCCCACCGAGATGACGTCCAGGCCCGCCTTCCGGATCAGGTCCAGCATGGTGTCCCGGGGGGGCTTGAGGCTGAGGTCGTGACGGTTGGTGGTCCGCTTGAAGTTTGCGGCGCAGTCCCCCACAAAGGGCCGTGCAATGACCCGGCCCACCCCGTACTTGCCGGTGAGCATCCGGCGGGCCGTCTCGCAGATGCGGTACAGCTCGGGCACCGGCACCAGCGCTTCGTTGGCCGCCACCTGGAACACGCTGTCGGCGCTGGTGTAGACGATCAGGGCGTTCTGGGCCATCGCCTGCTCGCCGTAGTCCTTCAGCACTTCGGTGCCCGAATAGGGCTTGTTGCACAGCACCTTGTAGCCGGTCTTTGCCTCAAAATCGGCGATCAGCTCGGGGGGGAATCCGTCCGGGAAGGTGGGCAGAGGCTCCGGGCTGACCACGCCGGCGATCTCCCAGTGACCGATGGTGGTATCCTTGCCCATGCTCTGCTCCTGCAGGCGGGCGTATGCCCCCAGGGGCGCGGGGTCCTTCTGCCCCACCGTCACCCCGTCGATGTTGAACAGGCCCAGCCTGCCCATGTTGGGGCAATGGAACGCGGGGTGCCCGGCGATGGCCCCCAATGTGTTGGTGCCCTCGTCCCCGAAGGCGGCGGCGTCCGGCTCAGCCCCGATGCCGAAGCTGTCCAAAACGATCAGGAATACACGTTTTGCCATTCTTGATCCATCCTTTCTGCGGCGGGCGGCGGCGCGGCCGGTCCTGCCGGCGCTCAGCCCGCCGTATGATGCAATGTTTTTTGCTATTGTACCATATTTTGCGCCGGAGAGAAAGAGGCCCGGTCACCTTCCGCGCCCATTTTGCAGGGCAGCGCGGCTTTTGGGACGGCGGGCAATATTTTACAAAAAATTGCTTGCCCAATTGTATTCATCCCGTTATAATAGGGATGTATGGAAACAAAGCAAAACCTTATACATACAGCATACAGCAACCGGTTTGCTAGGAGGTATCGCAATGCGCAAAACCAAGATCATCTGCACCCTGGGCCCTTCCACCGATAAGGAGGGCGTGCTGCGGGCGCTGGTGGAAAACGGGATGAACGTGGCCCGTTTCAATTTCTCGCACGGCTCCCACGAGGAGCACAAGGGCCGTTTTGAGGCCCTGAAGGCCATCCGGGAAGAGCTGGACAAGCCTGTGGCGGCCCTGCTGGATACCAAGGGCCCCGAGATCCGCCTCAAGGAGTTCAAGAACGGCTCGGAGGTCCTGGAGGAAGGCCAGACCTTCACTCTGACCACCCGCGAGGTGGAGGGCACCAACGAGATCGTCTCCATCACCTACAAGGACCTGCCCCACGATGTGGCCCCCGGCGGCACCATCATGCTGGACGACGGTCTGATCCAGCTGTCCATCCGGGACGTGTCCGACACCGACATTGTCTGCACCGTGCTGAACAGCGGCAAGATCAAGAACAAGAAGGGCGTCAACGTTCCCGGCGTCCACCTGTCCATGCCCTATATGAGCCAGCGCGACCGGGATGACATCATCTTCGGCATCGAGCAGGGCTTCGATTTCATCGCGGCCTCCTTTGTGCGCACCGCACAGGACGTGTATGAGATCCGCAACCTGCTGAATATGTACGACTCCAAGATCCGCATCATCGCCAAGATCGAGAATCCCGAAGGCGTCGAGAACATCGACAGCATCCTGGCGGCCGCCGATGCGGTGATGGTGGCCCGCGGCGATCTGGGCGTGGAGATCGACTTCTCCGAGCTGCCCAGCATCCAGAAGTCCATCATCGACCGCTCCTACTCCTTCGGCAAGCCCATCGTCACCGCCACCCAGATGCTGGACAGCATGATCAACAACCCCCGTCCCACCCGTGCCGAGATCTCGGACGTGGCCAACGCCATCTACGACGGCACTTCGGCCATCATGCTGTCGGGCGAGACGGCCGCCGGCGCCTATCCGGTGGAGGCCCTCCGCACCATGTCCCAGATCGCCGAGCGCACCGAGGCCGACGCCCACTACCAGGTGCACCGTCTGGGCCGGATGAAGATCAGCGGCACCACTTCGGTCAGCGACGCCACCGCCCACGCCGCCTGCCTCACCGCACAGGACGTCAATGCATCGGCCATCGTCACCGTGTCCGAGTCGGGCAACACCGCCCGCCTGCTGAGCAAATACCGTCCCGACCAGCCCATCATTGCCTTTGTGATGCGGCCCCAGGTGCAGCGCCAGCTGTCCCTTTCCTGGGGCATCACCCCGCTGCTGATGCCTCTGGCCCACAGCACCGACGAACTGATCGAGGTCTCCACCGGCCTGGCTGAGAAGTACGGCTACATCCACAACGGCGAGCTGGCCGTCGTCACCGCCGGCGTGCCGGTGGGCGTCAGCGGCACCACCAACATGGTCAAGATCCACATGGTGGGCAACTGCCTGGCCTCCGGCGTGGGCGTGGGCCGCGAGGACAGCGACAACGCCAGCGCCACCGGCAAAGCCTGCGTCTGCCACACCCTGGACGAGATCAAGGCCCGCTTCAAGCCCGGCATGATCCTGGTGCTGCCCTTCACCAACAACGATATGACCCCCTACATCCGCGACGCCGCCGCCCTGGTGGTAGAGGAGCCCGGCCTCAACAGCCATGCGGCCATTGTGGCCAAAGCCCTGCTCAAGCCCGCCATCGTGGGCGCACAGGGCGCCACCAGCCACATCCGCGACGGCCTGGACATTGCGGTGGACTGCGCTCACGGCAGCGTCCAGTCCCTGCAGAGCCAGGTGTAAGGGGGCGCGGGTATGGAGCGGATCGCCAGCTTTTGCGTGGACCACACCAAACTGATGCCCGGTATGTACCTTTCCCGGCAGGACGGCGACGTACTGACCTGGGATATCCGGATGAAGCGCCCCAACCAAGGGGACTACCTGTCCACCGGGGCAGCCCACACCATCGAGCATCTGTTTGCCACCTACGCCCGCAACAGTTCGTACAGCCAGGGCGTGGTGTATGTGGGGCCGATGGGCTGCCGCACCGGTTTTTACCTGCTGACGCGCGGGCTGTCCCCTGCCCAGGCCCTCGCGCTCACGGTGGACTCCTTCCGCTTTATGGCCTCGTATGAGGGGCCCATCCCCGGCGCCAGCGAAGTGGAGTGCGGCAACTACCGCGACATGGACCTTCCCGCCGCCCGGGCGGAATGCGCCGCCATGCTGCCGGTCCTGGAGGCCCTGACCGCCGACGGCCTGCACTACTAAACCGTTTCATCGCTTCCTAAATCTGCAAACAGCCCCCGGCTTTCTTCCGCGAGAAGGCCGAGGGCTGCATTGCCATGGTCGAAACCTTCGACGGCTCGTATTTTGCCGTCGCGTTGACTTGGCACCACACCTTGCGTCCCGAGCTCCAGTATATTCTGAGCACCCTGTAACTTCCGGTCCCCGCTTCGGCGGGGGCTTTTTGTTTTCCCTTCCCTTTTTCACAGTTCCGTGGTATGCTAGAGCTATTATCAGGAATCCTATTGCAGATAGGAACAGGAAGGAGAATCACACCCTATGAAGTTCAGCGAAATGCCCTATGCACGCCCCGACATCGACGCCATCCTGGCCCAGTGCGCCCGGTTTGCCGCTGACGCCGCAGCCGCCTCCACCGGTGATGCCCTGGTCAAGCTGTACTACGACCAAAGCGCCGCCCTGGCGGGCTTTTCCACGGCCGCCAACCTGGCCAATATCCATTACACCTGCGACACCCGGGACCCTTATTGGCAGGCCGAGCAGGACTTTTTCGACACCAACAGCCCCGCCGTCTCCAACGCCGTCACCGAGATCTATCGGGCCATCCTGGCCAATCCCCATCTGGACGCCCTGACCCGGGCCTACGGCTCCACCTGTGTGCCCGGTATGCGCAACGCGGTGCTGTCGGTGGACAGCCGGGTCACCGCCCTGCAGCAGGAGGCCAACACCATCTCCAGCCTGTACCAGCGTCTGTACGGCGGCGCCCTGGTGCAGCTGGACGGCAAGGAGCTGACCATCCCCCAGCTGGGCCCCTACAAGCAGAGTCTGGACGCCTCGGTCCGCCGCGCCGCCTTTGAGGCCGAAGCGGGCTACTTTGACGCACACCGCGTCGAGTTCGACGAGCTGTACGAGCGCACCGTCCAAAACCTCAATCAGCAGGCTGCCGTCCTGGGCTACGCCGACTACAGCCAGCTGTCCTACGCCCGGATGAACCGCATCGGCTACGGCCCCGAGGAGATCCGCGCCTTCCGGGACCAGGTGGCGCAGGACGTGGTGCCCCTGCTGGCCGAGGTGGTAGCCCGCCGGGCCCAGCGGGCCGGCATCCAGCATCCCACCTTTGCCGACCTGAACGTGGCCTTCCCCGACGGCAACCCGGTGCCGGTGAAGGGGTATCAGGTGCGGATGGACGCCGCCCGCACCATGTACCACGAGCTGAGCAGCGAGACCGCCGAATTCATCGACTTCATGCAGGACAACGAGCTGTTCGACGTGCTCAGCCGCCCGGGCAAGGCCAATGGCGGCTATATGACCATCCTGCCCGACTACAAAGCACCCTTCATCTTTGCCAACTGGAACGACACCGCCGGGGATGTGGACGTGCTGACCCACGAGGCCGGCCACGCCTTTGAGGGCTATATCGCCGCCCGGGATGCATCCATTCCCGAGGATCTGAAGTGCCCCAGCATGGAGAGCGCTGAGATCCACTCGATGGCCATGGAGTTCCTCACTGCGCCCTGGCATTCGCTGCTGTTCGGGGCCGACACTCCCAAATACGCCCTGACCCACGCCGAGGAGAGCCTGATCTTCCTTTCCTATGGCTGCGAGGTGGACGAGTTCCAGCACATCATGTACCAGCACCCCAACCTGACGCCGGACCAGCGCAACGACGTATGGCTGCGCCTGGAAAAGAAATACCGCCCCTGGATCGATTTCGACGGCCTGCCCTTCTACGGCCGGGGCGCGGGCTGGCAGCGGCAGCTGCACATCTACGAGTGCCCCTTCTATTATATCGACTACTGCCTGTCCACCATGGCGGCCCTGCAGTTCTTCCTGCTCAGCGAGGCCGACCACGCCGACGCCTGGCAGCGGTATCTCAAACTGTGCCGCCGCGGCGGCACCGCCAGCTACACCGAGCTGTGCGCCACCGCCGGCCTGCGCACCCCCTTTGAGCCGGGCAGCGTCAAGGCCATCGCCCAGCCGGTGGCCGAGTGGATCCGCCGGCACCAGGTCTAACCAGCACAAAGAAGCCCCCCGCCTGCACCGTGTCGCGCGGTGCCCCGGCGGGGGGCTGTCTTATGCTTTAAAGAAGGTAAAGAAGGAGTTTTGTGTTTTCAGGAGCAGAGTGCATCACTGCACGTTGGTCAGTTCCGCCAGCTTGTGGAAGATCTCGGTGTTGTCGAACGCACCGGTGAACTTCTCGCTGCCGGCGCCGATGGCGTAGATGTTGACGGGGGCGCCGGTGTGGGACCAGGTGGTGTGGTCCATGCCGGACTTGTGGTTCAGCACATGGCACAGGGCGGCGGAGAACGGCTGGTAGGTGCCGTACAGCTCGTAGTCGCGCTGGCTCATCTCGTCCTGGCTGGAAGCGCCCACGGTCATGCTGCGCTCATAGGCCTCACGCAGCTGATCCAGCTCGTAGTCGGTCAGGATCAGGTTCTCGTACTCGGGGTTGGACGCATCGGGATCGTTGGCGGTGATCAGGCCGAAGCAGTTCTTGACGTCGGTCAGGGCCTCCTCGAAGGAAGCGCCCACAGCGCGCAGCTTGTCGATGTGGTCGGTATCGAACTTGATGAAGGAGGTGGTCTGCTTGGTCAGGTTGGTCAGATAGGTGTCGTAGTTGGTGGTGGTGAAGCCGATGGTCATACCGCCGGTCTCATGGTCAGCGGTGACCAGGATCAGGGTATCGTTGGGGTGCTGGTTGTAGAAGTCCACAGCCACCTGCACAGCGTTGCTCATCTCCAGCACGTCGTGGATGGAAGCAGCGGTGTCGTTGGCGTGGCAGGCCCAGTCGATCTTGCCGGACTCCGCCATCATGAAGAAGCCGGTGGGGTTGTCCAGCAGCTCGATGCCCTTGCGGACGTAGTCGGACAGCTGCCACTCGCCTGCGGCTGCGTCGATGCTGTAATTCATGGCGGCAGCGTCGGCGCGGTGCTCGGCAATGATGAGGGTCTTGCCTGCGCCGGCCTTCAGGGCCTCAGCGCCGGCCTGGGTGGTCACCAGGTTGTAGCCGTTGGCGATGGCCATGTCGTAGTTGGAGACAGCGCCGCCGCGGGGCTTCTGGAAGTCGCCGCCGGCAAAGTACTCAAAGCCGCTGTTGGCCAGCTCCTGGCCGATCTCATAGTAGTTGCTGCGCTTGGCCTGGTGTGCGTAGAAGGCAGCGGGGGTGGCGTGGTCGATGTTGACGGTGGACAGAACGCCGATCTTGTAGCCCTTCTGCTTGTGCAGCTTCTCCGCGATGGTCTCAAAGGGGACGTCGCGGGTCCAGGGGGTCATGTTGATGACGCCGGACTCGGTCTTCTCGCCCGAAGCGATGGAGGTGGCAGTGGAAGCGGAGTCGGGGCAGAAAGAGGTGGAGTCATAGGTGGTGACGCTGCCGGTGAAGGGGAACTTCATGAAGCTCAGCTCAGCGGGGATCACAGCGCCGTTGTTCTCGACGGTGCCCTTATAGAAGGAAGCGGACTGGATCTGGGGCAGGCCCATGCCGTCGCCGATGAACAGGAAAATGTACTTGGGGGTCTTGCCGCCGAACAGGCCGTCCAGCAGGCCGTTCTCCTGGGCTGCGGCAGCCTTGGGCTCAGCGGCAGAAGCAGCTGCGGCGTTGGCGGCCACCAGGCCCGCCACCGAAGCGGCGGCGCCGGCCTTCAGAAAGCTGCGGCGGGAAAGCTTAGCGTTTTTCATAACCATAATTCCTTTCTCTCTACGGTACCCAATCTATCATCCGGCGCGTCTTGCGGCGCGCCCCGGCCCGTCCGGCGGGCCTTTGCTTGCTCTGTGTGGGACGGTTTTATTGTACTCAAGGCCCCGCCGGGGCGAAACCATATTCGCGCAAAGCTTTGGTAAAAAAACGGAGCCTGTTTGGGCGGCAAATGTAAAAACCTGGTGCCCCGTGTAAAATTTTGGCGCATTTGCCGCATCCAGTCCAAAAAGCATTTTAAGATCCGCAAGAATTCTGAGCAATGCTACAAAAAAGCGCAAAACTTGCCTCAAATTGTTGAAATGTTCACATTGCCGTGGTATTCTGTGTGATATCGAACGATACAGGGACTTTCACGTCCCTGCGCCCGATCCACACAAACAGCACGACATAAGATGGTAATACAATGAAAGAATTGTTAGAACGTTTGACCCTTGGCCTGGACGTCGGCTCCACCACCGTCAAGGCCGTTTTGACCGACCGTGTCACCGGCCGGACCCTGTTCCGCCGCTACCAGCGCCACCACGCCGAGCAGCGCCGCACCCTGTGCAGCCTGCTGGACGCCATCTGCGCCAAATTTGCAGGCAGGCCCATGCGGATCGCGGTATGCGGCTCGGGCGGACGCCCCCTGGCCGACCAGATGGGCGTATGCTATGTGCAGGAAGTGGTGGCCAACGGCGCCGCCGTCCGCGCCCTCTACCCCGCCGCCCGCACCGCCGTCGAGCTGGGCGGCCAGGACGCCAAAGTCATCTTTTTCCGCCAGGAGGAGGACGGCACCCTCACCACCTCGGATATGCGGATGAACGGCAGCTGCGCCGGCGGCACCGGCGCGTTCATCGACGAGATCGCCGCCCTGCTGCGGGTGCCCTCGGACCAGTTCGAGGCCCTGGCGGCCCAGGGCCGGCAGGTGTACAGCATCTCGGGCCGGTGCGGCGTCTTTGCCAAGACCGACATCCAGACCCTCCTCAACCAGGGCGCCAGCCGGGCCGACATCGCCCTGTCGGCTTTCCACGCCATCGCCAAGCAGACCATCGGCGGCCTGGCCCAGGGCCTGGAGATGACCCCGCCGGTCATCTTTGAGGGCGGCCCCCTGACCTACAATCCCACCCTGGTGCAGGTATTCGCCCAGCGGCTGGGCCTGTCCCAGGACCAGATCATCCGCCCCGACAACGCCGACACCATCGTGGCCCTGGGCGCCGCGCTGGCCATGGAGGAACTGTATCCCCTGCCGGTGGGCCGGGCGGCGCCCATCACCCCCGAGGAGGCTCTGGAGCGGCTGTCCGCCGCGCCTCCCGCCGCCGAACAGCACACCGCTGAGCGGTACTTTGCCACCGACGCCGAGCGGCAGGAATGGCAGGCCAGCCATACCCTGCCCGAGCTGGCGGCTCCTCAGGTCAAGGCCGGGGACACCCTGCGGGTCTACATCGGCGTGGACGCCGGCAGCACCACCGGCAAGCTGGTCCTGCTGGACGAAAACGAGCAGGTGGTGGACCGCTTTTACGCCAACAACCGGGGCGACCCCATCGAGGTGATCCGCCACGGCCTGCAGCAGCTGCACCGGAAATACGCCCTCCAGGGCGTCACGCTGGAGGTGCTGGGCCTGGGCACCACCGGCTACGGCGAGGTGATGCTGAGCAAGGCGTTTGGGGGCGACTACCACACGGTGGAGACGGTGGCCCACGCCGCAGCCGCCTGCCACTATGTACCCGACGTCACCTTCCTGCTGGACATCGGCGGCCAGGACATGAAGGCCATCTGGATCCAGGACGGCGTGGTCACCAATATGCTGCTGAACGAGGCCTGCTCCTCGGGGTGCGGCTCCTTTCTGGAGGAGTTCGCCGCCTCCCTGGGCATCCCGGTGGACGGCATTGCCGATGCGGCGTTCCGGGCCTCCACCCCCGCCGAGCTGGGCAGCCGCTGCACCGTCTTTATGAACAGCAGCATCATCACCGAACAGAAGAACGGCCGCACCCCCGACGACATCATGGCGGGGCTGTGCCGCTCGATCATCAAAAACGTTTTCACCAAGGTAGTGCGCATCCCCAACACCGACGTGCTGGGCAGCCGCATCGTGGTGCAGGGCGGCACCTTTAAAAACGACGCGGTGCTGCGGGCCCTGGAGCAGTATCTGGGCCGCACCGTCACCCGGGCCCCCTATCCCGGCGAGATGGGCGCCATCGGCGCCGCCCTGCTGACCAAGCGCCAGGCCGAGGCCAGCGGCTTCCCCGCCAGCCATTTCATCGGCTTTGCGGCGCTGGACGCCTTTACCTATACCCAGAGCCAGAACGAGCCCTGCCCCTTCTGCCAGAACCACTGCAGCCGCACCGTCATCCGTTTTCCGGGGGGCGAGAGCTTTGTCACCGGCAACCGGTGTGAGCGGGGCGAGATCCTGGGAGACCCCAAAGACAAGGCCGTCCAGGACAAGGTGCGCCAGGCCAATCAGTCCATGCAGCGGATCCCCAACCTGTTCGCCGTGCGGGAAAAGCTGCTCTTTGCCGACTACGACGCACCCATCCTGGCCCCCGACCGGGGCGTCACCATCGGCATCCCCCGGGTGCTGTCCTTCTGGGAGACCATGCCCTTCTGGAACGCCTTCTGGCGCAGCCTGGGATTCCGCATCCAGCTGTCGGGCAAGAGCACCCGCCCCATGTATGAGGAAGGTCTGTCCGCCGTCACTTCGGACACCGTCTGTTTCCCCGCCAAGCTGGTCCACGGCCACCTGCGCGATCTGGCCAAAAAGAAGGTGGACCGCATCTTCATGCCCACCATCACCACCGTCCAGCCCGAGGGCACCGCTTCCACCAGCGAGTCCATGTGCGCGGTGGTCAAGGGGTATCCCATCGTCATCCGCAATTCGGACGATCCCCAGCGCCGCTGGGGCATCCCCTTTGACGCGCCCCTGTTCCACTGGCACCACCACGCCGACCGGGACCGCCAGCTGGCCGACTATATGGCCGCCGCCTTCGGGATCAGCCGGGAGCTGACCGGCCGGGCCATTGCCGCCGGCGACGCGGCCCAGGCCAGCTTCTCGACCCAGCTCAAGGCGGCGGGCCAGGCGGTGCTGCACCACTGCCATCAGGAAAACCGCTACGCGGTGGTGCTGGCCAGCCGTCCCTACCAGAACGACGAGCTGGTCAACCACGCCCTGCCCGAGCTGTTCGTCAACCTGGGCATCCCGGTGCTGACCAACGATTCCCTGCCCGATGTGAACAAGGTGGACCTGAGCCGCAGCCGCCTGGACATCGTCAACAACTACCACGCCCGGATGCTTGCATCGGCGGTGCTGGCCGCCCAGGATGAGTGCCTGGAGTATGTGCAGATCGTCAGCTTTGGCTGCGGCCATGACGCCTACCTCTCCGATGAGATCACCCGCATGATGCACGAGATCTCGGGCAAGAGTCCCCTGATCCTCAAGCTGGACGAGAGCGACGCCCAGGGCTCCCTGCGCATCCGGGTGCGGTCCTTTGTGGAGACGGCGGTCATCCGCCGGGCCCGTGGCATCCGCCATCCGGTCCGCCAGCTGCCCGACCCCTACCCGGTCAAGTTCACCCGGCAGGACAAGAAGGACCGCGTGGTCCTGGTTCCCAACACCTCCCACGCCTTCTGCCGGGTGATGTCGGCGGCTTTTGCGGCCCAGCGCCTTCGGGCGGTGCCCCTGGCCGTGGGCCGGGAGGAGGCCATCCGCCTGGGCAAGCAGTACGTCCACAACGACATCTGCTTCCCCGCCCAGATCGTCATTGGCGAGGCCCTGGCCGCCCTGCGCAGCGGGCAGTACGACAACAGCGAAGTGGCGGTGGCTATGGCCAAGTACATCGGCGACTGCCGCCTGACCCATTACAGCGCCCTGCTGCGCAAGGCCCTGGATGACGCAGGCTATGCCGACGTGCCCATCCTGACCAACGACGACAAGGACAGCCACAATATGCACCCCGGCTTCAAGATGAACCTGGTGTCCTCGGTCAACCTGGCCTTCTCCCTCCCCATGATCGACGTGATGGAGGAGCTGCTGCGGAAGATCCGCCCCTATGAAAGGGTCCCCGGCGCCGCCGACCGGGCCTTTGAGGCCGGGATGGACGCCATTGTGGACGGGATGACCCGCCGCGGCATCCCCGGCCTGAAAAAGGGCTTTGAACAGGCCATCCGGCTGATGAAAGAGGTGGAGTACGACCGCAGCCGGCCCCGCCCCACCGTCCTGATCGTGGGCGAGTACCTGCTCAACTTCCACCCCGGAGCCAACCACGACATCGAAAAATACCTGGAATCCAACGGCTTCGAGATCATCGAGGCCCGCATGACCGACGTCATCCGCAAGACCTATTTCTATATGGATTCCCAGATCAAAGAGTACCGCATCTCCAAGCCCCTGGGCGAAAAGCTGTGGTACCGCACCGCCGACGAGGTGTTCAACGCGGCCCACGCCCTGACCGATTCCATCGCCAAGCAGCATCCGCTGTACCACAGGGCTGCCCGGATGCAGGACATCGTGCGGGCCAGCGACCCCATCATCCACCACACCTTCGACGCGGGCGAAGGTGTGCTGATCCCCGCCGAGATCCTCCACCACGCCAAAGAGGGCTGCCGCAACTTCATCATCCTCCAGCCCTTTGGCTGCCTGCCCAACCATGTGGTGGGCCGCGGCGTGGCCAAGCGCCTCAAGGAGATGTATCCCGACGCCCAGATCCTGCCCCTGGACTACGATCCCGACGTCAGCTTTGCCAACCTGGAAAACCGGCTGCAAATGCTGATCATGACCGAAAAGGCCCGCAGCCAGTCCGCCGCCCGGAACGACAGGCCCGGCAGCGCCACCCCGCCGGCCCCCACTCTGGCCCCCCGGGAGCAGCAGGAAAAACCTGCCGCCCGCCAGCGCCGGGGCGGACGGACCGCCGCCGTGGTGCCGGCACAATCTTAACCCCTAAAGGCAGCGCATGGAAAACTCCATGCGCTGTTTTTGTTGCGCGGGCGGCAGGCGGGAGCAGCGCGAAACTTTAGCAATTTACCTCAGTTTGCCAAAAACAACAATACTCCATGTAAATAGTGCAAAACCACATGGCCGTTCCCTGTGTGAAATCCCGCTTGTTTTCCAGACAAGCAGGCCGGCGGGCCGCCGGAGAAAATCGTCCCAAAGCGAAACTTTTGTACATATGATGCTTGTACATGCAATTTTGTGCCGTTTATGGTAAAAAGTACAAGCTTACCTTGTTTTTGTTGTACAACTGGCACAAAATTTTTAATATAACCTTGTCTGTTTTTACTATTGCACACAGTTTCAGACCAAATGTATAATAGATTCAGTACAGGGCTTGTCCCTTAGCGTGTGGGGGGCCTGCCCGAAACGAGTGTATTTGATGAAGGAGAATGCTATTATGAAAATGATTTCTCGCCGCGACTTTCTGAAGGCATCTGCCGTTGTCGGCGCGACTGCTGCCCTGACAGCCTGCGGCGGCGGTGATTCCAGCTCCGTTGCTTCCACCGCGACTTCTGTTGCTTCCTCTGCTGCTTCCACGGCTTCCTCGGCCGCCGCAGCTTCCGGCAGCGCCGACATCGGCGTGTGCATCTACCAGTTCGCCGACAACTTCATGACCCTGTACCGTGCAGACCTGGAGGAGTATCTGGGCGAGCTGGGCTACAGCGTCACCATCATGGACGGCAAGAACGACCAGAACACCCAGACCGAGCAGATCAGCACCTTCCTGCAGCAGGGCGTGGACGTCCTGATCATCAACCCGGTGCAGACCACCTCGGCCCAGACCATCGTGGACACCATCTCGCCTTCCAACATCCCCATCGTCTTCATCAACCGCGAGCCCGACAAGAGCGTGCTGGACAGCTATCCCGACAAGTGCTGCTACGTGGGCGCTGACGCCCGCCAGTCCGGCACCTACCAGGGCGAGCTGATCCTCGCCACCGATACCGAGGGCGATATCAACGGCGACGGCACCATTACTTACATCATGTGCAAGGGCGACCCCGAGAACATCGACGCCCAGTACCGCACCGAGTACTCCATCAAGGCTCTGGAAGACGCCGGCAAGACCGTCAACTGCCTGTACGAGTACCTGGACAACTGGGACCAGACCCTGGCCCAGCAGGACGTGGCCAACGCTCTGGCACAGTACGGCGACCAGATCGAAGTGGTCTTCTGCAACAACGACGCCATGGCTCTGGGCGCCCTGCAGTCCATCGAGCAGGCCGGCCGCACCGTGGGCACCGACATCTACCTGGTGGGTGTTGACGCTCTGGCAGAGGCTGTGCAGGCTGTCATCGACGGCCGCATGACCGGTACCGTCCTGAACGACGATGTGGGCCAGGCCACCGCCGCCACCGAGGCCACCCGTATGTATGTGGAAGGCGAGCCCGTGGAGCAGTACTACTGGGTCGACTACGTCAAGGTCACCGCGGAGAACGCCGCAGAGTATCTCTGATGAGCGTGCCGTCTGAACGGAACCGCTGATAAGGAATGGGAGGTGCGTGCGTGGAAGCGGCTGCTTCTCGCGCACGCCCTCTTTGTTGTGTGTTGTGTTATTTTAGCAGAAAAGGAGGCTCTACGGAATGGCAGAGTACCGTCTGGTCATGCGAGACGTCGTCAAGGTCTTCCCCGGCGTCAAAGCTCTGGACCATGCCCGGCTTGAGCTCCGCCCCGGCGCGGTCATGGCCCTGATGGGCGAGAACGGCGCCGGCAAGTCCACCCTGATGAAATGTATGTTCGGCATTTACAAGATGGACGAAGGCGAGATCGAGTACGAAGGGCAGAAGGTCACCATCCCCACCCCGCTGGACGCACTGAACCGGGGCATCGCCATGGTGCACCAGGAATTGCAGCCCATCCCGGCCCGCACCGTTGCAGAGAATATCTGGCTGGGCCGTTATCCCACCAAACGCTTCGGGCCCATCGTCACGGTGGATCACCCCAAAATGTACAAGGACACCGAGGAGCTGCTGAAAAAGCTCAAGCTGGACATCAATCCCCGGGCCAAGCTTGGCAGCCTGAGCATCGCGCAGATGCAGATGGTGGAGATCGCCAAGGCGGTCTCGGCCAACTGCAAGGTCCTGATCCTGGACGAGCCCACCTCCTCTTTGACCTCCAATGAGGTGGAATCCCTGTTCCGCATCATGCGGGAGCTCAAGAGCCAGGGCGTGGCGCTGGTGTACATCAGCCACAAGATGGACGAGATCAAGGTGATCGCGGACGAAGTGACCATCATGCGCGACGGCCAGTACATCGGCAAGTGGGACGTGTCCACCATCACCAAAGAGGAGATCATCGCCAAGATGGTGGGCCGCGAACTTTCCAACCAGTATCCCCCGCTGGAGAACCATCCCTCCAGCGACGTGGTCCTCAAGGTGGAGGACTTCACCTCCATCCATCCCCGCAGTTTCCGCCACTGCAACTTTGAGCTGCACAAGGGCGAGATCCTTGGCGTGGCCGGCCTGGTGGGCGCACAGCGCACCGAGCTGATGGAAGGCATTTTCGGCCTGCGCGCCCATACGGCGGGCAAAGTCTGGATCAAAGGCCAGGAAGTGCACATCAAGCAGCCTCGGGACGCCATCGCCAAGAGCCTGGCCCTGCTGACCGAGGACCGCCGCGCCACCGGCATCATGGGCGTGCTCAGCGTTGCCGACAATATCTCCATCGCCTCCCTGGACGACCTTCGCAAAGGCCCCATCATGCTGGACAACAAGAAGATCCTGGATCTGGTGCAGTCCAACAAGGAAAAAATGGCCATCAAGGTGCCCAGCCCCAAGACCCAGATCAAGAGCCTGTCGGGCGGCAACCAGCAGAAGGTCCTGATCGCCCGGTGGCTGGCCAACAACCCCGACATCCTGATCCTGGACGAGCCCACCCGCGGCATCGACGTCGGCGCCAAGTATGAGATCTACTGCATCATTGCCGAACTGGCCAAAGCCGGCAAGAGCATCATCATGATCTCCTCCGAAATGAGCGAGATCATCGGTATGTCCAACCGGGTGATGGTCATGTGTGACGGCCGCATCACCGGCTTCATCGACGGCAAGGACGCCACCCAGGAGAACATCATGGCCCTGGCCACTCAGTTTGAGACCGCACCCGAAAAGGCTGCGGCCAATCAGTGAATAAGGAGGCAGTCTAATCGTGGAAGCTACCAAGAAATCCACCGGCCAGATCTTTAAAAGCTGGCTGGGCAACAATGCTATCATCGTGCTGATGGTGCTGGTCTCCCTCATCGTCGGCATCATCCACCCCAACTTCTTCGGCCCGACCAACATCATCAACCTGCTGAAGAACGTGTCCATCCGCTACATCATCGCCCTGGGCATTTCCGGCTGCCTGATCACCACCGGCAACGACCTGTCTGCCGGCCGTCTGGCTGGTTTTGCAGCCTGCCTGGCCTGCATCTTCGCCCAGACCTCCGACGCGCCCAACAAATTCTATCCCGGCCTGCCCACCCTGCCCACCCCCGTGG